>NZ_AP023356.1:4880000-5480000 GCF_018324205.1 Actinoplanes ianthinogenes
CCGGTGCTGGAACGTTAAGGGGACCTGTTAGCTCTTCGGGGCGAAGCGGAGAACTTAAGCGCCAGTAAACGGCGGTGGTAACTATAACCATCCTAAGGTAGCGAAATTCCTTGTCGGGTAAGTTCCGACCTGCACGAATGGCGTAACGACTTCCCCACTGTCTCAACCACAGGCCCGGCGAAATTGCAGTACGAGTAAAGATGCTCGTTACGCGCGGCAGGACGGAAAGACCCCGGGACCTTTACTATAGCTTGACATTGGTATCTGAATTCGATTGTGTAGGATAGGTGGGAGACTGTGAAGCTCGGACGCCAGTTCGGGTGGAGTCGTTGTTGAAATACCACTCTGTTGGGTTTGGGTATCTAACTTGCGGCCCTGATCGGGTCGAGGGACAGTGTCTGGTGGGTAGTTTAACTGGGGCGGTTGCCTCCTAAAGGGTAACGGAGGCGCCCAAAGGTTCCCTCAGCCTGGTTGGCAATCAGGTGTTGAGTGTAAGTGCACAAGGGAGCTTGACTGTGAGACTGACGGGTCGAGCAGGGACGAAAGTCGGGACTAGTGATCCGGCACTTGCGTGTGGAAGCGGTGTCGCTCAACGGATAAAAGGTACCCCGGGGATAACAGGCTGATCTTCCCCAAGAGTCCATATCGACGGGATGGTTTGGCACCTCGATGTCGGCTCGTCGCATCCTGGGGCTGTAGCAGGTCCCAAGGGTTGGGCTGTTCGCCCATTAAAGCGGTACGCGAGCTGGGTTTAGAACGTCGTGAGACAGTTCGGTCCCTATCCGCCGTGCGCGTTGGATACTTGAGAAGGGCTGTCCCTAGTACGAGAGGACCGGGACGGACGAACCTCTGGTGTGCCAGTTGTTCTGCCAAGGGCACGGCTGGTTGGCTACGTTCGGAAGGGATAACCGCTGAAAGCATCTAAGCGGGAAGCTCGCTTCGAGATGAGGTATCCCACCACCTTTGAGTGGGTAAGGCCCCCAAGAGACTATTGGGTTGATAGGCCGGAGATGTAAGCACGGTAACGTGTTGAGTTGACCGGTACTAATAGGCCGAGGGCTTAACCACCCTAAATTTTATGCTTAGCGTCCACTGTGTGATTCACAGCAAACGAACAACCACCCCGGTTGGTGAACAGCCACCTGGGTTGCTGGTTGGTTCTGCTGATGGCTGTTTCGGTGGTCATAGCGGAGGGGAAACGCCCGGTTACATTCCGAACCCGGTAGCTAAGCCCTCCAGCGCCGATGGTACTGCACTCGGGAGGGTGTGGGAGAGTAGGACGCCGCCGGACTCAACGTGAATGGAACGCCCACCCTTTCGGGGGTGGGCGTTCCTTTTTTATGCCCGGAAACAAGAAAGAGCCCCGCCCACCGATCATGGTGGGCGGGGCTTTTTGCGTTTGTGGAGCTGCTGGGCGTACGGAAAGAGGGGTTAGATCTTGGTGATGTGGAGGCTGCGCCAGTCGACGAACTTGAAGTTGGTGCTGGGGCGGCCGGCGTCGGGGGTGTTCTCGCCGTCGTGGAGGACCAGAAGGCCCTTCGGGTAACCGGGGAGGGCTACCGAGGTGGCGGCGGCACCGTCGGAGTGCTGGACGCCGTCGACGCCGGGGCCGTCGGTGACGGCGAAGAGGGTGACCGGGCGGTTGGTGCGGCGGTCGTAGACGTAGAACGTGCTGTCGCCCTGGCTGGAAACGATCAGATAGCCGTCTCGCTTGCCGGTCGAGTAGATCGTGGCGCCCTCGACGTCGGCGGTGATCCTGCCCCCGAAGCCGGGGTCGTTCGCGGCGTCCAGGACGCACTCCTCGGCGTCGGCGTCCCAGGTCGCCGGGATGCCGTACTCCTTAACCTTCTCGACGATCCGCGGGATGCTGTCGAACGTGCCGCCCCGGAGGTTGATCTTCCAGAGCGCGACGTCCTCCTGAGCGGCGTAGAGCACGCCGGCCTCGGCGTCCACCACCATGCCCTCGACCTGCGGGCCCTCGCCCGGCTCCTCGCACGGTGACCAGGTGCCGCCGTTCGGCAGGCGGAACGAGCTGGGCAGGTCCAGGGTGTCCGAGGTGCGGTAGGTGACCTTGCCGTGCCTCTCCTCCAGGCGGAAGATCCCCAGGCGGGTGCTGTGCCGGCGACTGACGACGGCGTACCGGTCATAGGTGGCCAGGCCGTAACCGGTGGCCTGCTCCTCGACCTCGGCCTGGTCCTTGGCGAAGAGCAGCGGCGCGTCGGCCGACGTGACGTCGATCAGGCCGGCCGCGGTGATCCGGTAGATGCGCAGCTTGTCCAGGCCGCGGTCGGTCACGACGGCCAGGTCGACGCGCTGGGTGCCGAGCTTGAAGCCGGAGATCAGGTCGACGTTGTTGAAGCGCCCGCCGTCCGGGGTCGCGATCGACTGGATCTCGCGCCCGCTGAGGTCGTAGACCCGCAGGCCGCCGTTCTTGGCGGTGCCGATCACCAGGCTGCGGGCCTTGTTCGCCTGGTTGACCCAGATCGCGGGATCGTCGGCGTCGGCGTTGCCACCGAGGTCGTCGTCGTACAGAGCCGGGGTTTCGATCTTCGCGGTGGTCCCGCGGACCGGCCGCTCGGAGGCGAACGCCGGCGTGCCGGCGGCCAGCGTGGTCAGAGCCACGAGGGCGGCGATTCCCGAAGTTCGTTGCATGGATCATGAGGATTCCCGATCCAGCTGTCCGCAAGGTGGCCGGAGACTGAACAGGGCACCTAGTCGTTACCTAGCCGTTACATCAATCCCAGAACCAAGGTCGCGAACGCCGCATCGCACCATATGACAGCGACACAGAACGCTTTGGGGAATGAGGAACGAAATGCGGCGCACGACAGTGGTAATGGTGGCGGTCATGGCAGCGGGTCTGGCCGTTCTCACCGCTTGCGGGAATGCACCCGAGCACGTGAGTGGCGCGGCCGAGCCGGCCGGTGGGGTCGTCGCGGCGAGCTCCGCCCCGGCGGCGACGCCGAGCGTCAGCCCCTCGGCGACGGCGGCCTCGGCCGCGGCGACGCCGAGCCGCACGAAGTCGACCCCCACCAACGAGCCGGTCGCCGGCCAGCACACCTTCGGGCCCGATCGGTTCGGTGCCCTGAAGATCGGGATGACCGTGGCGCAGGCCGAGAAGACCGGTCGGCTGGGCACCTACCGGGACGGCCCGGACCACAACGGGTGCGGGTCCGCCCCGCTCAAGGGCGCGACTGACGACGCCGCGGACGCGGTGATCTTCAACGGTAAGCAGGGACTGGTCTTCATCCCGGGTTACGGCAAGGTCCGCACGCCGGAAGGCATCGGAATCGGTAGCACGATCGCGCAGGTGAAGGCGGCCTACGCAGATTTCGAACCGATTGCCATGTACAAGACGGACGCCAATGGAACGGAGACCTACGACGACGGGCGGGCCTGGGCGGACCGGAGCGACAAGGACGGCATTCACTACCGGCTCATGTTCGCCAAGGGGAAGGTCACCCAGCTCGGTCTCGAAGACGACGAGCACGGCTGCTACGAGTGACCATCCGTTCCGAAAACTTGTGAAGGGGAAGACGATGATTCGGCGTACGAAAGAAATTGTTGGTGTTGTTCTTGGGCTGGCGATTCTGAGCGGGTGTGCTTCCTCGCCGCAGCGGGTGGGTGGCGACGCGGTGCCCGTGGGGGCGCAGTCACCGGAGCCGGTGGCGAGCGGGCGTCCGGTGGCGAGCAGCGCGACGCCGGTCGCTACCGATTCCTCACCGCCCGCGACCACCACCAGCCGGCCCGCCGCTAGGAAGGTCTTGCTCGGGCCGGACGGGTTCGGTGAGCTGAAGCTGGGGATGCCGCGGTCCAAGGCGCTCAAGACCGGGCTGCTCGACGACGCGGACGCCGAGGAGCAGAAGGTGTGGCCCGGCTGCTACACCTGTACACCTTCTCGACCCGGAACGGGAAGATTGAATTCCTGGGTCTGACCCTGCGGGACGGACCCTGCCTGGACTGACGCGACTACGCGTCAGCCCAGCCGGAGAGTGTGCAGGATGTCGTCGGTGCGGTCGGGGCCGCCGTCCTGCCGGATCTGTAGATAGACACCGCTGGTGGGGCCGGGCAGGAGCACCTCGCTGTACGAGAGGCCGGTGCCGCCGCAAGCCGTCCAGCGCCACACCTGGCCGCTCAGGCCACCGGCGACCACCCTCCGAGCCGGCTGCCGGGCACAGGTCTTGTGGACGGGCAGAGTGGCGCCGACCGGTTCCCGGATCCAGTAGCTGGTGCCGGCGAGAACAGCGGGCGAGGTGGCCGCCGGATCGGTCAGGTTGGCGCCGACCTGGAGACCGGGCTGCTTCCCGCCGGGCAGGGCGATCGACGCCGGGTCCCAGCCACCGTCGCGCAGGTGGCGGGACCAGGACGCGGGCACCGCGACCGAGACGGCGACCGGGCCGTCGGCGGAACTGACCCGGTACCAGCCGGGCGGGGTGCCCTGCGGGACCACCGCACCACCGGCCACGGCCAGCGCGGCCAAGCCCACGGCCGTCCCGGCGAACCGGCTCACCCGGCGGCTCGGGGAGATGCTCAGCGCCTCGGCGAACGCGGCCGCGGTGGGCCAGCGACGCTCCCGGTCCGGGTCAAGGGCGCGCAGCACGGCCCGGTCGATCTGCTTCGAGACCCCCGGGCGCAGTTTCGACGGCGGGGTCACCGCGCCGGGGCGGGGCGGCTTGCCGGTCAGCATCTCGTAGGTCAGGGCGCCGATCGCGTGCACGTCGACGCGGACGTCCAGGCCGCCGCCGGGAAGGCTCTGCTCCGGGGCCATGTAGCCCGGGGTGCCGGCCACCACGGTGAACCCCGAGGCCTGCGCGATCTCCTTGGCCAGCCCCAGATCGGCGACCAGTACCCGCTCGTCGCCGCGGACCGTGTCGAAGAGCACATTCGACGGCTTCAGGTCGCGGTGCAGCACCCCGGACTGGTGCAGGATCGTCACCGCCTGCGCGATGTCGCCGGCGGTGCGCAGGGCGGCGCCGATCGGCATCGGCCCGTCGACCAGGCGGTCGGCCAGGGTGCCGCCGGCCGCGTAGGTCATCACCTGGTAGGGCCGGCCGTCCGGGAGCTCGCCGAAGTCGTGCACCCGGACCAGCCGTTCCGAGTCGGCCCGGCGCAGCACCTGGGCCTCCTGCTCGAACCGGGCCCGGACATCCGGGTGGTGCGCCCAATTGTCGGCCAGCACTTTGATCGCGACCTGGGACTCGAGGACGTCATCCTCGGCAAGCCACACGGTGGCGAACGCGCCGGAGCCGAGGCGTCCGGTAACTCGGTATCGACCGATCACAGTTGGTGCGGGCACGTTCGTATTATGAACGTCACTGCATCGGGGGAAGTTGATCTATGGCGCGCGATGATGACCAGGAAGAACTCGGCCGGCGGGCGGCTGCCGGCGACCGGGCCGCGCTGGAGGCCCTGCTCGGCCGGATCCAGCCGTCGGTGCTGCGGCGATGCGCCCGGTTCCTGCCCTGCTATCAGGACGCCGAGGAGGCCTGCCAGGACGTGCTGCTGCAGGTGGCGCGGAACATCGGCAAGTTCCGGGGGGACTCGAAGTTCAGCACGTGGTTGCACGTCATCATCGCGAACAGCTCGCGGCAGACGTACCGGTCGCTGAAGCGGCGGGCGGTCGAGCAGGCACACGAGGCGCCGCCGATCGACGTGCCGGACGCTCGTACCACCAGCGTCATCGCCGGGTCCCGGCTGGACCTGCTGGACGCTCTGGACCGGTTGGAGACGCGCAATCCTGACCTCGTCGGGCCGGTGGTGCTGCGGGACATCTGCCAGCTCGACTACCGGGAGATCGCCGAGCACCTGGGTATTCCGGAGGGGACGGTGAAGTCTCGGATCCATCAGGGGCGGGTGCAGGTCCGGGAGTACTTGGGCGCCGGTTAATCGGAGGCGGTCGCGGCGCGGCGGGTACATGATTGCGGAACGGATGGCGGTGGGTAGGCTGGCATCCGGATGGGCTGCTAGCTCAATGGCAGAGCTGTGGACTTTTAATCCATAGGTTCAGGGTTCGAGTCCCTGGCGGCCCACGACCTTGGCCGCCCCCTGTCCGCGGAAAGCGCGGACCGGGGGCGGTCGTCTTGTCTGCTCCGGGGGCCGAGCCCCCGGACGCCCCGCGTTGCGGGGGTTGCGGTTGTCGGCCAGGGAGCGGACCGCCCCGGGGCTTTTCGTCTCGCGCTTCGCGCATCGGGACGTTTGATGGACACTGCGCCGGGGGCCTGCTGTTCGAGGGGGTGCCTGGTGGGTGGGGCGTTGCGGTTGGCCGCGGTGGCGATGGTGTTGGTCCTTGGCGGGTGTGAGTCCGGGGACGACGGTGGGGCTGCCCCGGGGCTGGGTCCCGGGGAGAGCTGGGGGGAGCAGCGCCGGACGGCGGCGGCGGTGCTGGCTCGGCATGACCGGCAAGGGGCCGGGGCGGTGGGGGATTCTGCCGCCGTGGGATACGGGCTGTCTGTGGGCTCCGCCGTGCTGGATGCTCGCGGGACTCGGATGACGGTGTCGTTCATCGGGGCGCCGGCGTCGGCGGATCAGCCGTGCGGCAGTGACTATGCCGCTGAGGCGGTCGAGTCGGGTACGGCGGTGGTGGTCATCGTGCTGGAGCAGCGGCACGGGGGCGGCGGCGAGGTGTGCGCCATGATCGGGGCGTCTCGTACGGCGGTGGTGAACCTGGCGGCGCCGCTGGGGGATCGGGCCGTTCTGGAGATCCACGGCGAGGCGGTGCCGGTCACCCGGGCCGGCGCGAGGTGAGGCGTCACACCGTCAGGAGCACGGCGGCTCCCACGCCGGCGAGTGTCGCCGTGACGGGGATGGCGTAAGCCGTGAGTGGCTTTCCGGCAATCCGGGTTTGCGAGGAAAACACCAGGTCACCGCGGTGATGAGCAAGCGGCTCCACACGGCTGACGGGGCGAGAGCGTGCTTGGTGGCCTGCCGAGAAGAGCACTCGGTTGGGGTAAGCGGGTCGTCCGGGGCAGGGGGACCAAACCGGTCTCAACGGCACTCTTGGGTGTGTATTCGCTGGTCACGTTGCGGGTGGCGTGCGAGTGTCAGTGCGGCGTGACGTGGGGGGATGGGGCCCGCCCGGTGCGTCCGGGAACGGAGTGTGTGTGGTGGCTGAGTGGGACGACGAGCAGCTGACGGCCGGGTTCCGGTCGATGATGCTGCTGGCCGCGCTGGTGGAGCGGGGTGGCCGGCCGGCGGCGGTGTCGCCGACGGTGCGGTTGTCGCCGGGGGAGAAGCAGTACGGGTGGCTCCCGGCGGACGTGGCCGGGGACGGGCGCCGGGTCGTGGTGATCACCGATCAGCGGATCCTGGTGGGCGAGCGGCAGTGGTCGCTGGGGTCCCTGACCGAGGTGCGCAGCGAGCCGGCCGACTGTGCGGTGACCCTGCGGATGCGCGGGCGGCGAGCGCCGGTGACGCTGAGCGGACCATGGGTGCCGTGGCTGGGCGTGGTGCTCTGCGCGGAGCTGTACAACGCGGCGTTCCCCCCGGAGAAGCGGATCCTGCCCGGCCCGCGTCGCCCGGCCCGGTCAGTAGACCCAGACCTTCGTTTTCAGCGGCAGCGCGTCGTTGTTCCACATCCAGTTCATCGCGGCGATCGACACCCGGGCGCAGCCGTGTGAGGCGGCGTAGGGCGGGACGCTGGTCGCCCCGTGCACCGCGATCCCACCGTTGAAGTATTTCGGGCGCCAGAGCAGGCCCAGCGGCGCGTGCCGCCAGCCGTCGATCTGCCGGCTCACCTTGAACTTGCCGGGCGGCGTGTGGGCCAGGTGGGTCTCGCCCTCCGACTCGTAATACTCGTTCGACCCGGTCGAGGTGTTGAAGATCTGGGTGATCTGCCCGTCCTCGACCAGCATCAGCAGCTGCCGCTTCAGGTTGATCTCGACGGTCCGGCCGCTGGTCGACCTTGCTTTCGGCCGCACGCCCGCGTCCAGCGCCTTGCGGGTTTTCGGGCCGACGGTGCCGTCCCGGCCGATCCCGGCAGCTTTCTGGAGCGCGAAGATCGCCTGCTGCGTGGTCCCGCCGAACTTGCCGTCCGCCTTGCCGTTCCAGTAACCCAGCTCGGTCAGGCGTTGTTGCAGGGCCAGCACGTCGGCGCCTTTGGCGCCGACCTTCAACTTCCGCGCGGGCGCGGAAGGCGTGGGGGTCACGGAGGGCGAGGGCGGCGTGGAGGGTGCGGCGGTGGCGGTGGGCGCGGTCACCGAAGTTTTCGGTACGCCCGGAGTAGGCGTCCCCTGAGCGCTCGGCGAGCCGGAGTCGCAGCCGGCGGCCAGCGTCAGCGCCGTCGCCGCGGCGACCGTGAACGCCAGAACTCTCCGCACCGGGACCTCCCTCGTCGATCAGCCGGGTCAGTGTAGTTACCCATTCACAACCGTCCACCGATGAATGTGGGCCGTCCACCCGCCCGGGGCGAAAAAAGAGTCAAGTAGTCTTCGGCTATGTCGTGGAAGGCGAGCGCCCGGCACGGCGTGCGCGAGGCGCCCGGAGGCTTCGCTCTCATCCAGGAGTTGCTGAACACGCGCGCCGCGATGTCGTACGGGCCGGACCTGCTCGGTGCCGTCGAGGACGCCCAGTGGTGGGTGACCGACGCGCTGGGCGCCTGGTCCCGGGTGTCCGGCCTGCCCGCTCCGACGCTGCTGCTCTCGGCCGGCGACCTGCGCTCGCTGCGCCGGCTGCGGTCCGCGTTCGAGCAGGTGGTGCTGGCCGGGTCGAACCAGGAGCCACCCGGCTCGCTGCCACCCGCCGACGTCGCGGTCAGCCTGGCGCCGGACGCGGCCGGCTGGGTGCGGGTGGTGCCGACCGGCCGGGGCACCCGGTGGCTGGCCTCCGCGCTCTGGGCCGAGGCGCTGCTCGCCCAGCAGGCCGGGATCTGGCCGCGGCTCAAGCTGTGCCACAACATGGCCTGCCGGGCGGCGTTCTTCGACACCTCGCGGAACAACAGCGGCGTCTGGCACGACGTCAGCACCTGCGGCAACACGGCGAACCTGCGGGCGTTCCGGGAGCGGCGGCGGCTGCTCGGCCACAGCCAGGAGCTGCCGGTCGACTAGTCGGCGCGCGGGAACGTCCGGTCCCGGGCGCGGAAAGACGGTGGGAACCATCGGGCGATCTCGCGCGACTATGGATGCATGGCGTGTGAGCAGTGGCGCGAGATGCTGTCGGCGCAGCTGGACGGCGAGGACGACCCGGTGACCCGGCCGCTGGTCGACGAGCACCTGGCCGGCTGTGCGGGATGCCGGGCCTGGCTGGACGCGGCCGCGGCGGTGAACCGGCTCACGCGTACCGGAAAGGTCCCGGACGTGCCGGATCTCAGTGCCGCCATCCTTGCCGCCCTGCCGGCGGCGCCGGCGAAGGCGCCGCGGCGCCGCCTCCCGGTCGCCATGCTGCTGTATGTGGCGCTCGCGCTGGTCGGCGCGGTGCAGATCATCCTGGGGCTGGCGCAGATCGGCGGGGCGTCCGCGGCCGGGCACGTGCACCTCGGGTTGTCCGCCGCGCCGGGGCACCTGTGGAACGAGTCGGCCGCGTGGAACGCGGCGGTCGGCGCGGGATACCTCTTCATCGCGCTGCGGCGGACCCGGCCGGTGGGGCTGGTGCCGATGCTGACCGCGTTCGTCGGGATGCTGCTGCTGCTCTCGGTCAGCGACCTGACCAGCGGCCAGGTGGATGTCGCCCGGCTGGTCGGTCACGGCTTCGTGATCGTCGGGTACCTGCTGGTGGTCGCGTTGTCCCGGGGCGCCGGCGGGTCGGTGCGGCCGCCGGGGGCGCGGGTCGGCGCGGGCTGGCGTTTCGACGGCGCGGCCGACGAGGAGCCCGAGGCGCCGGCGGCGCGCCGGCCGGGGCTGCGGCTGGTGCCGCCGGCCGGGCCGCTCACCGCTCGGCATGAGGACCGGCGGGCGGCCTGATCAGCGCGGCGGGCGCACGGAGAGCTCGCGCCACTCGTCCGGGCCGTTGAGCAGGGCGCGGACCATGTCGAGGGCGGCGTCCTCGCTGTCGTACTCAAAAAAGTGGGACGTGCCGTCGGAGCCGCCGGCGCGCTGCTCGACATACCACTGGTCGCCGTTGGTGCGGAGGTAGACGTCCTTCCGGGCGAGGCGTCCCCATTTACCGTTCCACCAGTGCTTACGCTGCTCCATCCCGGCACTGTATCGAACATCTGTTCGAACCGTGCCGGGAGGGCGGATCTTTTCGGCTTGTGTCAGCGCGGGGGTTCCTGGCGGCGCTGGAGGATGTCGTCGACCGCGCTGCCGTAGACGTTGCCCTGCTGGGCGGGGCGGCCGGCCTGGGACTGGGCGACCAGCGCGTCGCGGATCTCGGTGAGCAGCTTGATCTCCTCGCTGGGGGCCTTCGGCGGCGGCTCCTCGCCGCGCTGGCGGCGTTCGGCCAGCTTGTTCAGCGGGAAGACGACCAGGAAGTAGAGCACCGCAGCGGTCAACAGGAAGGTGATCAGCGTGTTGAGAAAGGCGGCGTAGGTAAAGTCGATCCCCTTCTTGGGGGACAACGAGCCGGCCAGCTCGCCGGTGCCGCCGGAGATCCACTTGATCAGCGGCTCCAGGAACGACTTGGTAAAGCTCGCGACGACCGCTGTGAACGCGGTACCTATCACCACACCGACGGCAAGGTCGACGACGTTGCCGCGCATGATGAAGTCTTTGAAGCCTTGGAGCATCTTCTTCACGACGGGTTACTCCCGGGGGCCGAGGGTCACTCCGGCAACGGGTTCCCGCTGCCGGTCGGCGACAAACTACGCCGACCGGAACTCGCGCGTGAAACGAACGGGTGGATCAGTCGAGCGCCGGCTCCTGCGCGTTGACCGCCTCATCCACGGTCGGGTACGTGTGCAGCACCTCGACCAGACCGCTCACCTCGAGGATGCGCAGCACGCCACGCTGCGGTGCGGCCAGCCGGACGGTGCCGCCGGCGTCGTCGGTGCTGTTCTTGGCCCGGACGAAAACGGACAGGCCGGTGGAGTCGCAGAACGAGACCTCGGCCAGATCGAAGACCAGCCTGGTCCGGCCTTTCTCCAGCAGATCGCTGATCTGGTCCTGGAGTTGCGGGGCGGTGGCCATATCGAGCTCACCGGCCACCGACACGACGACCATGTCGCCGCGCTGTTCGGTCTGCACCGTCAAGGACATTCGGGGACCCTCCTGTTATTGCTGAACGGTACTCCAAGTACCCGGGGGATGCGCGCGGTGGGACCAGCGGGGGTTGACCTCGCCCATTAGTTGGTCTACAGCAACTAATGGACATCCTGATGGTAAAGTCCGGCCGTTGCGCACGGAGCGTGTGGTGGGGGAGGCAGCGGTGGCGCTGAGTCCGGACGAGTCAGGTCGCTTCGCGAACCTGCTCAAGGAGCACGCTGATGGGCTGACCGCCCGATGGGCGGAGCTGGTCGGAGTCAGCTTGCAGGGCCGGATGACGCGTCCGGAGCTGGAGCGTCAGACCCGGGAATTGCAGAGGGGCTTCCAGGTGGCACTCGCCGCGGGTGTCCAGGACCTCGCCGACGAGGCGGCCGACGAGTTGCGGGCCCAGCTCAGCGAGCTGTCCGGCAATCGGGCACGGCAGGGTTTCTCGGCGACCGAGACCGCGGTCAGCGTGTTCGCGCTGAAGGAGGCGGTCCTCGACGTGCTCGGCGACGCCGCGGGCGACGCGGAGACCCTGCGGGACTACGTCGCGTTCACCGCGTTCGTGGACCGGGCCGCGCTGTTCACCTTCGACACGTACGTGCGGGTCCGCGAGGCGCTGATCGCCGACCAGGCCGAGCAGCTGCTGGAGCTCTCCACCCCGGTGGTGAAGCTGTGGGAGGGCGTGGTCGCGGTGCCGCTGGTCGGCACGCTCGACTCGGCCCGCGCCCAGGTGGTGATGGAGCGGCTGTTGCAGACCCTGGTCGACACCGGCTCGCCGCACGCGATCATCGACATCACCGGCGTCCCGGCGGTCGACACCCAGGTGGCGCAGCACATCCTGAAGACCGTGGTGGCCGCTCGCCTGATGGGCGCGGACTGCATCATCTCCGGCATCCGGCCGCAGATCGCGCAGACCATCGTCGCGCTCGGCATCGAGTTCGGTGACATCGCCACCAAGGCCTCGCTGGCCGACGCGCTGCGCTACGTGCTGGGGAAGAACAGCTACCGGGTGGTCGCGACCAAGCGGACGGAGCGCTGACGTGGAGCGCGTCCCGGTCCTGAAGATCGGCGACATCCTGCTGGTCTCCATCCAGATCGACATGGAGGACCAGGTCGCCCTCCAGCTCCAGGAGGACCTGGCGGAAAAGATCGTGGCCACCGGCTGCCACGGCGTGATCATCGACATCAGCGCACTGGACATCGTCGACTCGTTCGTCGGCCGGACGCTGGCCACCATCGCGTCGGTGTCCCGGGTGCTGGACGCCGAGACCGTGGTGGTCGGTATGCGGCCGGCGGTGGCGATCACCCTGGTCGAGCTGGGCCTCTCGCTGCCGGGGATCCGGACCGCGCTCAACGTCGAGCTGGCCATCACGATGCTGGCGCGCAGCCGCGCCGAGCTCGAGGCCGGGTTCGAGTTGAGCGACGACGACGAGGATGAGGCCGACTCGGCAGCGGTAACCGCGCCGTGAACGAGGAGAGCCGGCAGCTTCCGATCGTCACCGATCAGGACGTGGTCCGCGTCCGGCAGTTGGTGCGGACCGTCGCGGTGGAGGTCAAACTATCCCTGGTGGACCAGACCAAGCTGGTCACCGCGGCCAGCGAGCTGGCCCGCAACACCCTGGTCTACGGTGGTGGCGGCACCGTCGAGGTGACCCGGGTGCGCACCGAGTTCCGATCCGGCATCCGGATCGTTTTCGCTGACCAGGGCCCGGGTATCGCCGACTTGGAGCTCGCGCTCACCGACGGCTACACCACGGGTGGCGGGCTCGGCCTGGGACTGAGCGGCGCCCGCCGGCTGGTCGACGAGTTCGCCATCGAGACCGCGCCCGGCGAGGGTACGACGATCACCGTGACCAAGTGGTGTCGATGACTGAAGGAGCGGTGGTGTCCGTACCCGAGGGACTCCTCGACGAGGGGGTCTGGTTCCGGGTGGAGGCCGCCGGGACGGCTTCGGCGGTACGCCGGACCGCCGAACGCCTCGCCACCGAACTGGCCATGCCGGAGCAGCGGATCGCCGAGCTCTCGATCGTCGCCGCCGAGGCGGCCGGCAACCTGGTCAAACACGCGCAGCAGGGCACCATCCTGGTCCGCGCGGTGCGCGCCGGGGACGAGGCCGGCGTCGAGCTCATCATGATCGACAGCGGGCCCGGGATGGCCGACGTGCCACGCGCGATCGGCGACGGGCACTCCACGGTCGGCACCCTGGGCATCGGGTTCGGTGCGATCCTGCGCCAGGCCAGCCGCTGGGATCTGCACTCGCTGCCGGGCAAAGGCACGGTGCTGGCCGTGCAGGTGTGGCCGGACAAGCCGCCGGCGGCGCCCTGGGCGGCCGGGCTGACCCGGCCGATCACCGGGGAGACGGTGAGCGGCGACGCGGTGGCCGCCCGCGTGGCCGACGGCCGGCGGCAGTTGCTGGTCTGTGACGGGCTGGGGCACGGTGGGCTGGCCGCGGCCGCCTCCCGCGAGGCGGTCCGGGTGTTCCGGCAGACCGCGGCCGGGTCGCCGGCGGCGGTGGTGGAGGCGCTGCACCGTTCGCTCGGGCACACCCGCGGCGCGGCGCTGGCCGTCGCCGAGCTCGATCCGGAGGCCGGCCTGGTCCGGTACGCGGGTCTGGGCAACATCGCCGGCACGGTGTTCGGCCCGGACGGCAGCCGGCGCGGCATGATCTCGATCCCCGGCATCGCGGGGCACCAGCGCCGGCAGGTCCGGGAGTACGACTACCCCCTGCGCCCCGGGGCGGTCGTGGTGATGCACTCGGACGGCGTGGTGGACCGCTGGAACCCCACGGAGTACCCGGGTCTGCTGACCCGCTCGCCGGAGGTGATCGCCGGCACCGTGCTGCGCGACGCCGGCACCCGCCGGGACGACGCCGGCGTTCTCGTGGCTCGGCTGCGATGACCGCGCCGGAGCCGCTGATGCGCATGCGCCTGCGGGTCGAGCAGGACATCTTCACGGTCCGGCAGCTCGGCCGGGAGGTGGCCCGCGCGGTCGGCATGGAGTCGCAGGACCAGACCCGGATGGCGACCGCGCTGAGTGAGGTGGGCCGGGTGCTGCTCGCGCAGGGGCCGCACGCGGACGTGACGTTCACGGCAGAGCTGTATGGGGTACCAAGCCTCCAGGTGACAATGGCGCACTCGGCCGGCGGCGGGGCAGCCCGCCTGGCCGAGCAGTTGCAGCAGGTCGGCCGCCTGGTCGACATGATGGAGGTCGATGATGGCGGTCCCGGCACGACGGTCCGGATGGTGCGACGCCTGCCGCTTGGCGCGCCGGTCCTGACCCCGACCCGGATGGACGAGATCCGCGCCCGGCTGGCCCGGCACGTGCCGGGCAGCCCGTTGGACGAGCTGGCGGTGCAGAACCAGCAGCTCATCGCGGCCTTGGACGAGGTCCGGGCGCAGCGCGACGACCTGGCGCGGCTGAACGCCGAACTGGAGGAGACCAACCGCGGCGTGATGGCGCTCTACCACCAGCTCTCCGACGAGCTGGAGGAGACGAACCGCGGGGTGGTCGCGCTTTACGCCGAGCTGGACGAGAAGTCGGTGCAGCTGCGTGCGGCCAGCGAGGCGAAAAGCCGGTTCCTGGCCAACGTCAGCCACGAGCTGCGTGCCCCGGTCACCGCGATCATCGGGCTGGGCCGGCTGCTGGTCGACTCCTCCTCGGACGAGCTGACCGAGGACCAGGCCCGCCAGGTGGAACTGATCCGCACCTCGGCGACTGACCTGCTGACCCTGGTCAACGGCCTGCTCGACCTGGCCAAGGCGGAGGCCGGCCGGTTCGAGCCGAACTGGACCGAGGTCGACCTCAAGGCGATGTTCGGCCAGCTCCGGGGCACCCTGCGCCCGCTCGCCACCCGGCCCGAGGTGGAGTTCGTGGTGGAGGAGCCGGCCGTGCCGGCGCTGCGCTCCGACGAGGTGCTGCTCGCCCAGGTGCTGCGCAACCTGCTGACCAACGCGCTCAAGTTCACCGAGTTCGGCTCGGTGCGGCTGGGCGTGCGGCGCTCCGGCGCGGAGGTCGAGTTCGTGGTCGCGGACACCGGCACCGGCATCCCGCCCGAGCTGCACGAACGCATCTTCGAGGAGTTCTACCAGGTGCCCGGGAGCAAGCCGATCAGCGGCAAGGGCACCGGCCTGGGCCTGCCCTATGCCCGGCGGCTGGCCGGGATCCTGGGCGGCGGTCTGCGCGTCGAGTCGGTTCCCGGCGAGGGGAGCAGATTCACCCTCCAGCTGCCCGCCGAGCCGTCATGACCGAGCTAGCGCGCGGCGCCAAACCCGGGCAGAACCATGGGAAAGCCACGGTCCTGGTCGTCGACGACAGCGCCACCAAGCGATACCTGCTGGTCAGCTGGCTCACCCGGGCCGGTTTCACGGTCGTCGAGGCGGAGACGGGCGGCGAGGCGCTGCGCAAGCTGGACGACGCTGCGGTCGACGCCGACCTGGTGGTCCTCGACGTGAAACTGCCGGACATGAGCGGTTTCGAGGTCTGCGAGAGGATCAAGACCGATTCCCGGTACGGCGTGCTGCCGGTGATCCACGTGTCCGCGCACGCCGTCGACGTCAACGACCGTACCCAGGGACTGAACCGGGGCGCGGACGCGTACCTGGTCGAGCCGATCGAGCCGGACGAGCTGATCGCGACCGCACAGGCGGTGCTCCGGTACTACCGGGCCCGGCAGCGCGCCGAGCTGCTGGCCGAGCGGATGGTCAAGCTGGCCGAGACCACCCTGGCGATCAACTCGGCGTCCACCCTGCCGGCCCTGCTGGAGGCGGCGGCGGCCGGGGCGGTGGAGATCTTCGGCGGGCCGGTCGTGGTGGTGGCGGAGACGTCCGAGGGCGAGAGTCTGGCCGCGGCGGGGCCGCCCCCGGCCGTACGGAAATGGGCTGTTCCTCGTCACCGCGTAGCGGTGGGGTCGCTGGTCCGCACCGATGAGCCGGCCGATTGGGACGTGGTCGAGTGGCCGGCCGGGGAGAGTGTCGCGGTCGCGGCGGCCCGGCTGCGCATCGATCGGCCGGCGGTCTACGTGGCCGTGTCCGGCAGCTCGCAGACGCCCGGTTTCCCGGTGCTGCGGCAGCTGTCCCAGGCGGTCGCGGCCGCGGTCGAGGCGCAGCGCTCCTTCGACGAGGAGCACCGGATCGCGGTCACCCTGCAACGCAGCCTGCTCCAGTCGAAGCTGCCCGACGTGCCCGGTGTCGAGATGGCCGTGCGGTATGAGCCGGCCGGTGCGCAGACCGAGGTGGGAGGCGACTTCTACGAGCTGACCGTGCTGGACGGGAAGCTGCTGGTGGCGATCGGGGACGTGGCCGGGCACTCGCTGCACGCGGCCACGGTGATGGCCGAGCTGCGGCACGCGGTCCGCGCCTACGCGGTCGAGGGGCACCCGCCGGGTGCGGTGCTGGAGCTGGCGAACCGGTTCATGCGGACCGTGCTGCCCGCCGACTCGGCCACCCTCTGCCTGTTCACCCTGGACCCGGCCACCGGCCGGATCCGGATGGCCTCGGCCGGGCACCTGCCGCCGCTGCTGCACGTCGACGGCGAGGCGCGGTTCGTCTGGCCGCGCGGCGCGCTGCTCGGCCTGGACGCGCCGCAACGCGCCGAGCTGGAGCTGGAGCTGCCGCCCGGCGGGACGCTGGTGCTGTACACCGACGGTCTGATCGAGCGGCGGGACGCCGACATCGACGACGGGTTGCGGGCCCTCGCGGCGTGCGCGGCCGAGGTCGAACCGGATCTCGACACGTTCTGCAGCCGCCTCCTGACCCGCCTGGGCGGCTCCGGCGAGCAGGCCGACGACATCGCGGTGGTCGCGCTGCGGCGCAACTGATCTTTTCGGTACGACCCCTGCCCTCCCGCCTTGACGCCAGCTATTCACTCAGTGAATAGTAGCGGCCATGTCCACCGCACACGTTCTGCTGGGGCTGCTGTCCGGTGGTCCCCGGCACGGCTACGACCTGAAACGGGCGCACGACGACCGCCTGCCACAGGCCAAACCGCTGGCGTACGGGCAGGTGTATGCCACCCTCGGCCGGCTGGAGCGGGACGGCCTGGTCGTCCAGTCCGGCCAGGATCAGGAGTCCGGGCCGGAGCGCACCTCCTACGAGCTGACCCAGCTCGGCCGCGAACGGCTGACCACCTGGCTCGAGGAGGTGGAGCCGCCCGCGCCCTACGTGACGAGCACGCTGTTCAGCAAGGTCGTGGTGGCGCTGCTGGCCGCCGGGACCGAGCAGGCCCGGGATTACCTGACCAGCCAGCGGGCCGCGCACATGGCCCGGATGCGCGAGCTGACCGCGATCAAGACCAGGCCCGGGGCCACGGTCGGCGACGTGGTCGCCGCGGACTACGCCATCGGGCATCTCGACGCCGACCTGCGCTGGTTGCAGACGACCCTGGCGCGCGTCGCCGACCTGGAGAAGGAGATGACAGCGTGACCGATGAAACCATCCTGGCGGCGACCGGGATCACCAAGAGCTATGGGGCCACGCCGGCACTGCGCGGGGTGGACCTCAGCGTCGGCGCGGGCGAGATCGTGGCGATCACCGGCCCGAGCGGCTGCGGCAAGTCCACGCTGCTGCACTGCCTGGCCGGCATCCTGCGCGCCGACAGCGGCACGATCGGCTACCGCGACCAGGACCTCAACCTGTGGACCGAGGCCGCCCGGTCGCGGCTGCGGCGCACCGAGTTCGGCGTGCTGTTCCAGTTCGGGCAGCTGGTGCCGGAGCTGACCGCGGCCGAGAACGTCGCGCTCCCGTTGCTTCTCGCCGGTTCGGGGCGGCGAGACGCACGCAGCGCGGCGCTCGGCTGGCTCGACCGGTTCGGCGTCGCCGACCTGGCCGACCAGCGGCCCGGTGCGATGTCCGGCGGCCAGCAGCAGCGCTGCGCGGCGGCCCGGGCGCTGGTCACCGAGCCGCGGGTGATCTTCGCGGACGAGCCGACCGGCGCGCTGGACCAGCTCAACGGTGAGCAGGTGATGAGCGCGATGGTGCAGGTGGTGCGGGAGCGGGGCAGCTCGGTGGTGCTGGTGACGCACGAGGCGCCGATCGCGGCGTACGCGGACCGGGAGATCGTGCTGCGCGACGGCGTGGTCGACCCGACCGGCATCGGGGTCGGCGCGTGAGGGCGTCCATCCTGGTCCGGCTGAGTCTGGCCGGGAACCGTACCGATCGGCTGCGGACCGTGCTGACCGCGGCCAGTGGGTCGCTCGCGGCCCTGTCCCTGCTCGCCGCGGCGACCGTGGCCGCGATCCACGGCGGCGGGTTCATCGAGGACCCGGCGAACCCGGGCACCTCGATCGAGGCGCCGGGCTCGCAGCAGTACGCCAGCCTCATGCTGGTCGAGGCCGGGCTGCGCCCCGGGGTGATCTTCGCGCTGGTGATGCTGGCACTGCCGGTGCTCGCCCTGGCCGGGCAGTGCATCCGGCTCGGCGCCCCGGCCCGGGACCGGCGGCTCGCCGCGTTCCGGCTGGCCGGTGCGACGCCGGGGCAGGCGGTCCTGATCGCCGGCGCGGAGACCGCCGCGGCCAGCCTGCTCGGCTCGGTCCTCGGCTTCGTCGCGTACCTGGTGCTGCGGGTGGCGCTGGACCGGCGCACGCCGGACGGCCGGCTGCCGCTGCCCACCGACGTGCTGCCGAACCCGCTGGTCATCGTGCTGATCCTGCTGCTCGTCCCGGTGCTGGCCGGTGCGATCGGGGTGCTGCTGATGCGCCGGGTGCTGATCACCCCGCTGGGTGTGGTGCGCCGGACCCGGGAGCGCGGGCCGCGGCCCTGGCCGGGCGTGCTCATCGTGCTGGGCGTCGTGCTCTTCGCGCCGAAGACACTGGACCTGCTGAGCCGGTGGGACCTGCTGGAGCGGATCCCGGGCGACGGTGGCTGGCCGGAGTGGACGCCGCTGGCCGTGATGGGCGCCGGGGTGCTCTGCGTGATCGTGGGTGTGGTGGTCGGCACCGGGTGGATCTCGTACACCATGGGACGGCTGCTGCGCCGGTACGGCCGTGGCCCGGTCACCCTGCTGGCCGGCGCCCGGCTGATGGCCGACCCGTGGAACGGCAGCCGCACAATCGGGGCGTTGCTGGCCGCTGTGGTGTTCGGTGCCGGGACGCTCGGTTACCGCGCCGACCTGCAGGCGATTTTCATCGCCTACGACCGCTTCAACGCGATGCAGCCGGCCGATGGGGGCGGCGTGGGAGCGGGCGGCGATCCGGAGTTCTACTACGGCGGGATCCGGCTGGTGCTGGTGGCGGTGACGCTGGCCCTGCTGGTCGCGGCCGGTGGGGTGCTGGTCGCGTTCGCCGAGGGGATCGTGGCCCGGCGCCGGACGTTCGCGGCGATGGCGGCGAGCGGGGTGCCGCGCCGCAAGCTCGGGGCGGTGCTGTTCTGGCACACGTTCGCGCCGCTGATCCCGGCGCTGCTGCTCGCGCTCTTCTCCGGGGCGCTGCTGGTGCGGACCATCCGGACCGAGGTCACCGTGGGCGGCGGGACGTCCGAGACGTGCATCGACCCCGGCTGCGTGCCGCAGGTCGTCACCGATCCGACGGTGGTCCAGCCGGTCCCGGTGCCGTTCGGGCCGCTGGCGCTGCTCGGCGGCACCGCGCTGCTGATGATGGCGCTGGTGGTCGGCGCCGGGATGCTGGTGCTGCGCTCCAGCACCGACCTGGAGGAGTTGCGCGCCGGCTGACCCGGAAACCCTCCTCCGGGGGTGAGGCGACCGGTTCGCCTCCGGCGGGAGGGTGGGTCATGTCCAAGCACAAGCATGACGACGGCCCGCTCCCGAAGATGCGGGAGAAGGAGTATCAGCACGAACTACGCCGCCTGCACGGCGAGTTGGTCGCGATGCAGGAGTGGGTGAAGAGGACCGGCGCCAAGGTCTGCGTGGTCTTCGAGGGACGCGACACGGCCGGCAAGGGTGGCGTGATCAAGGCGATCACCGAGCGGGTCAGCCCCCGGGTCTTCCGGGTGGTGGCCCTGCCGGCGCCGACCGAACGGGAACGCTCGCAGATGTTCCTCCAGCGCTACGTCGCGCATCTGCCCGCCGCCGGGGAAGTGGTCATGTTCGACCGCAGCTGGTACAACCGCGCCGGAGTGGAGCGGGTGCTCGGCTTCTGCAAGCCGGAGCAGACCGAGCAGTTCCTCCGGCAGGTGCCCGACGTCGAGCGAGCCATGGTCGACTCCGGGATCATCCTGCTCAAGTACTGGCTGGAGGTCAGCCCGCAGGAGCAGACCCGGCGGCTGGAGGGCCGGATCAACGACCCGCGCAAGGTGTGGAAGCTCTCCGACATGGATCTCAAGTCGTACAGCCGGTGGTACGACTACTCGCGCGCCCGCGACGAGATGTTCCGGACCACCGACACGGCCTGGGCACCGTGGTACGTGGCGCACACCGACGACAAGAAGCGCGGCCGGCTCAACATCATCACTCACCTGCTGTCGAGCGTGCCGTACGAGCCGCTCAAGCACCACGACGTGACGCTGCCCAAACAGCAGAAGGCCAACGGGTACCGCGATCCGGAACTGCCGCTGCACCGGATCCCGGAACCGTTCTGACGCGCCGGGCAGGCGGTGCCGCGCCGCCTGCCCGAGTGATCGGCGCTAGGCGTCCGCGGCGCCGACCGTGTCGAGGATCCAGGCCAGGACGAAGGTCTCCTCCTTCCACGCGTCGTACCGGCCGCTCGGGCCGGCGTGACCGGCGCCCATCTCGGTCTTGAGCAGGAACTCGCCCTGCGCGGCGGTGGCGCGCAACCGGGCGATCCACTTGGCCGGCTCGTGATAGAGCACCCGGGTGTCGTTCAGGCTGGTCACCGCGAGGATCTTGGAGTACGGCAGCTTCCCGACGTTCTCGTACGGGCTGTACGACTTCATGTACGCGTAGACCTCGGCCGACTCCAGCGGGTTGCCCCACTCCTCCCACTCGGTGACGGTGAGCGGCAGCGACGGGTCGAGGATCGAGGTCAGCGGGTCGACGAAGGGCACCTCGGCGAGGACGCCGGCGAACGTCTCCGGCGCCAGGTTGGCCACCGCGCCCATCAGCAGGCCACCGGCCGAGCCGCCCCGGGCGACCAGCCGGTCGGCGCTGGTCCACCGGTTGCGGATGAGCGCCTCGGCGCAGGCCACGAAGTCGGTGAAGGTGTTCCGCTTGGCCAGCATCTTGCCGTCCTCGTACCACCGGCGACCCATCTCGCCGCCGCCGCGGACGTGCGCGATCGCGAAGAGCACGCCGCGGTCCAGCAGGGAGAGCCGGGCGATGGAGAAGTACGGGTCGATGCTGTGCTCGTAGGAGCCGTAGCCGTAGATGACGGCCGGCGCCGAGCCGTCGCGCGCCACACCCTTGCGAGCCACGATCGAGACCGGGACCCGGGTGCCGTCCGGCGCGGTCGCCCACTCGCGGAACTGCTCGTAGTCGTCCGGCCGGTAGCCGCCGAGCACCGGTTTCTGCTTGCGCAGCGTCATGGTCCGGGTGACCAGGTCGACGTCGTAGACCGAGTCGGGGGTGACCAGTGAGGTGTAGGTGATCCGGACCGAGGCGGTGTCGTACTCCGGGTTGCCGCTGAGGCCGACGCTGTAGAGCGGCTCAGGGAAGTCCATGTCGTAGGTGTCGGTGCTGCCGTCGCACATCACCCGCAGGCCGGTCAGCCCGTTCTCGCGCAGCGAGATCACGATGTGCCGGGCGAACGCGTCGATCGACTCCAGCCGGGTGCCGGGGCGGTGCGGGATCAGCTCGACCCACTCGCCCGGTGCGTCGACCGAGGTGTAGGCCAGGGCGAAGTCCTCGGCGTCCCGGTTGTGCAGGATCAGGAAGCGGTGCCCGTGGTGCTCGATCTGGTACTCCACGCCCTGGCGGCGCTCGGCGATCAGCACCGGGTCGCTGCCCGGGGCGTCGGCCGGGATCACGCGTACCTCAGAAGTGATCTTGCTTTGTGCGTCGATCACGATGAACTTCTCACTGCGGGTGAGCTCGACGCCGACCCAGAACCGCTCGTCCGTCTCGTGGTAGACGACCACGTCGTCGGCGGCCGGGCGGCCGATCACGTGCCGGTGCACCCGGTGCGGGCGCCAGGCCTCGTCGACCGTGATGTAGAACAGCACGCTGCCGTCGGCCGACCAGGCGCTGCCGTAGAAGGTGTCCGGGACCTCGTCGTCCAGCACCTCGCCGGTGCGCAGATCCTTCACCCGCAGCGTGAAGCGCTCGTCGCCGTCGAAGTCGGTGGAGTAGGCCAGCAGGTTGCCGTCCGGGCTGATGTCGAAGGTGCCGAGCGCGAAGAAGTCCTTCCCCTCGGCCAGCACGTTGCCGTCGAGCAGCACCTCCTCGCCGGGGCGGGCGTCGCCCATCGGCGGCGCGGTCTCGCCCGGGCGGACCGGGACGCGGCAGTGGATGCCGTACTGCTTGCCCTCCTCGGTGCGCGTGTAATACCAATGACCGCCCTTGCGCCAGGGCACCGACAGGTCGGTCTCCTGGGTCCGGCCCTTGATCTCCTGGAACAGCTTCTCCCGCAGGCCGGCGAGGTGTGCCGTGGCCGTCTCGGTCCAGGAGTTCTCCGCCTCGAGATAGGCGATCGTCGCCGGGTCCTCTTTGTTCATCAGCCAGGCGTACTCGTCGATGACGGTGTCACCGTGGTGGGTGCGCTCGGACGGGGCCTGGCGAGCCGTCGGTGGACCGGCGGGCGATTCGATCGTCACCTGGGACACGTTACCGGCGGATCGGTCCGGATTGAGTTTCTTACACACTTGGACCTCGGTCATTCGAACATGTGTACGATATGCCAGAGTGGACGATCTTCAGGGGTCTGTGGGGAGGCTTCGGACGTGACTGGTTCCCTTCTCGACGCGCTCGTGGACATCTGCGGCCCCGGATTTGCGCGCCCGGCGCGCTCGGTGGACCAGGTGGGCGGGCGTCGTGCCGGGTTCGTCGCGGTGCCGGCCACCGGCCGCGCCGCCGCCGCTACGCTGCGGCTCGCGGCGGAGCGCGGGCTCAGCGTCCGGGCGCGAGGCTCCGGCAGCAAGACCGATTGGGGTACGCCACCGGCCGGGCTGGACCTGATCGTCGACACCGGCCGGCTCAACGGGATGTGGGACCACCACGGCGCCACCGCCACCGTCGCGGCCGGCACCACGGTCGCCGCCGTCCAGGCCGCCCTGGCCCTGCGCGGCCGGCGGCTGGCGGTCGACCCGCCGTCGCCCGGCGCCACGATCGGCGGGATGCTCGCGGTCAACGAGTCCGGCCCGCTCGCGCACCGGTTCGGCAGCCCGGCCCACCAGGCCGAGCGGGTCAGTTATGCCGACGCCACCGGCGCCGAGCAGGACTCGGACGGCGAGGACGGCCGCCCGGGCATCGCCGAGATCGAGGGCGTGCTGACCGCGGCCGTGCTCCGGGTCGAGCCGCTGCCCGAGACCCGCCGCTGGCTGGCCCGGGCGGTGACCACCCCGGCCGCGGTGGCCGAGCTGGTCGAGCAGGCGGTGGCGCAGCGGCTGGAGCCGAGCGCGATCGAGGTCGACCTGCCCGGCACCGGCGCGGGCGCGGTGGCGGTGCTGCTGGAGGGCGACACCGACGCGGTGACCGGCCGCGCGGCGAAACTGGCCCAGGTCTGGGGCCCGGAGGCGGACCAGGTGGGGGCGGCCCCGTCCTGGTGGGGGCGCTATCCGTTCGGCGCGTCCGACGTCACGGTCCGGATCTCGGTGCGGCCCGCCGATCTGCCGGCGGTCACCTACGCGCTGCGCGACCTGTGCGGGCTGCCGGTGGCGCTGCGCGGCTCGGCCGGCCGGGGCACCGTGCACGCGGTCCTGCCGCCCGGTCTGACCGCGCGCCGGGTCGGCGAGATCGTCGCCGGCGTGGAGCAGGTGCTGCTGGCCCGCAGCGGCCGGATCGTGGTGGTGTCGGCGCCGCCGGCGCTCGCCGCCCAGCTGGAGATGGCCGAGCCCCGCGACCTGTTCTGAGCCCTGTCAGAAGTGGGCCGGGAGCAGGGTCGCGGTCTCCGCGGCCAGGTGGCGGCCCAGCCGGGCGACGTCGCCGACCGCGTAGGTGAGATATGCGAACTGGCCGACCTCGCGGACCCCGGTGAGGATCAGCTCGTCCACCCGGAGGCGGTGCTTGAGCAGCGGGGCGCCGCTGCCGAGGATGGCCGGGGCGATGCCCAGGATGATCTCGTCGAGCAGGCCGTACGCGGCGAACTGGGCGACCAGGTCGCCGCCGCCGGCCAGCCAGACGTTCTTGCCCTGGGCGGCGACCAGCATGGCCTCGTGCACCCGGCGGACGTCCCCGCTGATCATGAAGACGTTGGCGTCCGGGACCGGCGGCAGATCGCGGTGGGTGAAGACCCAGCAGGGCACGTCGCCGTACATGTCGTGCCAGTTCTGCGGCTCTTCGAGCAGGTTGTCGTTCTTCAGCACCCACTCGTAGGTGGTCGCGCCCATGGCGAACGCGCCGACGCCGGAGAAGAACTCGCCGAACGGGTTCTCCGTGCCCTCGTCCACCTCGAAGAGCCAGTCCAGCGAGTTCCGTTCGTCGGCGATGTAGCCGTCGATGCTGGTGGCGGTGTAGTACTGCGTCTTCGCCATGCCAACACCATGCCACGCCGACGGCGACAAAAGGGGCAGATCGATCAGGAGGTCGGTGGGCCGACCGAGTACCTCAGGTTGGCGAACTGGCCGAGCCGGGTGACGTCGGTCAGGGTGAGCCGTCGCGAGGTGAGCCGGCGCGGCAGCAGCGGGGCGCCGGACCCGAGCGTGACCGGGGCGACCCCGAGGATCAGCTCGTCCAGCAGCCCGGCGTCGGCGAACGCTCCGACCAGCTCGCCGCCGCCGACCAGCCACACGTTCCGGCCCTCCGCGGCGGCCACCATCTCCTTGTGCGCGGCGGCGACGTCACCGCGTACGAAATGCAGGTTCGCCCCGGGAATGCGGGGCAGGTCCCGGTGCGTGAAGATCCAGGCGGGCGTGTCGCCGTACGGCTCGAGCCAGTTCTCCGGGTGTTCCAGCGCGTTCTCGTGGGCGAGCACCCACTCGTACGTCGTCGCGCCCATCGCGAACGCCCCGACCTGCGCGAAGAACTCGCCGAACGGGTGCTCGTCACCGCCCTCCACCTCGAAGAGCCAGTCCAGCGAGTTGTCGTCGTCGGCGATGTATCCGTCGATCGTGGTCGCGGTGTAGTACTGAGTCTTCATCCACCCACCCTTACGCGTCGTTGCGCAGCACCAGGATCGCGATGTCGTCCCGCGGCTCCTCCACCGAGAAGTTGATCGTGGTGGAGCGCAACCGGGCGGCCATGGCGTCAGCGGGATAACCGGCCAAGGGGGCCGCCGCGTCACGCAGCCGGGCCGAACCGAACAATTCCCGGCCGCGCCGCCGCTCGGTCACCCCGTCGGTGTAGAAGATCAACGAGTCGCCGGGGCCGAGCGTGATCTCGGCGTTCGGCGAGGTGATCGCCTCCAGCAGGCCGAGCGCGGTGCCGCCCTCGCCGACGAACGACGTCTTGCCGTCCGACCGGACCAGCACCGCCCGGTCGTGCCCGGCCAGGTGCAGGCAGACGCTGAGCCGCGCGTCCGGCTGCCGGGTCACCGAGGCCATCGCGAGCGTGCAGTACCGCCCGCCGCCGCGCTGCACCAGCGTGCGGTTCACCCGCTGGAGGATCTCGGTGAGCGACTTGCCGTCGTCGACCAGGATCCGGATCACGTCGCGGACCAGGCCGGTCACCGTGGCCGCCTGGACGCCCTTGCCGGAGACGTCGCCGACCACGACCAGCCAGCGGTCCTCGCCGAACGGCATCACGTCGTAGAAGTCGCCGCCCACCTCGGAGCCGGTCGGGACGTACTCCGCGGCGAAGCCGATGCCCGCGACGTGCGGCAGCGCCGGCGGCAGCAGCGACGCCTGCAGGGTGCGCGCGACGGTCCGCCGCTCGTCGTGGATCCGCGCGTTGTCGATGGCCAGGGCCGCCCGGCGGGCCACGTCCTCCAGCACCGCGACCTCGTCGGCGTCGTGCCGGTGCTTCAGGTGCCGGCCGACCGCGAGCGTGCCGAGCCGGGTGCCCCGGGCCACCAGCGGCACCGCGAAGCCCTCCAGCGGCGCGCCGAACATCACCTGGGTGCCCAGCCGGGACGCCTCCTCCAGCCGGGCCAGTATCGACTCCGGCCCCGACTCGGCGAGCGTCGCGTGCAGGGTGGCCAGCGCAGACTCGTCGGCGTGGGTGGCCGCGGCCAGTTGCAGCCGGCCCCAGGTGTCGGTGGTGTGCACCGCGCACCACTGACCCAGCCGGGGCACCACCAGCTGCGGGATCAGCGCCATCGTGAGGTTCACGTCGAGGGACTGGGCGAGCAGCTCCGAGGCCTCGGCGAGGAACGTGATCCAGGTCTGCCGGCGCACGTCGGTGCGGCGTAACCGGTCATTCTCCAGGTGCAGCGAGAAGCGTTCGGCGACCATGACGGCGAGGGACTGGGCGTACCCGACCGGGGCGGCGTCCAGCTCCAGCTCACCGGAGTAGGGGCGGTGCACGGTCAAAGGGGCCCGGATGGTGTCCGCGTTGTCGCGCGGGGCACGGCCGTACCGGGCCAGCAGCTGCCGGCCCATGCCGTCGCCGCGGTCGATCCGCAGCACGCCGCCGGCCGCGCCGGTCAGCCGGGCCAGCCGGGAGAGCAGGTCGGCGGCGAGGTCGGCGAGGTCGGTCATCCCGTCCTCGGTCTGCCGGTCGGAGCCGCTGCGCAGCAGGCCGGTCAGCGCGCCGAGGCTGGGGGTGTCGGCCGGCCCCGGGACCCGGCCGGTGTCGTCGCCGCCCGCGGCCCGGTGGTCCAGGTGGAACCAGACGCCCTTGCCGTCACCCTCGTGCACGGTGCCCCACCGGCTGGCGAAGTGGTCGACCAGCAGCAGGCCGCGGCCGCGCTCGGCGACCTCGCCGATGTCCGGGCTGTCGTTCTTGGGGCCGACGGCGAGCTGCTCGACCGGACCGGGGGCGAAGTCGGTGACCGTCACGGTCAGCCCGTTCGGATCGGCGGTCACCTCGATGTCGAGGTCGGTGTTGGCGTGCACCACCGCGTTCGTCGAGAGCTCGGTGGTCAGCAGCAGAGCCTCGTTGAGCAGGCCGTCCAGCCCGGCCTCCTCGAGCACCGAGCGGACCAGCGCACGGGCCGCCGCCGGGGTGCGCCGGTCGTTGGGCAGGCGGGCCTTACGCACGAGGGTGCCGGTCGACGCTCCCGACGGGACGCTCGTCCTGGTTCCGACCTCGGCTGGCACAGCATGCATCCTCTCCCGTGGGTGGGTGTATGCACAAAGTCGTCTCTCGCATTGACCCGGTCGGGCGAGAGAGGATAGGGAACCCCCTCAGTAGGACAGCGAGTGAGGACAGCATGACTGCGGCCAAAGAAGCCACCGTCGGCGGGCCCGACGAGACCGTACTGCTCGGTGAGCTCGCGGACGCATTGCGCCGGGTGCGGCGCGGCGATCTCAAGGTGCGGCTGCCCCGCCGGGGCGGCTTGGCCGGGTCCGTTGCCGAGGCGTTCAACGAGGTCGTGTCGCTCCAGGAGCGGCAGAACCTCGACCTTCGCCGGATCAGCCGGATCGTCGGCCGCGACGGCCGGCTCACCGAGCGGCTCGACGAGGAGGGCCTGGACGGCTCCTGGGCGGACAGCGTCCGCTCGGTCAACTCGCTGATCGACGACCTGGGCCGGCCCACCACCGAGATCTCCCGGGTGGTCGGCGCGGTGGCCGAGGGCGATCTGTCCCAGCACATGGCGCTGGAAATGGACGGCCGTCCCCTCCGGGGTGAATTCCTGCGGATCGGCCGGACCGTGAACACCATGGTGGACCAGCTGTCGTCGTTCGCCGACGAGGTGACCCGGGTGGCCCGCGAGGTGGGCACCGAGGGCGAGCTGGGCGGTCAGGCCGACGTGCGCGGCGTGGCCGGCACCTGGAAGGACCTCACCGACTCGGTGAACACGATGGCCTCCAACCTGACCCACCAGGTGCGCTCGATCTCCCAGGTGGCGACCGCGATGGCCCGCGGCGACCTGTCGCAGAAGATCACCGTGTCGGCCCGCGGCGAGGTCGCCGAGCTGGCCGACACGATGAACGGGCTGACCGACACCCTGCGGCTGTTCGCCGAGCAGGTCACCAGGGTGGCCCGCGAGGTGGGCACCGAGGGCAAGCTGGGCGGTCAGGCCGAGGTGCCGAACGTGGCGGGCACCTGGAAAGACCTCACCGACTCGGTGAACTCGATGGCGTCGAACCTGACCAGTCAGGTCCGCAACATCGCGCAGGTCTCCACCGCGGTGGCCAAGGGTGACCTGTCGCAGAAGATCACGGTGGCCGCCCAGGGCGAGATCCTGGAGCTCAAGGACACCGTCAACACCATGGTCGACCAGCTCTCGTCGTTCGCCGACGAGGTCACCCGCGTCGCGCGCGAGGTCGGCACCGAGGGCCGGCTGGGCGGGCAGGCGCAGGTGCGCGGCGTCTCCGGCACCTGGCGCGACCTGACCGAGAACGTCAACCAGCTCGCCGCCAACCTCACCGCCCAGGTGCGCAACATCTCCCAGGTCTCCACCGCGGTGGCCAAGGGTGACCTGTCCCAGAAGATCACGGTCGACGCCCGCGGCGAGATCCTGGAGCTGAAGAACACCGTCAACACGATGGTCGACCAGCTCTCGTCGTTCGCCGACGAGGTCACCCGCGTCGCGCGCGAGGTCGGCTCGGAGGGCAAGCTCGGCGGACAGGCCCAGGTCAAAGGCATTTCCGGTACGTGGCGGGACCTCACCGACAACGTCAACTACATGGCCTCCAACCTGACGAGTCAGGTGCGCAACATCGCCTCGGTCACCACCGCGGTGGCCAAGGGCGACCTCTCGCAGAAGATCACGGTCGACGCCCGCGGCGAGATCCTCGAGCTCAAGTCCACTGTCAACACGATGGTCGACCAGCTCTCCTCGTTCGCCGACGAGGTGACCCGGGTGGCCCGCGAGGTCGGCACCGAGGGCAAGCTCGGCGGCCAGGCGCAGGTGCGGGGTGTGGCCGGCACCTGGCGCGACCTGACCGACAACGTCAACTCGATGGCGTCGAACCTGACGAGTCAGGTCCGCAACATCGCGCAGGTCTCCACCGCGGTGGCCAAGGGTGACCTGTCGCAGAAGATCACGGTCGACGCCCAGGGCGAGATCCTGGAGCTGAAGAACACCGTGAACACGATGGTCGACCAGCTGTCGTCGTTCGCCGACGAGGTGACCCGGGTGGCCCGCGAGGTGGGCTCGGAGGGCAAGCTCGGCGGTCAGGCGCAGGTGCGAGGTGTGGCCGGCACCTGGCGCGACCTGACCGACAACGTCAACTACATGGCGTCGAACCTGACCGCCCAGGTCCGCAACATCGCCTCGGTCACCACCGCGGTGGCCAAGGGCGACCTGGGGCAGAAGATCACGGTCGACGCCCGCGGCGAGATCCTGGAGCTGAAGAACACCGTCAACACGATGGTCGACCAGCTGTCGTCGTTCGCCGACGAGGTCACGCGCGTGGCGCGCGAGGTGGGCTCGGAGGGCAAGCTCGGCGGTCAGGCCCAGGTCAAGGGCGTTTCCGGTACGTGGCGGGACCTCACCGACAACGTGAACCAGCTCGCCTCGACGCTGACCATCCAGCTCCGCGCGATCGCCGAGGTGTCCACCGCGGTGACCCGCGGCGACCTGACCCAGAGCATCGCGGTCGAGGCGCAGGGCGAGGTGGCCGAGCTCAAGGACAACATCAACCAGATGATCGTGACGCTGCGCGACACCACCAAGGCGAACGCGGAGCAGGGCTGGCTCGACTCGAACCTGGCCCGGATCGGTGGCCTGCTCCAGGGCCAGCGGGACGTCGGCGAGGTCTGCCGCATGATCATGACCGAGGTGACGCCGCTGGTGGACGCCCAGCTCGGCGCGTTCTTCCTGGTCGACAACGAGGAAGCGGTGATGCGCCTGCGGCTGGCCGCGGCGTACGGCTACGTGGCCCGCGACCACGAGGTGACCTTCGGGCCCGGCGAGGGGCTGGTCGGCCAGGCCGCGGTGTCCCGCCGCACGATCCGGGTCCGGGCCACCCACGACGGCATCCTGACCATGCGGTCCGGGTTGCTCGCCATGCCGCCGAACGATCTGGTGATCCTGCCGGTGCTGTTCGAGGGCGAGATGCTCGGCGTGATCGAGTTCGCGTCGGTGGCGGCGTTCTCCGGGCTGCACCTGACGTTCCTGGAGCGGCTGGTCGCGACGATCGGGGTCGCGTTGAACACCATCCAGGCGAACCGGCGTACCGAAGAGCTCCTGAGCCAGTCGCAGCGGCTGGCCCGGGAGATGCAGGACCAGTCGGCCGAGTTGCAGCGCACCAACGCCGAGCTGGAGGACAAGGCCAAGCTGCTGAGCGAGCAGAAGGCCAACATCGAGCTGAAGAACCGGGAGATCGAGCTGGCCCGGCTCGGCCTGGAGGAGAAGGCGCAGCAGCTGTCCCGGGCCAACACGTACAAATCCGAGTTCCTCGCCAACATGAGCCACGAGCTGCGGACCCCGCTGAACTCGTTGCTGCTGCTGGCCCGGCTGCTGGCCGACAACACCGATCAGAACCTGACCAGCAAGCAGATCGAGTTCGCCCGGACCATCCACAGTGCCGGTTCCGACCTGCTCTCGCTGATCGACGACATCCTCGACCTGTCGAAGATCGAGGCGGGCCGGATGGACGTCGAGACCGACGTGGTCGACTTCGAGGGCATCCGTAGTTACGTCGAGCAGGCGTTCGTGCCGCAGGCCGAGGAGAAGGGCCTGCTCTTCGAGGTGGAGCTGGCCCCGGACCTGCCGGACTCGATCGTCACCGACCCGCAGCGGCTCCAGCAGATCCTGCGCAACCTGTTGTCGAACGCGGTCAAGTTCACCGACAACGGCTCGGTGACGCTGAGCATCTTCGCCGCCTCCCAGGACACCGACCTGGACGTGCCGTCGCTGGTCTCGTCGCGGCAGGTGGTCGCGTTCGCGGTGCGGGACACCGGCATCGGCATCTCGGACGAGAAACTGGCGATCATCTTCGAGCCGTTCCAGCAGGCCGACGGCACCACCACCCGGAAATACGGCGGCACCGGCCTGGGCCTGTCGATCAGCCGGGAGTTCGCCGCGCTGCTCGGCGGCACCATCGCGGTCCGTTCGGTGCCGGGCGAGGGCTCGACCTTCACGCTGTACATGCCGGAGGCGCTGACCGCGGACGCGATCCCGATGCCGGTCCTGCCCTCGGCGCCGGCCAAGGCGATTTCGGTACGCCCGGCCGCGTCGCTGAACATGCCGCTGATGGAACTGCCGCCGCTGGTCACCCCGCGCCCGGAGGAGGCGGCGCCGGCCCACCCGGCGGGGCGGCAGCTGGACGGCGCCACGGTGCTGATCGTCGACGACGACGTGCGGAACGTGTTCGCCCTGACCAGCGCGTTGGAGATGCACGGGCTGCACGTCCTGTACTCGGACAACGGGGTGGACGGCGTACGCATCCTGAACGAGCATCCCGAGGTCGACATCGTGCTGATGGACGCGATGATGCCGGACCAGGACGGCTACGAGACCACCCGGGGGATCCGGCGGAACCAGCGGTTCCGCGACCTGCCGGTAGTGTTTCTCACGGCGAAGGCGATGCCCGGTGACCGGGAGTCGGCCATCGCCGCCGGAGCCAGTGACTACATCACCAAGCCGGTGGACCTGGACGAGCTGATCGAGTTGATGGCTCGCTGGGTGAACGCCGACGAGATCGCCGAGCCGGAGCGCGGCTGACCGGTGGGAGGGAACGAGGTGAGCACGCGTGGGTGAGCGCGCCAAAGCACTGCTGGTCGACGATCGGAAGGACAACCTGCTGGCCCTGGAGGCGATCCTGCAGGGCCTGCCGGTGACCGCGGTGGCCGTGGAGAGTGGCGAGGCCGCGCTCAAGCAGCTGCTCACCGACGACTTCGCGGTGATCCTGCTGGACGCCCACATGCCCAACATGGACGGTTTCGAGACGGCCAGCCACATCAAGCGGCGGGAGCGGACCCGGCACGTGCCGATCCTGTTCCTGACCGCCGCCGACCGGGACGCCCAGCTGGCCCTGCGCGGTTACGCGGTGGGCGCGGTGGATTACCTGACCAAGCCGTTCGACCCGTGGGTGCTGCGCGCCAAGGTCTCCATCTTCGTCGAGCTGTGGGTCAAGAATCAGCAGCTCAAGGCGCAGGCGGAGGCGACCCGGGAGCGGGACGCGCAGTGGGAGCGGCTGACCGAGACGGTCGACGAGGCCGCCCGGGTGCTGCGGGCCGGCGGCGAGGACGCCGCCGCCGAGGCCCTGGCGCTGCTGGAAAAGGCCAGATGGGGAAATTGATCCTCGCTCCTGTGTGACCTGGGTCACACGAGGCAACGAAGTTGATCGCCGGTGCCACAAGCGGTCGAAGCCTCGTCCCCCAGGAGCTTAGGAGCACCATGCGGCACGCACACCCCGACGACGCCATGGCCGCGAGCCGGCGTCGTCGCCGGATGATCACGGGTTTGGGCGCGGCCGGTGCCGCCGGTGCGGTCACCGCGCTCGTGGCCGTCCTCGTCCCCAACGCCTCCGCCTCCAGCGCGCTGTTCAGCGACGACTTCGAGAGCGGCGCGACCGGCTGGGCCAAGTCCGGCGGCACCTGGTCGGTGGTGGCCGACGGATCGAAGGTGTACCGGCAGTCCAAGGCGGACAGTGAGCTCGCCCGGGTCTTCGCCGGTGACACCTCGTGGGCCGACTACTCGGTGCAGGCCAAGGTCAAGGGCGTCAGCCTGAGCGGCGCCGGCCTGGCCGGGGTGGCGGCCCGGGCCAGCGGGTCCTCGACCATGTACCGGCTGGCCCTGCTGGGCGCCGGCAAGGCCGAGTTGCAGGCGGTCAAGGGCAGCACGGTGTCGGTGCTGGGCTCCGCGGCGGTGAGCGGCGTGACCTCCTGGCACACCCTGCGGATCGACGCCGCGGGCAGCACGATCACCGGATATGTGGACGGGACCGTCATCGGCAGCGGGACCGGGACACTGGCCGGGACCGGGCGGATCGGGCTGGTCACCAGTCACGCGTCGGCCTCGTTCGACGACGTCTCGGTGAACCCGGTGGGCAGCGCGCCCGCGCCCGCGACTTCACGGGCAACGGCAACGGCTTCTCCGACAGCTTCTCCGACAGCTTCTCCGACAGCTTCTCCGACAGCTTCTCCGACGGCTTCGAAGACGGCGACCGCCTCCCCCGCGAAGACCGCGACCGCCGCCACCTCCTGGCCGGCCGCGACCGGCTCCAAGGCCGTCACCTCGACCATCAAGGTCACCGGCAGCCTGGACGGCGGCAACGTCCGCTACTTCGGCAGCGGCGACCTGGGCACCGCCTCGCAGGACGAGGACCAGGGCCCGCTGTTCGAGCTGGCCGACGGCGCCACCCTGTCGAACGTCATCCTGGGCGACCCGGCCGCCGACGGCGTGCACTGCCTCGGCTCCTGCACCCTCACCAACGTCTGGTGGGAGAACGTCGGCGAGGACGCGGCCACCTTCAAGGGCGGCACCTCGGCCGTCTACACGGTGAACGGCGGTGGGGCCAAGGGCGCCGACGACAAGGTCTTCCAGCACAACGGCGGCGGCACGCTGACCATCAAGAACTTCCAGGTCAGCGACTACGGCAAGCTGTACCGCTCGTGCGGCAACTGCAAGACCCAGTTCAAGCGCTCGGTCGTGGTGCAGAACGTGACCGCCACCGGCAAGGCCAAGGCGCTGGTCGGCATCAACACCAACTTCGGTGACACCGCGACGCTCTCCGGCATCACCGTGGTCGGCTTCGACGACCTCAAGGTCTGCGTGAAGTTCAAGGGCAACAACACCGGCGCCGAGCCGACCGAGATCGGCACCGGCGCGGACGGCGTCAACTGCAAGTTCTCGGATTCCGACATCACCTTCAAGTGATGTCCGGTGGCCGCCGGGTGCCAGCCCGGCGGCCACTTCCGGCTTTCGGAAAGGTCCCGATGCGCGACGCCGCCTATCACGCGTACTTCGAGCGGCACTACGACTCGTTGTCGCGGCTTGCGTACCTGATGATCGGGGACGCCTCGGCCGCCGACGATCTGGCCGCCGACGCGATGACCGAGGTGTGGCGGCACTGGGACCGGGTGCAGGCGGCCGACGACCCGGCGGCGTACGGCCACGGCATCCTGATGAACCTGGCCCGCAACTGGATCCGCAAGCGGAGCCGGGAGCGCCTGTTCTCCCTGGAAGTCCTCAAACGGGCCCCGGAATCGGACGTGCCCGCGGTCCTGGACGTACGCCGTGCCCTGGCCCGGCTGCCGCACCGGCGGCGGGCCTGCGTCGTGTTGCGGTACGCGTTCGACATGTCCGAACGCGAGGTTGCCACCACCCTGGGGATCTCCGAGGGCGCGGTGAAGAGCGCCACCTCGCGCGGCGCGAAGCAGTTGGCCGAGATGCTCGGCGGCAGTCTGGCCCGAATCAACGGTTGGGAGGCGGCGCGGTGAAGCTCACCGAGGACGAGCTGCGCGCGGTGCTGCGCGCCGAGGCGGCGGCACACACGCCCGACCGGGTGGCGATCCTGAGCCGGGTGACCGAGACGGCGATGCGGACCGAGGCCGCGAGAGGGCGCGGGCCACGGATCCGGATCGCGGGCGCGGCAGTCGCGGTGGCTGCCGTCGTCGGGGGCGGCGGCTTCGCGCAGTGGGCGCTGGCCGGGATGGGCGATGAGCGCCCCACACTGCCGCCGCCCCCCGCCGTCACGGCGTCGGTGGCCCCGGCGGTGACCGAGACCGCCGAGCCCGCGCCCGCGCCCTCGCTCTCGCTCTCGCCGAGCCGGCCCTCGTCGTCGAGGCGCCCCACCAGGAGCAAGACCCCGAGTGCGCCGCCGGCTGGTGCGCTGTGGTCCGACGGTTCGGTCGACGTGGGCGGCAAGACGCAGGCCAGTAGCGTGGTGACGATCAAGACCACCGAGCGGCTGACCGCGCTGACCGTGACGATCCGGCTGGTCCGGACCGACAGGCTGGCCGGCCGGGGCGGCAGCCAGCAGGTGCCCGGCGCGAGTGTGAACAGCGCGGTCATCGAGGAGGCGGACGCGCTGGTGTACCGGTTCACCCTCTCGTCGGGGGACACGCTGGAGCCGGGTACGTACACGTTCTTCGCGCGGTACACGTACGCCGAAGGGGGTCGCGACGCCGGAGCCGACACCTACGCAGCGACCGCGACCAGCGCGAACGGCGCTGCCCTGAACGCCGGCGGCGCCTTCGGCTGAGGCGTTGTCCACAGGCGACGCGATGGCTCACCGGGCTCTCAGGCGGATGTGACAGCATCGCGGTATGCCCGACCTGACGCTGCGGGAGATGCCCGCGCACGAGCTCGACGAGCGGCGCGACGCCGGGATCCGTGGCGTCCCCGACGCGCAGGTCAGCGCCGGGACGAGGTCAGGAGCTGCTGATCATGAGGGCTGAGCGCAGCCCGGTGATGTCCAGCACCCGCATCAGGAAATCGCCCACGTTGGCCAGCGCCAGCACGGTCTGGTTGTGCTGCGCCTTGCGGCTGAGCACCACCAGCGTGCCCAGGCCCTGGGAGTCGCAGAAGGTGACGCCGGACATGTCCAGGACGATGCGGCCGGGCGGCTCGGCGGCCAGCAGATCGTTGACGAGGTTGGACAGCTCGGTGACCGTGAGCACGTCGATCTCCCCGGCGAGCTGCAGGATCACCTCGTCGGGGGCGCGCTGAACCGTGATGGACAGCTCGGGTCGCTCCACGCCGGTCAGCCTATCCTCTTACACGCGAATCGGCCCGTCCGGCGCGGGCAGATCGGGTTGTTCCGGACATCAACCGGTGACGTGAACAACCCTCTCAACATAGGCGCTCGTGCCCGCTGACAGAATGGGAACCGCTGTGACCACGACATATCCCACCGCGGATCTTCCGTACCCGGAGGACGCCCCGGTCTCCCAGGCCCTGTTCGACCGCGCCCAGGCCATCGTCCCCGGCGGGGTCAATTCACCTGTGCGTGCGTTCCGCGCGGTCGGCGGCACGCCCCGCTTCATGGCCCAGGGCAGCGGCGCGTGGCTGACCGACGTCGACGGCCGGCGTTATGTCGACCTGGTCTGCTCCTGGGGCCCGCTGATCCACGGCCACGCCCACCCGGAGATCATCGGGGCGGTGCAGCGGGCGGCCGCGCTCGGCACCAGCTTCGGCACCCCGACCGCGGGCGAGGTCGACCTGGCCGAGGAGATCGTCCGGCGGACCGCCGTCGACGAGGTCCGGCTGGTCAACTCGGGCACCGAGGCCACCATGACCGCGATCCGGCTGGCCCGCGGCTACACCGGCCGGTCGAAGATCGTGAAGTTCGCCGGCTGCTACCACGGGCACGTGGACGCGCTGCTGGTCGCGGCCGGTTCCGGCGTGGCGACGCTGGGGCTGCCCGACTCGCCGGGCGTCACCGGCGCGGCGGCCTCCGAGACCATCGTGCTGCCGTACAACGACGTCGACGCGCTGACCGCGGCCTTCGCGCAGGACGGCGGCGAGATCGCGGCGATCATCACCGAGGCCGCGCCGGGCAACATGGGCGTGGTCCCGCCGCGCGACGGCTTCAACCAGAAACTCGCCGAGATCGCCCACGCGAACGGCGCGCTGCTGATCCTCGACGAGGTGATGACCGGCTTCCGGGTCTCCGCCGGCGGCTGGGCCGGGCTGCACCCGGTCGACGCCGACCTCTACACGTTCGGCAAGGTGATGGGCGGCGGGCTGCCCGCGGCGGCGTTCGGCGGCCGCCGCGAGATCATGTCCCGGCTCGCCCCGGCCGGTCCGGTCTACCAGGCCGGCACGCTCTCCGGTAACCCGCTGGCCTGCGCGGCCGGCCTGGCCTCGCTGCGGCTGGCCGACGCCGACGTCTACAAGCGTCTGGACCAGACCTCGATCACGGTCGGCGAGCTGGCCGTGACGGAGCTGAACCGGGCCGGCGTGCCGCACCGGATCTCGTACGCGGGCAACATGTTCTCGATCTTCTTCACCGAGAACGAGGTCGTCGACTACGACTCGGCGAAAACCCAGGATGCCGCCGCGTTCAAGGCGTTCTTCCACACCATGCTGGCGCACGGGGTCTATCTGCCGCCGAGCGCCTTCGAGTCGTGGTTCGTGTCCACCGCCATCGACGACGCGGCGATGGAGCAGATCGCCTCCGCGCTGAAACACGCCGCGCGGGCCGCCGCAGGGAGCCAGAGTTGAGCGAGCTGACCAAGACCACCGTGCACGTGTTCCGGCACGGCGAGGTCTTCAACCCCACCAAGATCCTGTACGGCCGGCTGCCCGACTTCCACCTCTCCGAGCTGGGCCACCAGATGGCCAAAGCGGCTGCCCAGGCCCTCGCCGGCCGAGACGTGACGCACGTGGTGGCCAGCCCGCTGGAGCGCGCGCAGGAGACGGCCGCGCCGATCTCCGCCGAGTTCGAGCTGGAGACCGCGACCGACATCCGGCTGATCGAGAGTGCGAACTACTTCGAGGGCAAGCGGGTGTCGGTCGGCGACGGCGCGTTCAGCAACCCCCGGCACTGGTGGGTGCTGCGCGACCCGATCACCCCGTCCTGGGGCGAGGCCTACCTGGTGATCGCGCAGCGGATGTTCGAGGCGCTCCAGGCGGCCCGGGTGGCGGCCGAGGGTCACGAGGCGGTCTGCGTCTCCCACCAGCTGCCGATCTGGACGTTGCGGCGCTACGTTGAAGGCAAGCGCCTCTGGCACGACCCGCGGAAGCGGCAGTGCGGCCTGGCGAGCCTCACCTCGTTCCGCTTCGAGGGGTCCAAGGTGGTCGGCATCGATTACACCGAGCCGGCCGCGCATCTGGTCGCGCTCTCCGCCACCGCCAAGACCGCCAAGGGAGCCTGACGTGCGCCGTCTCGTCGCAGCCGCCCTCGCCGCGGTCGCCACCGCCGGCGTCCTGGCCGGCTGCGGCGACGACGAGAACTGGGCGCGGAAGTGCACCACCACCAACGGTGTGGTCGAGTGCGCGGTGGCGGACCGCCCGCAGGTCGACGCGGTCACCGGCGACCTGCTCGACGGCGGGACGTACGACCTCGCCGACGACCGCGGCAAGGTGGTCGTGGTCAACTTCTGGGGCTCCTGGTGCCCGCCCTGCCGTGCCGAGGCCGGCGACCTGGAAAAGGTGTACCAGGCCACCAAGGCGAGCAACGTGACCTTCCTCGGGATCAACTCGCGTGACGACCGCGACTCGGCGAAAGCGTTCGAGCGCGGCCGGATCACCTACCCGAGCATCTTCGACTTCGAGGGCAACGTCGCGCTGAAGTTCGACGTCACCCAGACCAGCACACCGGCCACCCTGATCCTGGACCGCCAGGGCCGGATCGCGGTCGCGCTGCGGCGCTCGACCACCGCCGGTGAGTTGCAGCCCCTCGTGGAACGGGTGGCGGCGGAGGCGAACGGCTGATGGGCAGCAACGTCTTCTCCGACGCGGCGTCCGGCGGCCCGCTGCTGCTGGCCATCGGCGCCTGCATGATCGCCGGCCTGGTGAGCATCCTCTCCCCGTGCGTCCTGCCGCTGGTCCCGGGCTACATCTCGTACGTCACCGGCCTGGCCGGCTCGGACCTGGAGGCGGCGATCGGCACCTCGCCGGGCGCCACCGTCACCACGACCCGGACGGTCGCGCTGAAAAGCCGGGTGCTGGCCGGCAGCCTGCTGTTCGTGCTCGGTTTCTCGGTGGTCTTCTCGCTGATGGTCACCCTGGTGGCGAACGTGGCGACCACCCTGCTGACCAACCGTGACACGCTCAACCTGATCGTCGGCCTGCTGATCATCCTGCTCGGCGTGGTCTACCTGGGCTGGATCCCGGGGCTCCAGCGGGAGGCCCGGATCAGCAAGCTCCCGTCCGCCGGACTGCTCGGCGCCCCGGTGTTCGGCGCGGTCTTCGCGGTCTCCTGGCTGCCCTGCACCGGCCCGACGCTCGGTGCGGTGACCAGCCTGGCCGCCACCGCCGGCGGGAGCGACCGGGCGGTGGTGCTGGCGCTCGCCTTCAGCCTCGGGCTGGGCATCCCGTTCGTGCTCTTCGGGCTCTTCTTCCGCAAGCTCCTCGGGGTCTTCCAGGCGATCCGGCGGAACAGCCGGTGGGTCACCCGGGTCGGCGGCGTGCTGCTCATCGCGGTCGGCGTCACCCTGGTCAGCGGCCAGTGGCTGCACTTCCTGGCGTGGCTGCAGACGACGCTGAACTTCGGCGACGGGACGCTGCTGTGACCGTCGTCGAGGACCGGCCGGCCACCGCCGACACCCCGCCGCCGCGCCGGGTGAACCCGGTCTGGGCGCTGCTGCGCAACTCGTGGCGGCAGCTGACCAGCATGCGTACCGCGCTGATCCTGCTGTTCCTGCTGGCCGTCGCGGCGATCCCCGGTTCGTACTTCCCGCAGACCTCGGTGAACCGGGAGCGGGTCTCGCAGTACTACACCGCGCACCCCCAGCTCGCGCCCTGGGTGGACCGGCTGGGCGGCTTCGACGTCTTCGCGTCGGCCTGGTTCGCGGCGATCTACCTGCTGCTGTTCACCTCGCTGGTCGGCTGCGTGCTGCCCCGCCTGCGCGATCACGCCCGGGCGCTGCGCTCGGTCCCGCCGGAGGCGCCGAAACGGCTGGAGCGCCTGCCGCAGCACGCGCCGGCGGTCACCCGGCCGGAGGACCCGGCGGCCGCGGCGGCGAGCCTGGCCGGGACGCTGCGGCGCAAGCTGTTCCGCACCCGCGTGGTGGAGTTGCCGGACGGCGGGTTCTCGGTGGCGGCCGAGAAGGGCTACCTCAAGGAGACCGGCAACCTGTTGTTCCACTTCGCCCTGCTGGCGGTGCTGATCGGCGTCGGCTTCGGACACTGGTACGGCTGGCACGGCAACCGGCTCCTGGTGGCCGGCGCCGACCAGGGCTTCTGCAACTCGATCATCCAGTACGACGACTCGGCGCTCGGCCCTGAGGTGACCGCCGCCGATCTGCCGAAATTCTGCATGCGGATGACCGATTTCGAGGCCACCTATCAGACCACCGGGCAGCCCAAGTCGTTCCTGGCCACCGTGCAGGTGGAGGAGGGCGACGGGAAGTACCGGACGGAGAGCTTCACGGTCAACGACCCGCTCCGGCTGCACCACGCCAACGTGCATCTGATCGGCCAGGGCTACGCGCCGATCCTGCGCTACACCGACCGCTACGGGGTCAGCCAGACCAAGATCGTCCCGTTCCTGCCGACCGACGCGATGCAGACCAGCGAGGGTGTCGCCCAGTTCCCGGACGTCAACATCGATCCGAAGACGAACCGGCGCGACGACCAGCTCCAGGTCGGCTTCGAGGGCGTCTACCTGCCCACCGGCGGCACCGACGGCAGTGCCACCTCGAAGTTCCCGGCCGAGAACAACCCGGTGCTCTACCTGGCCGCCTACCGCGGCAACCTGGGCCTGGACATCGGCAAGACCGGCTCGGTCTACGCCCTGAACCGTGGCCAGATCACCACCGGCGAGCTGAAAAAGGTCAGCGGCGAGCGGCCGCACGCGCTGCACCCGGGCGAGACCTGGACCCTGGACGACGGCACCAAGCTGGAGTTCGTGGGCACCCGCCAGTTCGCCACGCTCTCCATCCGGTACGACCCGACGCAGTCGTTGCTGCTGGTCGGCGCGGTGCTCGGGCTGATCGGGCTGATGCTCTCGCTGTTCGTGCACCGGCGTCGCGTGTGGTTCCGGGTGCTTCCAGCCAACGGTCAGCAAGCCGGCGGTAGCGTAATCGAAGCCGGTGGTCTGCCGCGTACCGATTATCCGGGCTTCGCGGCCGAGTTCGCCGCGCTGACCCAGCCCGCCGCCGAGGAGGAAAAGTCCTGATGGCGAATGTGTCCGACCAGCTCATGGCGCTGGCCGTGCTGGCATACCTGACCGCCATGGTCTGTTACGCGGGGGAGTACGCGTTCGGCCGCCGCAGCCGGATCGGCAAGGCGGCGGTCCGCCCGGCCCGGCAGCTCGTGGGCTCCGGCGCGCCGGTTCCTCCCGCGGACGACGTCGTCGAGCCGGTGCGCACACCGGGCCGCGGCGAGCTGGTCGGCCGGATCGCGGTGGCGCTCAACGTCATCGCCCTGGCCCTGCACCTGGGCACCCTGGTCACCCGCGGTCTCGCCGCCGACCGGATGCCCTGGGGCAACATGTACGAGTACATCCTCTCGGCGACCTTCGTCGGCTCCGCGGTCTTCATGGGCGTGCTGCTGCGCCGCCCGGCCCTGCGGCACCTCGGCCTGTTCTCCTCGCTGGCGCTGGTGATGCTGCTCGGCGCGGCCGCGCTGATCGCCTACACCCCGGTCGGCCCGCTGGTCCCGGCCCTGCATTCGTACTGGTTCATCTTCCACGTCTCGACGATCATCATCTCGTCCGGCATCTTCCTGATCGGTGCCGTGCCGGCCGCCATGTTCCTCGTCAAGAACGGTTATGACCAGGGCAAACGCCGCTTCCCCTACACCCTGGGCAAGCGCGTGCCGACCTCGGCGACGGCGCTGGAGCGGCTGACCTTCCGGCTGCACGCGTTCGCCTTCCCGCTGTTCACCTTCGGCGCGCTGATCGCCGGACCGCTGTGGGCCGAGGCGTCCTGGGGCCGTTACTGGGGCTGGGACCCGAAAGAGGTCTGGGCGTTCATCTCCTGGATCGTCTACGCGGCCTACCTGCACGCCCGCGCCACCCCGAGCGTGAAACGAACCGTAGCCACCTGGATCGCCCTGCTCGGCTTCGTCACCATGCTGATGAACCTCTTCGGCGTCAACCTCTTCTTCGAAGGCCTGCACAGCTACGCCAACGCCGGCTGAAATCCAACCCCAAGATCTCCATTTACGCAGGTCCGCCGGGGTGCAGATCGCATGCTCCCGCGCGGGCCGAGGCCGGCGATCTGGCCGCTGACGCGTCCAACCCAATCGCCGCCCTCTTCACTGTCCGCAGCTGCTCCCGGAGATCAACCCCCAGCCGACCCCCAGCGCCCTACCCCAACCCCGCACAGCGCCACCAGCCCCAGCCCAACACTCCCCAGCTGGCCCCCAGCGCCCTATCCCATGCCTGGATAGGGCCACCAGTCCCAGCCGGGTATTCCTCGGCTGGCCTCCAGCGCCCTATCTCGTGCCTGGATAGGGCCACCAGGACCAGCTCGACACTCCCCGGCTGGTCCTCAGCGCTCCCGGATAGGGCCCACCAGGGCCAGCCCGATACTCCCGGCTGGTCCTCAGCGCCCTATTCCGTTCCCGGATAGGGCCACCAGGGCCAGCCCGACACTGCTCGGCTGGTCTCCAGCGCCCTATTTCGTGCCTGGATAGGGCCGTCAGGGCCAGCCGGGTGCTCCTTGGCTGGGCCTCAGCGCGCTGGGCGGACGCGGGATCGGGTCACGCCGCTTGACACCCCTGGTGCGGGGGATGTCTTTGCTGGCCGCGGTGCTCACCGAACCCTTAAACGCGCTCAGGCCCCCTAGGTTTCTCACGAAACGCCGCCGGTGAGATGGGCTCGGCTTTTCCGACGCCGCGGGGTTTGCGGCGGCGGAAAAGACGCGCCCATCTCACCGGTTACAAGGCGTTTTGTGCGCGGAGCGAAGCGGAGCAATTAAGCACAGTCTCCGGCAGTCCAGGTGTCGTAGCGGGTGGTCCAGTCGAGGCAGAAGCCGCCGCTGCGTTGCTGTTCGCCCGGGGTGACGCCGGTCAGCGTGGGCACGTCCTCGCGCCAGAACTGGGCCGCGCCACCGCCCGGCGGGCGTAGCTGGACATTGTCCACTTTGACCGACGGGACGTCGACGCGACCGGGTTTCTTGCCGTCGACGTGCACCTCGACGTACTGCTCGACGAAGGCGGAGCCGCCGATCGGCAGTTTCTGGGCGGTGAGCAGGTTCCACCGGTTGTTCCACCACAGCCAGGCCTGCCACAGCCCGCCGGCGTCGGTGTGCAGGTCCAGCCAGACCGTGTCGCCCGGCCGCACCTCGTACTGGTCGTAGAACTGCCAGGACCGGGTGTTCGTGTTGTACGTGTAGATGTGCGGCTGCCCCGGCGACCGCCACCCGGTCTCCGCCCAGCCGGCCTCCAGCCACGCGATCCCACCCTTGCCCAGATCCCGCTTGGCCATGAACCGGCCGGCGATGAAGTCGTACGTGCCGGGCCGGATCGAGCCGTCGACCACGGCGAACCGGCCGGAGACGCCACTCCACTCGTTGGCTGTTCCGGCGCCCAGGTGGTGATATCCGCTGGGGGTGAACCCGGGCGGCTTCAATGGGCGTACCGAAGACTCGAGAACCGTGGCCCGGCAGGCGCCGCGAGCGGACAGCGATGCCCGGGCCGAGGGCGGCCGGCTGGAAGCCGGGCCGGGAGAACCGCAGGCCGGCAGCCGATCCGTGCGCGAGGAGACCGCGGAGACGGCCGGCGCCGCGATCACGACGCCGGCCAGCAGCCCGAGCAGGGCCCACCACCGGGTCACGTTTCGCCGCCTCACGATCTCCCTAACGTGAGGCGCAGATCAAGAGTGACGGACCTGCGATCCAGAACGGGCCGTTGCGGTGCCAGACTGTGGGTCATGGCGTCTCGTGGGTTTCCCTATGCCGATCTCCAAAGCTTCCTCGCCGCCCTGGAATCCGCCGGTGAGCTGCGCCGGGTCAAGGTTCCGGTGGATCCGACGCTGGAGATCAGCGAGGTGGTGACCCGCACCGTCCGGGCCGGTGGGCCGGCCTTGCTGTTCGAGAATCCGACGCGCGGCGACATGCCGGTGACGATCAACCTGTTCGGCACCGAGAAGCGGATGGCGATGGCGCTGGGCGTCGACACGCTGGACGAGGTCGGTGAGCGGATCGGCGCGCTGACCAAGCCGGAGTTGCCGGTCGGCTGGTCCGGCATCCGCGAGGGCATCGCCAAGGTGCTGCAACTCAAGTCGGTCCCGCCGAAAAAGGTGAAGTCGGCGCCCTGCCAGGAGGTCGTGCTCAAGGGCGACGAGGTCGACCTGAACCGGCTGCCCGGCCTGCAGGTGTGGCCCGGCGACGGCGGCATCTTCCACAACTTCGGGCTGACCCACACCAAGCACCCGGAGACCGGCAAGCGCAACCTGGGGCTGTACCGGTTGCAGCAGCATTCGAAGAACACGCTCGGCATGCACTGGCAGATCCACAAGGACTCGACCGCCCACCACGCGGTGGCCGAGCGGCTCGGGCAGCGCCTGCCGGTGGCCGTGGCGATCGGCGCCGACCCGGTGGTCTGCTACGCGGCGAGCGCCCCGCTGCCCGGTGACATCGACGAGTACATGTTCGCCGGTTTCCTGCGCGGCGAACGGGTCGAGATGGTCGACTGCGTCACCGTGCCGTTGCAGGTCCCGGCGAACGCGCAGGTGATCCTCGAGGGTTACCTGGAGCCGGGGGAGCGGCACCCGGAGGGCCCGTTCGGCGACCACACCGGTTACTACACGCCGGTCGAGCCGTTCCCGGTGCTGCACATCGAGTGCATGACCATGCGCAAGGACCCGGTCTACCACTCGATCGTCACGTCGCAGCCGCCGCAGGAGGACCACGGCCTGGGCAAGGCCACCGAGCGGATCTTCCTGCCGCTCGCCAAGATCCTGATCCCGGACATCGTCGACTACGACATGCCGGCCGCCGGCGTCTTCCACAACTGCCTGATCGTCTCGATCAACAAGCGCTACCCGAAGCACGCGCAGAAGGTGATGAACGCCATCTGGGGCGCCCACCTGCTGTCCCTGACCAAGCTGATCGTGGTGGTCGACGAGGACTGCGACGTGCACGACTACCAGCAGGTCGCGTTCCGGGCGTTCGGCAACGTCGACTACGCCCGCGACCTGTTGCTCACCGAGGGCCCGGTGGATCACCTGGATCACTCGTCCTACCAGCAGTTCTGGGGCGGCAAGGCGGGCGTCGACGCCACCCGTAAGCTCCCCGCCGAGGGTTACACGCGGGGCTGGCCGGAGGAGATGGTGATGGCGCCGGAGGTCGTTTCCCTGGTCGACAAGCGGTGGAAGGAATACGGGCTGTGACAGCTTTGGAAGCATCCCCCGGCAAGATCAAGTCCTTCCTGCGGCTCGTCATGATCGAGCACTCGGTCTTCGCGCTGCCGTTCGCGTACCTGTCGGCCCTGGTGGCGATCGACCGGGACGGGACCGGGCGGCACTGGGGCGATCTGGTGCTGATCACCGTCGCGATGGTGTCCGGGCGGACGTTCGCGATGGCCGCCAACCGGATCCTGGACCGCAAGATCGACGCGCTGAACCCGCGCACCCAGAACCGCGAGCTGGTCACCGGCGCGGTGAGCGTCCGGACCGCCTGGACCGGTGCGCTGGTCTCGCTCGTCATCCTGGTCGTGGCCGCCGCCCTGCTGAACCCACTGTGCCTGGTGCTGTCCCCGCTCGCGGTGATCCCGCTGGTCATCTATCCGTACGCGAAGCGGTTCACGAACTTCCCGCACTACGTCCTCGCCCTGGCGCAGGCCGTCGCCCCGGTCGGCGCCTGGCTCGCGATCACCGGCACGTTCGCCGGTTCCGGGCCGGCCTGGGTGCTCGGCGCCGCGGTCGGCCTGTGGATCGGCGGGTTCGACATCATCTACGCCTGCCAGGACGTCGAGGTGGATCGCCGGATCGGGGTGCACTCCACGCCGGCCCGGTTCGGGGTGCCGACCGCGCTGCACATCTCCACCGCCACCCACGTCGTGACGTTCGCGCTGTTCGTGTGGTTCGGACAGTGGGTGGGCCTGAGCTGGTTCTGGTGGATCGGGCTGGCACTGACCGCGGGCGGCCTGATCTACCAGCACGTGGTGGTGACGCCGACCGACCTGTCGAAGGTCAACCGGGCGTTCTTCACCGCCAACGGCTTCATCGGCATCGCGCTGTTCGTCTTCGCGGTCCTCGACCTGGCCCTGTTGTAGCCAGACCGGTTGTAACCCGATCGGCCGCTCCGTCCGTCTAGTGATCGTGAGCGATCGAGAGGCCGAGTTCCGGGAATTCGTGGCCGCGCAGATGGAGTCTCTGCGCGGCCTCGCCTATCTCACGTGCGGCGACTGGCAGGCGGCCGAGGACGCGGTCCTCACCGTGCTGGCCCGGCTTTACGTGAAGTGGTCCCGGATCGACAACGTCGCCGGATACGCCCGGGCCGCGGTGGTCCGGGCGGCGATCGACGAGACCCGCCGTCCCTGGTGGCGGCGGGAGCGTTCCGGCGGCGACGACCTCCCGGAGCCGGTCGTGTCCGACCTGACGGGGGCGGTGCACGACCGGCTCGAGCTGCATGCCGCGTTGCTCAAGGTGCCACCGCGCCATCGCGCGGTGCTGGTGCTGCGGTTCCTGGAGGGGCTGAGCGTGCAGCAGACGGCGGCGGCGTTGCGCTGCCCGGAGGGCACCGTGAAGGTGTACACGGCCCGCGGTCTCGACACGCTCCGGCGGATCCTGGGAGTCGATCTGGAGGAACGTCATGCGGTTGTCTGAGCTGCTCGACGAGGTGCGTGCGGAGGCGCCACCGCCGCGGTACGACGTCGACCAGGTGGTAGCGGCCGGTCGGCGGTTGCAGTGGCGCCGGCGGGTCGCCGCGGCGGCCGCGGCGGTGCTGACGGTCACCGCGGTCGTGGCGGTCCCGCAGCTGGCCGGCGGTCCGCCCCCGAGCCGGCTCACGGCTCCCGTGGCACAGGTCGTCCCGATGCCCTTCACGTACGCCTACGACGGCTTCACCGCGGGCCGGTTCCGGGTGGAGGAGACGCACGAGGCGACCATCGACTGGACCCTCAACATGATCACCGACGTGCGGGACCCGGACCGCTGCCGGATGCAGTGCATGCTCGGCGTGCGTGCTACCGCGGTGACGGATCCGGTCTTCCAGCGGGAACGGTCGCGGACCGCCGCCGAGCCGATCAACGGCCGGCCGGCGTACTGGCTCCTCGACCGCGAGATGGGCGACCTGGTCCTGCTCTGGGAGTACGCCGACGACGGCTGGGCGTTCATCGCGCGACCGAACATGAAGGTCGAGGCCGACGCGCCGATGTCCCGCGACGAGATGCGGACGGTCGCCGCCGCGTTCCGGCCCGGTTCGGCCCGCACGGTGCCGAGCCCGTTCCGGCCGTCGTACCTGCCGGCCGACTGGCGGCTGGTCGAGACCCGGGGCATCAAGGGTTCGTCGACGGCGATCCTGCGGAAGGTGGCGACGGCCGAGAGCATGCGGCAGCCGACCTCCCGGACGATCTCGGTGGTCAAGCCGCCGCGCGCCGCCGACCTGCTCGAACTCGTGGCCCGCCCGTCCGGCGTGAACAAGACGCCGACCGCGGAGCCGATCTGTGTGAAGCAGAGCGACGGGGGTTACTGCCGGATGCGGATGCCCGAGCGGGACCTGGACCTGGACGTACGCGGAGGCACCGCGCTCTCCCTGGACGAACTCCGCCGGATCACCCTCGGCATGACCGTGGCCGACCTGGGAAAGCCGGCGACGTGGACCCCGATCAACGACGCGTTCCCGGCCTCCGCGCAGCTCACCGTGGTCAAGTAGCACACTGGAACTATGCGGCAACCATGGATCGTCGGCGTCTCCGGAGCCTCCGGCACCCCTTACGCCCGGGCGGTGATCACCGGCCTGCTGGACGCCGGTGAGTCCGTCGACCTGGTCGTCTCCCGGGCGGCCCGGCTCACCCTGCTGGACGAGACCGGCGCGACGATCCGGGACGCGCACTGGAAGGACGACGTCGCGGCCTGGCTGGGCCGGGATCTCGGCGATCTGGCGTACTGGCCGGCCGGCGACCTCGCGGCCGGTCCGAGCAGCGGCTCGTACCCGGCGCGCGGGATGGCGGTGGTCCCGGCCAGCACGGCGGCATGTGCCGGGATCGCCATCGGGCTTTCCAAGGATCTGTTGCAGCGCGCCGCCGAGGTCAATCTCAAGGAACGGCGACGGACCGTGGTGGTGCCTCGGGAGACTCCGGTGACACGCAGTCACCTGGAGCACTTGATGTCGCTGCTCGACGCCGGTGCGGTGGTGCTGCCGGCCAGTCCCGGTTTCTACGGGTCCGGGGCAGACGCCACCGCACAGCAACTCGTCGATTTCATTGCGGGTAAGGTGCTGGACTCGCTAGGGGTGGAACACACCCTGATGCGGCGATGGAGCGGACGACTCGGTGAGCGCTGAGATCAGCGCAGACCGTTCGGCGGGCCGTAACCCGCGCCCGGGTTGGTCGGGCCGCTGTTTCGCGGCTTGTTGGCCGCGTCGTCCTCGCGCATCTCCTCGATCACGCCGTCGCCCTCAAGCAGGGCCTTGACTTCGGATTCGCGGAATCGGCGGTGTCCACCCGGAGTACGGATGCTGCCGATGCGCCCGGCTGCAGCCCAACGCGTGACCGTTTTCGGATCGACGCGAAACAACGCGGCCACCTCGCCCGGCGTCAGCAGACGGTCTCCAGTGTCCACAACCCCCTCCTCGGTTCTGTTTTCTGGAGCGGCCGGTGGTCACGGTGAGTGTCGGCATGCTCGATCGGGACGTAAAGCCATTAGAGCACCGCCCCTGAACCAAGTCCGTGAAATGCGGAAAAAGCCCCGATTGCGACAACGATCATTATCCTGCCCCCCATTCGCCGCTACCGGGCGTGAGTGCCGAGCGGCCACCCGATTAGGGTTTCAGACATGGACTCCATCGACCTCCGGCTGATCGACCTGCTACGGGAGAACGCGCGCTCGTCGTACGCCGAGCTGGCGCGCAAGGTCGGGCTCTCCGCCCCCGCCGTGCACGAGCGAGTCGGTAAGCTCGAAGCCGCCGGCACCATCCGGGGCTACCGCGCCGACGTCGACCACGAGGCGGTCGGGCTCGGCGTCACCGCACTGATCGGCATCGTCGAGGATTCCGGTGCGGACACCGATGACGTGCTCACCGCGGTGCGGGCGATGCCCGAGGTGGAGAGTTGCTATTTCATGGCCGGCGTGGAGTCGTACCAGCTGATCGTCCGGGTCGGCACCATTGCGGAGTTGGAGCAGCTGATTGTCCGGATCAACCGAACCGCCGGCGTCGCCTCCACCCGCACCGCGATCGCTCTCAGCACCAAGTGGGAGAACCGGCCGCAACCCGGGATGGGCTGAGATGAGCCTGTCGCTGGACCGCTGCGACGACGCCGCCCGGGACTGGGCGCGCGACGCGATCGGCCTGGTCGAGGCGGATGCCAACCGGTCGGCCGACACCCACCTGCTGCCGTTCCCGCTGCCCGTCTCCTGGGGCATCGACCTGTATCTCAAGGACGAGTCCTCGCACCCCACCGGCTCGCTCAAGCACCGCCTGGCCCGCTCGCTCTTCCTGTACGCCCTGTGCAACGGCTGGATCGGCCCGCACACCACGATCGTCGAGGCCTCGTCCGGCTCCACCGCGGTCAGTGAGGCGTACTTCGCCCGGATGCTCGGCCTGCCGTTCATCGCGGTGATGCCGGCCGCCACCTCGCCGGAGAAGATCGCGCTGATCGAGTTCCAGGGCGGCAAGTGCCACCTGGTGGCCGACCCGACCACCGTGGTCGCCGAGGCGCAACGGCTCGCCGACGACCTCGGCGGCCACTTCATGGACCAGTTCACGCACGCCGAGCGGGCCACCGACTGGCGGGGCAACAACAACATCGCCGAGTCGATCTACAGCCAGCTCTCCCTGGAACGCCACCCGATCCCGGCGTGGATCGTGGTCGGCGCCGGCACCGGCGGGACCAGCGCCACCATCGGCCGGTACGCGCGGTATCGCCGCTTCCCCACCAAGGTCTGCGTTGTCGACCCGGAAGGCTCGGCGTTCTGGCAGGCTTATGTCGCCGCCGACTGGGGCCTGGTGACCGGGAAGGGTTCCCGGATCGAGGGCATCGGCCGTCCCCGGGTGGAGCCGTCCTTCCAGCCCGCCGTCGTCGACCGGATGATGCAGGTGCCCGACGCCGCGTCGCTCGCCGCGATGCGGGCCGGCTCGGCGGTCCTCGGGCGGCGCCTGGGTGGATCCACCGGCACCAACCTGTGGGGCGCCTTCCGGTTGATCGCGGAGATGCGGGCGGCCGGGCGGACCGGGTCGGTGGTCACGCTGATCTGCGACGGCGGCGAGCGGTACGCGCACACCTACTACTCCGACGAGTGGGTGAGCGCCCAGGGCCTGCGCCTGACCCCGCACGCCGCGACGATCGACACCTTCCTCACGGATGGCACCTGGCCGGACTAGTCGCGCATCGACGAGCCGTGATTAGATCCGGCGCGTGGAAGATCCTTCGTATCCGGGTGGGCCGCCCCCGTTCGTACCCCACTATGGGCCGCAACCACCCGCCTGGCCGCCGGCGTTCGCGCCGCAGCCTCCGCCGAAGCGATCCCACACGACCGGAATTCTGGCGGCGTTAGCCGCCGTCCTGCTCGCCGCCGCGGCCGCCGCCGTCATCTTCTGGCCGGACCGCGACGAGACCGCCAAGGCCGACGCGGCCGGCAAGCCGACCCGTCCGGCGACGCCCTTCGAGTCGGCCCTGGAGGCCCTGCACCGGCAGGCCGAGGCGCTGGTCAAGGGCGACGAGAAGGGCTGGCTCGCGCCGGTCGACCCGGCGAACAAGGCGCTCGTCACCCGCTACCGCACGATGTTCACCAACCTGCGGTCGCTGGAGATCAGCCACGCCGAGTTCCACGCCGACAAGCTGGAGGGCGGCACCGCGGAGAAGGTGGTCACCCAGGCCGCCCTCGGCTACTGCTTCTCCGGCGTCAGCTGCCCCGCCTGGCGCAACAACTACGACGAGGGCCCGGCCAAGGCGACCTACCGGGTGACGTTCACGCTGGCCGGCACGACGTGGCGGATCACCGAGATGAACGACGCGGCCGGCGTGGAGCACAACTACCTGCAACCGGCGCCCTGGGACAACCGGGAACTCACCTTCGTCAAGGGCAAGCGGGTGATCGTGGCCGGCCCGAGAAGCCAGGCCAAGCGGCTCAAGCAGGTGCTCGCGCTGTCCGAGAAAGCCGCCCAGGTCACCGACAAGTACGCCGGGTTCGTCAACAACGCGCAGCGCCGCTACCGGGTCTACCTGGCCGACGAGGCGGGCTGGAAGAAGTGGTACGGCGGCATCGACCAGAAGTGGGTGATCGGCTACGAGATGCCGCTCAACGCGACCGGCGGCGACGTCATCCTGCGTGCCAAGGCCAGCGCCGACTCGCGGCAGCTCGCGGTCACCGTCCAGCACGAGCTGACCCACGTGGTCACCCTGGCCGGCGGGCACTGGGAGAACACCGACGACCAGTGGCTGGTCGAGGGGATCGCGGAGTACATCGGCGCGCTGCCCCGGGGGCCGCAGAACACCGGCAACCACGACGTGCTCTCCGAGTCGTTCCGCCGGCGCGGCGAGCCGAAGACCATCGCCGTGCCGCCGCTGTCCGACGACGCGGACGACCTGACGGTCAACACGCTGTACGCCATGGGGCACTACGCGACCGCGTGCATGGCCGACAAGTTCGGTGAGCAGAAGCTGATGCAGTTCACCGATCTGGTGCTGCGGGCGGCGAAGAAGCCGGACGAGGCGTCGCGGACCGCGTACGGAAAACCGTTCGCCACCGTCGACAAGGCCTGCCTCAGCTGGATCCGCGACCGGGTGTGATCCGCCGGGCCAGCCCCGGATAATCGACCACGAAGCCGCCGTCGTCGACCGTCAGATCGGCGGCGAAGGTCTCGCCCGCGCACCTGATCCGGCCGTCGTCCAGCGGCGTGTAGATCTGGTCCGCCTGCACCACCTCCAGGCTCGGCACCAGCACCCACGCGACGCTCAGCCGGTGCGAGACACCCGCGTTGTCCCCTTTGGTCTGCAGACCGAGCCGGCGGATCGGCAGTGTGTTGGTGAGCGGCGACCCGGCCAGGTCCACGTCGAACGCGCCGTACAGCTGATCCGGGTCCTCGATCCCGGGCAGCCCGGCCCGCGCGTGCCCGGCCGCCACCAGCGCCGCGTCCAGGTCACCCTGCTCGGAGGTGGTGACCCGCCAGCGCCCGGCGGCCAGCTCCAGCCGCACCCCGCGGGTCCAGCCGGCACCCTCGGCCCGCACGTCGAACCGCGCGGTCGTCCAGCCCGGATCGGTCTGGAGCTCGTAGTGGCAGGCATACCCCACCGGCGCCGCGGCGAGCACGGTCCCCTGCGCGTACAGCCCGTCCCGATCGGTCAGCCGCACCTGCTCGGCACCCGGCACATCCCGGCGTTCCCAGAACAAACCCGCGGACAGCAGCCCCATACCGGCAAGCTACCCGCCTTCCGGCCGACAAATGCATTTTCTTTCGTACGACCGGAGCCCTGTGGATAACGGTGTGGAAAACCGGAAGCCCCGGCTCGCCGTGGCGAACCGGGGCTTCCGTGCTGTTCAGTTGATCAGTGGCTGCGAGCCGGCCGGTTCGTGGTGAACCGTCCCGGGCCCTCGCGGCGGTCGGTCCGCTGCCCGTCGCGGCGCTGCCCCGAGGGACGGTCACCGGTGCGGGCCGGCCGGTCGCCGAAGGTCCGCTCGGGCCGCGGCCGGTCCCCGAACCGCCGGTCGCCGGAGCGCTCGCCGTAGCCACCGCGGTCGCCGTAGCCACCACGGTCGCCGAAGCTGCCCCGCTCGCCGGAGCGCTCGGTGTTGTTCCGGTCGCCGTAGCCACCGCGCTCCGACCGGTCGCCGGCCGGCCGGTCGCCGTAGCCACCGCGCTCGGACCGGTCGCCTGCCGGGCGGTCACCGCGGTAGCCACCGCGCTCGGACCGGTCGCCCGCCGGACGGTCACCGCGGTAGCCGCCACGCTCCGGCCGGTCACCGAACCGCTCGTTGCGGTCGCGGTCACCGTACGGCCGCTGGTCGCGGTCACCGTAGGAGCGCTGGGGGCGGTCGCCGTACGACCGCTGGGGGCGGTCACCGTAGCGCGGACGGTCGCCGCGGTCGCCGCCGAAGCGACGCCCGCCACCGGACCGCTCCCGGCGCGGCTCCGGCTCCTCCACCACCGGGATGCCGCTCGGCTCCTGCGCGCCGGTGACCTGGGCCAGCTTCTCGTCGCCGAGCCGGACCCGGACCTCGGCCGGAGCGACGCCCGCCTTGGCCATCATGGCCTGGGTGGACCGGCGCTGCTTGGGCAGAACCAGGGTGACGACCGCGCCGGACTCGCCGGCCCGCGCCGTGCGACCGGCCCGGTGCAGGTAGTCCTTCGGGTCCTTCGGCGGGTCCACGTGCACGACCAGGGAGACCCCGTCGACGTGGATGCCCCGGGCGGCCACGTCCGTGGCGACCAGGACGTTGGTCCGGCCTTCCTTGAACTCGGCCAGTGTGCGGGTGCGAACCCGCTGGGTCTTGCCGCCGTGCAGCGCGCCGGCCCGGACACCGACCGCGGCGAGCTGCTCGACCAGCCGGTCGACGCCCATCTGGGTGCGGGCGAAGACGATGGTCTTGCCGGACCGGTTCGCGATCCACGAGGTGATCGGGAACTTCTCGGCCGGCGGGATCAGCAGCAGGTGGTGGTCCATCGTGGACACGCTGGCCTCGGCCGGCGCGGTGGAGTGGGTCACCGGGTCGTGCATGAACCGCTGCACCAGCGCGTCGACGTCACCGTCCAGAGTGGCCGAGAAGAGCAGCCGCTGCGCGTTCTCCGGGGTCTTGGCCAGCAGCTCGGTGACCTCGGGCAGGAAGCCCATGTCGGCCATCTGGTCGGCCTCGTCGAGCACGGTGATCTCGACGTCGTCGAGCTTGCAGGCGCCCCGCTCGATCAGGTCGGCGAGCCGGCCCGGAGTGGCGACGATCACCTCGACGCCGCGGCGCAGGGCGTCCATCTGGCGGTCGTAGGGAACCCCGCCGACCGCGGTCTTCAGGAAGACGCCGACGGCGCGGCCGACCGGCATCAGCGAGTCGGCGACCTGCATGGCCAGCTCGCGGGTCGGGACCAGGATCAGGGCCTTCGGGTGGTGCGGGCGAGCCTTGCCACCCTGCGCGGTGCGGGCCAGCACCGGCAGACCGAACGCCAGCGTCTTGCCGGAGCCGGTCTGACCACGGCCCAGCACGTCGCGGCCGGCCAGCGCGTCCGGCACGGTCGCGGCCTGGATCTCGAACGGGGTGGTGATGCCCTCACGGGTGAGGACGCGCACGATCTCGGCCGGCAGGCCCAGGTCGGCGAAGGTGGTGACCGGCTGCTGCTCGACGGCGGCGGGCTCGGCCTCGATGATCTCGACCGTCGCGGTGGTCTCGACGGTCTCCGAGGTGGTGCCGGCCTCGGGGGTGGCGCCGGCCTCGGGGGTGGTGCTGCTGGTCTCGGGGGTGTTGTTGCTGTCGAAAACGGACGGGAACGTGCTGGGGTCAGCGAAAGTGGTCAAGAGAACCTCTCTACGGGGGCGCATGCTCGCGAATGGCCCGCCGCGGTGGTGTGGAACCCGCCCGCTGAAATGCCCGCAAGAACGCCCGTGGCGTGCACCGGGTGGGCACGCCGCGTCAGTAACTGCCATAAGTGTACGGGTGAACGCTCACCCTCCCGACCGCATTCCCGTCGGGTAGTGGGCAGGCTCACCTCGGAGCACAACCTCGCCAGCTTAGGGCAGGCGCCCCCGGGCAGCAACGACCAGGGGGTGGCTGAACGAACGCCGGCTTCGGTGACAGTCGGCGGATGTCGGCGTTTGCGGAGGTCAGTTGGCGATGCCCTTGACCATGTCGCTGAAGCTGTCACCGACGGTGAACAGGAAGACCAGACTCACCGTGACCAGCAGACCGAGCACGACCAGCATGGCCAGGACCACCTTGAAGTTCCCACGGCGCTGCTCGACCGGCGCGTCGTACCAGCCCTGGGCCAGGATGTGCCCGGTGAGCGAGCCGGAGTTCTCCGAAGGGTCGCTGACCGGCATGGTCATGTCGACCGCGGGATAGCCGCCGGTGCTGTACAGCTGGCCGCCCTGTGCACGCTGTCCCGGCACGGCGCCGGGCGGCGTCGACACCACGTTCACCGGCATGGTCGCGTCGATGTTCGGCGTGGCCAGGTTCACCGGCATGGTCATGTCGCTGTTGCCCAGGGAGATCGGCATGGTCATGTCGCCGTTCTGCGACGCGGGGATGACCGGCATCGTCAGGTCGGCGTTGTTGGCGGCGGCGCTGGTGATCGGCATGGTCATGTCGCTGTTTCCCGAGGCCGGTGGGAAACCGGGGGTGCCGTAGGACATGGGCGGAAGGACTCCCGTCGGGCCGCCGCCCTCCGGCGGCATCGTGTACGAGGGCAGGCCGTTCCCGATCACCGGGGGCGGCGGGAACACCGGGCTCGGGCCGGGTGGCGGCACGGGCACCGGACTCGGGCCGGGCGGACCGGGCACCGGGCTGGGACCCGGGCCGGGCGGCACCGGAGACGGTCCGGGGCCGGGCGGCACCGGGGTCGGGGCCGGCAGCGGTGGCACCGGCGAAGGGCCGGGGCCCGGGGGAATGGGGCTCGGCGGGTACGGGTCCGGCGCGGGGCCGGGGGGCGTGGGGGCCGGGCCGGGCTGAGGCGCCGGCGTGGGGAACGGACCGGGCTGCGGGCCGGGAATCGGACCGGGCGGCGGCGGCTTGATCGGCTCGGGCTTGATCGGCTCGGGTTCGGCGGGCTCCGGGCGGGTCGGCTCGGGCTTGCCGGGTTTCGGCTCGCCCGGTTTCGGCGGGACCGGGACCGGCCGCGGCTCGCTGGGCTCCGGCTCATCCGGCTTCGGCTCATCGGGCTGCGGCTTGTCGGGCTCCGGCTTGTCGGGCTTCGGCTCGTCCGGGCTCGGCTCCGAGGGCTCCGGATCGGCCGGTTTCGGATCGCCGGGCTCGACCGGTTTCGGGTCGGCGGGTTTCGGGGACGGCTCGCTGGGCTCCGGCTCGGGGGAGCCGTAGACGGTCGGCTTCCCCGCGGATCCGTTCGGGCTCGCAGAGACCGCTTTCGCCGAGCCGACCGCGGGCGCCGCAGAGACCGGCTTCGCCGAGCCGACCGCAGAGGCTGGTTTCGCCGATCCGGCGGCGGGTGCCGCGGAGACCGGCTTCGCCGAGCCGACCGCAGAGGCCGGCTTCGCCGATCCGGCGGCGGGTGCCGCGGAGACCGGCTTCGCCGAGCCGACCGCGGGCGCCGCGGAGATCGGCTTGGCTGTGTTGGCAGTGGGTGTCGCCGAGATCGGCTCAGCCGTTTCGGTGGCGGGTGCCGCGGAGACTGGCTTCGCCGAGCCGATCGCGGGCGGTGCGGAGACCTGGGCCGATCCGAAGGCCTTAGCGCTGGCCACCACGGCGGAGCCCGCCGATGGCGGGCTCGAGACGGGAGCTTCCGGCTCAACGGTTTTCGGGCCGCCGACTTCCGGCACGGCAGCGGACCCGCTCGCCGGGACTGCGGAGACCGGGGCCGAGCCGGTCACGGGCTTGGCGGCGGTTCCGCTCGCCGGGGCTGCGGAGGCCGGGGCTGAGCCGGTGACGGGCTTGCTGGGCGCGGCAGCTGATCCGCTCGCGGGAGCGGCCGAGACGGGGGCTGATCCGCTCGCGGGCTTGGCGGGGGACCCGCTCGCCGGGACTGCGGAGACCGGGGCCGAGCCGGTCACGGGCTTGGCGGCGGTTCCGCTCGCCGGAGCTGCGGAGACCGGGGCTGAGCCGGTAACGGGCTTGCTGGGCGCGGCAGCTGATCCGCTCGCGGGGGCCGCCGAGACGGGGGCTGAGCGGATCCCGGGGTTGGCGGCGGATCCGTTTGCCGGAGCTGCGGAGACGGGGGCTGAGCCGATCACCGGCTTGCTGGGCACGGCGGCCGATCCGCTCGCGGGAGCCGCCGAGACCGGAGCTGAGGCGGTGGCCGGCTTGCTCGGCACTGCGGCGGAGCCGGCGGCCGGGGCCGCGGAGACCGGAGCGCTCACCGGGCGGCTAGGCACGGCGGCGGAGCCGGACGCGGGTGCCGCGGAAACCGGGGCCGATGCGGAGACCGGCGCCGAGGAGACCGGGGCCGAGGCGGAGACCGGTTTGGCCGGAGAAGGGTCAGGAGCAGGGGCGGCGGAGACCGGGGCGGACGCGGACACTCTCGGACCGGAGGTGGCCCACAAGGCGCCAGGCGCGGGTGGTGGGGGTGGTGCGAAACCCTCGGCGTCGTCCGCGGGCGGCCCGGCGGGCGGCGGCGTGGAGCTCGCGCCGTCCCTGGTCGCCTGCTGCTCGTCCATGGGTCCTCCCGACCGCCGCTGCCGACGGTTTTTGGACGTCGGTCGCTGACCTTAACCGTGCCACATCAGTCGGTGTGAACGCACCCGGCATCGACCCGACCAACCCTACGACGAAGGAGCTAGCGAGCCGATGACCGGTTCGGATGGTTTTCCGGATGCCTTATTACGTGATATCCGGACTTAGCGACGGTTACGAAAAAGCCTGTCCCGGCCGATTTCTCCGGTCAGTCGCCGGCCGAGCTGGACGCCGAAGCCGACGCTGCGGCCGTCGTCGCCTTCGCCGTCTTCGAGGCGGTCTCCGTCGCGGTCGCCGTCTTCGACGCGTTCTCCGTCGCGTTCGCGGACGAGGTGGAGGTGGCAGCCGCGCTCGTCGTCGTCTCGGCGGGCGTGCCGGTGCTGGTCTCGCCGGTGCCGGTGCTGCTGGGCGAACCCGCCGAGGCGGAACTCGACGATCCGGCGCTGGACGACGCGGATCCGCCCGTCGACGGGCTCGTCGCCGAGCCGCCCGGCGTCGGCGTCGTAGCCGGCGGCTTGGTGCTCTTGGACGGCGTCGGCGACTTGCTGCCGCTCGGGCTCGTGGAGCCGCCCGGCTTGGTGGTCTTGGAGGCCGACGGCGACGGCGTCCTGCTGGTCGTCGCGCCGGTGCCCGGCTCCTCCGGGTCGGGCGTGCCGAGCGGCAGGTCGTCGACGCCGCCCTCGACCGAGCCGAACACCCGGGTGGCCTGGAACAGGCGGCTCCACCGGACCGGGACGAGCCGCACGTTCAACCCGGTGCGCGGGGCCTCGACCATCATGCCGTCGCCGGCATACATGGCGACGTGGTGGATGCCCGTCCAGCTGTTGGTGTAGCTGAAGAACAGCAGGTCGCCGGGGAGCAGCGAATAGCGGTCGACGACCTTGTTCCGGGTCTGCCAGTACTGGTCGCGGGAGACGCGGACCAGCGGGAAGCCGACCGAGTGGTAAGCCGCGTACATCAAGCCGGAGCAGTCGTACTGATCCGGGCCCTCCTCGGACCAGACATACGGGTCGCCGCGCTGGGCGAGCGCGAACTGGAGCGCCTGGACCGCCCGCGGGTCGGCACCGCGTCCGGCGCCGGAGCCGGCCAGGTATTCCGAGCCGAGCGCCTGGTCGGTCACGCTGGCGGCGGCCTCGGCCGCGTTCAGCTCGTCGCGGTGCTTGTTCTCCAGCGCGGTCAGCGCGGTCTGCTTCTGGGTGAGCCGCGTGTTCAGTTTCGTGTACTGCGCGACCAGGTTGTTGTGCTTGGTCGTGGTGGTGGTCTGCTCGTCGAGCGCGATCTGGGCGGCGACCTGCGCGGCCTCGAGGCGGCGGGCGGCCGTGTCGTCGGTCGGCGTCTCGCCGCGCTGCAACCGGGCGAGCTGGTCGAGACCGATGAGGCTGGAGTCGAGCGCGCCGTCCGGGACCGCGGCGGCCTGCTGGATGGCCTGGCCGGCGGCGGCGACCGCGTTGCTCTGCGCGGCCTGGAGATTGGCCTGCGCGTCGGTGACCTGCTGGTTGGCGGTGGCGAGCTGGGACTGGGCGAGGTCGCGGTCGGCTTTCAGCTTGAGCAGCTGGTCGCCGAGCTGGTCGACCTCGAAGCGGCCCTTCTCGATCTGCTGGAGGGCCGGGTTGGTCGCCGAACCGGGGATGGCGCTGGGCGTGGTGACCGGGCTGACCGGGGTGCCGGGGAGCACCAGCGCACCGAGCGCGGTCGGACGCGAGCCGGCGTCCGGGATGCCGGCGGCGAGCGCCGGGTCGTCGCCGGGCGCGGCCATGGCCGGGATCGGCTGGAACAGGGCAGCCACAGCCGCGGCGACTGCCGCCGAGTACGACACGGGGCGCAGTCGCTGCACGGAGCGTGAATAACCCCGTCCGTACCGCATTGCCTTCGACATGAAGCTCCCCGTCCGCGGCGGCCGGCTGACCGTCGCTAGTCGTTCCTAAAGGTTCATACCGCAGGCGGCGCACCGCTGTCGATCGAAAGAAGATGAAAGGACCCTGAGAATTTTTCTACTTGTTGGCGACTGTAAGTGTTTGCCCTGGTCGTCGGCCTGTGGAGCCGGTTTCATGATCGTCTATTCCGGTTACTTCCCAGTACGTGAGACAGGCCTCCCGCCCGCCCGGCGGCGTGCCGCCTGTCAGACCCGGGACGTAGTCTCGACGGCGACGACGGGAGAGGGGCGCACATGGATGCCGGACTGAAGCGTGACCTTGAGGCGAAGGTCTACGCCGGTGAGCGGCTCAGCCGCGAGGACGGCATCGCGCTCTACGAGAGCGACGACCTGACCTGGCTCGGCCGGCTCGCTCACCACAAGCGCACCGAGCTGAACGGTGACCGGGTGATGTTCAACGTCAACCGGCATCTGAACCTGACGAATGTCTGCTCCGCCAGCTGCGCCTACTGCTCCTTCCAGCGCAAGCCGGGGGAGAAGGACGCCTACACGATGCGCATCGACGAGGCCGTCCGCAAGGCCAAGGAGATGGAGGACGAGCAGCTCACCGAGCTGCACATCGTCAACGGCCTGCACCCCACCCTGCCCTGGCGGTATTACCCCAAGGTCCTGCGCGAGCTGAAAGCCGCGCTGCCCAACGTGAAGCTCAAGTGCTTCACCGCCACCGAGGTCCAGTGGTTCGAGAAGATCAGCGGCCTGTCCGCCAGTGAGATCCTCGACGAGCTGATGGACGCCGGGCTGGAGTCGCTGACCGGCGGCGGCGCCGAGATCTTCGACTGGGAGGTCCGGCAGCACATCGTCGACCACGCCTGCCACTGGGAGGACTGGTCGCGGATCCACCGGCTGGCCCACGAGAAAGGCATGCGGACTCCGGCCACCATGCTCTACGGGCACATCGAGGAGCCCCGGCACCGGGTCGACCACGTGCTGCGCCTGCGCGAGTTGCAGGACGAGACCGGTGGCTTCGCCGTCTTCATCCCGCTGCGCTATCAGCACGACTTCCACGACTCGGCGGACGGCAAGATCCGTAACCGGATCCAGGAGCGCACCACGATGGCCGCCCCGGCCGAGTCGCTGAAGACGTTCGCCGTCTCCCGCCTGCTGTTCGACAACGTGCCGCACGTCAAGTGCTTCTGGGTCATGCACGGCCTGTCGGTCGCCCAGCTCTCGCTGAACTTCGGGGCCGACGACCTGGACGGCTCGGTGGTGGAATACAAGATCACCCACGACGCCGACTCGTACGGCACGCCGAACACGATGCACCGCGACGACCTGCTGGACCTGATCTGGGACGCCGGTTTCCAGCCGGTCGAGCGCAACACGCGCTACGAGGTCGTCCGGGAGTATGACAAGCCCACCAGCCTGGCCGAGCGGCGCAGTGAGCCGCAGAAGGTCTGGGCCTAGGGTTCCGGAGATGACTCAGCAGCGCGGCAAAGGCGGTCTGCGGCGCACCGCGGGGCCGGTGGAGACGGTCGGTGATCTGCTCGGCGCCTCGTTCGCCGGGCTGGTCGTCGGCATCGCGGTGGTGCTCGTCCTGGAGGGCATCCTGGCGCTGAGCAGGGTGGCCGAGTTCGGCCAGACCAACGGCTGGCTGATCCTGATCCTGCCGACCTGGCTGTTCGTCGAGCAGTTCCGGGCGCAGGGCTTCGGCGCCGACCGGGTGCTGGCCGCGGCGCTCGGCATCGGGTTCGGCGCCGCCGCGGGCATGACGGTCGCCGGTGTCGTCGCGCCGTACACTCCACCCCTGGTGAGCGGCGGTGCCGGCGCCGTGGCCGCTACGGTCGTGTACTGCTTCGTCTGGTTCTACGGCCTCCGCTGGCTCCGTCAGCGGTCCGGCTGAGGGAGAGAGATCATGAGTCCCGCCGTCAAGTACACGCTGGGCCGCCTCGGCCTGTTCGTGGTGGTGTTCGCCGCGCTCTTCCCGCTGCCGCTGAACATCCTCGTCAAGGTGATGATCGCGTTCGTCGCCTCGGCCGGGTTCGCGTTCTTCCTGCTCCGCAAGTGGCGCGACCAGATGGCCGAGCAACTCGGCTCGGCGGCCGAGCGCCGCTCCGCGGAGAAGGCGCGGCTGCGCTCCGCCCTGGCGGGAGACGACGAGGCCGCCGCGGCCGGTGACCGGGTCGCCGCGGCCGACGCCGGTGGAAAGACCGCCGACGAGAAGACCGCCGGTGGAAAGACCGCCGGGGAGACCGCCGCGGATGCGAAGGCCGGCGACGCCAGCGGCGAAAAGAGCGAGGACAAGAGCGAGGCCGGTAAGTAACGCCCGCAAGCGCCCGCGGACGTGTCCGACGGAACAGACCCTGAGGTCGAGCGACGGCCGGCGCCGCTCTGGGATAGCGTTTCAGGGACCGCGCCGCAGCGAAGCCGGTGTGAAACCGGAGCTGTCCCGCAACTGTGATCCCTCCATGTGAGGTCTAGCCAGGTCGCCTGGGAGCGGTCGCGAACCCACGCTCCCGGGGAGGGGCGTCTCGCAGGCGGCGGCCCCGGGCCCTGTCGGCGATGCACCACACCCGACCGACAGGAGGACCTCGATGAAGCGCGCGCTTCTCGCCGCCACCACGGCGGCCGCACTGCTGCTCACCGGCTGCGGCAGCAAGGACAGCACCGACAAGTCGCCGGAGCCCGGACAGGCGAGCGCGGCCGCCAGCTTCCCGGCCACGGTCGGCTCGCTGACCCTGGACAAGCGGCCCGAGAAGATCGTCTCGCTGAGCCCCACCGCCACCGAGATGCTCTTCGCCATCGGCGCCGGTCCCCAGGTCACCGCGGTCGACGACCAGTCCGACTACCCGGCCGACGCGCCCAAGACCGACCTCTCCGGCTTCAAGCCGAACGCCGAGGCGATCGCCGCCAAGGATCCGGACCTGGTGGTGCTCTCCGGCGACGCCGACCAGATCGTCGCCCAGCTCGGCAAACTCAAGATCCCGGTGTTCCTGTCGCCGGCCGCGCAGACCCTGGACGACACCTACCGGGAGATCGCCGAGTTCGGCACGCTGACCGGGCACAGCAGCGAGGCCACCAAGCTCAACGAGCAGATGAAGGCCGAGATCGACCAGGTGGTCAAGGCGGTCCCGGCGCGCACCAAGCCGCTCAGCTACTACTACGAGCTCGGCCCGGAGCTGTACTCCGCCACCTCGAAGACCTTCATCGGCGGGGTGTTCGACCTGTTCGCGATGACCAACGTGGCCGACCCGGCGGACGCCGACGGCAGCAAGGGCGGTTATCCGCAGCTCTCCGCGGAGGCGCTGGTCAAGGCGAACCCGGACACCATCTTCCTGGCCGACACCCAGTGCTGCCAGCAGTCCGCCGACACGGTCGGGGCGCGCAGCGGCTGGTCGTCGATCACGGCGGTGCGGAAGAAGCAGATCTATCCGCTGGACGACGACATCGCCTCGCGCTGGGGTCCCCGTACCGTGGATCTTGTGAAGGCCGTGGCCGACGCGGTGAGCAAGGTTCCGGCGTCATGAGACCGGCCGGGCTCCGCCCGGCCTGGCTGGCGGCCGGTGTGCTGGCCGTGCTGGTCGCGGTCGTCGCCGGCCTCGCCTTCGGCTCGGTCTCGCTGCCGCCCGGCGCGGTCGCGGTCGAGTTGCTCAACCTGATCCCCGGGGTGGATCTGCACAGCGGCCTCACCGAGCGGGAGGTCGCCATCCTCACCGAGCTGCGGCTGCCCCGGGTGGTGCTCGGTCTCCTGGTCGGCGCGATGCTGTCCCTGGCCGGCGCCGCCTACCAGGGCGCGTTCCGCAATCCGCTGGCCGATCCGCACCTGCTCGGCGTCGCCGCCGGGGCCGGGCTCGGGGTGACCGCGGTGATCGTGCTGCGCCCGGCCGCCGGCGCGACGGGCGGGCTGCCGCTCGGCGTACCGGTGGCGGCCTTTCTCGGCGGCCTGATCGCGGTCGCCATGACCTGGATCCTCGGCGCCACCGGTGGCCGGGACCGATCACCCAGCACGCTGATCCTGGCCGGGGTCGCGGTCTCCGCGTTCCTCGCCGCGATGCAGACCTACCTGTTGCAGCGGCACGTCGAGTCGCTGCGCGAGGTGTACTCCTGGCTGCTCGGCCGGCTGGCCACCGCGGGCTGGCACGACGTCCTGGTGGTCCTGCCCTACACCGTGCTGACCGCGGCCATCGTCCTCACTCAGCGCCGCGAGCTCGACGTGCTCACCGTCGGCGACGAGGAGGCGTCCAGCCTCGGCCTGCACCCGCAGCGCAGCCGCTACCTGCTGATCATCGCGGCGTCGCTGGGCACCGCCGCGGCGGTCTCGGTCTCCGGCCTGATCGGCTTCGTCGGCATCATCGTCCCGCACACGGTGCGCCTGCTCACCGGCCCGAGCTACCGCTCGCTGCTGCCGCTGTCGCTGCTGTTCGGCGCGGCCTTCCTGACCCTCACCGACCTGCTGGCCCGGGTCGCCGGCGGGGCCGCGGAGATCCCGATCGGGGTGGTCACCGCGTTCCTCGGCGCGCCCTTCTTCATCGTGGTCATGCGCACCAGCCGCGGGATCACGACATGACCGCCCCGGCGATCATGGTCAACGACCTGACGGTACGCCTGGACGACGCCCTCATCGTCGACCACGTGGACCTCGAAGTCGCCGTCGGCGAGTGGGTAACCGTGATCGGCCCGAACGGCGCCGGCAAGTCCACCGCCCTGCGCGCCGTGGCCGGCCTGCTCCCCTTCCAGGGCACCGTCCACCTGCACGGCCGCGCGGTCGACCGCCTGCACCGCCGGGACCGCGCCAAGACCATCGCCGTGGTCGTCCAGAGTCCCGTGGTACCACCCGCTATGACCGTTTTCGACTACGTCCTCCTGGGTCGGACCCCGTACATCCCGCCGCTCGGCCGCGAGTCTGCCGCCGACCTGGCCGTGGTCGACGAGGAGCTGGCGGCGCTCGACCTGATCCCGTTCGCGGCCCGCCGCCTGGACACCCTCTCCGGCGGCGAACGCCAGCGGGTGTTCCTGGCCCGCGCGCTGGCCCAGGGCGCCGAGATCCTGCTGCTCGACGAGCCGACCAGCGCCTTGGACATCGGCCACCAGCAGGAGGTCCTGGAACTGGTCGACCGGCTGCGCGCCGGGCGCTCGCTCACCGTCCTGGCGACCATGCACGACCTCTCCACCGCGGGCGAGTACGCCGACCGCATGGTCCTGCTCTCCGCCGGCCGGGTGGCCGCCGCCGGCACCCCCGCCGAGGTGCTCACCGAGGCCAACCTCGCCGAGCACTACCGGGTGAAGGTCCGGGTCATCCCCGGTGATCACGGTCCGCTGGTGGTGGCGGTCCGGCCCTGAGCCGCGCGGCAGGGGAAAGGGCTGCTTGAGGTTTCCTGTGCGGGTGAACCGAATGGCAACCGGGCGGTGACCGGTCTGCACTCCAGGGTTCGCGGGATCGCCCGAACTGAGGGGCATGACCGACACGATGGTGGTTGAGCTGGGGTTGCAGGCGATGACGATCGCGGCGAAGCTGTCCGCGCCGGTGCTGCTGACCGCGCTGGCGGTCGGGTTCGCGATCTCGCTGTTCCAGTCGGTGACGCAGATCCAGGAGGCGACGCTGTCGTTCGTGCCGAAGGCGATCGCGATCGGTGCGGTGCTGCTGTTCGCCGGCAACTGGATGCTGCACGAGATGATCACCTACACCACGCAGCTGTTCGAGCGGGTCCCGGACCTGCTGCGCTGATCGAGGCCGCCCGTCACGGGCGGCCTTTTTCGTGTGCTCAACGCGTACCGAAAAGAGGGTTTCAGCGGCGGCCCGCGAGCACGGCGAACGTGGCGCCCTGCGGATCGGTCAGCACCGCATAGCGGCCGATCGAGATGGTCGTCGGCGCGGTGATCACCCGGCCGCCCAGGGCGAACGCGTGCTCCGCGGCCACGTCACAGTCGCCGACCGCGAAGTAGACCAGCCAGTACGGCGAGATGTCGGGCGGCCAGCCCTCGCCGATCATCGGCTGGAGGCCGGCGACCGGCTGGCGCATGGTCTCGCAGAGCAGGTACGGCAAACCGCCCACCTGCGTCTCCCGGAACGTCCACCCGAAGACCGCGCCGTAGAAGTTCCGCGCGCCGTCCACGTCCCGGGTGTTCAACTCGTTCCAGGTCAGCGCCCCGGGCACGTCGAACGCCTCGGCGCCGCGCATCATCCCGGCCTCCCAGACGCTGAACGGCGCGCCGGACGGGTCCAGGAACGCCGCCATCCGCCCCTGGTCCGCCACGTCGAACGGCGCCACCAGCACCTTTCCGGCGGCGGCCTCGACGCGCGCGGCGGTGAGGTCGGCGTCGTCGGTCGCCAGGTACGTGCTCCAGGTCGTCGGCTGCCCCTCGCCGAACAGCGGTCCCGCCCCGGCCACCGGCAACCCGTTGAGCAGGAACGTCGTGTAACCGCCGAACTCGGCGCCGGACACCTGTGGGGTCCAGCCGAACAGGCTCGTGTAGAACCGGATCGAGTCGTCGAGGTCGGACGTGGCCAGGTCCACCCAGGTGGGCACGCCGGGCGATGGAGCGGTCATAGCGGCATGGTCGCATCCGGTCACCAGCGCGGACATGAAAGTGTCAGTCTTCTAGCCGAATCGACGACCTTCGTCTCGGCGGAACGCCAGAACGGCCAGACCGCCGAGCGCCACCGTCCAGGCGAGCAGTGACACCGCCGAGGCCCACTGGAACGGATAGTCACCGACCGCCGCCCACATCAGGCGCACCGCGCCGCCGGTCGGCAGGTAGGGCGCGATCGTCGCGACGAACCCCGGCTGCCAGCCGGGCGAGCCCATCAGGCCGCCGCCGAACGCCAGCGGCAGGAACAGCACCTGCGCGACCACGATCGCCGCCTTCTGCGGCATCGAGTAACCGATGGAGAGGCCGAGCAGGATGAACGGCACCGAGATCACCGCGGTGGCGGCGGCCGCGGCCAGGAACTCCGGCCCGCTCACCGAGGCCGGGGTGAACAGCGCCGCGATGATCACCACCGGGATCATCGAGATCGCCATGTTGGTGAGGCCGGCCACGATCCGGCCGGTGAACCGGGGCAGGGCGCCGGCCGGGAGCGTGCGCACGTAGGGATCCCAGGGCTGGGCGCGGTCCTCGGCGACGCCGATGCCGTACTGAAAGAGGTTGGTGCTCATCACCGCGAACGTGATCATCGAAGCGGCGGCGTAGGTGGCGCCGGCCGGATCGTCGCCGGTGAACGGCACCACGAAGGCCAGCATCGCGGCGGCCGGCCAGAACGCGCCGCCGATCACCGCGATCGGGATCCGGAACAGCTCCAGCAGCTGAAACTTGGCATGGGTCAGTGCGAGGACCACGACGGCTCCTTGGTCAGGGTCAGGAAGGCCTCCTCCAGCGTGGTGCCGCGCACCTCCAGGTCACGGAACGCGACGTCACGCCGGACCAACTCGCGGACCAGGGCGTCGGCGTCCGGCGTGAGCAGCACGTGGCGGTCACCGGCGCGCTCCGCGCGCAACACCCCGGACAGGTCCGGCAGGTCAGTGGACGAGGTCAGAGCGATTTTGCGTACGCCGGCCAGCTCCCGAAGAGCGTCGACGCTGTCGTCGGCGAGAACGCGGCCGGCGTCGAGCACCACGACCCGCTGCGCCAGCGCCTCGATCTCCTCCAGATAGTGGCTGGTCAGCACGACCGTGCCGCCCTCGGCGTGGAATGCCCGGATGCCGTCCCAGAGGGCGCGCCGGGCCTCCACGTCCAGCCCGGTGGTCGGCTCGTCGAGGAAGACGATCCGCGGGCGGCCGGCGAAGGCGAGGGCCACCGCGAGGCGGCGTCGCTGCCCGCCGGAGAGGCCACCGGTCTGCCGCCGGATCAGGTCGGTCAGCCCGAACCGGCCGAGAATCTCCGCAGTGGACAATGGGTCGGCGAAGTGCGCCCGGACGAAATCGGTCACCTCGCCGACGCGCAGCGACGCCGGCAGGCCGGTCTCCTGTGGAGTGACGCCGAGGTATCGCCGGAACCGGGGGTCGCGCGGGTCACCGCCGCACAGCTCGACCCGGCCCGAGGTGGGCCGCCGGATGCCGGTGAAGAGGCTGACCAGGGTGCTCTTGCCGGCGCCGTTCGGCCCGAGCAGACCGACCAGCTCGCCGGCCGGCACCTCCAGGTCGAGGTGGTCCAGGGCCAGGGCGGTGGAGTACCGCCGGGTGACCTGGACGGCACGTGCGTGGATCATGTCTCCTCCGTGTGGTTGAGCAGGGCACGCAGGGCGGTGACGTAGTCGTCGAAGGCGAGGCGGCCGCGGCGGGTCAGCCGGACCAGGGTGGTGGGGGTGCGGCCCCGGTGCGTCTTGACCACCTCGACGTAGTCGGCGTCCTCGAGTTTGCGCAGGTGGACCGAGAGGTTGCCGGCGGTCATCCGGAGGATCTCCTGGAGCCGGGGAAAGGCGATGCTGTCCGCCTCGCGCATCTGGGAGAGCGCGGAGACCACCCGGAGCCGGGCCTGCGCGTGGATGACCGGGTCGAGCTCGGGCAGCTCGCTCGCGGTGTCGCTCGCGCTCATCGGCGGTGCCACCAGCCGATCAGACCGGCGATCATGAGTCCGCCGCCGCCGGCCACCGCCACGACCAGCGCGTGCCAGCCCGGCCCGATCAGCACGCCGACGATGTTGACGCCGCTGATCCAGGCGCCGAGGACGAAGGTGACCCGGTCGTCCCAGACTGCGGCGCCGGCCATGTAGAGCGCGCCGATCAGCGCGACCAGGCCGCCACCCCACAGGATGCCCTGCCGCGACTCCGGCACCACGTCGCTGACCTGGCTGAACACCAGCGCCAACCCGGCGAAGCCGGCGGACCAGGAGAACCCGAACATCCGCCCCTGCCGGGAGCTGGGCCCGCTCAGCGCGCGGCCGGACCGGGCGCCCATCACCCCGGTGATCGCCCCGGCGGCCATCAGCAGCAGGGTCAGCACGGTGATCGGCAGCCAGTCGGGCAGGGCCACGAGCACCCGCTCGTCCGGCCCCCAGCGCAGGAAGAACAGGCCGAATCCGATCAGCCAGGTGATGCCCCACGGCCAGAACATCCACCGCGGGTCGGGGGTCAGCTCACGCTCCAGGTTGGCCCGCTCCCGATCGATCAACCGCAGCGCCTCGGCCGGGTCGTCGAATGTCGATTCGTCGTCGATCGATGCCATGCGCCTACTTTACGACTCAAAGTCAAAGAACTTTGTGCCATAAAGCTCATAGGGTGGCGACGTGCTTGATGTGATCTTGAGAAAGGCCGAGCCGGCCGACCTGCCCGCGGTGCTGGCGTTCTGGCAGGGCGCGGCGGAGAACGGCAACCGGCCGGTGGACACCGCCGAGGCGGTCGAGGCGCTGCTCGCCCGGGACCCGGAGGCGCTGATCCTGGCGATCGGGGACGGGGCCGTCGTCGGCACGATCATCGCCGGGTGGGACGGGTGGCGCTGCCACCTCTACCGGCTCGCGGTCGATCCGGACCGGCGCCGGGCCGGCATCGGCGGCCGCCTGATCGCCGCGGCCGAGGAGCGGTTCCGCGCGCTGGGTGGCACCCGCGCGGACGCCATGGTGCTCGACGCCAACGAGCGGGCGCACGGCATCTGGACGGCGCACGGCTACCGTCCGCAGCCGGAGTGGTCCCGCTGGGTGAAGCCGCTCGGCTGAACCGTCCGGTCCGAGATCCACATGCATCAGAAGGGGGTTCCGGTGCGGCGGCCGAGCGGCAAGGATGCTCGATCGTGGATGACCTCCTGGTAGCGCTGGCCGGCAACCCCGCCCTGCCGCCCGCCTTGGCCGACCGCCTGATCGGGCTGGCCGACGAGGAACTCGCGTGTGCGCTCGCCGCCCACCCCGGCCTCACCGGTGCCCAGGTCCGGGAGCTGGCCGGCCGGTTCGAGGCGGCCGCGGTCCAGTTCGCCCACGACGGGCGGCTGTCCGCCGACGACTTGCCGGAGCCGGCCGGGACGGCCGGCTGGGCGCACGTCGCCCTGGCCCTGCTCGACGCGGGCCGCGGCCGGGCGGAGTGGGCGCGGCAGCTCGCCGCCGAGACCGACCCGGAGCTCCGGCAGGAGCTGGCGGTCTGCCCGGACCTGCCGCCCGACGTGCGCGAACGGCTGGCCGCCGACCCGGACCCGGAGGTCGTCGCCGAGTTGGCCTGGCGGACCACCGATCAGCGGTTGCTCGCCCGGCTGGCCCGGCACCGGCACGCGGAGGTGCGGGTGACGGTCGCGGCGAACCGTGCCACGCCACCCGAGCTGCTGGCCGCACTGGTCACCAACGATCCGCCGCCCGAGGTGTGCCAGGTCTGCGAGCGGGAGCCGATCCCGTTCGTGCACGATCCGCACTGCGCGCGGACGGACTGCACACTGCCGCCCGGGGCGGCCTGCGACGGTAGCCACCAATACGCTATCCACAGCCTGCGGTGCCAGGCTGTGGATAACCCGGCGACGCCGATGTCGTCCCTGGTCAGCCTGGCTGACAACGAGTCGGCGATCCTGCGGTGGACGCTCGCGGCACGGCCGGACCTGCCGCCCGGGGTGGCCGCGCGGCTGGCCGGTGACCCGATCCCCGGCGTGCGGCACGACCTGGCCGGAAACCCGGGACTGCCGGACGAGGTGCTCCGGAGGCTGGCCGGCGACAAGGATCCCGAGGTCCGGCGCCGGCTCGCGCACAACCCGAAGGTTCCGCTCGACGTGCTGGCCGAGCTGGCCGCGACGACCCGGATCGGGCCGGTCCTGCTGCCGCGGGTCGAGGCGGCGACCGATCCGGAGGTCCGGCAGCTCGCGGCCAGTCCGGTGCCCGAGGTGCGGATGCTGCTGGCCACCCGCCGTGACCTGCCGCCCGAGGTGCGCGACGCGCTCGCCGGCGACCCGGACGCGAAGGTCGTCGCGGCGGTGGCCGGGCACCCGGGGCTCTCGGTGGAACGGCTGGCCGCGATGGTGGCGGCTCAGGGCGTACGGGTGAAAAGCAGTGTCGCGGCGAACCCGGAGGTGCCCGCGGACCTGCTCCTCGACCTGGCCCGGCAGGATCCGCGCGTGCCGAAGGCGCTGCGCGAGATCGCCCGGCACCCGCATGCCGGAGCGGCGGCCCTGGAGTTCTGCCTCGCCGACGAGCGGGCCCGGCCGATCGCGGCCGGGCACCCCGCGCTGCCCCCGGACCGCGTCGCCGAGCTGCTCGGCGACGCGGATCCGCAGGTGGCCGAGTCGGCGGCGGGCAACCCGTCGCTGCCGGTGGCGGCGATGGAGCGGCTCATCGCGGACCTCGGCGCCCGCGGCGGACTTTCAGCGGCCGAGGGCGCTGAGGGCGGCCCGGACCTGCGGGATCGGGTCCGGGCCGAGCGGCCGCAGCACGATGGTCCCGGTGCCGGCCTCGACCAGTGACCGCACCTTGCCGGGCACCTCGGCGACCGGGCCGATCAGCGAGAACACCTCGGACGGCGGCACACCGAGCCAGCTCGCCTGCCCCTCGACCATCGCGCCGGTGACCTTCGCGGCGTCCGCCGGATCGTCGTTGACGTGCAGGTACGCGAAGAGGATCAGCTCGTGCTCGTCGGTCGCCCCGCCCCGGCGGATGTGCGTGAGCGCGGCCTGGATCTCGGCCGGCCCGTTGCCCTCGGCGATGATCGTGCCGTCCGCGACCCGGCCGGAGAGCTCCAGCGAGCGCGGTCGCACCACCCCGGTGACGATCGCCGGTTGCACGGCCGGTGGGTGCACCAGGCGAACGCCGTCGAGGTGCACCTCCCGGCCGTCCACCGTGACCAGGTCGCCGCGCAGCAGCCCGCGCACCGCGAGGACGGTCTCCTCCAGCATCGCCAGCTTCGACTTCGGCTCGACGCCGAGCTGGCGCATCCACTCGGAGACGCCGTGTCCGAGACCGGCCACCAGGCGGCCCGGGTAGACCCGGGCGAGCATGGCCAGCTCCATGGCGAGCAGGGCCGGGCTGCGCAACGGCACCGGCGCTATGCCGATGCCGACCCGGATCCGGGAGGTGGCGGCCAGGGCCAGGGCGGCCGTACTGATCGAGCCGGCCCAGCCGAGGTCCTCGACCACCCAGAGGTCGTCGGCGCCGGCCTCCTCCACGGCGGCGGCGAAGGCTTGCAGGTCTTCGGGGGACAGGTCGCGGTCGAACATCACTCCGATGCGGGGCATCAGCCGATGTTAAGCGGTTCAGGCAGCGGTGTGGCGTGCACGATCGACAGGCCGGTGACGGCTCGCGTGAGCACCACGTAGAGACGGTTCAGCCCGCGCGGCTCGGCGGCCACGATGTCGGCGGGCTCGTGAACGACGACATGGTCGTACTCCAAGCCCTTGACGACCGTGGCGGGGACGACCGTGACGCGCGCCTCGGCATCGACGTCGTCGGGCGTCGCGTGCTCGATGCCGGCCGCCGTGAGATGCCCGCGGATCCGGTCCACCGCGGTGTCCGCCGCGATCACCGCGATCGAGCCCTCGTGCTCCAGCACCCGCACCGAGACCTCGGCCAGCGTCCGGGCGTCCAGATCCGCCGGGTCGGCGACCGGCACGATCACGAGATCGCCGTCGCGGCGCAGGGAGACCGCTTCGGGCACTTGCACGCCGAGCGCCGGCAGGAGGCGGTTGGCCAGCGTCACCACCGCTTCCGGTACGCGAAAGCCGACGGTCAGCGGCACCACGGCGGCATCCGGTTTGCCCAGGTGGCGCAGGATCTCCCGCCAGTCGGCGGCGGCCCACGGGGCGGTGCCCTGGGCCAGGTCGCCGAGCAGCGTGATCGAGCCGTGCTCGCTGCGCCGGGCGATCGCACGGGCCTGCATGGGGGACAGGTCCTGGGCCTCGTCGATGACCACGTGACCGAAACTGTTCTCCCGCTCCAGGAGCCCGGCGGCCTCGTCGAGCAGCACCAGGTCGGCGACCGTCCACTTCGCCGACTTGACCGTCTTGGGCGGCCGGACCCAGCGGATCGCCTCCTGCTCCGTCTCGGTCAGCAGCTCACCGGCCGTCGACGGATCGGTCAGCAGGCCCCCGACCAGGGACTCCGGCGTGACCGCGGGCCAGCAGGCCTCGAGGAACTCGGTGACCTGGGCGATCTTGCTCATCTTGCGGAGCCACGACTCGCTCGGCGAATTGCCGGTCCGGTACTCCGACTGGCGTTGCAGCAGGCCGACCACCCGGGCCCGGACGCGCTCGCGGCCGACCGCATAGGGCAGACCCTCACGTCGCGCCTCGTCGACGATCCGGCGCAGCGGCTCGACGTCGATCCGCCAGCGGTAGGAGCCGTCCGACACCATGATCGGCTCGGCGGGCCGGGCGATCCGGCTCCAGAGCAGGTTCTTCAGTGCCGCCGCCATGCGTACGTCGTTCTTGACCAGCGCGGCCGCCGGCGGGTCCACCGCCTTGACCGGATGCCGGGCGACGAGATCGTCCAGGGTGGACTGCTGGACCTCGACCTCGCCCAGGGTCGGCAGCACCGCGGAGATGTAGGACAGGAACGCCGTGTTCGGCCCGACGATCAGCACCCCGGACCGGCGCAGCCGCTCCCGGTGCAGGTAGAGCAGGAACGCGGCGCGGTGCAGGCCGACCGCGGTCTTGCCGGTGCCGGGCGCGCCCTGCACGCAGATCGAGTCGGCCAGCTCGGCGCGGACCAGCTCGTCCTGCTCCGGCTGGATGGTGGCGACGATGTCGCGCATCGGCCCGACGCGGGGCCGCTCGATCTCCGCGGTCAGGATCCGGCTGCTGGTGCCCAGCTCCTCGCCGCGGTCGAGGTGCTCGTCCTCGAAGCTGGTCAGCTCGCCCTTGACGAACCCGAACCGGCGGCGGGTGGCGACGCCCTGCGGGTCGCGCACGCTGGCCCGGTAGAACGAGCGGGACAGCGGCGCGCGCCAGTCCAGCACCATCGGCTCGCCGGCGTCGTCGGTGACGTGCCGGCGGCCCACGTGGTAGGCGATCTCCTCGATGTCGAGGCGGCCGAAGAAGAGCGGCGTGTCCGGGTCGTCGGCCAGCTCCTTGACCCGGCGGGCCATGTGCCGGCCCAGCTGTTCGGCGGTGTAGGCGTCGCCGGCCACCTTGTCGCCGGTGGAGAAGAGGGCCTCGGCCCGGCCCCGCATCCGTTTCAGCGCGGCGCGGGACTCGGTGAGGTGGGTGCGTTCGGCGGTGAGTTCGGTGTCGAGGTCAGAGGCGGGCACGGGCATCCTCGGCAGGCTGAGATCCGGCTGCGCTCGCGTGTCCGGAAGGCGGGTCGGCCGCCGCCGGCGCGGGGGACGTCCGCTGCGGTGCATGCTCACCACGGCCGTCAAGCGGCCCTAAACGCTACGCCCCCGGCGTTCGCTGTCCACCGATTTTTCGCCGGGTTTTCGCCCGGTCGAGAATGGGGGCATGGCGGAGCAGGAGAACGTACGGGTGACGGACGCGCGTGCGTTGCGAGCGTTGGCGCATCCGGCGCGGATCGAGATCGTCGAGCATCTCAACGTCACCGGGTCGACGGTGACCGCGACCGAGGTCGCCGGGCTGGTCGGGCTCTCACCCAGCGCGAGCAGTTACCACCTGCGGGAGCTGGCCAGGTATGGACTGGTCGAGCAGGCGCCGAGCCAGGGGGACGGGCGGGAGCGGCGCTGGCGCAGCACCGGCAGCAGCCTGTGGATCGACGGGGACGCCGACCAGCCGGACGCGGCGGCCGCCGAGCGGGCGCTGGTCGACCTGTATCTGAAACGGGATCAGGAGCGGGTGCACACCTGGCTGGACCGGCAGCACGGCGAGCCGGCGGAGTGGCGGGAGTCCAGTGCCCTGATGGACCAGCAGCTGCTGGTCAGCGCGGCCGAGCTGGCGGAGCTCAACCAGCGGGTGCGGGACCTGATGGAGCCGTACCGGGTGCGGGAGCGGCTGGCCGATCCGCCGGCCGGGGCGCGGAAGGTGGTCGTCCAGTACACGGCGTTCCCGTTGGACTGAATCGACGGCGGCCTCTTGACGCGGGCCGCCGCGGGCCTTGCGCGAGGCAGATGCGAAGGATTACTTTCGAAGTATGTCCTTCACATCTGCCTCGTCGCGCTGGACGGACGTCTACCTGGTGGCCGGCGGGCGGGCGATCTCCGTCTGCGGCGACTTCCTCGCGGCGACCACGCTCGCCCTGGTGTTGCAGCAGGCCGGCCACGGCGGCCTGGCCGTCTCCGGCCTGCTGCTGGCGGCGGCTCTGCCACCGGCGCTGCTGGCCCCGCTGACCGGGCGGCTGGCGGATCGGGCGGACAGCCGTACCGTGCTGGTCCTGACCGGGGCAGCGCAGGCCCTGGTCTGCGCGGCACTCGCGGTGACCAGCCACCCCCTCGCGATCATCGGGCTGGTCGCGCTGCTCGCCGCCGGCCTCGCGGTCACCCAGCCCACCATCCAGGCGCTGCTGCCCCGCATGGTCCACCGCGACGACCTGGCCCGGGCCAGCGGCATCACGCAGACCGCCGGGCAGGTGGGCATGCTGGCGGCCCCGGCGCTGGCCGGATTCCTGGTCGGGCAGACCGGGCCGCGGGTCCCGCTGCTGATCGACGCGGTCAGCTATCTCGCGCTGGTCGTGGTGGCCCTGCTGATCCGCACCCGGCGGCGGGGCGGGGCGGGCGGCACGGCGGCGGCGCCGGTCGCGTTCCGGCTGCGCGCCGACCGGTCGCTGACCGTGATGACCGTGGCGATCGCCGCCACGGTCGCCGGGGTCGGCGCGATCAACGTGATCGAGGTGTTCTTCATCCGGGGCACCCTGGGTGCCTCGTCCACCGTGTTCGGGCTGGTCGCCGCGTCCTGGACGGTGGGGATGCTGCTGTTCAGCCCGGTCTTCGGGCGGGTGCCGCAGCACCGGCTCACGGTCCGGCTGATGCTGATGCTGCTGGCCGGCTCCTGCGTCGCGGTGCTCGCCGCCGCGACGGTCACCTCGGCCGCCTGGCTGGTCCCGCTCTGGATTTTCGGCGGCGCCTGCAACGGCGGGCTGAACGTGTGCCTCGCGGTGGTCGTCGCCGGGCGGGTGCCCAGCGCGGCGCACGGCCGTGCCTTCGCCGTGATCACCGCGGTGGTCCAGGGCGCCGGGCTGCTCGGTTACCTGGTGGCCGGGCCGCTGGTCGAGCAGTTCGACCCGCGGGTGCTGGTGGCCGGTGCCGGGGCGGCCGGCCTGCTGGCGGCTTTGTCCTGCTGGCCGCTGGTGCGACGTGAGCCACGAGACGTCCCTTCGATCAGCGAAGGGCCGGAGATCAGGGATACCGTCGCTGCATGAGCGACAGCGTCAGTCGGCCCCGGGTCGGGCACATCCAGTTCCTCAACTGCCTACCGATCTACTGGGGGCTGATGCGCTCGGGCGCGCTGCTCGACGTCGACCTGCACAAGGACACGCCCGATCGGCTCAGCGCCGCGCTCGTCGCCGGTGACCTGGACATCGGCCCGATCACCCTGGTGGAGTATCTGAAGCATGCCGATCGGCTGCTCCTGCTGCCCGACCTGGCGGTCGGCAGCGACGGACCGGTGCTCTCGGTCAACCTGGTCACCACCCGGCCACCGGCCGAGCTCGACAAGCGGCCGGTCGCCCTGGGCTCCACCTCGCGGACCGGCGTCCTGCTGGCGCAGATGCTGCTCTCCGACCGGTACGGCGTGGAGCCCACCTATTTCCGCTGCCCGCCCGACCTGTCGCAGATGCTCCAGGTGGCCGACGCCGCGGCGCTGATCGGCGACCCGGCGCTGCGCGCGCTCTACGAGGCTCCGGCGCTCGGCCTCGAGGTGATCGACCTGGCTGCCGCCTGGCGGGAGTGGACCGGCCTGCCGATGGTCTTCGCCGTCTGGGCGGTCCGCAAGGAGTTCGCCGCGGCGAACCCGGGGCAGGTCAAGGACGTGCACGAGGCGTTCCAGCGGTCCAAGGAGCTGTGCCTGGGCGAGCTGGACGAGGTGGCCGAGGCGGCCGCGCGCTGGGAGCCGTTCGACGCGGCCACCCTGGCGAACTACTTCCGGGCCCTCGACTTCTCCCTCGGCGAGCGGCAGATCCAGGGTGTGTCGGAATTCGCCCGGCGCGCGGCGAATCGGGGCGAAGTGCCACCATTGCCGGCGGATGGCCTGCTTTTCGCCAATGTTTGATCTTTTCGGAGCGGGCGCTTAGGCTCCTCGGACTTTCCCGCCGCGGCCCGCGCGGCCCCAAGTTCGAAGACGGTGCCCATGCGTTTGCGCGCCCTTGTCCGCCGCCTGGTCCTGCCCCCGATCGCCGCCGGCCTCGCCGTGTCCGGTCTGGCGCTGCCCGCGCGGGCCGACTCCCTCGTCGGGTTCCCGCTGCTGCTGCTGAACATCACCGACACGGTCACCGTGATCGACGGGCAGGCGAAGACGGTCAAGTTCGACGTCTACAACCTCGGCGGCGCGGACGCCAAGAACGTCGTGATCGGCTTCGCCGACGGTCCCGGCGCGGTGCCGGCCGACCTCGGTTTCGTGCCGCCGGCCGGCTGCTCGGCCACCGCCTGCACGCTGGACAAGCTGGCGGCCGGTGAGCGGCACAGCTACAGCTTCACGGTGCAGCCGGACGTCGCCTCGAAGACCAACCTGACGTCGCACTTCGACGTGACCACCACGGTCGGCGGCGAGGAGCACGACAAGGTGCAGCTGACGGTGGTGCGGACCACCAAGAAGGGCGTCGACCTCGAGGTCGCCGACATCAAGGACATGAGCCTGAACCGCGGCCAGTCCGTGGACCTGCCGGTGGCGATCAAGAACACCGGTAACGCCGAGACCGGCCCGCTCGGCCTGGTGGTGGCCGCGCAGCCCGGCCTCGAAGCGCTCCTGAACTACCGCAACTGCGAGGCCGACGAGGAGTTCGGCGGCATCGTCTGCGTCATCGACGAACCGCTGGCCCCGGGCGAATCGGCCACCCTGTCCTCGGCCACCCCCGCGAAGCTCAAGGTCGGCGTGGACACGCCCGGCCCGGCGGACTACTTCGCCGACGTGGTCGCGGTCGGGCTGACCGACAAGTTCGTGGCCTCCTTCGCCAAGCGCAACGCCGGAAAGTCAGGTGCCGACCTCGAGCTCCAGAAGGCGCGGTCGTTCGCCGCCCTGAACAAGGGCATCGAGGACGATCTGGAGGACGGGATCGAGGACGACCTCAACCCGGCCGACAACGTGGCCGAGTTCATCGTCAAGGTGGGACGTTCGGAGGCGGACAGCAAGGCGATCGGCGGGGTCTTCCACGGCACCGCCGGTGACGAGGTCACCGTCAAGGTGGGCACGCAGAACCTGGGCCCGACCGCGACGGTGCAGCTGAGCACCAAGTGGGTCGGCTACGTGCACGTCAAGCTGCCGACCAACGTCAAGCTGACCGAGGCCGACGAGATGTGCCTGCCGGGCACCTCGCCGACGAAGGTCGACCTGAGCGGCAAGCTGGACAGCCGGGACTGGGTCTGCCTGGTCCTCGACCAGCTGCCCAAGGGTGGCAAGAGCCTGTTCTCGTTCCAGGCGATGATCCAGGAGGGGTCGCACGACGCCGGGTTCGTCCAGGTGGACGGCGGGGTGCAGGACTCGAAGCACAAGAACGACCGGGCGGCGCTGACCGTGGACGGCGGGACCGGCGGTGAGGGTGGCGGGCTGCCCATCACCGGGCCGTCGGCGCTGTCGATGGCGGGTGGGGGCCTGGTGCTGCTGGCGGCGGGCGTGTTCGCGTTCCGCATCGCCCGGCGTCGCCGCATCGTCACGGTCGTGGAGTAACCCCGACCAGCTGTTTCGCCGAGGGCCGGGTGCTCAGCACCCGGCCCTCGCCGTATCCGTTGCCTCCGCGGGGCCGGTCAGGGGTTGAGGATGGCGTCGAGCGCGGCCAGGTCGGCGGCGCTGAGATCCCAGGCGGCGGCCGCGGCATTGGCCTGGACCTGGTCCGGGGTGGTGGCTCCGGCGATCACACTGGTCACCGCGGGCCGGGCGGCCAGGCCGGCGATGGCCACCTCGAGCAGGCTGTGGCCGCGCTCGGCGCTGAAGGCGGTCAACGCCTCGATGGTGTCCCAGTCGGCGGCGGCCAGCCACGAGGAGTACCGCTCCTGGGCGAGGCGGGTGCCGGCAGCCGCTTTCTCGTCCCGCCGATACTTGCCGGAGAGCAGACCCGAGTCGAGCGGGAAGAACGGCAGCAGGCCCAGGCCGAAGCGCTCGCAGGCCGGGACCACCTCGATCTCGACGTCCCGGTGCAGCAGGCTGTACCGGTTCTGCGCGCTGATGAACGGCGTGAGGTTGGCGGCCCGTGCGGTCCAGTCGGCGTCCGCGATCTGCCAGCCGGAGAAGTTGGAGTTGCCCAGGTATCGCACCTTGCCGGAACGGACCAGGTCGTCGAGCGCGGCCAGGGTCTCCTCGATCGGGGTGGCCGGGTCGGGCTCGTGCAGCTGGTAGAGGTCGATGTAATCGGTCTCCAGCCGGCGCAGCGACGCCTCGACCGCGCGAACGAGGTAACGCCGGGAGCCGCGGGCACCGAAGTCCCGGCCGTTCATCCCCTCCATGTTCATGCCGAACTTGGTGGCCAGCACGACCTCGTCCCGGCGGCCCTTGAGCGCCGCGCCGAGCAGTTGCTCCGAGCTACCGTGCGGGGTGCCGTAGATGTCCGCGGTGTCGAACAGCGTGATGCCGGCGTCGAGCGCCGCGTCGACGACTTCGCGGGTCCCGTCCGCGTCGAGCTTGCGGCCGAAGTTGTTGCAGCCGATGCCGACCACGGACACGACCAGGCCCGATTCGCCGAGCCGGCGGTAGCTCATCTCACTCATGAACCGAACCTTAGTTCGCGAGCGAGGCCGGAACGCGGAAAGGCAGACATATCAGCTGGTGTCTATTGACACCGGTTGTTACTCCTCGCATGCTGATGAGCACTCTGGGGAAGGCGAAATCAGCCTTTGTCCGGTAGTCTCCAAGCCGCCGCGTCCACCGTGGACTCGCCCACGATCGGTCCACGATGGACGCGGCCCAGATCTCAGCGTGTGCCCAGACCACGCCTTCCTCTCCACACCCGCACACGTAGGGTGCCGTGACTGCGCGCCGGCAGCGCCTTGGCTCGGCGGTGGGGTTACTCCTCGGGCGGGGTGGCGAGGTCTCGGTAGGTGGGGCGGAGCAGGTCGATCAGAGGGATGTGGCGGACCTTGATCGGGGGCGGATCCAGGGCTCGGAGCAGCAGCTCGGGCGGGGTGCCGGCGCGGGTGGGGCGCTCTCGGAGGCGGCCGAGGCTCACCGCGGGGGAGTAGAAGTCGGCGAGGCGGTCGGTGAGAGGCTCGTCGGGGACGGCCAGGGGGTCGACGGTTTCACCGGGGTCGGCGGTGCCTCGCAGGGCATCCAGCAAGGGCTCGCGGGCTCGGCCGCGCCAGGCCAGGACCAGGAACGGGTCGTCGTCGAAGGCCTCGGCCAGCACGTAGAGGGCGGCGGAACCGTGTTTGCACGGAATGCCCCAGTCGGGGCAGGAGCAGTCGATGTTCAGCTGGGAGGGGAACAGGGGCAGGCCCAGGTCGGTGAACAGGTCGACGATCTCGCGGGGCATCTCGCCGGCCAGGAGCGCGGCGCGGTAGAGAGCCTGCGCGCCGAGCGCCTCGGTGATCTCCGTCCACTGTGCCTCGTCGAACGCGGCGATGCGGATCGTCACCTGGTAGGGCGTGGGACGGGAGCCCTGCACGCGGGCGACGAGCTGCCCAGGGCTCAGCGCGAAGTCGATCACCTGGCCCTTGCGGGCGTAGGCCCGGCCGCGGGCGAGGCGGCCTGGGTCGCAGACCTCCTCCAGGACGTCGACGAAGCGCCGGGACCACCACTGCTCGCCGATTTTGCCGCGTTTTGAGCGGACGGCGAGGCCACCGTCCACTTCGATCGGACGGGCCGCCTCGTAGAACTTGCCGGACTTGTCGAATGGCATCTCAACGCACCGCCGCAGGGTCGAGCGCGAACAACTCGCGCAGCTGATCGGTGCTCAGGTCGGTGATCCACTCCTCGCCGGTGCCGACGACCGAGGAGGCCAGCGCCTTTTTCCGCTCGATCATCGCGTCGATTTTCTCCTCCAGCGTGCCGGTGCAGATGAACTTGCGCACCTGCACGTTGCGCGACTGTCCGATGCGGAATGCGCGGTCGGTGGCCTGGTCCTCGACGGCCGGGTTCCACCACCGGTCGAAGTGGACGACGTGGTTGGCGGCGGTGAGATTCAGACCGGTGCCGGCCGCTTTCAGCGAGAGCAGGAAGAGCATCGGCTCGTCCGCGGTCTGGAAGCGCTCGACCAGCTCGTCGCGGCGGGCTTTGCTGAGGCCGCCGTGCAACCAGAGCACCGGGCGGTCGAGGTGGGCGGCGAGATAGGGCTGGAGCAGCGAGCCCCACTCCGCATACTGCGTGAAGACCAGCGCCTTGTCGCCGTCCTCGACGATCTCCTCGGCCAGCTCCTCGAGCCGGGCCAGCTTGCCGGACCGGTCGGGCAGCCGGGAGCCGTCTTTGAGCAGGTGGGCCGGGTGGTTGCAGACCTGCTTGAGCTTCATCATCGCGGCCAGCACGTTGCCCCGCCGCTGGATGCCCTCGCTGCCCTCGATCTCGGACATCATGTCCTCGACCACGGCCTGATAGAGCGTGGCCTGCTCGGGGGTGAGCGTGCACCACACCTTCATCTCGTTTTTCTCCGGGAGGTCCGAGATGATGCTCTTGTCGGTTTTCAGCCGGCGCAGGACGAACGGCCCGGTCGCCCGTTTCAGGGCGGCGGTGGCGTCCGGATCCTGGTTGACCTCGATCGGCTCCTGGAAGCGGCGGCGGAACCTTTTCGCCGGGCCGAGCAGCCCGGGATTGCAGAAGTCCATGATGGACCACAGCTCGGCCAGATGATTTTCCACCGGAGTGCCGGTCAGGGCGAGACGTGTCCGGGCCGGGATGGCGCGCACGGCCTGGGACTGGCGGGTGCCGCTGTTCTTGATCGCCTGGGCCTCGTCGCACGCCACCCGGCTCCAGCCGATCTGCCGCAGGGCCTCCAGGTCGCGCAGCGCCGTGCCGTAGGTGGTCAGCACCAGGTCCGCCTCGGCGACCGCGGCGAGGAAGTCGTCGCCGCGCTGCCGGGTGGCGCCGTGGTGCACGTAGACGCGCAGGCCCGGGGCGAAGCGAGCCGCCTCCTTCTGCCAGTTCGTGATCAGGGACATCGGGCAGATCAGCAGGGTGGGCAGCACCTCGCCCGGGCCGGCGCCGACGCGCTCGGTGAGCAGCAGCGAGATGGTCTGCGCGGTTTTGCCCAGGCCCATGTCGTCGGCGAGGATGCCGCCCAGCCCGAGCCGGCTGAGGAAGTGCAGCCAGGACAGGCCGCGTTCCTGATAGGGCCGCAGGGCGCCCTGGAAGCCGATCGGCGTGGGCATCGGGTCGAGGCGCTCCGAGGCCTGGCCGGACAGCAGGTCACCGAGGGTGCCGTCGGCGTCGACCTCGACCAGCGGCAGATCCTCCTCGCCGCCTTCGGCCACCTGCTGGAGCACCTCGGCGGCGGTGAGATCGCCCTCGCGCCGCCGGCCGACCGCCTTGAGCGCGGCCTTGAGCTGACGATCGTCGAGCTCCACCCACTGGCCGCGGACCCGGACCAGCGGCACCTTGAGCCGGGCCAGCTCGGCCAGCTCCTCGGCGCTCACCACGCTGTCGCCGATCACCAGGTCGAGACGGAAGGCGACGATCTCGGTGAGGCCGAAACCGGAATCCGCGGCGGCCCGGGAGGAACTGCCGGACTTGGACTTGGACCGGGTGGTCAGCTTGAGGCCGACGCCCTTGCGCCCGGCCCAGGACGGCAGCTGCACCCCGAACCCGGCGGCCTGGAGCAGCGGGGCCGCCTGGCGAAGGAAGTCATAGGCCTCGGCCGTGCTCAGCGTCATCGCGGCGGGCTGCTGCTCACGCAGTGCCTCGTGCAGCGCCGGGAACAGCCGGACGGCCCGGCCCAGCCCGGCGAGCAGCGCCTCGTCGGGCCGCCGCGGCAGGCCCGGGAAGCGCTCGCCGGCCCAGACGGCCTCGGCCGGCAGGTAGAGGCCGGAGTCCTCGGCGGACTGGAGGGCGAACTCCAGATCCCAGGCATCCTCGCCCGGCTCCGGCTCGATCAGCCGGAAGCTGACCCGGATCGGACCGTTGGCCGCCTGGGCGGCTCGCATCCAATCGTCCAGTGCCTTGCGCAGGTCACGCAGCTCGGCGGCGGGCGCGTCGGGCAGCGTGGGGTCGGTGGCGGTCAGCGCGCCGACCCAGCGGTCGGGCAGCGGGGCACGTGACCCGGCGCGATGCCCGCCGAGGATCTTTTCCGGCAGGGTGACCCGGGCGGCCGCGTCGAGCATCGTCTCCAGCGCGTCCCGTAACGTGCGTCCGACCTCGTGTCCCGCCGAGCCGGCGCCCGTGGCGGCCGTCGAGGTGCGCCGGGCGGCAGGACGATCGGTCGGAGTGGTGAGAGCTCGGGTGACCGGGGGCATGCCGGCCGCGAAGTCGCGGTAGGTAGCCAGGTCGGGACCGGTGAGCACGGAGCGCCACCGGGCCGTGGGGATGCCGTCCTCGATCGTCAGCTGGGGCAGCATGCGACCCCGCTGGGCCAGGTCGCAGGACCAGCCGGCAAGCAGGCAGAGATAACGCAGCGAGGCGCCGGCGACCCACGGCGCGGCCGGGTCGGGCTCGGCGAGCTCGGCCAGCAGGCCCAGGGCGGACTCTCCGGCGATCGCGAGGGTGGGCACGGTCCAGTCGGCGAGGCGAACTCCGCGCGGGGAGGTCATCTCGATGCCGGTCTCGGGTGAGGGGATCGGGCCACGTGCCGTGCTGGGCAGCTGGATCAGGGAGCTGCCGGCGGTCGCCTCCGGAAGGTCGAGGGCGGCGGTCAGCGATGCGGTGCCGGCCGCGAACGGATGTGGCCGGAGTCTCGCCCGGGAGGGCGTGGACTCCTCGATGGCGGGCTCCTCGGCCCAGAGCAGCAGTCGGCCTTGGCGCCCCGACCCGGGCGCCCAGCCGCCGTGAACGACGAGCACTTCAACCCCCTGAACAGTCCGTCGAGATTATCGGCTCGACTACTGCTCGGCGAACTCCGCGAGCTCGTAAACAACCCCGTTCGGGTCGGTGACCAGGAGCAGCCGCTCGCCCCAGGGCTCCTCACGGATCGGCAACGAGGGCTCGACGCCCTCGGCGCGCAGCCGGTCCTGCTCGGCGTCCAGATCGTCGACCACGAAGGCGATGATGGTGCCCGCGACCCGCACCTGGCGCAGCTCCGGCGGCAGCACCTCCAGGCCGACGGCGTGGAAGACCACGTCGACCGCGTCGTCGTCGCGCCTCATCGAGGCGAAACCGTCGGCGGCCATCCGCTCGCGGTAGCCGAAGTGATCCGCGAGAAACTTGCTGGAGGACGGGACGTCGTCGACGGTGACACAGACGACGGACGACGTGATGCGCATGGCGCCTCCCCAAGGGCGAGTTAGTTGTACGCCGTACAGAATACGCCGTACAAGAAAGGAGTGCCACCCCGATGGCCGAAGCGCGCCACACCCTCGACCTTCTGTGGTTTCCGGAGGCGGCCGAGCGCAAGCGGGGCCGTCGCCCGGGCCTCACCGTGGCCCGCGTCGTCGAGGCCGGCATCGCCCTGGCCGACGCCGAGGGCTTGGAGGCGGTGTCGATGCGCCGGGTCGCGGGCGAGCTCGGCGTGGTGCCGATGACGCTGTACACCTACGTGCCGGACAAGGCGACCCTGCTGGAGCTGATGCTGGACCGGGTCTACCTGGCGATGCCGCGCCGTGAGCTGCCGGACCGGCCGTGGCGGGAGCGGCTCTCCGCGGTCGCCGAGGAGAACCGCAGCCTGGTCGCCGAGCACCCGTGGGTGGCCGAGCTGCCGGCCAACCGGCCGCCGCTGGGTCCCGGCCTGATGGCGAAGTACGAGCACGAGCTGCGGGCCTTCGACGGCTGCGGGCTGACCGACGTGGAGATCGACGCGGCGCTGACCTTCCTGATCGGGTTCGTGCAGTCCTCCGCGCGGACCGCCGCCGACGTGCGGGCCGCCGCGGCGCGCGCCGGGGAGACCGACGTCGCCTGGTGGCAGGAGCGCGGCCCGGTCCTCGAGATGGTCTTCGACCAGCACACCTACCCGACCGCGGTGCGGGTCGGCGCGGCGGCGGGCGAGGCGATGGGCTCGGCCTACGACCCCGAGCACGCGTACGCGTTCGGCCTGGCACGTGTGCTGGACGGCCTGGGCGCGCTGATCGACGGCCGAGCCTCCGGTGACCCGCGCCGCTGACGACCGGCGGAGAGTGGACGTACGCTTCCTGTCGTGACGGTGAATCCGGAGATCGACAGCATCCTTCAGCGTGGCGCCGACGGTGGGCGGATCACGCCCGACGAGGCGCTGCTGCTCTACACGGAGGCCCCGTTCCACGCGCTGGGCGAGGCTGCCGACGCGGTCCGCCGCCGGCGCTACCCGGACGGCATCGTCACCTACCTGATCGACCGCAACATCAACTACACCAACGTGTGCGTCACGGCGTGCAAGTTCTGTGCGTTCTTCCGGGCACCCAAGCACAAAGAGGGCTGGTCGCACCCGACCGAGGAGATCCTGCGCCGGTGCGGCGAGGCGGTGGAGCTCGGCGCCACCCAGGTGATGCTCCAGGGCGGCCACCACCCGGACTACGGGGTGGAGTATTACGAGGAGCTGTTCTCCTCGGTCAAGCAGGCGTTCCCGCAGCTCGCCATCCACTCGATCGGCCCGAGTGAGATCCTGCACATGGCCAAGGTCTCGGGTGTCTCGATCGAGGACGCGATCATCCGGATCAAGGCGGCCGGCCTGGACTCGATCGCCGGCGCCGGCGCCGAGATGCTGCCCGACCGCCCGCGCAAGGCGATCGCCCCGCTGAAGGAGAGCGGAGCCCGCTGGCTCGAGGTGATGGCGGTCGCGCACCGTAACGGCCTGTCGTCGACCGCGACCATGATGATGGGCACCGGCGAGACGAATGCCGAGCGCATCGAGCACATCCGGATGATCCGCGACGTGCAGGACCTGGCCGTGGCGAACGGGTACCGCGACGTTCCGGTCGAGGAGTCGCACGAGGTCGGCGGCTTCCGCGCGTTCATCCCGTGGACCTACCAGCCGGAGAACAACCACCTCAAGGGCCGCACCCAGGCCACCACGATGGAGTATTTGCGCTTCATCGCCGTCTCCCGGCTGTTCTTCGACAACGTCGCGCACCTCCAGGCGTCCTGGCTGACCACCGGCAAGGACATCGGCCAGCTCTCGCTGCACATGGGCGTCGACGACCTGGGCTCGATCATGCTGGAGGAGAACGTGATCTCCTCGGCCGGCGCCCGGCACCGCTCCAACCTGCAGGAGCTGATCTCGATGATCCGCACCGCGGACCGGATCCCGGCCTGGCGCGACACCTGGTACAAGCGCCTCGCGGTGCACCGGACCGCCGCCGACGACCCGACCGACGACCGGGTGGTGTCGCACTTCTCATCGATCGCGATCCCCGGTGGCGGACGGAAACAGCTGCCGCTGGTCGAGGCCAGCTGACCGTCGCCGCGACCGGATCGTTACCGGCTGCCTGCGTACCCGACCCCTTCGGCGGTTCCCGCCTGACCGTTCGGCCAGGGTGGGGATCGTCGGACCGGTGAGGGCTGTATTGCTCCTTCGTAACGAGCCCGCCGGTTGCCTGTACCCGCTCGTTCGCGCTGGTTACGTTGCCTGCGTAAGGCATTGAAACACTCATGCGTCGCCAGCCGCGGGTCCGCGCCGGTGACGAGCATTCGGACCCGACCGATGGCGGTCGTATATATAACGCACAAGGTACGGGCGGGATGGGACACCATCCCGCCCGTTCTGTTATGCGGGGTGGCCTAGTGTTTCAGCGTGACGCGCGCAGATCTGGACAAGCAGCCGCACGAGGTCGCCGAGATGTTCGACGGCGTCGCCAAGCGGTATGACCTGACCAACACGGTGATCTCACTCGGCCAGGACCGGGGCTGGCGCAAGGCCACCCGGGAGGCGCTCGGCCTCCGGCCGGGGGAGCGAGTGCTGGACGTGGGCGCGGGCACCGGTGTCTCCACCGACGAGCTGGGCCGCTCCGGCGCCTTCGCGGTCGGCGCGGACCTCTCGGTCGGGATGCTCCAGGCCGGCCGGCGGGTGCGGCCGGACGTGCCGTTGCTGGCCGGGGACGCGCTGCGGCTGCCGTTCCCGGATGCCACCTTCGACGCGGTGACCATCTCCTTCGCGTTGCGCAACGTGGTGGACACCTCGGCCGCGCTGCGTGAGTTCGGCCGGGTCACCCGTCCGGGTGGACGGCTGGTGGTGTGCGAGTTCAGCACTCCGACGAACCCGGCGTTCCGGACCGTCTACATGCAGTATTTGATGCGCTCGCTGCCGGCGGTGGCGCGCGGGGTGTCGAGCAACCCGGACGCGTATGTGTATCTGGCGGAGTCGATCCGGGCGTGGCCGGACCAGGCGGGGCTGGCGGCGCGGATCGCCGAGGCGGGGCCGTGGGACCGGGTCGGCTGGCGGAACCTGACCGGCGGGGTGGTGGCCCTGCACCGAGCCACGCGACGGAGCTGATCGCGCGGGAGGAAGCCGAGCCACGCGACGGAGCTGATCGCGCGGGAGGAAGCCGAGCCACGCGACGGAGCTGATCACGTACCCAAAAGGGTCTTGTTTGGATTGAATCGGGCGTTTGGTGAACAGCGTGCGAAAGGGCTGTTTAGCTCGATGTCATGACGAAACTCGGTGCGCTTGAGGACACTGACATCGATCTCTCGATCGACGAAGGCGAGGCTGGGGAGCGGCGGGCCAGCGAGCTGGCCAACCGCATCCGGATGGTGGCCGCGCAAGATCCGCTATTGGCGCAAGACCTGGTAGAGGAACTGATCGTTGCTCTGGACCGGGCCATGGACGGGACCATCAGAGATCATCTCGACGGTCCGGCACGTGGGATGGCTGAGCGCGTTTTGGGAGAGTCTGACCCGATTCAGTAACCGGCTCACAACAATCAGGTCGACCTGAGTGCAAAGATCGTCGATAGTCGGCCTAGACTCCGACCGAGGCATGCTTGTGAACTAATTCACGAGCACTGCGGATCGGAGGCTGCACCGTGAACGACCACCCGCCATCCACCGTCGCTGACGAGGCTGACGTGATCGTGGTCGGAGCGGGGCCCGGCGGCAGCGCGGCCGCCTACCATCTGGCCCGCCACGGCGTCCGGGTGCTGCTCCTGGAGAAAACCGAGTTCCCGCGCGAAAAAGTGTGTGGCGACGGGCTGACCCCGCGCGCCGTCCGTCAGCTGGTCCGGATGGGTGTCGACACCTCCGAGAAAGCCGGTTGGCTGCACAATCGCGGCCTGCGGGTGATCGGTGGCGGGGTCCGGCTCGAGCTGGACTGGCCCGAGCTGGCGAGTTTCCCCAGTTACGGCCTGGTCCGCACGCGCCTCGACTTCGACGACATGCTGGCCCAGCGCGCGGTCGAGGCCGGCGCCCTGCTCCGCACGAACGTGAACGTCGCCGGACCGGTCCTCAATGACGAAGGTTACGTGATCGGCGTCACGGCCAAGGCCGGTCCCGGCAAAGAGCCGGTGGAATACCGCGCGCCGCTGGTGATCGCCGCGGACGGCGTCTCCGGCAAGTTTCCGCTGGCCCTGGGGCTGGCCAAGCGCGACGACCGCCCGCTCGGGGTGGCCGTCCGGCGCTACTACCGCTCCGCGGCCAAGGCGGACGACAACTACCTGGAGTCCTGGCTGGAGCTGCGCAGCGCGCAGGACCCGAGCCGGCTCCTGCCCGGTTACGGCTGGATCTTCGGCCTGGGCGACGGCCGGGTGAACGTCGGCCTCGGCATCCTGAACTCGTCCAACGCCTTCGGCAAGACGAACTACCGCAACCTGCTCACCGACTGGCTCGGCTCCACCCCGGAGGACTGGGGGATGCGGGACGAGGCGAACGCGGAGGGGCCGACGCTCGGCGCCGCGCTCCCGATGGGCTTCAACCGGGTGCCGCATTACACCCGCGGGGTAATGCTCGTCGGCGACTCCGGTGGCATGGTCAACCCGATGAACGGCGAGGGCATCGCGTACGCGATGGAGTCCGGTGAGCTGGCCGCCGAGGTGGCGGTGCAGGCGCTGGCCCGCCCGGCGGGTGCGGAGCGGGAGCGGGCGCTGCGGGCGTATCCGACCGAGTTGAGCCTGCGCTTCGGCGGTTACTACCGCCTGGGCGGCGTCTTCGTGAAGTTGATCGGCAACCCGCAGATCATGCGGCTGGCCACCAAGCACGGCATGCCGCACCCGACGTTGATGAAATTCGTCCTGAAGCTGCTCGCCAACCTGACCGACCCCCGGGGCGGCGACGCGATGGACCGCATCATCAACGGCTTGACGAAGGTGGCGCCCGCCGTCTGACGACGGAATCGGGCACCCCGACCAAAGGGATACAAAAGCGCAAAACTAGTGTAAAGCGGCTAACAGTCGTACGGGAGTGAAGATGACGATCAACCCATACGTCCCGATCGTCGGGTTGCTGATCCTCGGCGCGCTCTTCGCGTTGTTCTCGGTGTCTGTCGCACCGATCGTGGGGCCGAAGCGGTACAACCGGGCAAAGATGGACGCCTACGAGTGCGGCATTGAGCCCGCCCCCCAACCGGTCGGTGGCGGCCGATTCCCGGTGAAGTTCTACCTGACGGCGATGCTCTTCATCGTCTTCGACATCGAGACCATCTTCCTCTACCCGTGGGCCGTCTCGTTCGAGGCGCTGGGCCTGTTCGGATTCGTGGAAATGGTCCTGTTCATCGTCACCGTCTTCATCGCCTACACGTACGTGTGGCGACGCGGCGGACTCAACTGGGACTGATAACCATGGGAATCGAAGAGAAGCTGCCCAGTGGCATCCTGCTCACCTCGGTCGAGAAGCTGTCGAACTGGGCCCGCAAGTCGTCGTTCTGGGGCGCGACCTTCGGCCTCGCGTGTTGTGCCATCGAGATGATGGCGGCCGGCGGACCGCACTACGACCTGGGCCGCTGGGGCATGGAGGTCTTCCGCGCCTCGCCCCGCCAGGCCGACCTCATGATCGTCGCGGGCCGGGTCAGTCAGAAGATGGCCCCCGTGGTGCGGCAGATCTACGACCAGATGCCGGAACCCCGCTCGGTGATCTCGATGGGCGTCTGCGCCTCGTCCGGTGGCATGTTCAACAACTACGCCATCGTGCAGGGCGTGGATCACATCGTCCCGGTCGACATCTACCTGCCGGGCTGTCCGCCGCGGCCGGAGATGCTGATCGACGCCATCCTCAAGATGCGCGAGAAGGTGATGGCCCAGCCGCTCGGCCCGAACGGCCGCAAGATGCTGGAGCAGCGCCGCGCCGAAGGAAAGCTGCCGATCGTCGCCCCGGGTGCCATGCCGTCGTCGTACCGCGTGGACAAAGCGCGCCGCGCGGAATGGACGCAGGCCGTCATCGAAGGCCGCGAAGAGCAATTGCGGATCGAGAACTGGATGAAGCTCCAGCCCCATTTGCGGGAGGGTGGCAAATGAGTATTCAACCCGGAACCGAGGGTAACGCTCCCGGGAATGCGGAACTGGGTGCGCCTGCGCAGACACCGCCCAGCCCGGATAAAGGGATGTTCGGCGTCAAAGGAACCGGTGACGTCTCCGGCTTCGGTCGTCTGGTCCGCCCCCGACCTGCTGTTTTTGACAGCCCACGGCCTTACGGCGGGTATTTCGACGACGTCTATGACGCGTTGGAGGAAGCTTATCCGGCGTTCTCCGAAGCCATCGAGAAGGTGGTGGTGGATAGGGCGGAACTCACACTTCACATCAGGCCCGAGAGAATCAAGGACGTCTGTCAGGTAATGAGGGACGAGGGGTCCCTCCGGTTCGAGCTCTGCTCGTCCGTCGACTGCGTGGACTATCTCGGTTCCGACGAGCGCCGGTTCCACGTCGCCTACCAGCTGACGTCGATGACGTACCGCCGGAGGGTGCGTCTCGAGGTGTCGGTCGCGGACGGCGTGCCCGTCCCCAGCGTCACCAGCGTCTACCCGACCGCCGACTGGCAGGAGCGGGAGGTCTACGACATGTTCGGCGTCGTCTTCACCGGCCATCCCAACCTCACCCGGATCCTGATGCCGGACGACTGGGAGGGCCACCCCCAGCGCAAGGACTACCCGCTCGGCGGGGTGCCCGTGGAATACAAGGGCGCCGAGATCCCGCCGCCCGACCAGCGGAGGGTCTACCAGTGACTACTTCTGAGTACGCGAGCGAGCGCGAGACCACCGAGGGCCGGGTCTTCACGGTCACCGGTGGCGACTGGGACAGCGTCACGTCCGGCATCGACCCGCTCAGCAACGAGAAGATCGTCGTCAACATGGGTCCGCAGCACCCGTCCACGCACGGCGTACTCCGGCTGGTGCTGGAGCTCGAGGGCGAGACGGTGACCGAGGCCCGGCCGGTGGTCGGTTACCTGCACACCGGGATCGAGAAGAACCTGGAGTACCGCACCTGGACCCAGGGCGTCACGTTCGTCACGCGGATGGACTACCTGTCCAACATGTCGAACGAGACGGCGTACTGCCTCGCGGTGGAGAAGCTGCTCGGCGTCACCGATCAGATCACCGAGCGGGCCACCACGATCCGGGTCCTCTTCATGGAGTTGCAGCGGATCGCCTCGCACCTGGTCTGGCTGGCCACCACCGGCATGGAGCTGGGCGCGATCTCGATGATGCTGTACGGCTTCCGCGAGCGGGAGTACATCCTCGACATCTTCGAGGAGACCTCCGGCCTGCGGATGAACAACGGGTACATCCGGCCCGGCGGCCTGGCCCAGGACCTGCCCGAGTCGGCGGTCAAGAAGATCCGCGACTTCCTCAAGTACCTGCCGAAGAAGCTCAAGGAATACGAGGCGATGCTCTCCGGCCAGGTCATCTGGCAGCAGCGCACGCAGGGGGTCGCCGTCCTGGACGTGACCGGCTGCCTGTCGCTGGGCATCACCGGTCCGGTGCTGCGCTCCGCCGGCCTGCCGTGGGACCTGCGCAAGACGATGCCGTACTGCGGTTACGAGACGTACGAGTTCGACGTCCCGACCGCGACCACCGGTGACGTCTGGGGCCGGTACCTGGTCCGGCTGGCCGAGATCAAGGAGTCCCTGAAGATCGTCGAGCAGGCGCTCGACCGGCTCAAGCCGGGACCGATCTGGATCGCGGACAAGAAGATCGCCTGGCCGTCCCAGCTCGCACTGGGCGTCGACGGGCTCGGCAACTCGCTGGAGCACGTCGCCAAGATCATGGGTCAGTCGATGGAGTCGCTGATCCACCACTTCAAGCTCGTGACCGAAGGCTTCCGGGTCCCGCCCGGCCAAGTCTACGTCGCGGTCGAGCACCCGCGGGGCGAACTCGGCGTTCACGCGGTTTCCGACGGTGGCACCCACCCCTATCGGGTGCACTACCGCGAGCCGAGCTTCGTCAACCTTCAGGCCATCCCCGCGATGGCCGAGGGCGCGCTGCTGGCCGACGTGATCGCCGGCGGCGCGTCGCTGGACCCCGTGATGGGTGGGTGTGATCGCTGATGACCACGGAAGAGTTCACTCCGACAGCTGCTCCACTCGCGGAGAAGCTGCTCGGATCCGCGCAGGAGATCCTGGCGCGGTACCCGGCCGGCCGGGAGCGCTCGGCACTGCTGCCGCTGCTGCACCTGGTGCAGACCGAGGAGGGCTACGTCAGCCCGGCCGGCGTGGCCTTCTGCGCCGAGGTCCTGGGGATCAACAAGGCCCAGGTCGGCGCGGTCGCCACCTTCTACACCATGTACAAGCGCCGGCCGACCGGTGAATACCTGGTCAGCGTCTGCACCAACACCCTCTGCAACGTGATGGGCGGCCAGGCGGTCTACGACCGGCTGACCGAGCACCTCGGCGTCGGCCACGACGAGACCACCGCCGACGGCAAGATCACGCTGGAGCACGCGGAGTGCCTGGCGGCCTGCGACTACGCCCCGGTGGTGACGGTCAACTACGACTTCACCGTCGACCAGGCCACCCCGGACTCCGCGGTCGAGCTGGTCGACAAGCTGGCCGCCGGCGAGCGGCCGACGCCGGCCCGCGGCGCCCGGATCTGCTCCCTCAAGGAGATGCAGTACCAGCTCGCCGGTTTCGCCGACCCCCGGGACGGCGCGGTCGGCGACGGGGTGGCCGGCGCGCCCACCCTGCGCGGCGTCCGCCTGGCGCAGGAGCACGGGGTCGCGGTGGCCGGGTTCGACCCGGAGACCCCGATCACCAAGACCAAGCCGGCCCGCGAGGCCGGCGCGCTGCCGACCCCGGCCCCGGCCGCCAAGGCGGACGAGAAGGCCGACAAGACCGCGGAGGAGAAGCCCGGCCGGGTCGCCTCGGTGGTGAAGGCGGCGACGACCGCGGTCAAGGCGGTCGCCGGCAAGGTCGAGGAGCGCCGGCACGCCGGCCAGAAGACCGAGGACCCACAGATCCGTACCGCGGAACTCCGTAACCCCACGGCGAGCGAACCGGCCCGGCCGGGCGCGGAGGCCGGCAGCCCGCCGCCGGCGAACGCCGCCGAGGCGGCCGGTGCCGCGACCAGCCCGCCCGCCGGTGACGGCAAACCGGCCGGCGACAGCCCGCGTACGCCCGACCCGACGCGTGGGTCCGAGGAGGAGAAATGACGCAACCCCGGCCGGAGGTGCTCCAGAAGCTCACCCCGGTGCTCACCAAGCGCTGGCTGTCACCGGACGCCTGGCAGATCGGCGTCTACGAGCGGCTCGACGGTTACCAGGCGGTGCGCAAGGCGCTCGACGTGCACCCGGACGACCTGATCCAGCTGATCAAGGACTCCGGGCTGCGCGGTCGTGGCGGCGCCGGCTTCCCGACCGGCCTCAAGTGGGGGTTCATCCCGCAGGGCGACGGCAAACCGCACTACCTCGTGATCAACGCGGACGAGGGCGAGCCGGGCACCTGCAAGGACCTGCCGCTGATGACCTACGACCCGCACTCGCTGGTGGAGGGCGCGATCATCGCGTCGTACGCGATCCGCGCGAGCCGGGCGTTCATCTACATCCGCGGCGAGGCGGTGCACGCCGCCCGCCGGCTGCGCAACGCGGTCAAGGAGGCGTACGCCGCCGGATACCTCGGTGAGAACATCCTCGGCTCCGGATTCGACCTGGACCTGGTGGTACACAGCGGCGCCGGCGCGTACATCTGCGGCGAGGAGACCGCGCTGCTCGACTCGCTGGAGGGTTTCCGCGGCCAGCCCCGGCTGCGCCCGCCCTTCCCAGCCATCGCCGGCCTGTACGCCAGCCCCACGGTGGTCAACAACGTCGGCACCATCGCCAGCGTGCCGTACATCGTGCTGGGCGGCGCCGACTGGTGGAAGAGCATGGGCACCGAGAAGTCGGCCGGCCCGATGATCTACTCGCTCTCCGGCCGGGTGGTCAATCCCGGACAGTACGAGTGCGGCCTCGGCATCACCCTGCGTGAGCTGATCGAGCTCGCCGGCGGCATGCAGCCCGGGCACAACCTGAAGTTCTGGACCCCGGGCGGCTCGTCCACGCCGCTGCTCACCGCCGAGCACATCGACACCGCGATGGACTTCGAGGGTGTCGCCGCGGCCGGCTCGATCCTCGGCACCACGGCGATGCAGATCTTCTCGGACCAGGACTGCCCGGTCTACAACACGTGGCGGTGGCTGGAGTTCTACCACCACGAGTCGTGCGGCAAGTGCACCCCGTGCCGGGAGGGCAACTACTGGATGGTGCGCACGTACCGGCGGATCCTCGCCGGTCAGGGCACCTACGCCGACCTGGACACGCTCCAGGACACCGCCGACAACATCTTCGGCCGGTCCTTCTGCGGCCTCGGCGACGGCGCGGCGACGCCGGTCGTCTCGACGCTGAAGTGGTTCCGGGACGACTACCTCGGTTACATCGAGGGCCGCACGGCGCCGCGGCTCTCCGAGAAGTCCCTCGTAGGAGCGCACTGATGACCGACGTAGCGAAGAGGGCGGACACCGTCACCCTGACGATCGACGGGGTCGAGGTCACCGCCGAGAAGGGCGAGCTGCTCATCCGGGTGGCCGAGCGGATGGGCACCGCGATCCCGCGGTTCTGCGACCACCCGCTGCTGGCCCCGGCCGGCGCCTGCCGGCAGTGCCTGGTCGAGGTGGAGGGTCAGCGCAAGCCGGTCGCCTCGTGCACCCAGACGGTGGCCGAGGGCATGGTGGTCAAGACCCACCTCACCTCCCCGGTGGCGGCCAAGGCCCAGGCCGGCGTGATGGAGCTGCTGCTGATCAACCACCCGCTCGACTGCCCGACGTGTGACAAGGGCGGTGAGTGCCCGTTGCAGAACCAGGCGATGAGCACCGGCCGCGCCGACTCCCGGTTCCACGAGCACAAGCGGGAGTACGAGAAGCCGATCCACATCTCCAGCCAGGTGCTGCTGGACCGGGAGCGCTGCGTGCTCTGCCAGCGCTGCACCCGGTTCTCCGAGGAGATCGCCGGGGACAAGTTCATCGACCTGATGGACCGCTCCTCCGGCGAGCAGATCAACGTCTACCGCGACGACTTCTTCGGCGGCGAGGGCACCGGGGACGGGCAGGTCGGCGAGGGCGAGGGGGACGTTCCGTTCAACTCGTACTTCTCCGGCAACACCATCCAGATCTGCCCGGTCGGCGCGCTGACCGGCGAGCAGTACCGGTTCCGGGCCCGCCCGTTCGACCTGGTCTCCTCGCCGACCAGCTGCGAGCACTGTGCGGCCGGCTGCTCCATGCGGGCCGACCACCGGCGCGGGAAGGTGCTGCGCCGGCTCGCCGGTGACGACCCGGCGGTGAACGAGGAGTGGAACTGCGACAAGGGCCGGTGGGGCTTCCGCTACACCACGGCCACCGACCGGATCACCACGCCGCTGGTCCGGGACGCGCGTACCGGGCAGCTGCGCGAGGCGTCCTGGAGCGAGGCGCTGGTCGTCGCCGCGGAGGGGCTGAAAGCGGCTCGCGAGCGCGGGGTCGGGGTGCTGACCGGTGGGCGGCTCACGGTTGAGGACGCTTACGCGTACGCGAAATTCGCCCGTCTGGTCCTCGGCACCAACGACATCGACTTCCGGGCGCGGCCGGTGCGAGCCTCCGGCTCGCCGGCCGCGGACACCGAGGAGGCGGACTTCCTCGCGGCCGCGGTGGCCGGGGTTTCCGAGCTGACGTACGCCGATGTCGAGGACGCGCCGTCCGCGCTGATCGTCGGGCTGGAGCCGGAGGAGGAGTGCCCGATCCTCTTCCTGCGCCTGCGCAAGGCGACCAAGCGGAAGAAGCTCCAGGTGACCGCGGTGGCGTCGCACCTGACCCGGGGGTTCGAGAAGCTCGGCGCCGCGCTCGTCGCGGCCGTCCCGGGCGACGAGGCCCGGCTGCTGAACACCGATCCCGCGGTCGCCGCGGCGCTCAGCGCGCCGGGCAGCGTGCTGCTGGTCGGCGAGCGGCTGGCCACCGTGCCGGGCGGGCTCTCGGCCGCCGCGGCGCTGGCCGCCCGCACCGGCGCCCGCCTCGCGTGGGTGCCGCGCCGGGCCGGTGACCGGGGCGCGCTGGACGCCGGCTGCCTGCCGAACCTGCTGCCCGGCGGCCGTCCGGTGAGCGACCCCGCGGCCCGCGCCGAACTCTCCATCTCCTGGTCCGTCGACGCGGGCGTGCTGCCCAGCACGCCGGGCCGGGACGTCGACGCGATCATCGCGGCGGCGGCCGACGGGACGCTCGGCGGTCTCCTGGTCGGCGCGGTCGACCCGGGCGACCTGGCCGATCCGGTCCGCGCCGAGCAGGCGCTGGACGCGGTGCCGTTCCTGGTCAGCCTGGAGCTGCGGCGGAGCGCGGTGACCGAGCGGGCCGACGTGGTGCTGCCGGTCGCGCCGGCCGCCGAGAAGCCCGGCACCTACATGGACTGGGAGGGCCGGCTGCGGTCCTTCGAGACGGTCCTGCGGGGCGGCACGGCGCTGACCGACGGCCGGGTGCTGGAGGCGATCGCCGCGCTGCTGGACGTCACCCTGAACACCGGGGACGTGCAGGCGGTCCGCCGCGAGCTGGGTGCCATGCCGGCCGGCACCGCCCGGCCCGAGCTGCCGTCGATCGCCCCCGTGGCGGTCGCCGAGCCGGGTGAGCGGGCGGCCGTGCTGGCCACCTGGCACCAGTTGATCGACCTGGGCACCCTGCTGGACGGCGACGACGTGCTGGCCGGCACGGCGCGCCCGCCGGTGGTGCGGCTCGGCAAGGAGCTGGCCGAGGAGCTCGGGGTGGCCGACGGCGACCTGCTGACGGTCCGGACCGACCGCGGCTCGGTGACCCTGCCGGCCGCGATCGCCGACCTGCCCCGGCAGGTGGTGTGGCTGCCCACGAACTCGCCGGGCTCGACGGTGCGCCGCAGCCTGGGCGTCACCGCCGGTGCGGTCGTCCGGTTGTCGGCCGGGCTGCCCGGCCCGATTCTCGCCGAGGGAGTTGACCAGTGAACATCCTGCTCGCGGCGCACGCGGAGGACCCCACCCTGCAAACGTTCGAACAGGACGTCTGGTGGATCACGCTGATCAAGCTGCTCGGGCTCTTCGTCCTGCTCCTGCTGCTGACCCTGTTCACGATCAACTACGAGCGCAAGGTCGTCGCCCGGATGGCGGTCCGGCCCGGCCCCAACCAGGTCGGGTTCCGCGGTTACCTGACCAGCCTCAGTGACGGTCTCAAGCTGCCGTTCAAGGAGGAGATCATCCCGCGGACCGCCGACAAGGTGGTCTACTTCATCGCCCCGGTGATCTCGGCGACGACGGCGTTCACCGCGTTCTCGGTGATCCCGTTCGGCGGCGTGGTGACGATGTTCGGGCACCGGACCGCGCTCCAGCTCACCGACGTGCCGGTCTCGGTGCTGGTGCTGCTGGCCTGCTCCTCGATGAGCGTGTACGGCGTGGTGCTGGCCGGCTGGGCGTCCGGCTCGACGTACCCGCTGCTCGGTGGTCTGCGGTCCAGCGCCCAGATGATCTCGTACGAGGTCGCCATGGGCCTCTCCATCGTCGCGGTCTTCATGACGGCCGGCACGATGAGCACGTCGCAGATCGTCGCGGCGCAGGCCTCCGGCGATCCCACGAAGATCTTCGGCGTCGAGATCACCATGCCCGGCTGGTACTGCCTCCAGCTGCTGCCGAGCTTCCTGATCTACGTGATCGCCGCGGTCGGCGAGACCAACCGGGCGCCGTTCGACCTGCCGGAGGCGGAGTCCGAGCTGGTCGGCGGCTTCCACACGGAGTACTCGTCGTTCAAGTTCGCGCTCTTCTTCCTGGCCGAGTACATCAACATGATCACCGTCTCGGCGTTCTGCACCACGCTGTTCCTGGGCGGCTGGCGGGCCCCGTGGCCGATCACCGCGATCTGGCCCGGCGCCAGCGCCGGCTACTTCGCCCTGATCTGGTTCTTCCTCAAGGTGTTCGCGCTGCTGTTCGGCTTCATCTGGCTGCGCGCCACGCTGCCCCGGATGCGCTACGACCAGTTCATGCGGTTCGGCTGGAAGGTGCTGATCCCGATCAACCTGGTCTGGATCCTGTTCGTGGCCTACTTCAAGATCGCCCGCAGCGGCGCCCTCTCGGACACCGCCCGGTGGGTCTCCACCGGCGCGATCGCGGTGGTCGTGCTGGTGGTCGCCTGGGCCTGGCCGTCGAGCGACAAGAAGAAGGCCAAACCGGTCTCGCTCGAGGAGGAACTGGCCGCCCGGCCGCCGGGCAGCTTCCCGGTCCCGCCGATCGACCTCCAGGTGCCGCCGAGCCCGCGCGCCCGCCGCGAGGTCGCCGAACGTGCCCCGGCCGCCGTCGGCGGCGACTCCGAGACGAAGGAGGTGTGACGTGAACACGTTTACCGGCTCCTTCAAGGGTTTCGGCGTGACCTTCGCGCACATGTTCCGCAAGGTGATCACCACCGACTACCCGTTCTCCCCGCCCAAGCCGGCGCCGCGATACCACGGGCGGCACATCCTCAACCGGCACCCGGACGGGCTGGAGAAGTGCATCGGCTGCGAGCTGTGCGCCTGGGCCTGCCCGGCCGACGCGATCTACGTCGAGGGCGGCGACAACACCGACGAGCAGCGTTTCTCGCCGGGTGAGCGGTTCGCGAAGATCTACCAGATCAACTACACCCGCTGCATCTTCTGCGGGCTCTGCATCGAGGCCTGCCCGACCCGGTCGCTGACCATGAGCAACGAGTACGAGCTGGCCCGGGACAGCCGCCAGGACCTGATCTTCACCAAGGAACAGCTCCTGGCGCCGCTGCTGCCCGGGATGGAGCAGCCGCCGCACCCGATGCGCCTGGGCGAGACCGACAAGGACTACTACATCGGCGCGCTCACCAACCCGGGCACCTCGGCCGGCGCGGAGAAGGCGCCGTGGGCCGTGGACTCGGAGACCGAGGGGAGCGCGCAATGACGCATGTGTCCACCGGGGAAGCCGTCGCCTTCTGGATCCTCGGCTCCCTCGCGGTGATCGGGGCGCTCGGCATGGTGCTGGCCCGCAACGCGGTGCACTCCGCGCTCTGGCTGGTCGTCACGATGCTGAACCTCGGCTTCCTCTACGTGATCAACCAGGCGCCGTTCCTCGGCTTCGTGCAGATCATCGTCTACACCGGCGCGATCATGATGCTGTTCCTGTTCGTGCTGATGCTGGTCGGCCGGGACGCGTCGGACTCGCTGATCGAGACGCTGCGCGGGCAGCGGGTCGCGGCGATCCTGCTCGGCGCCGGCTTCGCCGCCCTGGTCGCGACCGGTCTGGCCCGGGCGCTGGAGGGCACGCCGACCGCGGGCCTGGAGGCGGCGAACCAGAACGGCAACGTGCAGGGCCTGGCCTCTCTGCTGTTCACCAAGTACGTCTTCGCCTTCGAGGTCACGTCGGCCCTGCTGATCACGGCAGCGGTCGGCGCGATGATCCTGGCCCACATCGAGCGGGCCAAGGGCGACCGGGCCGACCAGGTGACCCGGATGAAGGAGCGCTTCCTGCCGGGCAACTACCCCGGTCCGAAGCCCGGCCCCGGCGTTTACGCGAACACCATGTCGGTGGCCGCGCCGGCCCGCCTGCCGGACGGCAACGGGACCGAGAACAGCATCTCGCCGATTCTGCCGGTCCGGGAGCTGACCGCTTCCGAGGTCGCGCCGAAGGGAACCGAGAAATGACCCCCGATTACTACCTGATCCTGGCGTCGATCCTGTTCACCATCGGCGCGGTCGGGGTGCTCATCCGGCGCAACGCGATCGTCCTGTTCATGTGCATCGAGCTGATGCTGAACGCGGCGAACCTGGCGCTGGTCACCTTCAGCCGGATCAACGGCGGCCTGGACGGCCAGATCATCTCGTTCTTCGTGATGGTCGTCGCGGCCGCCGAGGTCGTGGTCGGTCTCGCCATCATCATGTCGATCTTCCGTACGCGACGCTCCGCGAGTGTCGACGACGCGAACCTCCTGAAGTACTGAAAGGGGCCTTCACGTGGAACTGGAGTTTGCCCCCGCGACGGGAGTGCTCAGCGGCATCTGGCTGCTCGTGGCCATCCCGCTGGTCAGTGCCGCGATCCTGCTGCTGCTCGGCAAACGGGCGGACAAGTGGGGACACTGGCTCGGCGTGCTGGCGGTGGCCAGTTCGTTCGTCCTCGGGCTGATCTTCTTCATCAAGCTCGGCGCCCTCGACGCCGAGCACCGGTCGGCGGAGCTGCGCCTCTTCGACTTCATCGACGTCGGCACTTTCAAGGTCGACTTCGGACTGCTCTTCGACCCGCTCTCCGGGGTCTTCGTGCTGCTGATCACCGGGGTCGGGTCGCTGATCCACCTGTACGCGGTCGGCTACATGGAGCACGACGCGGGCCGCCGGCGGTTCTTCGGATACTTCAACCTGTTCGTCGCGGCGATGCTGCTGCTCGTTCTCGGCAACAACTACGTGATGCTGTACTTCGGCTGGGAGGGCGTCGGCCTGGCGTCGTACCTGCTGATCTCGTTCTGGTACACCCGGCCGTCGGCGGCCACCGCCGGCAAGAAGGCGTTCCTGATGAACCGGGTCGGCGACGCCGGCCTGGCGATCGCCATCTTCCTGATGTTCGCCACGCTGGGCACCACCGACTACGCGGGGGTCTTCGCCGGGGCGAGCTCGCTGAGCTCCACCACGGCGCTGGTCATGGGCATCCTGCTGCTGCTCGGCGCGGCCGGTAAGTCCGGTCAGTTCCCCCTCCAGGCCTGGTTGCCGGACGCCATGGAGGGCCCGACCCCGGTGTCGGCGCTCATCCACGCGGCCACCATGGTCACCGCGGGCGTCTACCTGATCGCCCGGTCCAACCCGATCTTCTCCTCCGACGAGACGCTCCAGCTGATCGTGGTCAGCGTCGGCGCGCTCACGCTGCTGCTCGGCTGCGTCATCGGCGCGGCCAAGGACGACATCAAGCGGGTCCTGGCCTGGTCGACGGTCAGCCAGATCGGCTACATGTTCCTCGGCGTCGGGCTCGGCGGCGCGGCGTACTCGCTGGCGATCATCCACCTGCTGGCGCACGGCTTCTTCAAGGCCAACATGTTCCTCGGCGCCGGGTCGGTCATGCACGGCATGCACGACCAGGTGGACATCCGGCGGTTCGGCGGCTTGAGCAAGTACATGCGGGTCACGTGGCTCACCTTCATGATGGGCTGGCTGGCGATCATCGGCATCCCGCCGCTCTCCGGCTTCTTCACCAAGGAGCCGATCATCGGGGCGGCGTTCGACCGGGAGGGCTGGACCGGCTGGCTGTTCGGCGGCGCGGCGATGCTCGGCGCGGGCCTGACCGCGTTCTACATGACCCGGCTCTTCGTGCTCACGTTCCACGGCCCGCAGCGCTGGACCGAGGAGAACAAGCACCCGCACGAGTCCCCGGCGATCATGACGATCCCGCTCATCGTGCTGGCGTTCGGCTCGGTGGTGGCCGGTTACCTGATGTCCACGACCGTGGTCGACTGGCTCAACCCGGTCTTCGGTGAGCAGCCGGAGCACCACGAGAGCCTGTGGGTCACCGTGGTCAGCATCGTCCTGACGCTGGCCGGCGCCGGTCTGGCCTGGTCGCTGTTCCGCAAGGGCACGGCGCTCGAGCCGCAGCCGGCCGGGGTGGTGGTCACCGCGGCCCGGCGCAACCTTTACACCGACGCGTTCAACGAGGCGGTGTTCGAGCGGCCCGGCATCTACCTCACCCGGGCGCTCGTCTTCCTGGACAGCAAGGGCATCGACGGCCTGGTCAACGGGCTGGCGGCGGCGGTCGGCGGCGGCTCCGGCCGGCTCCGGCGGTTGCAGACCGGCTTCGTCCGCTCCTACGCACTCTCCATGCTCACCGGCGCCATGCTCGTCGTGGGCGCCTTCCTTGCGATCCAGTTGGGGTGGCTCGCGTGAAAGACTTCCCGTTCCTTTCCGTTCTCACGCTGCTGCCCCTGGTCGGGGCGATCGCGGTGGCCTGCATCCCGCGGGCCAAGGCTGAACTGGCCAAGCTGGTCGCGCTGATCTGGTCGCTGGTCGTGCTGGTGCTCAGCATCGTCATGTGGGTCACCTACACGGTGAACAGCACCGACCGCTTCCAGTTCCACGAGTCGTATTCCTGGATCCCCTCCTGGAACGCGAACTTCACCTTCGCCGCCGACGGCATCGCCCTGGTCATGCTGATGCTGATCGCGGTGCTGTTCCCGGTGGTGATCCTGGCGTCCTGGCACGACGTGGACCAGAGCCGGCGATCCGCGCCGACCTACTTCGCCCTGCTGCTGGCCTTCGAGTTCACCATGATCGGGGTGTTCGCCGCGGCGGACGTCTTCCTGTTCTACGTGTTCTTCGAGATCATGCTGATCCCGATGTACTTCATCATCGGTTCCTTCGGCTCCGGCCAGAAGCAGTACGCCGCGGTGAAGTTCTTCCTCTACAGCCTGGTCGGCGGCCTCTTCATGCTGGCCGCGGTGATCGGGCTGTGGGTGGTCGGCGGGCACACCTTCGACTTCGCCGCCCTGGTCGAGGCCGGCAAGTCGATCGACCAGAACACCGCACGCTGGCTGTTCCTCGGTTTCTTCATCGCCTTCGCGATCAAGGCGCCGTTCTTCCCGTTCCACACCTGGCTGCCGGACTCCGGTGGCGCGGCTCCGGCCGGCGCGGCAGCGCTGCTGGTCGGTGTGATGGACAAGGTCGGTACGTTCGGCATCATCCGCTACTGCCTCCCGCTGTTCCCGGAGGCGTCGCGCTGGTTCGCCCCGGCGGCCCTGGTCCTCGCGGTCATCGGGATCATCTACGCGGCCCTGCTGGCGGTCGGGCAGAACGACCTGAAGCGCCTGGTGTCGTACACGTCGATCGCGCACTTCGGCTTCATCGGCATCGGCATCTTCGCCTTCACCACGCAGGGCGGGACCGGCTCGGTGCTGTACATGGTCAACCACGGCCTGGCCACCGGCCTGCTGTTCATCGTGGTCGGCATGTTCGTGGCCCGTCGCGGGTCGGCGCTGGTCAGCGACTTCGGCGGGGCCGGCAAGCTGGTCCCGGTGCTGGCCGGGGTGTTCTTCTTCGCCGGTCTGGCCTCGCTGGCGCTGCCCGGCACCGCACCGTTCGTCAGTGAGTTCCTGGTGCTGCTCGGCACGTTCAGCACGCACCAGCCGTACGCGGTGATCGCCACCGCCGGGATCATCCTGGCCGCCGCGTACGTGCTCTGGATGATCCAGCGGACCACGCAGGGCACGCTCAACCCGGCCCTGGACGAGGTGCCGGCCATGAAGCAGGACCTGAGCCTGCGGGAGAAGTTCGTGGTCGCCCCGCTGATCCTGCTCCTGCTGGTGCTCGGCTTCTACCCGAAACCGGTCACCGACGTGATCAACCCGGCGGTGCAGGCGACCCTGCAAGACGTCGGCACGCAAGACCCGGCCCCGACGGTCGCGGATGGAAAGGCTGGCCGATAGTCATGGGAGATCTGCAACTGCCCCCGATCGACTACGGCGCGCTGGCGCCCATGTTGATCCTCTTCGGGGTCGCCTGCGTCGGGGTCCTCCTCGAGGTGATCATCCCGCGCCGGCACCGCAACGTGGTCCAGCTGTCGCTCGCGCTGCTCGGCGTGGTGGCCGCGCTGACCGTCCTGGTGATCAACCGGAACACCCGGGTCGTCACCATCGGCGGCGCGATCGCGTTCGACGGCCCGACCGTCTTCCTCCAGGGCGCGATCCTGGTGCTCGGCGCGGTCTCGCTCTTCCTGATCGGGGAGCGGCAGGTGGAGGCGGGCGGCGCGTTCGTCGCCCAGGCGGCCGTGGTGGTCGGCTCGGACTCCGACAACCGGCAGACCGCCGGCCGGCCCGGTCTCACCGAGGTGTACCCGCTGACCACGTTCGCGCTCGGCGGCATGCTGATGTTCGTCGCCGCGAACGACCTGCTCACCATGTTCGTGGCGCTGGAGGTCTTCTCGCTGCCGCTCTACCTGATGTGCGCGCTGGCCCGCCGCCGGCGCCTGCTCAGCCAGGAGGCGGCGCTCAAGTACTTCCTGCTCGGCTCGTACGCCTCGGCGTTCTTCCTGTTCGGCGTCGCCCTGCTGTACGGCTTCTCGGGCGGTGTGCAGCTGAGCGTGGTGCACGACGCGGTCGCCAACCCGCAGAAGAGCCAGCTGCTGCTGTACGGCGGCCTCGGCCTGGTCGCGATCGGTCTGCTCTTCAAGAGCGCGCTGGCCCCGTTCCACGTCTGGACCCCGGACGTCTACCAGGGCGCGCCCACCCCGATCACCGCGTTCATGGCGGCCTGCACCAAGGTCGCCGCGTTCGGCGCCCTGCTCCGGGTGCTCTACGTGGCGTTCGAGGGGGTGCGCTGGGACTTCCAGCCGGTGCTCGGCACTGTCGCGGTGCTCACCATGTTCATCGGCGCGATCCTGGCGGTCACCCAGACCGACATGAAGCGACTGCTGGCCTACTCGTCGATCGCCAACGCCGGCTACCTGATGGTCGGTGTCCTGGCGCTCAACCCGGACGGCCTGAGCAGCACGATGTTCTACCTGGTCGCGTACGGCTTCTCGGTGCTCGCCGCGTTCGCCATCGTGAGCCTGGTCCGGGACTCGGACGGCGAGGCGACGCACCTGTCCCGCTGGGCCGGGATCGGCAAGAAGAGCCCACTGCTCGCCGGGCTCTTCACGCTCATCCTGCTCGCCTTCGCCGGCATCCCGCTGACCAGTGGCTTCACCGCCAAGTTCGCGGTCTTCGGCGCGGCCATCGACGGCGGGCAGACCTGGCTGGTCATCTTCGGCGTGATCACCAGCATGCTGATCGCGTTCCCGTACCTGCGGGTGGTCGTGCTGATGTGGCTCTCCGAGCCGGGCGAGAGCACCCCGGCGGTGTCCATCCCGGGCTTCCTCACCTCGGCCGCGCTGGGCCTCGGAGTGATCGTCACGGTGGCGCTCGGCGTGGTGCCGGCGCCGCTGATCGACCTGACCCGGGAGGCCTCCCAGTTCGTCCGGTGATCCGATTCGCCGACGGCGGCTCCGGCTTAACGGCCGGAGCCGCTGTCGTTTATCGATCAGCAATCGAGTCCATTTAAGATCCGCGCCGTGGACCTCATCGCCGCCGGAACGCCCCTCGCTGCCGTGATCGACGCCTACCGCACCTGCGAGCTGGCGACCCTGACCAAGGACGGCGCCCCGGTGGCCTGGCCCACCTCGGGGCTGCGCCGCGACGACGGGACGATCCTGCTGACCACCTCGATCGGTTACCCGCAGAAGGCGTTCAACGTGCGCCGGGACGGCCGGGTGGCGCTGCTCTTCTCGGATCCGACGGCGAGCGGTCTGGACGCGCCGGAGCAGATCCTGGTGCGCGGCGTCGCGAAGTGCCCCGAGGAGATCCATACCGAGCCGGACGGCGATCTGGGGCGGCTCTGGGCGCTGCTGATGGAGCGGCAGCCGGCCAGCCAGAAGTACCTCAACTGGCCGACCACCAAGATGACCGATTTCTATTACATGCGGCTGCTGATCGACGTGGCCCCGGTCGAGGTCGTCACCCGGCCGCTGCCGGCCACCGAGAACGCCGGGCTGGCCGGGAGCGAGCTGCTCGGCGCCGAGGTGCTCGCCCAGTACCGCTCGGTGGTGCTGATCGCGGTGGACGCCGAGGGCGCGCCGCTGCTGGTGCGGACCACGGTGACCGCCGAGGCCGACGGGTACCGGGTCGAGGTGCCGGCCGGCGTCCCGGTCGCGGCCGGACCGGCCGGGCTGCTCGTGCACCGGCACGACGACAAACTGTGGAGTCTGCACAACGCCAACGTGCGCGGCTCGCTGACCAGGGACGACGCGGGCTGGCTGCTGCGGCCGTCGCGGTTGGTCGAGCCGGGGGCGCGGCACCGGGCGAGCCTGCTGGACCCGATCCGAATCGGTCGCGAGTGCCAGGCGACGACCCGGCGTTACCTGGATCGCCGTAACCTGGCCCGCCCCGCCGTTCCGTGGGACGCCTATCGCGCCATCCGGGCGAGCCTGCCAAAACCCTGAGAGGTGGAAACCGGCTCTTTCCGTACCCAAAGGGAGCGATCTCCGTGCGAGCGGACCCGCAGCCGGCGCAATGTCCGGTTTTTGATCTTGTGGCGCGGACCCCTGGGACTGAAACGAGTGGACCGATATGGCATCGTGGGAGCGTGGTGAGCACCGGTGATCTGACCCCGCCCGAATTGGCGTTGTCGTCGCTGGGCCTCGACGTCGATCCCGCATTGGACGCGTCGGTGTCAGCGACGCTCGTGGCCGTCGAGGAAGCGCTGCGCGTGCACGTCGCCAGCGCCGACCCGCTGGTGGCCGAGGCCGCGCGCCATCTCGCCGACGCCGGCGGCAAGCGGCTGCGGCCGATGCTGGTGGCGCTCGCCGCCCAGTTCGGCGACCCAGCCCGGCCGGACCTCATCGATGCGGCCAACGTGGTCGAGCTGACCCACCTCGCCACGCTCTACCACGACGACGTGATGGACGAGGCGCCGGTTCGCCGCAGCGCCCCGAGTGCCAACGCCCGCTGGGGCAACTCGGTGGCCATCCTGGTCGGTGACTACCTCTTCGCCCAGGCCGCGGAGCTGGCCGCCCGGCTCGGCACCGAGGCGGTGCACCTGCAGGCGCAGACCTTCTCGCGCCTGGTGCACGGGCAGATCGCCGAGACCGTCGGCCCGCGCGACCGCGACCCGATCGAGCACTACCTGCAAGTCATCGCGGACAAGACCGGTTCGCTGATCGCCACCGCGGCCCGCTTCGGCGGTCTGTTCTCCGGCGCCTCCACCGAGGTGACCGAGGCGCTGGCCGGTTACGGCGAAAAGATCGGCCTGGTCTTCCAGCTCTCCGACGACCTGCTCGACATCGCCTCCGAGTCGATCCAGTCCGGCAAGACGCCCGGCACCGACCTGCGTGAGGGCGTGCCGACGCTGCCGGTGCTCTACGCGCTGGCCGGCGACGACGCGGACCCGGCCGCGGTGCGGCTGCGCGAGCTGCTCTCCGCCGGGCCGATCACCGACGACGCGCTGCACACCGAGGCGCTCACGCTGCTGCGCGAGTCGGCCGCGATGAAGCAGGCGCGGGAGACCGTCCGGGGTTATGCGGAGGAGGCGCGGGCCCGGCTGGCGCCGCTGCCCGAGGGGGACGCGAAGCGCGCGATGGAAGCCCTCTGCGACTACATCGCCGACCGCACGAACTGATCGATTCCCGCCAGCGGTGGGGACTGTCCCGATCAACTGCAAGATCAAATTCTTGCTGACTCGGGTCCGCGCTGATCACTGATCGTCGCTCCCGCCAGGGACCCTTGCGGGCCGGGCTGGCCGCTGGCGCGTCCAAAACGCCCGGCCCTCCAGGGCGACGTCCGCGGGTGCCCACGACCGCCAACCCCAACCCCCGAGCTGGCCCTGATGGCCCTATCCCGAGTCCGGATAGGGCCATGGGCGCCAGCCCGACGACCCCGGCTGGTCCTGGTGGCCCTATTGGCGCCCGGGGTAGGGCGGCAGAGGCCAGCCCGACAGCCCCGGCTGGGTCTGGTGGCCCTATTGGCATCCGGGATAGGGCCATGGACGCCAGCCCGACGACCCCGGCTGGGCCTGGTGGCCCTATTGGCGCCCGGGATAGGGCGGCAGAGGCCAGCCCGACAGCCCCGGCTGGGCCTGGTGGCCCTATTGGCACCCGGGGTAGGGCCATGGACGCCAGCCCGACAAGCGGGGCTGGGGCTGGTGGCCCTGGTCGGGTTTGGCTAGGGCCATGAGGGTGCTCGGCGTGAGCGGGCACGGCGGGGTGGTCGGGTGCGGACGGGACGCTGTGGACGTACCGAAAGAAGGTTGGGGTGCGGGGGAGCGGACCGCGCGCCGGAAAGTGGCCGGATGGGCCTATCGGTCGGCCGAAGAGACCGGTGTCGAAACAGAAATGGGCGTGGTAGGCGCGCGGCGCGGGACGGCGCGCCATTTTGCCTGTTCGGTACGGGGTTTTGCGGCTGAATCGGGGGAGATGGCGGCGGACGCAGACTAAGCCAATTCGGACACGTTCGGACACGCCCCGTCCTATTGATCACACCCGCTGTGCAAATCGACCGTGATCCACATGGTTTTGGCATTCCGTCTCCGGATGTTTCTTCATATGGTGTAAGTCCCTGGCCTCGGAGGTAGCTGTGCGTGACCCCCTAGCGGAGCCGTCAGATCTCATCCGGAGCGTGTCGCGTGCCCTGCGCGTCCTGGAGTCGGTCGGCCGGGCTCCGCGCGGGCTCACGGTGAAACAGATCGCCCGGCGCTGTGAGCTGACCGTCGCGACGACCTATCACCTCGTGCGCACGCTGGCCTATGAGGGCTACGTGATCCGGCGCGAGGACGGCACCTACATCGTCGGTCTGGAGATCGCGGATCGGTATCGCGAGCTCGTCTCGGCCTTCCGCGGCCCGCCCGCGGTCGGCGACGCGCTCCGCCGTGCCGCGATCGACACCGGATACAGCCACTACCTGGGCCGGTTCGTCGGTGGACGGATCGCGGTCACCGCCTCCGCCGAGGGCGCCCGGTCGCCGTTCCTGGACGACATCGCACCCGGCTTCGACGAGGGTGGCCACGCCACCGCGCTCGGCAAGGCGCTGCTCGCCACGCTCACCCCCGATCAACGCGGGCGATATCTGCGGGACTACGGGATGCGTCCGTTCACCCCGACCACGCTGACCACCCCCGAGGCGCTGGAGGCCGACCTGGCGGCCGGCGAGCGTCGCGGCATGCAGATCGAAATGGGACAGTTCCGGCAGGGGCTGGCCTCGGCCGCGGTCGTGGTGGTCGCCGACCGGGACATGGAGCGGCGCCTCGTGCTCGCCTGCTCGATGCCGGCCGCCGAGATGCTCACCTCGGCCCGGGTGGTCCGCGCCAAACTGACCGCGGCCGCCCGCAATGTGGCCGAGGCGCTCAGCGGTGGCGAGTCCGCGACGGCTTGATCTTCTTCGATCGTGTTTTCGCAGCCCCGGGACTGTTGTGTGACTGAATCGCTACAGCTTGAGGTGCGGTTTTAATGGATTTTTGAACCTCCGAGCCGGTTGCCGCGTACCAGAGTGCGGATGACGGAACGCCGGCTGGAGGCGGAAAAGATGCGCTGTGAGGACGGGCACGACGACGCCGCGTACGTCCTCGGTGCGCTGTCACCGGCGGAACGCGCGGCCTACGAACACCACCTGGCAAGCTGCTCCTTCTGCCGGGAAGCGGTCGCCGATCTGTCCCGGGTGCCGGACATGCTGGACCGGCTCGACGCCGACGAGTTCGTGCGGTTGCTCGACCCGACGCTGTCCGCGCCGGCACCGGTCCGCTCCTATCAGCCGGCCCGGCCCGCCAAGACCTTTTCGGTACGCGCGCTGAGCACCGTGGCGGCGCTGGTGCTGATCGTGCTGCTCGGTGGCGGCGCCGGCTGGTGGCTGATGAACCGTCCCGAGCCGGGAAGCACGGCGACCGGACCGGCCGTGGCGATGGCCGCGGTGGACGCGCAGTCGCCGATCTCCGCGAACATCCGGCTGGCCGGCACCTCGGGCGGGACCAAGGTAGAGATGGTCTGCCGGTATGCCGAGAGCGAGAAGCCGTACACGTTCCGGCTGATCGCGTACGGCCCCGACGACGAGAACGAGCAGCTGGGCTCGTGGATGGCGCATCCCGGCGCCGAGTTCCGGATGCAGGCGAGCACTCACTTCCCGGTGGAGAGCCTGGACCGGCTGGACCTGGTCCGCTCCGACGGCAAGATCATGCTGACGTACCGGCCCCGCTGACCCCTTGTGCGGCCGCGGTCCGGTGGCCGGCCGCGGTGGCCGCGCGGAGGCGGGCGGCCGATCGGGCGCCGTGGATGCCGTCCGCGGTGAAGATGATCAGGGCGAGCCAGACCAGGCCGAACCCGGCCAGCCGGGCCGCCGGCATCGGCTCGTGGTAGATCAGGACGCCGCAGGCCAGCTGGATGATCGGCGCCAGGTACTGAAGGATGCCGAGGCCGACCAGCGGCACCCGGTTCGCCGCGCCGGCGAAGAGCAGCAACGGCACGGCGGTGGCCACGCCGGCGAACAGCATCAGCGCCGTGTGCCCGGCGGAGACGTGCCCGAACTTCGCCCCACCGGTCAGGTTCAGCCAGGTCAGGTAACCGAACGCGGGCAGCGTCAGCACCGCCGACTCGACGAACATCCCCTCGGCCGGCGGCAGTGACATCCGCTTCTTGATCAGGCTGTACGAGCCGAACGAGGCGGCCAGCGCCAGCGCGATGTACGGCAGGCGGCCGTAGTCGACGGCGAGGACGGCGACCGCCAGCCCGCCGATGCCGACCGCCAGCCACTGCCAGATCCGCAGTCGCTCGCGCAGCACGGTCACGCCGAGCAGGACCACGACCAGCGGGGTGATGAAGTAACCGAGCGCGGTCTCGACGACCCGGGACGAGTTCACCCCGTAGATGTAGGTCGCCCAGTTCACGCCGATCAGCACGGCTGCGGCGGAGATGCCGCCGAGCAGGCGTGGGGTGCGCAGCACGCGGCCCAGGAAGCGCCAGTTGCGCATCGCGGTGAGCAGCAGGGCGACGAAGGCGGCGGACCAGATGACCCGGTGCGCCAGGATCTCCAGCGGGGGCGAGGGCTGGAGCAGCTTGAAGTAGATCGGGAAGAAACCCCAGATCGCGTACGCCATGATGCCGTACAGATAGCCGCGCCGCTCGTCGCTCATGCCCTCACCGTAAGGCTGCCGAGCGGCGGCGGTCCTTGCCTATATCCCAGCTCACAAGGCCAATCCGGGCGTGCTGGCATGCATCGCGGGGCGCCGCTCGGCGCCCCGCGAATGTCACGGCCGGAGGTGGGCGAGGGTCAGTCGTCGCCGTCCGGGACCAGCATGTTCAGTACCCAGCTGACGATGCCGACCAGCAGCGCGCCGAGGACCGCCGCCACGAAGCCGTCGACGTGGAAGCCGAGGTCGAGCTTGCCCGCGATCCAGCTGGTCAGCAGGAACAGCAGGCCGTTCACCAGGAGCGCGACCAGGCCGAGGGTGAAGACGTAGAGCCCGCAGCCGACGGTCTTGATGATCGGCCGGAGGATCGCGTTCACCAGGCCGAAGATCGCCGCCACCGCGAGCAGCGTGCCGGCCTTACCGGTCGCGGTGTCCGCGGAGAGGTGGATCCCGTCGATGACCAGGGTCGCGATCCACAGCGAGACGGCTGTGATCACGAGCCGGATGATGATGCCCATGGCAGGGGATCGTGCCACGGCCGTGCCAGCGGCGGGTACGACACTCCGCGATCTTCATCCGAGCGCCGCCGGAGATTCCGGCATATAGCGATCTATCGCTCATTCGCCGGGCGGTCCAGATTGCCGATCAGCACCCTTTCGACAGGGGTGGGGGTCAGCATTGCCCAGCGCACGGCGGGTGGACTGAGGACCGCGAGCATGCCGGGGCGCATCCGGCTCAGCAGGCCGGTGGTGTCGCCGAGGTCCAGGGCGCCGCCGATCAGCTCGGCCTCAGCCTCCCGGAGTGGCTGGACCAGCAACAGATCGGCGTCGCGGAGCGCGGTGACGTCCTCGCTGCCCACCGTGGGCCGGACCGTCAGCGTCGCGGTCCACGGTCCGCCCTGGAGCCGGTGTCCCGGCCTGCGCGCCAACCCGCTCCCCGGCCCGCCCCCCGATCCGGGTACCGGCCCAGTGGCCTCCCACTCCGGCCGGTCGAGGTCGTGGGGTGGGCCGCCCGCCCCGGCCGCGGTCCAGTCGGTGGCGAAGGCGAGGGCGTCGAGGCCGTCCTCCCGGGACTCGTGGGAGCCCACTCTGGTCACCCCTGGCGCCGCGGTGGCCGGGTGCCGGGACGGTCCGGGGTCGAGGACGGTCAGGACCGGGTGCAGCGGGGATCCCGGCGGGGCCTCGGCCGGGTGGTCCAGCGGCACGACGGCGATCGCGCCATCGGGGACGGAGCCGCTGTGGGCGAAGGTGGCCCAGTCCTGCGGCCGGTGGGTGCGGACCAGTACCCGGGCGCCGATCGCCATCGCCCGGAACGCTGTCAGCCGCGCGCAGTGAGCGCCGCCGACCAGCAGGATCCGGGTGTGCTCCGGCCGGAAGAGCCGGACCAGCACCGGGTCGCCCTGCCGGCTGCGGCCGACCGCGAGTCCGGACCAACCGGTGGGCACCGCGAGACGGCCGAACGCCTCGCTCGCCGGTGGCCTCTGTCTCCGGAGTCGCTGCCCTCGGGCCGGCGGCTCGGGGTCGGTGACGGCGAGCGGGAGGGTGGTGGCGAGGCCGGGCAGGTGGTCGCCGTCGCGTCGGTGGAGCCGGACGCGCTCGCGGGCCGTCAGCTGCCGCAGGGCGGTCGCCGCGGCCTCGAGGGTGGCCGGGTCGGGGACGGTCAGGCGCACGGCCAGCGTGACCGGCCGGCTGTGCGGTGGTCGGTCGTGGGCGGGCACGTCGGCGGTGAGGGTCACGGTGGTCGCCGTGGCCGGGAGCAGGAGCAGCCGGGCCATCAGCTCGGCGGTCAGGCCTGCTCCGCCGGGTGCGTGCGCGTGGAACGTCACCTGGGACAGGGGGCCGGTGCGTAACCTCGTCCAGTCCTCGTGGACGGGGGCGGCTGGATCGGCGTACGAAAGGTCGAAGAACAGGCGGACCGCCTCGGGCCCGGCCAGGGGTTGCGCCGTCAGGCGCCGGGCCAGCTTGCGGACCTGGCCGGTCAGGGAGTGGAGCAGCTCGCCGTCCGACCAGCCCGCCGCGCGCGACACGTGGACCGCGAGCACCGCCCGGGCCTGCCCGAGGACCCGGCCCTCGGTGAGCAACTGATAAGAGCCGGCGACCGGACCGGTCCCGGAGCCGGCGGTGGGCGCGGGTGCGCCGGTCAGCAGCAGCTGGATGCGGCCCGCCGGCCGGTCGCGGCCGTCGGCGGGCAGCAGCTCCCAGGGCGCGGGCAGGTCGGGTCTGGTCTCGGCGAGCAGGGCGGTCGGGTCGCCGAGGTCGAGCAGCATGGTGAGGCCGGTGGGGTCGGTGAGCAGCGCCGCCGGGCCGCTGGGGAGATCGGTCGAGGTCACCCGGGTGCCCGGGGCGGTGAGCTCGAGGATCGCGCCGGCCATCCGGATCTGGGCCGCCGACCCCTGGGCAGCGGTCTCTCGGGCGGTGGTCTCCTGGGCGGTGGTGTGCCGGGGGACTGACAGGCGGGCGGCGGCACGGCGGCGGACGTTGAGGCGCAGGGCGGCGGTCAGCCAGGCGAAGGCCCAGCGGTCGCGGACGCGTAGCCAGGTCAGTGTGAGGGCGAGCGCGGCGCAGAGCACGGCCGCGAACAGCGCGGGGCCGCCCGTGACGGCGCCGACCAGGACCAGGGCCACAGCGGCCTGGGTGGTGACCACCTGATGAAGGCTCACTGCATCGGCCCGCCGGGGCGGCGCCGCGGGCGCGGCGGTGGATCGCCGCGGTGCCATCAGGTCCGTCGTCACGCCGTCCTCCCTGCTCGCGCCGGGCATCGATCATCGTGCGCGGCCATGGTAGGCCGAAACCGGCACGCGCCGTGCCCGTTGTCCACAGGCGAGAGTTATCCACAGGTTGCCGATCGGGGGTTTCGCCGCCTGCCGCCGATCCCCTAGCGTCGAGGCCCGGAACGTGATCGGGCAATCACCCATGGATATCGATGCCTGCTCGCGCCGGTAAGCCTGATGACCTGTGTCGATGCACGGGTGATCGTTCCGTGTCCACAGCAGAATGGGGGTGACCTCGGGATGGCGCTGACACAGGCCGAGTCCGCGGTGATGGCGACTACCGCCGCCAAGTTCGATCAGGTCAACGGCGCGCTCCAGCTGATGCTGAGCACGCTGATGTCCGAGCTGTCCGGCCTCAGCGGGTCCTGGCGAGGGCTCGGGGCTAACGCGTTCGAGCAGGTCAAGACGCAGTATGCGGCGGATCTGCGCAGCCTCGGCAACGCGCTCGCGGAGACCGCCGAGTCGATCCGGGCATCCGGCGCCGGATATCACGCCACCGATGCCGACGCCGCCAGTCGTGTCGCCCGCACCGGCGGCACGTTCACCCTGCCGCTCTGACTCTCCCGGAGGATTTCTGTGAACGACGGAGTTCTGCTCGTGCATTTCGGTGCCCTCCAGCAGGCGGGTGTCGACATCGACAAGGCGCTCGGCACCCTGCGGTCCCAGCTCGACCAGTTGGAGCGCGATGCCGCGCCGCTGGTGGACACCTGGGCCGGCGAGGCGCGGGAGGCCTATGCGCAGCGGCAGGCCACATGGCGCGCCGCCTCGAATGATCTGGAGGGCATCCTGCGTCAGATCAGGCACGCGGTGATCGAGTCGGCGGCCGATTACGTGGCCACCGAGCGGGCCGCCACCCAGCGGTTCCAGTGAGCCGACGCAGGATTACCCGTTCGGGCGCTCCGATTGGCCCGATCCGGGTGGGTTGAGGTCGCCCGTTCGCGTACTGGTCCCGGTGGTTGACACGGCTACCATCGGTTGTTGGATCATTGCGCCGGGCGATCGGAGCACGCGTACGGGCTCGGCGCGGCCGCTTGCCGGGCGCGGCCGGATACAACTCGGCCGTCAGCGCACCGCCGCCCATTGTCATTGCGGTCTGGCCTTGTAGGTTTATACGCGTTGAGATGGATCCGTCGCACGCGTGTGGGGAGAGGTGGACGTGTCCGAGTGGGAACCGGCTACGGACGCCGAGGTCGCGATGCGCGATGCGCTGCGCACCGACGACCAGGAGTCCTATTTCCGCATTCTCGCCGGTGTCGACCTTCTGTTACCAGTGTCGGCCGACGCGCTCGCGGGTCTGGCGCCGCTCGGCTGGGGCACCTGGAGCACCGGCGGTCGCACTCATGTGCTGGCGTTCACCTCGCAGGAGGCATTGCACGCCTGCCTGTCCGACTACACCGGCGCGTCGCGACGGGTGCCGTATTCGGAGCTCGCCAACACCTGGCCCAACCTGGAGTGGTGGCTGGCGGTCAACCCCGGCCTGCCGATCGAGGGATATCTGCCGGCCTGGTTCGTCGCGCAGCTCGCCCGCGGTGACCTCCGGCTCCCGACCCGTGGCCCGGGCCGGGAGGTGCACGGCACTTCCAAGATCCAGGAGATCGGCGCGGCCGCGCTCGCGGCCAAGCGGGCCGGTGACGGGCCCGGCGGGCCAACCTATGAGACTTCGGCGCCGGCCGCCGCCGCGTCGGGCTATCCGGCATATTCCGCCGGGAGCCCCGAGGCTCCGGCCGGTCCGATCGGCGCGCCCGGTGTTCCGGGCGCGCCCGCGTCTGCGCCCAGCGTTCCCGGTGGCGGCCCGCAGCCGTCGCAGCCCGGCCTGGCGCCGTCCGGCCTTCCGCAGCGCGGTGTGCCGCAGCCGGGTGCGGCGCCGTCCGGCCCGGCCGGTGCGCCGCAGTTCGGTCCGGGTGGTGCGCCGGTTTCCGGTGGTGCGCCGCAGTTCGGTCCGGGTGGTGCGCCGCTGAGTTCGCCCGCTTCGCCGGCCGTGCCCGGTGCGGGTCCGGCGGGACAGCCGAGCGGTCTCCCGGTGCGTGCGGCGGGTCTGCCGGCCCGGCCCACCACGCCGTCCGGGCTTCCGGTGCGGACCCCGTCCGGGGTTGACCCTGCGGACCAGCCGCCAGCCGCTTCGGTTCCTGCTGCCTACAAGGCGCCGGCCGTGCCCCGCGACTTCCCGGGCTCGCCGGCCGCCCCGGCAGGTCCCCGTGATCTGCCTGGCGCGCCCGGGGGACCGACGCCGCGTAATTTCCCCGGCTCGCCGGTCTCCTCGGGTGCGCCGTCCGGGCCCGGTGGGCTGCCGGTTCGCGGCACCTCGGGTAGTGGCATGGCCACGCCCGGCTGGAACTCGGAGTCAGTGCCCTTCGGGCCGGAGAACGACCCGCGTGGCCCGCTCCAGGACCCCAAGGCGCCGCTGCCGGTGCGCAACCCGGGGGCGAACACACCGCCGATCCCCGAGCACGTCACGCCGTATGACCCGACCGAGGCGCAGGTCGACCCGAGTTGGGCGGCGCTCGGCAGCGGCCGGGCCCCGAGCCCCGCTTCCGGCGCTGGTCCGCTGCCCTCCCGTGGCGGCGCCGATCTGTCGTCCGGTGCCGGTCCGCTGCCCACTCGCGGTGGTGCCGACCTGTCGTCCGGAGCTGGTTCGCTGCCTTCTCGGGGTGACCTGTCGTCCGGAGCTGGTTTGCTGCCTACTCGGGGTGCTGACCTGCCGTCGGGTGCCGGTCCGCTGCCCACTCGCGGTGGCGCCGAGCTGTCGTCCGGAGCTGGTCCGCTGCCCTCTCGCGGAGGTTCCGACCTGCCGCGGCGGCAGCCCGGGCAGACCGCGGGGCCGGCGCAGACCACGTCGTTCTCCGGCTTCACCAACCCCCGGACGAACCCGGCCCCGGCCGCCCCGGCACCGAGCTTCCCGCAGGGTCCCGCCTCGCCGCAGGCCGCGGCTGCGCAGGCCCCGGCTCCCGGCGCGCCGGCCCAGCCCGGTGGACAGGCCAACGCGCTGCCCCGCCGTCAGGTGACCCCGCCGTCAGAGCGTCCGCCGTCGATGGCGGCCGCCGCGCAGGCACTCACCGGCGGGCACACTCCGGCGCCGGACCCGGCTCTCGCGCAGCGCGATGCGGCCGCCGACCGGTTCGGCCCGTCCGGACCCGCCCCGGCCCTGTCCCGCGACTCCGGTCCGGCCGGCGACCGGTCCACGCCGCCGAGTCGGCCCGGGCTGCTTCCGCCGGTCATCCCGGGCGCCTCCGGCGCTGATCGGGGTGCTCAGGGTTACGGCTCCGCGCCCGGCTACGGCGCATCGGCGTCCGGCTTCGGTGCCTCCGGTCCGGGCACGCCCGGATCCGGGTCCGCCCTTTCCGGTACGCCGGGATACGGCTCGACGCCGTCGTACGCTCCCGGCTTCGGTGGTCCGTCGGCCCATCCGGTCTCCGGCGCGGCCGCCCCCGGCAGCCCCGCCTCCGGCCACGGCGCCCCGGGCCAGTTCGCTTCCGGCCTCGGTGCTCCGGGCCAGCCGGTTTCCGGTCCTGGTGTCTCGGGTCATGCCGTTTCTGGTCCTGGTGCTCCGGGCCAGCCTGTGTCTGGTTCTGGTGCTCCGGGCCAGCCAGTTTCCGGTTCTGGTGCTCCGGGTCATCCCGTTCCTGGTCCTGGTGCTCCGGGACAGCCGGTTTCCGGCGCCAGCGCTCCGGGCCACCCGGTTTCCGGTGCTCCGGGTCAGCAGGTCTCCGGCGCTCCGGGTCAGCAGGTTTCCGGCGCCTTGGGACAACCGGTTTCCGGCGCGGCTGCCCCGGGCAGCCCGATCTCCGGCGCCGGTGCGCCCGGTGCGGTCGCCGAAGCACCCGCTTCCGGCAGCCCGGTCTCGGCCTACCCGGCGTCCGGCAGCCCCGCCGCGACCTCGGGTGCTCCCGGATACGCCGCACCGTCCGGCTACGGCCCGTCTGCCTACGCCCCCGCCACCCCCGGTTACGCCGTGCCCGCGGTGCCCGCTCCGGGGGCCACGTTCGGCATGCCGCCGCAGGGGAGCCCCGCTTCGGCGTACGCGAGCCAGGCGTTCGCCACCCAGATCATCCCGACCGCCAAGGTGGCCGCCGCGACCGCGCCGACCTCCGGGACGTCCGGTCTCGGCGTGGCCGGCTCGGCGACCGGCGGCGCTTCCGGGTCGGAGGGCCAGGACCATCGGGACTTCGTGCCGGCCAACGACACCGAGCGGGAGCTTCAGGACGCCGCGGACGCCGGGAACACCGACGTCTTCCTCTCCACCCTGCTGCTGGCGAACGTGCTGGTGCCGGTGGCGCACCACTCCCGCCCCGGCAGCGCGCCCGGGGAGTCCGGCTTCGCGTTCCAGCCGGAGGAGGTCGACGGCGAGAAGTTCCTGATCGTCTTCACCAGCAAGGACCGGCTCTCCGAGCACTTCGGCGAGCCGACCCGCACGGTGGGTGTCCGGTTCTACGAGCTGATCCGCAACTGGCCCGACCCGAACTGGTCGTTCGCCGTCAACCCGGGCACCCCGGTCGGCGCGAAGTACCCGGGCACCCAGATCATCGCCCTGGCGAACTGGGCCACCGAGGCCGGTCTGGGCGCCGACCCGATCGAGGGCCCGGCGGCCGAGGAGGCGGGCGCTCCGGTGCCGGCCCCGGATCCGGTCAGCGACGAGGCGCAGCACGCCACCGTCATGCAGAAGACGATCGCCGCCGAGCAGGTCGACTACTACCTGGACCGCGGGTACGACCGGGTGGCCGGGTTCGTGCACCGGGCCTCCGAGGTCGAGCACCTGCGGACGCCGGCCGAGCTGTTCGGCGCGCTCGGGCTCTACTACGACGCGTCGCCGTTCCAGCCGGACGCGAAGGAGGCGTTCGTGCTGCGCTGGCCGGCCTTCCGGCCCAGCCTGTACCGGATCCCCTACGGCGGGCAGAACGAGCAGGCGCTGCGCGCCATGGACGGCTGGGTGATCGAGCGGCCGCCGTTCCGGGGCAACGGGTTCGCCCCGGGTGAGGGCCGCGACGTGATCGCCGAGTTCAAGGTGGACAGCGTGCGGTTGCCGCACGGTGCCCAGCTGTGGCGCATCGACGCGGACGGCAACGAACGCATGTTGGCGATCTTCGACGCGGACGGACCGCTCTGGCGCCGGGTGGGTGAGCAGTGATGCGCGACGGTTACGTGGTGACCTGGCAGGGCCAGGAGTACGACGCGGTGCCGGACGCCGACCGGGTGCGGATCTACTCGCCCCAGCCGGCCGAGGGCTTCACCGAGGTCAAGCCCGGGCGGTACGTCCGGGTGCTGGAGCCGGACGAGTACGAGGAGATCGCCTACGTCCGGACGCTGTGCACCTGGCGCGGCGAGCCGTTCATCGTGCTCGCCGAGGCGGACACCTGGCTGCGGCTGGAGTACACCGGCGGCCGTGCCCCGGTGGCCCAGCGGCTCGGCCTGGAGGAGTTCGACTACGGCGTCTATCAGGGGTGGGCGCCGGCCGCGGAGGTCCACGACCGGTACGAGCACCGGGTCTGATCAGCTGGGCGTCTTCAGCCAGCGCAGGATCTCGCCGGTGACGAAGTCCGGCGCCTCCTGGTGGATGAAGTGCCCGGCGCCGGGCAGCAGACGCCACTCGTACGGCGCCGTCACGTATCGGCCGGAGCCCTGGGCGGTGCGCGGCAGGATCGCCTTGTCCAGCGAGCCGTGCAGTTGCAGGGTCGGCATGCTGAGCGGCTGCTGCATGAGCTTGACGAAGCGGTAGCCCTGGAGGCGCAGCGCGCTGCGGGCCACCCAGCGATACGCCTCCAGGGCGCAGAACGACGCCTGCGGGATCTGGATCGCCTGGCGGCAGCGGTACGAGTAGTCCGCGAACTCGGGGGTGGCCGCCCACTCGGGGCTGCTCCAGTGCGCCATCAGCTCACCGATCAGGGCGGCGTCGTCTTTGGTGAGCACATGTTCGTACCGCGGAACTTGGAATTTGAGGATGGTGGCCGACGCCGCGAACTGACCGCGAGGGTCGGCGAACAGCGCGGCCCGCAGCCGCAGCGGGTGGGCCGCGCCGAGCACCACCAGGCGATTGACCATTTTGGGGTGGAAGGCGGCGGCGGCCCAGCCGACCATCCCGCCGGCACCGGCGCCGACGATCGTGGCGGACCGCTCGCCCAGCGCGCGGATCAGGCCGGTCACGTCGGCAGCCATGGTGTAGCCGTCGTAGCCGCGCGGGGGTTTGTCGCTCAGCCCGTAACCGCGCAGATCGATGGCGGCGGCCCGGAAACCGGCGTCGGCGACCCGGGTCATGATGTCGTGCCAGGCCCACCAGAACTCGGGGAAGCCGTGCAGGAAGAGGACGAGTGGGCCGGTGCCGGCCTCCACGACGTGGAACCGGCTGCCGTTGGCGCCGACGAAACGGTGGGTCCACGGGCCCTCCGCCATTACCACCGACTCGTCCATGCGGCCAGCCTATGCTTCGCTGTCACGACCGGCGCGAGGCACTCGTGAACCCACGCGCGATCAGCCGATCGGTTTCGCTTCGAGCATCGTCATCAGCTCGCCCGGCCCGCAGTAGATCTTCAGCAGGCTGGGTTCCAGCTTCACCTTGACCCGGGCGCCGTCCTCCAGCTTGATGCCCTCGCTGCTGTAGAGCGCGTAGACGGTCCCCTCGTCGGTGCTGAGGCCGTAACAGGGGCCGGTGCCACCCTTGGTGACCATCCCGGTCACCCAGCCGTTCTCGGGCAGGGTGTCGGTCGGTTCCTTGGGCGGCTTCGCGGTCTTGGTGATGGTGGGCAGCGGCGCCACCGAGGACGGAGCCACGGAGGACGGGGCCACCGAGGACGGCGCCACGGAGGACGGCGCCACTGCGGGCGAGGGGGACAGGGGTGGGGCCGAGGCCGAGGAGCCGGTGGAGGCGCCGCATCCGGCGGCGAGCGCCCCGGCCGCGACGGCGATGCCGATCCTGTGGTGAGTGCGCATCCGATCATCCTTCCCGCGCAAAGCGTCACCGGTGGGACGAATCGCGGCGCGTAACGGTTCCCCGAAATGGGGCAGCGCCCGGGGCGTAGGGTCCCCGGGCGCTGCTGGTGGTGCGGTTCAAACGGTCGGGATCAGTACACCGCGACGGTCATCGAGGTGCCGAGCTGGCCGAGCACCGCGATCTTGACGCCGGCGGCCGGGAGCTTGACGCCCTGGTTCGGCAGCTCGTCGTAGAAGTACTTGTCCTTGTCGTTGAAGACCGGGTTGCCGAACAGCGGCTTGACCACGGACTTCTCGCCGTTCAGGTGCAGGGTCATGCCGTCGGTCGGCCACAGGCCGAACGGGGCGTCGTACACCTGGACCCGGGACCGCCACGGAACACCGGCCGGGTTGAGGAACGGCTTCGGGTGCGCGTCGATGACCAGGTTGAGGCCCGACCCCGGGTGCACGTTCGTGTTGTTGTCGACCTGCGAGGTGTCCCAGTACGAGATCAGCAGACCGGTCTGGTAGTTGTAGTGCTCCACCCAGTCCGGCTTGGTGTTGGCCCACCCGAAGTTGTACGGGCCGGTCTCCAGGTACTTGTCGTACGAGGTGTAGCTCCGGTAACCCGCGATGTAGTAGTTCGGGTAGTCCTTGGTGAGGGTGGAGCCGACGATCGAGAAGCCGGCCGCGGTCCACGTCGAGGTGCCCTCGGCGCCCTCGGTGGAGACCACCGCGCCGTCGGCGGTGACGGTCAGGTCGTCACCGAAGAAGCCGCCCTCGGAGACACCGCCGTCGGTGACGTAGTGCAGGCGGAACAGGATGTTCTTGCCCGCGTACGCGTTCAGCGGCACCTCGATCGGCTTCCACGCGTTGCCGGAGGAGCCGGTGATCGCCGGAGCGCCACCGCCGTCCTTGACGAACGGCTCGCCGCCGACCGTACCGTCGAGCCTGGTCCAGTTGGCGCCGTTGTCCGTGGAGGCCTCGGCGAACAGGTAGTCGTAGTCCTCCTCGATCGCGTACCGGCCGGCCAGCGAGACGCTCGCGCTGGTCTTGCCGGTCAGGTCGATCGCCTTGGACAGCGACACGTTCAGGTCGTCCGCGTTGCCGGAGAAGAACTGCTTGCTCCCGGCGTACGGCTGACCGAGATCCGTGGTGACCTTCTTGTCCGGCAGGTTCACCACCACGGCCTGCTTCTTCGCGGTGTTGTACTCCTGCGGCCCGAGGTTGACGACCTTCTTCTCGCCGGCCTTGACCGCCTGGTAGTTGAGCCAGCCGAGCTGCAGCTTGTTCCACGCGCCCAGGTCGCCCGGCCGGGTGCCGATGCCCTGGTCGCCCTTGGCGCCGAGCCGGCTCTGCGCCATCAGCGTCCAGTACTCGTTGCTGTTGTCGCCGCCGCCGCTGGTGTCGTAGTCGTCCGGGAGGCCCAGGTCGTGGGTGTACTCGTGGACGAAGACGCTCAGGCCGCCGTTCTCCGGCTGGATGGTGTAGTCGCCGACCCACAGGCCGGTGTCACCGATCTGGGTGCCGCCGAGCAGGTTGCCGCTCGGGCCGGTGGCGCCGGCGTCCGAGGAGTAGGCGTACCAGCGGTGGCTCCAGACGGCGTCCTCACCCTGGTACGGGTCACCGTCGGCCTGGTCGCCACCGGCGTGCACGATCTGGAAGTGGTCCAGGTACCCGTCCGGCTCGTTGAAGTTGCCGTCGCCGTCGAAGTCGTACCGGTCGTACTGGTCGAACGTCGCCAGGTCCGCCTTGACCTCGGCCGGGGTCTTGCCGGCGGCGATCTGGTCGGCGTACCACTGGGTCACCGCGTCGCGGACCAGCTGCCACACGTTGGTGCAGTTGCTGCTGGCGCAGACGGCCGGGTCGTCGCCGTTCGCGTCCTTCGGGTCGTCGTTGGACCGGCCGTACCGGGCCTCGTTGTACTTGACCTTGACCCAGTCGGTGACCTCGCCGTCGACGCTGTAGCGCCCGGACGACTGGGTCTCGAAGTAGGTCTTGACCGACTCGGTGTTCTTGCCGGTGCCGAAGTACAGGTTCTGGAAGTACTCCTGGGAGTAGTCCGACCGCCAGACGGTGGAGTTGTCGACCTTGCGGTCCGGCTCCGGGATGGCGTTGTGCAGCGGGCCGTCGAAGGTCGACGGGCCGGCGTACGCCGGGGTCGTGTCCTGGTCGGGGAACGACGGGTGGCGCTCGTTCCCGAACTCGGTGAGGATCACGAAGATCTTGTCGGTCTTCTCCCGCGCCAGCTCGACGTACTGGTTCTTACCGGGGTGACCAAAACCGCCATTACCGTACGTCTTGCCCAGGTTGACGACCGGGCTCCCGTTACGGTATTCCACCTTGGACTCGCCGCTCACCACCTGGGAGACGGCCTCCTCGCGCAGCGCGCGACGCTTCTCCTCCAGCGGGTTTGGCAGGTCATCGACCGGGGCATTGTCCCCGGTCTGTGCCACCAGGGCCGGGTCCGCCGGCGGAGCCGCCAGGGCCAACGTCGGAGCCATCGCTCCCACGGTGGTCACCATTGCAGCGCCGAGCAGTCCCGCGACTACCTTGCGCACTACGTTTACCTCCGTTTTTGCGGCCGGACCGCGGTGTGCCGGGCCCAGCGTCAAACGGCCCCGGGGTTCGGGACTAGAGGTGAACGTATGCAAACCAGCCGATGTTCGGGGAACGTGCAGGAGATTGATGACCAACGGTTACGTGTTATGGAGTGGTCATATCATTGCAGTAGGCATAATGGACAAAAGGGCTGGTCACGCGAGCGTGACCAGCCCTTATAGATTAGCGTCAGTCTTCTGCCTTACCGGTCTTGAGACCGGAACTGATCAGATCCATAACAGCGGAGTCCTGAAGCGTCGTGACGTCGCCCAGTGACCGGTTCTCGGCCACGTCACGCAGCAGCCGCCGCATGATCTTGCCGGAGCGGGTCTTCGGCAGCTCGGGAACCAGCATGATCTGCCGCGGCTTGGCGATCGGGCCGAGCGTCTTGGCCACGTGGTTGCGCAGCTCCTTGATCAGCTCCTCGCCGGCGTCACCGTCGGTCGCCACGTTGCCGCGCGGGATGGTGAACGCCACGATCGCCTGACCGGTCGTCGGGTCGGTCGCGCCGACCACCGCGGCCTCGGCCACCGCCGGGTGCGAGACCAGCGCCGACTCCACCTCGGTGGTGGAGATGTTGTGCCCGGAGACCAGCATGACGTCGTCGACCCGGCCGAGCAGCCAGAGCGCGCCGTCCTCGTCCTTCTTCGCACCGTCACCGGCGAAGTAGATCCACTTGTCGCCGTTGCCGGCGCCGGCCCCGAAGCGCGACCAGTAGGTGTCGATGAACCGTTTGTCGTCGCCCCAGATGGTGCGCAGCATCGACGGCCACGGCTCGGTCAGCACCAGGAAGCCGCCGCCCCCGTTGGGCACCGGGGTGGCGGTGTCGTCGACGACGTCCGCGCTGACGCCGGGCAGCGCGGTCATCGCCGAGCCGGGCTTGGTCGCGGTCACGCCGGGCAGCGGCGAGATCATCACGGCGCCGGTCTCGGTCTGCCACCAGGTGTCCACGATCGGGGTGCGCTCGCGGCCGACGTTCTCCCGGTACCACATCCAGGCCTCGGGGTTGATCGGCTCGCCCACGCTGCCCAGCACGCGCAGCGAGGACAGGTCGTACTTGGCCGGGATGTCGTCGCCCCACTTCATCATGGTGCGGATCAGCGTCGGCGCGGTGTAGAGGATCGACACCTTGTACTTGTCGACGATCTGCCAGAACCGGCCACGGTCCGGGGTGTCCGGGGTGCCCTCGTACATCACCTGGGTGGCGCCGTTGGAGAGCGGGCCGTAGACGATGTACGAGTGGCCGGTCACCCAGCCGATGTCGGCGGTGCACCAGTAGACGTCGGACTCCGGCTTGAGGTCGAAGACCGCGTTGTGCGTGTACGAGGTCTGGGTCAGGTAGCCACCGGTGGTGTGCAGGATGCCCTTCGGCTTACCGGTGGTGCCCGAGGTGTAGAGGATGAACAGCGGGTGCTCGGCGTCGAACGGCTGCGCCCGGTGCTCCGGGCTCGCCTGCTCGACCGTCTCGTGCCACCACTTGTCCTTCTCCGTCCAGGCGACCTCCTGGCCGGTGCGGCGGACCACCAGTACGTGCTCGATGCTCGCGCACCGGGCCACCGCCTCGTCGACGGTTGGCTTCAGCGCGGACGGCTTGCCGCGCCGGTACCCACCGTCGGCGGTGATCACGACCTTGGCGTCGGCGTCCTGGATCCGGGTGGCCAGCGCCTCCACCGAGAAACCGCCGAAGACCACGCTGTGCGTGGCGCCGATCCGGGCGCAGGCGAGCATCGCCACCGCGGCCTCCGGGATCATCGGCAGGTAGATCGCGACCCGGTCGCCGGCCACCACGCCGAGCTCGGTCAGCGTGTTCGCCGCCTGCGAGACCAGCTTCAGCAGCTCCGTGTAGGTCACGGCACGGGTGTCGCCGGGCTCGCCCTCCCAGTGGATGGCGACCTTGTCCCCGTTGCCGGCCTCGACGTGCCGGTCCACGCAGTTGTAGGCCACGTTCAGCTCGCCGCCGACGAACCACTTGGCGAACGGCGGGTTGGACCAGTCCAGCACCTGGTCCCACGGTTTCGCCCAGGTGAGGCGCTCGGCCTGGCGCTCCCAGTAGGCGAGCCGGTCGTTCGCGGCCTCGTCGTACGCCTCGGCCGTCACGTTGGCGGCCGCGGCAAGGCCGGCGGGCGGCGGGAACTGCCGCGTCTCCGAGTACAAATTCTCCAGTGTCTCGCTCATGAGGGCGGCTCCTCTGCCGTGACCGGGGTCTCTTCGTTGCACACTAGTTCCGCGGACGCTGCCCTGCGAAAGCTGCGCGCCGGGCGGTGCCGTGCGCGCGCCGAGTGACGCGTACGTGATCGGTACTGCGCGAATCTTGCCAGTTCCACTCGTGTTTGTGCACCCCGGGTTTCCGGCGTTTTACGGGTTACCGTGTTCCCGTGGATCCACTAGCACCCTTGCTCGACCTCGCTGACGTCGCTCCGGCCCTGGCCGCGGCCCGGGACAGCGTCGACACCGCCATGCGGCACCGTGCCCTGCGCCGGCACGGCGGCCAGGTCGCCGCCGAGACCAGCCTGCGCGCCGCGGTCGCCAGCGCCGCCCTGGAGGGCAACCACCACGAGCTGGAGGACGTGCGCGCCGGTACGGTCACCGACCCGGTCCTGCAAGGCGCCCTGCGGGTCGCCGAGGGGCTCGGCGGCCTGGTCGACCTCTGGCCCCGCGCGCCCCGGCAGGTCCTGGCCAAACTGCACGTGCTCGCCGCCCGCGGCGTGGTGCCGGCCGAGGAACTGGGCCGGCTCACCGGTGGCGCCGAGCGGATCGACGCGCTCGCCGGGCTGGTCGCCGGCAACGAGGAGACGCCGCCGCTGCTGCTCGCCGCGATCGTGCACGCCGAGCTGATCACGCTGCGCCCGTTCGCCGGGCCGGCCGGGGTGGTGGCCCGGGCCGCCGCCCGGCTCACCCTGATCGGGCGCGGCTTCGACCCGCGGGGCCTGGTGTCGGTCGAGGTCGGGCACCTGTCCCGGGAGCCGGAATACGTCGGCTCGGCGGGCGCCTACGCCACCGGCACGCCGGACGGGGTCCGCTCCTGGCTGCGGCACTACGCGGCGGCGGTCACGGCGGGGGCCGAGGAGATCACCACGATCGGTGACGGCGTTCTCGCCACCGTGTGACCGGAGATCATCCCGGCGTCGCATACTTTGGGCGTGGCTGACAACTGGGTGCGTCCCTACCAGCCGGGGTCCGGGCGCTGGGTGGTGATCGCCTGGGAGGCGTTCGCGCTGGCGATGCTCTCCTGGGCCACGGTCCGGCAGTTCGACCTGATCGGGCACGGCGTCCGGGTGGTCGCCTGCCTGCTGGCCGCGATCTGGGTGGTCGGCGCCTGGCGGGTCCTGCAACTCGGTGTCTACGTCAGCGCCGAGGGGGTGCTGATCCGCGGGCTGCTGCGCTCCCGGGTGATGACCTGGCGCGAGATCACCGGCGTCCGGATGCACCGCACCACCCACCGGCTGGGCCCGTGGGAGATCGAGAGCGGCCGCACGGTGCTGCTGGAGCGCCGTGACGGCGGCACCGTCAACACCGAACTCTGGGAGCAGGGAGTGGACTTCCACTCCCGCCCCACCGTCTTCAAGGCCGTCTACCAGGAAATCCGCAACCGCCACCGCCGGGCCGCCGACTCCACCTGACCCCGCCACCCGACCACACGATCTGCCCGCGCCGACCACACGATCTGACCGCGCGACGCCGGGCCCTGAGTCGCGCCGTTTCCACCCGGCCATGCGGTCTGACCGTCCGACGCCGGGAATCTGAGTCGCGCCGCTCTCGCACCCACCGTCAGCGCCGCGACGCGGGGTCTGGGGGCTCGGCCCCCAGGTCGGCAAATGAAGAGGGGCCGCGGTCCGCGGTTCTTGCGGACACACGACCCCTGCCACTCTTGCGCGTCCGGACCGGGTTAACAAGCGTGCACCTGGGTCGTTGTCGACGGTCCTGCTGCCTGGTGGCGATGATCCCCATGACGGCGGAAGCACCACCTTTGGCGGAGGTCCCGTCGCAACGTGCCTGCCGTGGCTGATCGCGCGTGGGTTCCCGGTGGCCGTGCACGGTGCCCGATCCGCCGGCTTCCGATCTCTCGACCGGGCCGATTTTTCGTGGCTCCGCGACTTCCTTTCTACGCCGCTCGGGGCTTGATCGCCAGGCATCAGCCGGGCAAATCTGGCGATCCGCAATTACTCAGACCAATGCCATTTGTCCAGGTCACTGTGTTGCCGGCCGACTTCGAAGATCAAATTCATGCTGACTTGGATCCGCGCTGATCACCGATCGTCGCTCCCGCCAGGGACCCTTGCGGGCCGGGCTGGCCGCTGGCGCGTCCAGAACGCCCGACCCTCCAGGGCGACGCCCGTGGGTGGCCCCGACCCGCCAACCCCAAACCCCCGGCTGGTCCTGGTGGCCCTGTCCGTGCCCGGGGTGGGGCTGTGGGTGCCAGCCCGACAGCCCCGGGCTGGTCCTGGTGGCCCTGTCCGTGCCCGGGGTGGGGCTGTGGGTGCCAGCCCGACAGCCCCGGGCTGGTCCTGGTGGCCCTATCTGTGCCCGGGGTGGGGCTGTGGGTGCCAGCCCGACAGCCCCGGGCTGGTCCTGGTGGCCCTGTCCGTGCCCGGGGTGGGGCTGTGGGTGCCAGCCCGTCAACCCGGGCTGGTCCTGGTGGCCCTATCTGTGCCCGGGGTGGGGCTGTGGGTGCCAGCCCGTCAACGCGGGCTGGTCCTGGTGGCCCTATTGGCGCGCGGGATGGGGCCTTGGGTGCCAGCCCGTCGGCCTTGGCTGGGGGTTTGGGCGGACCACCGGGAGGTGGGCAGTTCGGCCCGGATGTGGCCTCGCGGCCGTGAGGGGGCAGCGGCCTGGCGTCGAGCAAAGGGAGGGGCTGTGCGGTTGGGGCGGGGGGCGGTCGTACCGGAAAGCGGGAAGCGGCCTTGAGTGGTGAGCGGGGCGTTCGGTGAGGCGGTCGTCGGCGATGGGCAGTCAGGCGACGGCGGCGGCTCGGGCTCGGCGGTGGCGGCCGTAGAGGGCGAAGCCGATGGCGACGCCGACACCGACGCCGAGGGCGGCGGCGACCGGGACGGCCGGGCGGTCGCGCAGGCGTTTGCCGAGGGCGATCGGGTGGCGGAACTCCAGGACCGGCCAGCCGCGGTCGACCGCGACGCGGCGCAGGGTGCGGTCCGGGTTGACGACGCTCGGGTGGCCGACCGCCTCCAGCATGGGCAGGTCGCTGCTGGAGTCCGAGTAGGCGAAGCACTGGCTGAGGTCGTAGCCCCTGGTCCCGGCCAGCTCGCGGATGCCGGTGACCTTGGCCGGGCCGGCCGAGTAGAACTCGACCTGACCGCTGTAGCGGCCGTCGACGATGGCCATCCGGGTGGCGATGATGTCGGTGATGCCGAGCAGGGCGCCGATCGGGCGGACCATCTCGTCGCCGGAGGCGGAGACCAGCACGACGTCGCGGCCGGCCGCCTGGTGCTCGGCGATCAGCGCGGCGGCCTCGGCGTAGACATAGGGGTTGATCAGCTCGTTGAGCGTCTCGGCAACGATCTGCTGGACCTGCTCGACCCGCCAGCCCTTGCAGAGCGCGGCAAGGTAGTCCCGGGTGCGGGCCATCGCCTGCTCGTCGGTGCCGCCGCCGAGCCGGAACATCAGCTGGGCATAGGCGGATTTCACCACGTCACGCCGACTGATCAGGCCATCGCGATAGAACGGCCGTCCGAAGGCCAGCGCGCTGGACTTGGCGATGACGGTCTTGTCGAGGTCGAAAAACGCGGCGCTGGGGCCCACGGGGCGAAAGTGTAGCGGCAAGCGGCTCGCGGGCGGGTACCCCTTTGCCGTGACGCGCAGTGAAAACGGTCAGACGGGCAGGGACCTCACATCGAGTTCAATTCAGTACTCGACTGCCGACTCAGTCTGAGGCAAACTTGTGTTTGCGACCCGGCTCAGTGTTGTTACCGTCGCGTCCCGTAAAGCTCAATTTCATGGCCCTCGGCTGCTGCGCCCCCCGCGGTTGCCGAGTCGATTCGGCTCGACCCCCCCGGAGCCGAATCCCAGGACGACCCCCGTCTCCCCCGACGGGGGTCGTTCCCTCTCAGGCTCCGGTCGCCTGCGTCGGCAGCTGGTCCAGCTCCTCCTCGGCCAGGCCGAAGAAGTTGCTGAGGCCGGTCACGGTGAGGACGCGGCGGAAGGTCGGGCTCGGGTTGCGCACCACGTATCCAATGTTGCGCTCCGTGGCGGCACGGTAACCCTCGATCAGGGCGCCGAGCCCGGTCGAGTCGATGAAGGACGCATGCCGCAGCTCCACGTGGACGGTCGACGGCGACCAGTCGGTAATCGCATCCCGGATGCCATCGGCCACCTCGTCGGCGTTGGAGAAGTCGATCTCCCCGAGCACCGTGACCGTGACCGTGCCGTCGTCTCCCGGCGTGGTCCGGATCGAGTTCTCCATGCCAACTCCATCGGTCCGTGTCGGCACAACATACCCAACTCGGACCACCCCAACCGCCACGGCATTAGCAGATCCCCTTGCCCCGCGGGAGTTGTCCACAGCGTCCGAAGTTATCCACAGGCGGGATCTCCCTCGATTGCCCGGGCGGCGGCGGATCGGGAGGTTGGGCGGGCCCAATCGTGCCCACCCACGGGAGACCGCGATGCCCCAGCCGCCCCGTCCACTCCTGGTCACCGCCGACGACGACCTGCTCGACGACCTGCTCCGGCTGGCCGCCGCCGCGGGTAGCGAGATCGACGTGGCGCCCGACCCGGTCGCCGCCCGCCCGCGCTTCCGGCCCGCGCCGGTCGCCCTGATCGGCGCCGACCAGGCCGAGCCGTGCCTGCGCGCCGGGCTGCCGCGCCGGCCACGGACAGTCCTGGTGGCCCGGGGCGCGCCCGGCGACGAGCTCTGGGCGATCGCCGAACCGCTCGGCGCGGACCACGTCGCGGTGCTCCCGGAGGCCGAGCCCTGGCTGATCGAGCAGCTCGCCGGGCCACCCCGGCAACCGGCCGTCTCCCGCACGCTCGCGGTGATCGGCGGCCGTGGCGGCGCCGGGGCCAGCATCCTGTCCGCCGGACTGGCCGCGATGGCCGTCGAGGCCCGGCACCGGACGCTGCTGATCGACGCCGACCCGCTCGGCGGCGGCCTCGACCTGGTGCTCGGCTGGGAACGCGTCGGCGGCCTGCGCTGGTCCGGGCTGGCCGGCGCCGGCGGCCGGGTCGACCCGCCCGCGCTGCTCGGCGCGCTGCCGCACCGCGGCGACCTGGTGCTGCTCTCCTTCGACCGGGACGAGCTGTCCGGGGTGCCGGCCGAGGCGATGGCGGCCACCCTGGACGCCGCCCGGCGCGGCCGCGACGTGATCGTCGCCGACCTGCCGCGCCAGCTCGACGACGCCGCGGTGCTGGCCCTGCAGGCCGCCGACCGGACGCTGCTGGTGGTGCCGGCCGAGCTGCGCGCCACCGCGTCGGCGGCGCGCACCCTCGCCCAGGTCCGGCCGCACTGTGAACAGGTCGCGGTGGTGGTCCGCGGGCCGGCACCCGGCCGGCTGAAACCACGGGAGATCGCGCGGACGCTCGGGCTGCCGCTGGCCGGGTCGCTGCGCCCGGAGCCGGCGATGTGCCAGGACCTGGAGCGCGGGACGGCACCCACCGCCGGTGGGAAGGGGCCGCTGGCCGACCTCTGCCGGCGACTGGTCACCGAGCTGATGACCGCCCCGGTGGTGGCGGCATGAGCGTGGTGGACCGGGTGCGGCGGCAGTTCGCGTACGAGGGGGTGGAGGCGACCCCGGCGGCGGTGGTGAACGCGGTCCGCCGGGAGAACGGGGTGCTCGGCGACCGGGCCGTGCTGCGCCTCGCCGACCAGGTGCGGGACGAGCTGATCGGGGCCGGGCCGCTGGCGCCGCTGCTCGGCGACCCGGGGGTGACGGATGTGCTGGTGAACGGCACGCAGGTCTGGGTGGATCGCGGGGCGGGACTGCAACGGGCGGCGGTGCGGCTCGGGGACGCCGAGGACGTACGGCGGTTGGCGCAGCGGCTGGTCGCGGCGTGCGGGCGGCGGCTGGACGACGGGCAGCCCTGCGCGGACGCGCGGCTGCCGGACGGGACCCGGCTGCACGCGGTGTTGCCGCCGGTGGCGACGCAGGGGCCGTACCTGTCGTTGCGGACGTTCCGGCAACGGCCGTTCAGCCTCGGGGACCTGGTCACGCACGGGACGGTGCCGGTCGACGTGGCGGGGGTGCTGGAGGCGGTGGTGGGGGCTCGGTTGGCGTACCTGGTCACCGGCGGCACCGGCAGCGGCAAGACCACGCTGCTGGCGACCCTGCTCGGGCTGGTGCCGCCGACCGAGCGGATCGTGCTGGTCGAGGACGCGGCCGAGCTGCGGCCGGTGCACCCGCACGTGGTGGCGCTGCAGGCCCGGACCGCCAATGTGGAGGGTGCCGGGGCGGTCGGGTTGACCGACCTGGTCCGGCAGGCGCTGCGGATGCGGCCGGACCGGCTGGTCATCGGCGAGTGCCGGGGCGCGGAGATCGTCGACCTGCTCGGCGCGCTGAACACCGGGCACGAGGGCGGGGCCGGGACGCTGCACGCCAACGCGCCGGGCGACGTGCCGGCCCGGCTGGAGGCGCTCGGGCTGCTCGGCGGGCTGCCGCGGGTGGCGCTGCACGCCCAGGTGCTGGCGGCGTTGCAGGTGGTGCTCCAGGTCCGGCGGGTCGGCGGCCGCCGGGTGCTGGAGTCGGTGAGCGTGCTGGTGCCGTCCGGGCCGGAGCGGGTGCCGGGCGTGCTGCCGGCCTGGTCCCTCGGCGTGGGCGCCGGTCCGGGCGCCGGCCTGCTCGGACGGATGCTGCGGGAGCGCGGGGTCGCCGTCCCGGCGGTCCTGGGGGCGTCGTGATCGGGGTGCCGGCCGCCTGCCTGGTGGGCTGCGTGGCCGCGATCGCCTGGCCGGGGCCGGGGGTGCTGGCCCGGCTGTCGGGGCGGACCCGGGGCTTCTCCGTCGATCTGAGCCGGCTGCGGCGACTGCCGGATTCGCTCGATCGCCGGGCGGTGTTCGTGGTGACCGGAGCGGCCGCGCTGGCCGGGTTTCTGCTGGGCGGCCCGGTGGCCGCGTTGGTACTGGCCGTCTACGGCGGGCTCGCGACGAGGGCGTGGGCGCGCCGGGGCACCCGGAAACGGGCCGCGGCCACGCGGGCGGCGGCGCTGGAGGCGTTGGCGGCCCTGGTCGCGGATCTGCGGGCAGGACTGCCGCCGGTGATGGTGAACGCCTCCGGGCCGGTCGGCGGGGACGAGCGGATCTCGCGACTGTCCGGGGCGGTGTGGCGGCTGGCCGACCACACCGGGGCACCGGCGGCGGATCTGCTCGGGCGGATCGAGGCCGACGCCCGTGCCGCGGACCGGGCGGCGTCGACGGCCGCCGCCCAGGCCGCCGGGGCGCAGGTCACGGCGGTGCTGCTGGCGGTGTTGCCGCTGGCCGGGGTCGGCCTGGGGTATCTGATCGGGGCCGATCCGCTCCACATCCTGCTGCGCACGCCGGTCGGGGCGGCCTGCGCGGCCGGGGCGTTGCTGTTGCAGTGCGGCGGGCTGGGATGGGCGCGGCGGCTCATGAACGGGCCGCGCTGATGGCTACCGAGTGCGGACTGGCGACCCTGCTGCGACCGGGCGGGCCGGTCCGGGTGCCGTTCCGGAGGTGCTGCGCGGCCGCCCTGGTCGGTGCCGACGCCCCGTTGGATGCCTGCTCAGCGGCCCGGGTGCCGGACCGGCGGCCGCCCGTGTGCGCGCCGGTCGCGGGCGTGTGGAAGGCGGTCGCGGTGTGGCGGTGATCGGTGCGTTCGCGGCGGCGGCGATGGCGGTGCTGGTGGTGCCCCTTCTCGGGCGGCCGCGGGCCAGTCGGCGGCTCGGACGGCTCGCGAAGGCCGGGCCGGCCGCCGAGCGGAGGAGCCGACCGGCCGGCGAGCACCGCGACCGGCGGCGGCAGGTGCTGCTCGCCGTCGTGGCCGGGATCGGCGTGGCCTGGCTGGTCGGCGGCTGGTGGGGACTGGCTGCCGGGCTGGGCGCCGGCCTCGGCGCCGACCAGCTCCTGCGCCGCCAGGAGCCCGCCGGGGTGCGGCGCGACCGCCAGGAGGCGCTGGCCGACCTGCCGCTCGGCGCGGACCTGCTGGCCGCCGCCCTGCGAGCGGGCGCACCGGTGGACCGGGCGGCCGCCGCGGTCGCCGACGCGCTGGGCGGGCCGCTCGCCTCGCGGTTGCGGCGGACCGCCCGGTCACTGCGGCTCGGAGCGGGACCGGCCGAGGCGTGGGGCCACCTGGCCGACGTCACCGGCGCCGACCGGCTGGTCGCGGCGGCGGTGCGGTCCAGCGCCAGCGGCGGGGCGCTCGCCGGGGCGCTGGAACAGCTGGCCGGAGACCTGCGGGCGTCCCGCTCGATCGCCACCGAGGCGGCTGCGCAACGCGCCGGGGTGCTGATCGTGCTGCCGCTCAGCCTCTGCTTCCTGCCCGCCTTCGTGCTCGCCGGTCTGGTGCCGGTGCTCGTCGCCGTGCTGGGCGACGTTCTGTGAGACCGAGAACTCAACCTAGGAGGACTACGTGCAACAACTCGCCATGGCGTTCCGGCGGCTGCGCACCGAGGCGGCGGACGCCGGGATGACGACCGTGGAGTACGCGGTGGGCACGCTGGCGGCGGCCGCGATGGCCGGCGCCCTGCTCGTGATCCTGACGAGCAAGACGGTGCAGGACGCGCTGATCGGCGTGATCACCCGAGCGCTCAAGTGAGGCGGCGCCGGCGGTCCGGCCGGGACCGGGGTGCGTTCACCGTCGAGCTCGCGGCCGGACTGCCGGCGCTCATGCTGCTGGTCTTCGTGGGGATCACCGCGGTGTCGGCGGTGGTGACGAAGGCGCAGTGCCTGGACGCGGCCCGGGAGGCGGCGCTTGCTGAGGCACGGGGCGAGCGAGGCAGCTCGGTGGCGGCGCGGACGGCTCCGGCGGGCGCCGAGATCCGGCTCGGCGGCGACCGGGAGAGCGTCACGGCGACGGTGTCGGTGCGGGTCGAGGTCCTCGGCACCCACCTGCCCGGCGTCACGGTCATGGCGAGCGCGGTGGCCGCCCGGGAACCGACGACCCTGCCGGTGAGCTGACGATGCCGGGCACAGTGCGGGTGGATCCTCCGGACGATCCGGAGGCGGCGGATCGGGGAGCGGCGTCCATCTTCGTGCTGGCGGTGGGGTTGGCCCTGATCCTGGCCGGGCTCGCCGGGGCGATGGTGGCGTCGGCGCGGCTCGCGCGGCACACCGCGCGCAACGCCGCGGACCTGGCGGCACTGGCCGCGGCCGGGCGCACGATCGAGGGGGCCGGGCCGGCCTGCGCGGCGGCCGGGCGGTACGCCGCGGCGAACGGCGCCCGCGTGACGTCGTGCGAGGTCACCGGCTTGGAGGTGGTGGTGCGGACCGAGGTGACGGTCCGGTCGCTGCCGGTCACCGCGACGGCGGCGGCCCGTGCCGGGCCGGTCGCTTACTCGGGCTCGTGAGGCAGTGCGGCCAGGACCGTGTCGAGGACCCGGACGGCGCCCGGCTTGTCGAGCGGATTGTTGCCGTTGCCGCACTTCGGGGACTGGACGCAGGACGGGCAGCCGGCCTCGCAGCCGCACGCCGCGATCGCATCCCGGGTGGCCCGCAGCCACTCCGCCGCGGTGGCGTAGGCCCGCTCGGCGAAACCGGCGCCGCCCGGATGCCCGTCGTAGACGAAGACGGTCGGCGCCTCGGTGTCCGGGTGGTTGGCGGTGGACAGGCCGCCGATGTCCCAGCGGTCGCAGGTGGCCATCAGCGGGAGCAGGCCGATCCCGGCGTGCTCGGCGGCGTGCAGGGCGCCGGGCACGTCGGCCGGTTCCACCCCGGCCGCGGCCAGGGCCCGCGGGGAGACGGTGAACCAGACGGCTACGGTACGCAATTCGCGCACCGGCAGGTCCAGTGGCTTGGTGTCGAGCACCTCGCCGCTGCCCAGCCGGCGTCGCTGGTACGACACCACCTGGCTGGTCACGTCCACCTCGCCGAGGAACAGGCCGACCGGGCCGGCGTCGACGTACGACCGCACCTCCACCACCGACACGTCGGTCACGTCCCGGGCGTGCGTCGTCCAGTCCGGCTCCTCCTGGTGCACCAGGGCGACGGCGTCCTCCAGGTCGAGCTCGTCCACCACGTACGAGACGCCCTGGTGCAGGTAGACCGCGCCGTCGTGCAGCATCACGTGCGACGAGCCCTGGTCGACGGTGCCGAGCAGCCGCCCGGTCGCCGCCTCGACGACCGAGACCGGCGCGCCGCCGGTGCCGCGCAGGTCGACGTCCGGACGGCCACGTTCGGTCCAGTACCAGCCGGACGGCCGCCGTCGCAGCGCGCCGGCCCGGACCAGCGCCTCGATCGTGGCCCGGGCCGGTTCCCCGCCGAAGAGCTCCAGGTCGGCCTCGGTGAGGGGCGCCTCGGAGGCGGCGCAGCACAGTTGCGGGCCGAGGACGTACGGGTTGGCCGGGTCGAGCACGGTGGCCTCGACGGGCCGGCCGAACAGCGCCTCCGGGTGATGCACGAGGTACGTGTCGAGCGGGTCGTCCCGGGCGATCAGCACGGCGAGCGCCTCGCCGCCGGCCCGGCCCGCCCGGCCGGCCTGCTGCCAGAGGGACGCCCGGGTGCCGGGCCAGCCGCAGATCAGCACGGCGTCCAGGCCGGCCAGGTCGACGCCGAGTTCGAGGGCGTTGGTCGAGGCGAGGCCGAGCAGTTCGCCGGAGAGCAGGGCCTGTTCGATGGCGCGCCGGTCCTCGCGCAGGTAGCCACCCCGGTACGCGGCGACGCGGGTGCCGAGGCCGGGCACGGCCTCGTCCAGGGAGCGGCGGGCCATGGTGGCGACGACCTCGGCGCCGCGGCGGGAGCGGATGAAGGCGAGGGTGCGGGTGCCGGCCACGACCGCGTCGGCGAGCAGGTCCGCGGTCTCCCGCAGCGCCGACCGCCGCACCGGCACCTCCGCGAAGCCGGCGATCGCCGGACCGGTGCCCGGTCCGGAAGCGAGGCCGGCGTGCGCGGGGCCGGAGTCCGGTCCGGAGGCGAGGGCGGCGTGCGCGGGACCGGCGGCTGGCGTGGAGGCGAGGGCGGCGTGTGCGGGGCCGGCGGCCGGTCCGGGGGCGAGGGCGGCGTGTGCGGGACCGGAGTCCGGTCCGGAGGCGAGGCCGGCGTGCGCGGGACGGGCGGCTGGCGCGAAGGCGAGGGCGGCGTGTGCGGGACTGGTGCGCGGTCCGGAGGCGGGGGCGGCGTGTGCGGGACCGGTGCCAGGTCCGGAGGCGAGGCCGGCGTGTGCGGGACCGGCGGCCGGCGCGGAGGAGGTGGGCGCGGAGGAGGTGGGCGCGGAGAAGGTGGGGCCGGACGCGGCGGGATCGAACGCAGGTGGGAGCAGCGGCGGCTCCCAGAGGGCGAAGGTCACCGCACCCCGCGGCGACGCGTCCTCGGTCACGGCGGTGACCGGGGCGCCGACCAGCCGGGTGGCACTCCCGGCCGGATCGCCGGAGGTGGCCGAGGCCAGGACGAACGTGGGCGCGCCGCGATACCGGGTGGCGACCCGCCGCAACCGGCGCAGCACGTGTGCCACGTGCGAGCCGAAAACGCCCCGGTACGCGTGACACTCGTCGATCACCACGAAACTGAGCCGGCGGAAGAACGTGGCCCACCGATCGTGCCGGGGCAGCAGCGAGTGGTGCAGCATGTCCGGATTGGTGAGGATGAACCGGGCGTGCTGCCGGATCCACTCGCGCTCCTCACGCGGGGTGTCACCGTCCAGGGTGGCCGGGCGGACGTCGTCCAGGCCGAGGCGGGCCAGGCTGCGCAGCTGGTCGGCGGCGAGGGCCTTGGTCGGGGCCAGGTAGAGGACGGTGGCCCGGGGATCCTCGGCCAGCGCGGTGAGGGCCGGCAACTGGTAGGCCAGGGACTTGCCGGAAGCGGTTCCGGTGGCCAGCACCACATGCGTACCCTGCCGGGCGAGGGTGGCCGCGGTCACCTGGTGCTCCCACGGCGCGGCGATCCCCTGCCCGACGAGCGCCGCACGAAGATCGTCGTCGATCCAGGAGGGCCAGGCCGCGACTCGGCCGGCGCGGGCGGTGACGTGCTCCACGTGCGTGATCGGGGACTGCTCGGCGCTGCTGGTCCGTGCTCGCAGGTGGTGCAGCAGCTCGGCGGGGCCGTAGGCGGTGGCAGTCACGCCAAGCACTCTGACACCATCAAGCGGCGCTCCCCAAACTCAGGACCGGGCCGGCTTGCCGTCCGCCTCAAACGGGTAGGACGGTGGGTGCCACGCGTCGCCCGATGCCGGTCGGTGGTTAGATTCGCGGGGGAGATCAGGGAGGAGGACCGATGGAGCTGTCGCTGGCGACCCGGACCGTCGCCGACCACACGGTGCTCGAAGTCGGTGGCGAGGTGGACGTTTACACCGCTCCCCGGCTGCGCGAGCGCCTGATCGAGCTGGTCGACGCCGGTGCCCGGGACGTGGTGGTCGACCTGGAGCGGGTCGAGTTCCTCGACTCCACCGGTCTCGGCGTGCTGGTCGGCGCGCTCAAGCGACTACGCACCGCGCAGGGCACCTTCGGCCTGGTCTGTGCCAAGGAGCCACTTCTCAAGATCTTCCGGATCACCGCGCTGGACCAGGTCTTCCCGATCTTCCCCACGGTCGAGGCCGCCACCGAACGCGACGGCAGCGGTCCCGCTTCGTGATGGCTACGGTTCGGCTGTCCTTCTCGCCGGCGCCGGTGCACGTTCGCACCGCCCGGTTGGTCGGTGTCGCGGTGGCCCGGCGGGCCGGGGTCGACGAGGCGCTGCTGGACGAGGTGCGCCTGGCGATCGGCGAGGCGTGCACCCGGGCAGTCGCCCTGCACCGGCAGTACGGGCTGGCCGACCTGGTCACGGTGGAGATGTCCGACTCGGGCTCGTACACCGTCCGGGTCATCGACCACGCCCCGATCGAGGCCAGCATCGGTCTCACCAAGCTTCCCCCGGACGAGCTGGCCGCCGAGTCGCTCACCGAGGACGATCTCACCACCGGCGTCGGTTTCGCCCTGCTCGCGGGCTTCGTCGACGACCTCCAGGTCCGCCCGGTCGATGACGGCCCCGGCACCGAGGTCCGCATGGTCTGGCCGGTCACCCGCCGCTGAGCGGGGCACCCGGTTTTTGATCTCCGGAACCACCCACGGGCAATGAAGGGTGGGCTGATCGCTCTGGACGCGCCAGCGGCCAGATCAGGCCGCCCGGCCCGCGCGGGAGCATGCGGTCCGCACCCGAGCGGACGCGCGCATCCAAAGACCTTGAAGTTGATCTGAGGCGTGGCAAACGGACGATCCGCCGGCCCGCACCTATCCTCAATTACGACATTCCGGATATTTCTGGTGGCGGATCGCGATAAGCCGCCGACCAGCAAAAAGATCAACGAACCCGGATACCCGCTGAGTTGAGTGCTAACACAGCGGTAAACATCACCGCGACACGGCCGGGTCGCCATGTGACGATCGCCACGCCGGACCTATACAGTACGCGAGTTATCAGCTACTGCTGGTCCCGCGTCCGCGGGTCCGGTCGATCGTTAGCAAGCGCCCGGAGGTCTCGTCCACCATCTCGGGTGCGGTCGGTGTGTGTAGGAGGACATTGATGTCCGGGACCTCGGTAAACCTCGCCGCCGAAGGTGGCGGAGTGTCCCTGAGCGGATCCAACGTCACATTCGTCATCGTCGCGCTGGTGTTCGCCCTGATCGCCTTGGGCTTCGCCGCGATGTTCGTCCAGTCGGTGCTGCGCACCGGCCGGGGCACCAAGAACATGCAGGAGATCGCCGGCGCCGTGCAGGAAGGCGCGTCGGCATACCTGTTCCGGCAGTTCAAGACGCTCGCCGTGTTCGTGGTGATCGCGGTCGTGCTGCTGTTCCTGTTGCCGGTGCACGACACCGACAACGAGACCTGGGTGAAGATCGGCCGATCACTGTTCTTCGTGGTCGGAGCGGTGTTCAGCTCATTCATCGGTGGCGCCGGCATGGCGCTGGCGACGCGGGCCAACCTGCGGGTCGCCGCGGCGGCCGGGGAGTCCGGCGGCCGCGAGACCGCGATGGGGATCGCGTTCCGCACCGGTGGCGTGGTCGGTTTCCTCACCGTCGGCCTGGGCCTGTTCGGCGGCGCCCTGGTGGTGCTGATCTTCAACAGTGACGCGCCGACCGTGCTGGAGGGCTTCGGCTTCGGCGCCGCCCTGCTCGCGATGTTCATGCGGGTCGGCGGCGGCATCTTCACCAAGGCCGCGGATGTCGGCGCCGACCTGGTCGGCAAGGTGGAGCAGCACATTCCGGAGGACGACCCGCGCAACGCCGCGACGATCGCCGACAACGTCGGTGACAACGTCGGCGACTGTGCCGGCATGGCCGCCGACCTGTTCGAGTCGTACGCGGTGACCCTGGTCGCCGCCCTGATCCTGGGCCAGGCCGCGTTCGGCCAGGACGGCCTGATCTTCCCGCTGATCGTCTCGACGATCGGTGTGGTGATCGCGATCCTGGGTGTCTTCATCACCCGGCTGCGCCCGTCCGACCGCAACGGCCTGACCGCCATCAACCGGGCGTTCTACCTGTCCGCGGTGGTCTCCGCGATCGCCGTCGCGGTGGTCACCTTCCTCTACCTGCCGGACAGCTTCGCCGGGTTCGGCAACGCCGGCATCGCGCAGGACATCGTGGACAGCGGCCGGAACCCGCAGTTCGTGGCGATCGGCGCGGTCGTGATCGGCATCGTGCTGGCCGCCGCCATCCAGGCGCTGACCGGCTACTTCACCGAGACCAACCGGCGTCCGGTGCAGGACATCGGCAAGTCCTCGGCGACCGGCGCGGCCACCGTCGTGCTGGCCGGCATCAGTGTCGGCCTGGAGTCCGCGGTGTACTCGGCGCTGCTGATCGGCGCGGGCGTCTACGGCGCGTTCCTGCTCGGCGGCTCGTCGCTGACCCTGTCGCTGTTCGCGGTGGCGCTGGCCGGCACCGGCCTGCTCACCACGGTCGGCGTGATCGTGGCGATGGACACCTTCGGCCCGATCTCGGACAACGCGCAGGGCATCGCCGAGATGTCCGGTGACATCGACGAGCAGGGCGCGAAGATCCTGACCGAGCTCGACGCGGTGGGCAACACCACCAAGGCGATCACCAAGGGCATCGCGATCGCGACCGCGGTGCTGGCCGCGACCGCGCTGTTCGGCTCGTACACCAACAGCCTGGCCAGCTCGCTCGCCGACGCCGGGATCACCGACACGCAGGGCGAGATCTACCAGCTGCTGAACATCGCGAACCCGCGCAGCCTGGTCGGCCTGCTGATCGGCGCGGCGGTGGTGTTCCTCTTCTCCGGCCTGGCGATCAACGCGGTGTCCCGCTCGGCGGGCGCGGTGGTCATGGAGGTGCGCCGGCAGTTCCGCGAGCACCCCGGGATCATGGACCGTACCGAGCGGCCCGAGTACGGCCGCGTGGTCGACATCTGCACCCGGGACGCGCAGCGCGAGCTGCTCACCCCCGGTCTGCTGGCGATCATGGCCCCGATCGCGGTGGGCTTCGGGCTGGGCGCGGGCGCGCTGGCGGCGTACCTGGCCGGCGCGATCGGCGCGGGCACGCTGATGGCGGTCTTCCTGGCCAACTCCGGTGGCGCCTGGGACAACGCGAAGAAGCTGGTCGAGGACGGCGCGCACGGCGGCAAGGGCTCCGAGGCGCACTCCGCCACGGTCATCGGCGACACCGTCGGCGACCCGTTCAAGGACACCGCCGGTCCGGCGATCAACCCGCTGATCAAGGTGATGAACCTGGTCTCGCTGCTGATCGCGCCGGCCGTGGTGACCTGGAGCATCGGCACCGACGCGAACACCGGGCTGCGGGTGGCCATCGCGCTGGTCGCGGTGGCGATCGTGACCGCCTCGGTGGTCTGGAGCAAGCGCAAGCCGATCTCGATGGGCGAGGAGTCGGAGGCCTCGGCCGCCGGCGCCGCGGACACCGCCAAGGCGGCGCAGGACGCGCAGCACAACGACGCGACGGCGCAGTCGCGGATCAAGGACAACGTGGGCTGAGCCCCGCACCGTCCACAACGGGCACCCGGCGTCCGCCGGGTGCCCGTTCGCTTTCCCCGATTGTCCGACCCAGGCCGTACGCTGCTCCCATGCGCGCGGTCCGAATGATCTCCCTCGTGCTCGTGGTGTGGCTCGCCGGCTGTTCCTCCGGGCACGGAGCGCAGGCCTGGGCCTCCTCGGTGTGCACCGCCCTGTCACCCTGGCGCAGCGAGATCGGCACCCTGACCACCCGCACCCAGCAGCAGATGACCACCCGCACCACCCCCGGCCAGGCGAAAGAGAATCTTGCCCGGCTCTTCGACGGCGCCCGCGCGGCGAGCGAGAAGGCGCGTGCCGAGGTGGAGCGCGCCGGCGTGCCGGACGTCACCGACGGCGACAGGATCGCGGCCGCCTTCGTCGGCTCGCTGACCGGCATGCGGGATGCCTACGGGACCGCGCACGACGGCATCGAGGCCCTCCCCACCAGCCCGCCGAACACGTTCTACGACCAGGTGGCCAAGGTCGTCGAGCGGCTCGACCAGGAGTATGCGAAAAGTGGCCTGGACACCTCGAAACTCGATTCGGTCGAGCTTCGGCAGGCCTTCGAGTCGCTGCCCGAGTGCCGATGACGGAGACCGGGTGGCCGCTGATCCCGCGGGAGACGCTGCCGCCGCCGGTTCCGGTGGAGCGGCGGCCGCACCCGCGGGGTGTTCCGGGCCGTCCGGGTGGCCGTCAGCTGTCGATGTTCGGGGCGGAGACGACCGAGCCGTCGCCGGCCGATCTCGCCGGGTTGCTGGCCGGCCCGGGGCAGCTGGGCCGGATGGGCGGGACCGCCCGGGTGTCGGTGATCGTCGACGACGCGTGGCGGGTGCACGTGCTGGTCGCCGAGCTGGTCTCCCGAGGCCTGGCCGCGACCTGGACACCGGTGACGCAAGATCAAGATCCGCTTACGGTACGCCCGGAGCCGGACCCGGGTGACGAACTCGTCGAGGAGATCCCGGCCACTCCCGAGGAGCCGCCGCCTCCCCGCTTCGAGGTGCGCACCGCGTACTCCCGACGGTTGAACGCTCTCGCCACCGCCTGGCCGGCCGCCGCCGCACAGCTCTTTCTCTCCGGCCCACGCCTGCGCCTCTGGGTGGCGGCGACCGGTTACCCCCGGCCGGGCGGCTACCGCCTCGGCCTCGACCCGGCGAAAGACCCGCTCGCGGTGGACGCCGCGCTGGTCCGAGCCGGTCTGGCCGGCCGCGTCACCGACGACGGCCAGGGATACGTGATAGTCGGCCGCCGTCGCCTCACCCGCCTGGCCGAGCTGGTCGGCGAGCGCCCCGAGGCCGCCCCCGCGGAGTTCTGGCCAGGCGGCGCGGCTGCATGATCTTCGCGGAATGTGTCCGACATAACAGCGTCCTTCCGGTGTACGGTGTCGCGGTCGGACGCGTGCGGTGGCCGGACCGTTACCATCCGACTGCGGGGTTCCCCGGGAATGAGGGCTCGTCCGGCGCGTTACGTTGAACGTCTGCGCTCTGTCGCGGCTGTCGCCGAGGCCGGGCTGGGAACGCCGAGGGCCGGGCGGAGACGCCGAGGATCTCAACGAACGAACTGGGAGTGCCGTGCCGAGTGACGCCAGGACGACCCGTCTGGTCATCGTCGAGTCTCCGTCGAAGGCCAAGACGATCGCCGGTTATCTGGGTCCCGACTATCTCGTCGAGGCCTCCGTCGGCCACATCCGTGACCTGCCGAAGAACGCCGACGAGGTACCGGCCAAGTACAAGGGCCAGCCGTGGGCGCGGCTCGGCGTCGACGTCGACAACGGCTTCCAGGCCCTTTACGTGGTCTCCGACAGCCGCAAGCAGCAGGTGGCCAAGCTGCAGAAGCTGGCGAAAGAGGTGGACGAGATCTTCCTCGCCACCGATGAGGACCGCGAGGGCGAGGCCATCGCCTGGCACCTGATCGAAACGATCAAACCCAAGGTGCCGGTCAAGCGGATGGTCTTCCACGAGATCACCAAGCCCGCCATCCAGGCCGCCGTGGCCAACCCGCGCGACATCGACCGGTCCCTGGTCGACGCGCAGGAGGCCCGCCGCATCCTGGACCGGCTGTACGGCTACGAGGTCAGCCCGGTCCTGTGGAAGAAGGTGATGCGCGGCCTGTCGGCAGGCCGCGTGCAATCGGTCGCCACCCGGATCGTGGTCGAGCGGGAGCGGCAGCGGATGGCGTTCCGCTCCGCGGAGTACTGGGACATCCAGGCGCAGCTGGCGGTGCAGGGCACCGTCGAGGGGCCGCGCTCGTTCCAGGCCACGCTGATCGCGCTGGACGGCGACCGGATCGCCACCGGCAAGGACTTCGAGCCGACCACCGGGCAGCTCAAGCCGGGCGCGGCCGTGGTGCAGCTGGACGGCGCCGGCGCCCGCGGGCTGGCCGCCCGCCTGGAGGGCCGCTCGTTCGCCGTCACCCGGGTCGAGGAGAAGCCGTACCGGCGCCGGCCGTATGCGCCGTTCACCACCTCGACGCTGCAGCAGGAGGCGTCCCGCAAGCTGCGGTCCTCCTCGAAGCAGACGATGAGCACCGCGCAGAGCCTGTACGAAAAGGGCTACATCACCTATATGCGTACGGACTCGGTGAACCTCTCCGAGACCGCCATCGCCGCCGCCCGCCGTCAGATCGCCGAGCTGTACGGGGCGAACAACGTGCCGCCGCAACCCCGGCGGTACACCACCAAGGCGAAGAACGCGCAGGAGGCGCACGAGGCGATCCGCCCGGCCGGGGACAATTTCCGGACCCCGGGCGAGGTCGCCAAGGAGCTGACCACCGCCGAGTTCAAGCTCTACGAGCTGATCTGGCGCCGGACCATCGCCTCGCAGATGACCGACGCGGTCGGTAACTCGATCAGCGTCCGGATCCGCGCGGTCTCCACGGCGAACGAGGAGGCCGACTTCGCGGCCTCCGGCAAGACGATCACCGACCCGGGCTTCCTGCGGGCCTACGTGGAGTCGTCCGACGACGAGAACGCCGAGGCCGAGGACGCCGAGCGCCGCCTGCCCAACCTGGTGAAGGACCAGCCGCTGACCGCCGACGAGCTGAACGCGCTGGGCCACCACACCTCGCCGCCGCCCCGGTACACCGAGGCCTCGCTGGTCAAGGCGCTGGAGGAGCTGGGCATCGGCCGGCCGTCCACCTACTCGTCGATCATGCAGACCATCCAGGACCGCGGCTACGTGGAGAAACGTGGCCAGGCGATGATCCCGTCGTTCCTGGCGTTCGCGGTGATCGGCCTGCTGGAGGGGCACTACCCACGGCTGGTCGACTACAACTTCACCGCCGCGATGGAGGGCCAGCTCGACGACATCGCCGCCGGTGACGGCACCCAGCTGGACTTCCTGACGTCGTTCTACTTCGGCAGCCAGGCCAGCGGGGCGGACGAGGAGATCGCCCGGGCCGGCGGGCTGAAGAAGATGGTGACCGAGAACCTCAGCGCCATCGACGCGCGCGAGGTCAACTCGATCCCGCTCTTCACCGACGAGGAGAACCGGCAGGTCGTCGTCCGGGTCGGCAAGTTCGGGCCGTACCTGCAGCGCAAGGGGCCGACGCCGGAGGGCGCCGAGGAGCCGGCCGAGGACCGCGCGTCGATCCCGGAGGGCGTGGCCCCGGACGAGTTGACCCCGGAGAAGGTGGCCGAGCTCTTCCTGGCCGGCAACGGTGACCGGACGCTGGGCGAGGACCCGGCGACCGGCGAGCCGGTGCTGATCAAATCCGGTCGCTTCGGACCGTACGTGCAGTCCGGCGAGAGCAAGTCGTCGCTGTTCTCCACGCAGTCGCCGCAGACGCTCACCCTGGAGCAGGCGCTCCAGCTGCTGTCGCTGCCCCGGGTGGTCGGCAAGGACGCCGACGGCAACGAGATCATCGCGCGGAACGGCAAGTTCGGGCCGTTCATCCAGCGGGAGAAGGATTCGCGCTCGCTGGAGAGCGAGGACCGGCTGTTCACGGTCACCCTCGAGGAGGCCCTCGCCATGCTGGCCGCGCCGAAGGTGCGTGGGCAGCGCGGTGCGCCCAAGCCGCCGCTGCGCGACCTGGAGGGCGTCGACCCGGTCTCGGAGAAACCACTGCTGGTCAAGGACGGCCGCTTCGGGCCGTACGTGACCGACGGCGAGACGAACGTGACGCTGCGGCGTGGTCAGACGCCCGAGGAGCTGACCCTCGAGGAGGCGATCCAGATGATCGCCGAGAAGCGCGCGAAGGGTCCGGCCCCGAAGAAGAAGGCTGCCGCGAAGAAGGCCGCGCCGGCGAAGAAGGCCGCCGTCCCCGCCAAGAAGGCGGTGGCCAAGAAGGCCACGGCGACCAAGAAGGCCGCGCCGGTCAAGAAGGCCGCACCCCGCAAGGCTGCGGCCTCCACCGAGTGAGTCAGGCCCCCAAAACCCGGTCCAGGTATTCGTTGGTGAAGACCCGGGCCGGGTCGAGGCGGTCGCGCACGGCCAGGAAGTCGTCGAATTTCGGGTACGCCGGACGCAGGTCCGCCGCCGTCCGGTAGTGCAGCTTCCCCCAGTGCGGCCGCCCGCCCAGCGGCTCGCAGAGCGCTTCCAGGGCCTTGAAGTACTGCTCGTACGGGCTGCCGAGGAACTGGTGCACCGCGATGTAGGCGGACTCCCGCCCGTACCCGTGCGAGAGCCAGACGTCGTCCGGCCCGGTGAACCGCACCTCGACCGGGAACAGCACCTTGAACGGCAGCGACTCGATCAGCCGGGGCAGCGCGTCGATCACCTCGGGCAGCGCCTCGCGCGGGACCTCGTACTCCATCTCGGTGAACCGGACCCGGCGCGGGGTGCAGAACACCCGGTCGGACCGGTCGGTGTAGCTGCGGGCGCTCAGCGCGCGGGCGGCGAGCGCGTTCATGGTCGGCACCGCTCCCGGCCACTTCTGCCCGATTGTGCAGACACCTTGAAAAACCGTGTTCGACAGAAACTCGTCATCCAGCCAGCCGCGGAACCGGGGCAGCGGCCGGTCGTGCTCCGGCACCCGGTTGTTGACTTTCAGCTGAGCCCGGTCGGTGTACGGGTACCAGTAGAACTCCACGTGGTCATTTGCCGGGATCCACTCCTCGATGCCGGCCAGCACGTCGGCCAGTGCCATCGGCTTCTCGTCGGCAAGTAGGGTGAACGCCGGCACGCAGCGCAGCGTCACCTCGACCAGCACTCCGAGCGCACCCAGACCGGCGCGCACGGCGGGGAACTCGGGGGAGTCCAGGTCGTACCGTTCAATCTTGCCCTCGGCCGTGACCAGGGTGACCGCCTCGACGCAGGAGGCCAGCGTGGCGTGCTTGATCCCGGTGCCGTGGGTCGCCGTGGAGATCGCGCCGGCCACCGTCTGCACGTCGATGTCGCCCAGGTTGGGCATGGCCAGCCCGTGCCGGGCCAGCAGCGCGTTCAGTGTGGACAGCTGCATCCCGGCCTGCACGGTGACCAGCGGGCCGTCCACCGAGATCAGCTGGTTCAGCCGGTGCACGAACATCCGCCGGTCGTCGGCGACCGCGATGGCGGTGAACGAGTGCCCGCTGCCGACCGTCTTGATCCGGCGTCCGGCCTCGGCGGAGGCCGTGACCATGGCCGCCACCTCGTCGATGCTTCCCGGCGTGAGCACCTCGGCGACGGACTCCTGGTTGCGTCCCCAGTTGGTCCACCGGCGGGAGTTAACGGGTGTAGTCATTCCGGCTTTTGTCCTCCGTCCGAGCGGACACCAGCACCTGGCGTCCCGTCGATGCGCCTCGCTCGTTGATCCGAGTAACGTTCGATTTATCTCTGGAATTTATTCACGACTCGTGGATGAATTTCACTGCTGAGAGGGAGTGGCGACGCGTGTCGACACCAACCGTCAGCACCGGACCGCTGCGGCGGGTTCCGGTGCAGGGCAGAAGCGTTGCCCGGGTTCAACGCATGCTCGACGCCTGCGCCGAGCTCGTGGACGAGGTCGGCTATGAGGGCCTGACCACGACGCTGCTGGCCGAGCGAGCCGAGGTCGCCATCGGCTCGGTCTATCAGTTCTTCCCGGACAAGCGGGCCATCGTGCAGGCCCTCGCGCTGCGCAACATGGATGCCTACTTGCAGAGCCTCTCCGACCGCTTCGCGGCGGAGACGTTCACCCACTGGTGGGACGCGGTGGACGCGGCCATAGACGGCTACATCCACATGCACCGCAGCGTCCCGGGTTTCCGCACGCTGCACTTCGGCGACGTCGTCGACCTGCACCTGCTGGACTCGGACCGGGACAACAACGCGGTCATCGCGGAGCGCCTGGCCGAGCTGCTCACCGACCAGTTCCGGCTGGTCGACCGGGCCCGGGTGCGGTTCGCCCTGCAAATCTCGGTGGAGGCCGCCGACGCGCTGATCAAGCTGGCGTTCCGGCGGGACCCGGCCGGCGACGAGGCGGTGCTGACCGAGGCGAAAGCGCTGATCCGGGAATATCTGCACCGGCACGTCCAGGCCTGATCCGGCGCTCGCCGGGTCAGCCCAGGAAGGCATGACCCTCTCCCCGGTACGTCGGGGCCGGCGTCGCGGTGTCGCCGTCGACCAGCTGGAGCTCGTTGACGTGTTCGCACATCTCGCCGGCCTTGGCGTGCCGGAACCACACCCGGTCGCCCGGGCGCAGCCGCTCGGCGGCCTCGCCCAGCAGCGGGGTCTGCACCTCGCCCGGCCCCTCGTCGTTCTTGAACGCCAGCCCCTCGGGCAGGTACGGCACCGGCAGCCGGGACGCCTCGGCGGGGCCGGAGGCGACCCAGCCGCCGCCCAGCACGGTCGCGATCCGCGGGGCCGGGCGGCGCACCACCGACAGCGCGAAGAACGCGGCGGGGGTGGGCTGCCAGTTGCGGTACGCGTCGAACAGGGTCGGGCCGTACAGGCCGGACCCGGCGGTGACCTCGGTGACCGACGGGTCGGCGCTGGTCGCGGCGACGCTGCCGGTGCCGCCGCCGTTGACGTACTCCAGATCGGCGTGTTCGCGGACCGCCTGGACCGCGGCCCCGCGCCGCCCCAGCAGCTCCGGAAGTGCCCGGCTCTGCATCAGCCGGATGGCGCGGCCGCGCAGCGCCCGGCCCGGCGGATCGTCGCCCACCCCGGCGATGTGCGCCTCGTACGACATCATCCCGACCAGCCGGAACCCGGGCCGGGCGGAGATCGCCCGGGCCAGCGCGCCGGCCTGGGCCGCGGAGTGCACCGGGGAGCGCCGGACGCCGACGTGCAGCGGACCGGCCGGTTTCCAGGAGGCGTCGAGATCCAGGCAGAGCCGGACGGTGGGGCGATCCTTGGGGGAGGAGACCTGGTCGACCAGGTCGAGCTGAGACGGGTGATCCACCATGATCGAGATGGCGGCGGCCAGCTTCTCGTCGCCGGCGAGTTCGGCCAGCGCGGTGCGGTCGGCGGTCGGGTACGCCACCAGCACGTCGTCGGTCACCCCGGTGCGGACCAGCCAGATCGCCTCGGGAAGCGTGTACGCCATCACGCCGTGCCACCCCGGCCGGGCCAGGACCCGCTCCAGCAGCGATCTGCACCGCACGGACTTGCTCGCCACCCGGATCGGCTTGCCCGCCGCGCGAGCGGTCAGCCGGTCCGCGTTGTCGTCGAACGCGGCCAGGTCGACCACAGCGAGCGGGGTCTCCAGGTGGTCGGTGGCCTTCTCCAGTCGGCGGCGCAGGGCGTTGCGGTCGGTGAGCACACGCGCACGCTATCCCGTCCCGGCGCAACGCGAAAGACATTCATCTCTGATTGACTCCATGGTGGGAACCCCCGGTCACCTGGTATCGCCGGATACAGTGCTGCGAGCAGTGACCACGGGGAGGTAGGGCCATCAACACGGAAAGCCGCCAGGAAACCGCGCCGGTCGACCTCTCCGGCGCGGCCGCACTGCGCTCCGTCCTCCGGATCCGCCCGTTCCGCCGCCTCTGGCTGGTGCTCGGCGCAGCCTCGTTCGGCGACTGGATCGGCCTGCTCGCCACCGGCCTGTTCGCCTCCGCGCAGTTCACCAACACGGCGGCGCAGGGCGCGGCGTTCGGCGGCACGATCGCCGTCCGCCTGCTGCCGGCGCTGCTGCTCGGCCCGATCGCCGGCGTCTTCGCCGACCGGTTCGACCGGCGCTACACGATGGTGATCACCGACCTGCTGCGGTTCGTGTTCTACGGCTCGATCCCGCTGGTCCCGCTGCTCGGCGGCTCGCCGGCACTGACCGTCACCTGGGCCACCATCGCCACCTTCATCGGCGAGACCATCACCCTGATCTGGATCCCGGCCAAGGAGGCCGCGGTTCCCAACCTGCTGCACCACAAGTCGCAGATCGAGGTGTCCAACCAGCTGACGCTGGTCACGACGTACGGGATCACCCCGATCCTGGCCGCGCTCAGCCTCTCCGCGCTCACCGCCGGCGTGCAGCACTCCGGCGTCTCGCTGCCCGACTGGGCGCAGCCGGTGCAACTCGCGCTCTACATGAACGCGCTGTCCCGGCTGGCCACCGCGCTCGTCGTGTTCTTCGGCATCAAGGAGATCGGCGGCAGGAGCGCCGAGCGCCAGCGGGACGCCGAGCAGAGCATGTTCAAGCAGTTCCTGGAGGGCTGGAAGTACATCGGCGGCACCCCGCTGGTCCGCGGCCTGGTGCTGGGCATCTTCGGCGCCTTCGCGGCCGGCGGCGTGGTGATCGGCGCGGCGCGTACCTACGCCACCTCGCTGGGCGCCGGTGAGGCCGCGTTCTACCTGCTCTTCGGCACCATCTTCCTGGGCCTGGCGGTCGGCATCGGGGTCGGCCCGATGATCGTCAAGGACCTGTCCCGGCGTCGCTGGTTCGGCATGAACATCGTGCTGGCCAGCGGCTCGGTGATGTTCCTCGGCCTGGCGTTCCACCTGTCCATGGCGCTGGTCGGCGCGCTGCTGGTCGGCGCCGGCGCGGGCATGGCGTTCCTGGCCGGCACCACCCTGCTCTACGGCGAGGTCGACGACGCGGTCCGCGGCCGGGTCTTCGCCGTGGTGCAGATCGGCGTCCGGATGGTGCTGCTGCTCGCCATCACCCTGGCCGGCCTGCTGGTCGGCCTGGGCAGCTCGCGGCAGGTCGACCTCGGCCCGCTCAGCTTCGCCGTCTCGTCCACCCGGGTGCTGCTGCTGGTGGCCGGCGCGATCGGGATCTGGGTGGGCATCGGCGCGTTCCGGCAGATGGACGACAAGCGGGGCGTGCCGATCCTGGCCGACCTGTTCGGGTCGGTCCGCGGGCGGCCGCTCACCCCGCCGGAGGAGTTCGTCCGCACCGGGCTGTTCGTGGTCTTCGAGGGCGGCGAGGGTGCCGGCAAGTCGACCCAGGTGACCCGGCTCGCCGACGCGCTGAAGGCGCAGGGGCGCGACGTCGTGGTGACCCGGGAGCCGGGCGCCACCGATATCGGGTCCCGGATCCGTGGGCTGGTGCTGAACAAGGAGCACGGGGAGGGGCCGTCGCCGCGGGCCGAGGCGCTGCTGTACGCCGCCGACCGGGCCCACCACGTGGCCACCGTGGTCCGGCCGGCGCTGGCCCGGGGCGCCGTGGTGATCAGCGACCGGTACGTGGACTCGTCGCTGGCGTACCAGGGCGCCGGTCGTACCCTGCCGGTCCAGGAGATCTCCTGGCTCTCCTCCTGGGCGACCGGCGGCCTCAAGCCGGACCTGGTCGTCCTGCTGGACGTGGATCCGAACGTCGGTCTGGGCCGGGTCAGTGCCCGGGGTGAGGGCACCGACCGGCTGGAGTCCGAGTCGAAGGCGTTCCACGACCGGGTCCGCTACGCCTTCCTCGACCTGGCCGCCGCCGACCCGAAGCGCTACCTGGTGCTGGACGCGGCGCGGCCGGCCGAGGAGATCGCCACCGCCGTCACCGGACGGCTCGCCGGGCTGCTTCCCGAGGCGGTCCCGGAGCCCTCTAGATCTTGAACAGTCGCAGCGGCACGGCGGCGGCCATCGCGGCCATCCCGGCGTCGTTCGGGTGCAGGTGGTCGCCGCTGTCGTAGGCGGGGTTCAAGCGCAGCGGGTCCGCGGGATCCCGCATCGCCGCGTCGAAGTCGATCACCGCGTCGTACTCCCCGGACGTCCGGATCCACCGGTTCAGCACCGACCGCTTCCGTTCGTTCTCGGCGCTGTAGAACCCGAGCGTGTCGTCCTTGAACGGCAGCACCGTCGCCCCGTAGGCGCGCAGCCCGGCCCGGTGCGCCCGGGCGATCAGCTGCCGGTGCGCGGTGATCAGATCGTCCGCCGAGACCACCTCGTCGAGCGGCGCGGACGTACCCGGGTGTCCGAGATCGTTCACCCCGAGCAGCACCACCAGGAACTCCGCGCCCGGCTGGGCGAGCACGTCCCGGTCGAAGCGCCGCAGCGCGCTCTGCCCGAAATACGCCGCGTAGCCGACCGCCGGGTTGCCGGCCGGCGGGTTCGGGTCGTGCAGCAGCCGGTTGCCGGAGACGCCGACGTTGGCCACCCCGCGGCTGTGGTGCAGGCGCGCGGCGAGCAGGTCCGGCCAGCGGTGGTTGGCGTTCGCCGCGGTGTTCGCGCCGTTGGTGATCGAGTCGCCGAGCGTCACGATCGCCCCGCCGGAGGCCCGCACGCTCACCCCGGAGAGGAACAGGTACTGCTGGATCGTCCGGACCGGCGTCACGGTCGGCGCCGCGGTCACGTTGCCGTCGGCGATCACGTTGTCCTGGAACGCGAACGCGGCCAGCGTGGTGACCGGCGTCCGCTCCGGCAGGTAGAGGCTGACCACCAGGTCGGCGCCGCCGGGCACGCGCAGGTCGACCGGGTCGCTGACGATCGGCGCGCCGGCCGGGACGGTGACCGACGTGTGCCGGCTGAAGGTGACCCGGCGGTCGATCGCGCCCAGCCGCACCCGCACCTCGCCGATCCGCAGCGGAGTCTCGCCGAACTCGTTGGTCAGCCGGACCCGGAGCCGGTCGCCGCCGACGCTGAGGTGCACGACGTGCCGCACGGTCTGATCGGTGAGGACCAGTGGGGCGGTGGGCGGGATGGTGGTCGGCACCGCGGCCCAGGTGGCGATCTCCCGGAGCGGGCTCGCCGCCGCGGGGCTCTCGGCGAGCGCGCCGGCGGCGGCCGCACCGGCCGTGAGAGCGAAGAGCTGGCGTCTGGTGGACATGGCACGCTCCGAAAGTTTCGGAAATATCCGGGACAGATCTTCGTAACGTAGAGCTGCCCATCTATGGCGTCAAGAGCGGAATATCGGCTACTGCGCCATCCGAATGCTCGGACGATCATCGATGGACACGGTTGACGCCCTGCAGCCATGGTGCATAACGTTTCGGCATGTCACCGTAACTTTCGGAGGCACTTCAGATGAGATTTGGACGCATCGCCGCGTTCCTCGCGGTCAGCCTGGCGGTGGCCGGGTCCACCCCGGCCAGCGCACACCCGGGGGCGGACGACGGGTCGCTGCGGGCCGCGGCGCGCGGGACCGACGTGCGCGTCGGCACCGCCGTCGACATGGCGGCGCTCGCCGCCGACGCTCCCTACAAGGCGGCGGTCGCCCGCGAGTTCGACACGGTCACCCCGGAGAACGTGATGAAGTGGGAGGTCGTCGAACCCCAGCCCGGGGTCTACGACTGGACCGCCGCTGACCAGCTCGTCGCGTTCGCCCAGAAGAACCGGCAGCTGGTCCGCGGGCACACCCTGGTCTGGCACAACCAGAACCCGTCCTGGCTGACCGAGGCGAACTACACCCCCGACCAGCTGCGCGCGCTGCTGCGCAAGCACATCCTCGACGAAGTCGGGCACTTCAAGGGCAAGGTCTGGGCCTGGGACGTGGCGAACGAGGTCTTCAACGAGGACGGCACGCTGCGCGACACCATCTGGCTGCGGGCGCTCGGGCCGGACTACATCGCCGACGCGTTCCGCTGGGCGCACCAGGCCGACCCGAAGGCGCTGCTGTTCCTCAACGACTACAACAACGAGGGCGTCAACGCCAAGAGCGACGCCTACTACGCGCTGGTCAAGCAGCTGCGGTCGCAGGGCGTGCCGGTGCACGGATACGGCATACAGGGGCACCTCGCGGTCCAGTACGGCTTCCCGGACACCGTCCTGGCCAACGTCCAGCGCTTCGACAAGCTCGGCCTGAAGACCGCGTTCACCGAGGTCGACGTCCGGATGCTGCTCCCCGCCGACACCGCGAAGGTGCAGGCCCAGGCCGAAGGCTTCAACCGCCTGCTGCGCGCGTGCCTGCTGGTGAAGCATTGTGTCTCGTACACGGTGTGGGGCTTCACCGACAAGTACTCCTGGGTCCCCGGCGTCTTCAGCGGTGAGGGCTCCGCCACCCTGACGGACGAGAACCTCCAGCCCAAGCCCGCTTACCACGCCCTGCGCGAAACGTTCCTCCTGGCCCACTGACCGGCCGAGACCAGGCTGCGCCGGCACCGTCCGCCGGCGCAGCCTCTCGCCGTCTCCTGCCGCGGGTCAGCCCCTCCAGAGGGAGAGCATCATGGCTTCGACGGCGATCTCGGGTTTCACGTTCTGGTTGATCGACTCTCGGCAGGCCAGGACGGCCTCCAGGCGACGGAGTGTGCTCTCCGGGGTCCACTTGCCGGCGGCGGCCTGTGACTGGGCGGCGACGTCGCCGTGCACCACCGCGACCGGAGCGCGGAGCGCGGTGATCAGCACATCGCGGTAGAAACCGGCCAGGTCGACCAGCGCCCGGTCGAGGGCATCGCGCTGGGCCCGGGTCGCTCGGGACTTCTGCCTTTTCTCCAGGTCCTTGATCTGGCCGGCGGCGCCGCGCATCGCGCCCGCCGCGCCGCGGCCGGTGCCGCCCGCACCGAGCGCCTGCTCCAGCGCCGAACGCTCGGCGGCATCCGGCTCCGCCACACTCGCGGCCGCCTCGGCCTTGGCCGCCGCGACCAGCGTCGCGGCCACGTCGAAGCAGGCGCCGACCCCGGTCAGCCGTTTCGGCACCGCCAGCACGGCCTCGCGCCGGGACCGGGCCTCCGAGTCGGCGGCGAGCAGCCGGGCGCGGGTGATGTCGCCCTGCGCCGCGGCGGCCGCCCAGGCCGCGGTGTCCGAGGGCATCGCGTCGCGCGCGACCAGTGCCGCGGCAACCGCGTCGGCCGGCGGCTGGCGCAGCGCCACCAGCCGGCATCGGGACCGGATCGTCACCGAGATGTCGTCCGGATGGGTGGACGGGGTGCAGAGCAGGAACACCGTCCGCGGCGGCGGCTCCTCGATCGCCTTGAGCAGCGCGTTGCCCGCCGCCTCGGTGAGCCGGTCGGCGTCCTCGATCACCACCACCTGCCACCGCCCGCCGGACGGCGCACTGGCTGCCCGCAGCACCAGCGCCCGCATCTCGCCGACGCCGATGGACAGCCCCTCCGGCACGACGAACCGCACGTCAGCGTGCGTCTTGCCGAGCACCGTGTGGCAGCCGTGGCACTCCCCGCAGCCGCTCCCGCCCCGCTCACACTGCAAAGCCGCCGCGAACGCCCGCGCCGCCAGCGACCGCCCGGCACCGGGCGGCCCGGTGAAGATCCAGGCATGCGTCATCGCCCCGCTGGCCACCGGCTCCCCGGCCACCACGCGCGCGGCCGCCCCGGCGGCCCGCCGCAGCGTCTCCACCGGCTCGTCCTGCCCGACCAGGTCCGAAAACACATCACCCGAACTCACCCGACGATGGTATTGCCCACCTCCGACAATCTCCCGGACCGCCTGTCCCCAGTCCGGCGCTCGGCCGAGAACCGATCCTCTCGGCGTCGTCCACCGGGAGGCGATCACGGCGGGATGTTGACGGAAAGTGATGATCCACAGGCTTCTCGGTGACCGTCTGTTCCGCTTCCGAAGTTATCCACAGAGGACAGCGTGAGGACCGGAAGGCCGGTAGATTCTCCTTTCGGAACGCGACGGTGGGATGACGCGTGGTGAGGAGCCGATCGATGGCCCGGGAGATCGACGAGGCGTGGATCGATGAGGCGATCGATCGGTACAAGCGCGTCGAGGGCCTGCGGGCGGACTTCGAACGGGCCGTGACCGCGCATCAGGTTTCGGTGCATTCGCCCGATCAGTCCATCGAGGTCGTCGTCACCGCGGCGGGGGACATCGTGGACGTCCGGGTGCACGGTGGCCTGCGCCAGAGAGATCAGATCGAGTTCTCCCGCCAGCTGAAAGCCGTCGTCACCAGCGCCACCGAGGCGGCCCGCTGGGCCCGGGAGAAGTTGCACGCCGAGGTTTTCGGATCGTTCCACACCCTGGAAGGCCGCTGACATGGACCGACTCGCCGACCGGATCGACCAGGCCGCCGCCGCGCTGGCCACCATGGACCGGCGGGCGTCCGATCTGCTGCCAGCCGGTGACGCGTTCGGTGCCGACGACACCGGGCGGCCCGGCCGGATCGGCCGCCGGTTGCACGAGGAGTGGACCACCGTGCTGCGGGCCCGGGCCGGTGAGGCAGCCGGACTCGCCCGGCAGGTGTCCGATCTGGCCCATGCGGTCCGGGCCGGTTCGCGCGACTATGCCGAGACCGACGCCGCGGTCCAGCACCGTTTCCTGCGAGGGCTCTGATGGACCGGCTCGATCACCTGCTGGAGGTCGCCGATGCGCTGCTGAGCCGGGTCGACGCGGTGCTGTCCGCGGTCGGCGCGCCGGCCGGGCACGACGTCTGGGCGCAGCTGAGGCGGGTTCGGCTGTTGCCGGGCGACGCGGCACGAGCGGTCGGCGCGCTGCGTCCGGCGGCGGTCGCCGAGGCGGTGCCGGAGCTGCGTGCCCAGGCACGTGCGTGCGCCGACACGGCCGACGCGTTGCCCCTGGCCGCCGACTGGACCGGTGCCGCCGCGGAGGCTTACGAGGCGGCCCGCCGCCACACCGCGGAGAGGCTCAACGTCGGCCCGCACAGTCTGTCCCGGCGCATGTCCGCAACCGCCGACTTCGCCGACGCCCTGGCCGACTGGATGACCCGCACCCGCCGCGATCTGGCCGTCAGCCTGGCCGGCGCGCTCACCTCGGCCCCGGCCCTCACCCTCACCGCCGGTCCCGCCGCGACCAGCGGAGTCGGCGGAGCCGGCTCGGCGGGCGAGACCGGTTCGGGCCGTGGTCTGCCCGGCCCCGACGAGGCCCGCGCCGCCGCCGACATCGCCGCGCTGGTGCTCGCCACCATCGCTGACAGCTACGACCGGGCCGAAGACCTCCTCGACGACACCACGCACCTCAAAGCCGCGCAGCCGGTGTGACCGCCGGGGCGGGCGGCCGGCCGGCTCAACGCGGTACGGACCGGCCACAGTCGACCGATATTGTCCAGCGATGGCGTTGAACAATCCGTGGCTGGTGGGGGACGCGCCGGATCGCCGGCTGCCGGCTGATCGGCTCGAGGAACGTATTCGCAATCTGCTGGCCAGTCAGAACATGTGCGTGCTGGCCACGAGCGGTCCGGACGGCCCGGCGGCCACCCCGGTGCGCTACTACTCGCTGGACCTCGCCGTCATGTTCACCGCCTCGCCCCGCTCGCCCAAGATGCGCAACCTCGCCGCCGATCCGCGAGTGTCGATCGGCCTCTTCGCGCCCCTGGTCGGGCTGGCCAGCAGCCGTGGCGCCCAGATCTTCGGCCGTGCCCGGGTGCTCGCCCCGGACGATCCGGAGCAGGTCCCCTTCTGGGAGGCGTTCCGCTGGGAGAACGAGCACGCCGAGCGCGGCCGTCCGCTCTCCGAGCCGCCGGCCGAGACGCTGGTCGTGGTCGAGCCGGATCGCATCGTCTACACCGAGCACTGGCTCCGCCGCGACGGCTTCGCGCCACGCCAGATTTGGCGCCGCCCCCAGCCCTGACCACTTTGTCCATGTTGTCCGGCGAAGGCAGAGGGCGTGACGCCGAGCGCCCGCTGCGACTACACGCTGTAGTTGCCCGCGAATACGGAGCGTGCTTGTCGGCGTACCGAAATCGGAAATCGCTGCGGTGCGCGGACAGCGATCCGGTGCGGAGTGGCGAACCTCACGTCGGATCGTTCACGTTTCGTCCTTCCGGCGGTTCCAAATGATCACCGAGCCAATAAGGTGAAGAACATTTGCGTCGATACAAGGGCCTGCGGGGGTCGATGGGCTTGAGAAAGTTTTCGCGCTGGGGTGCGGTCGGGGCGGTCACGGTGCTCGGCGTCAGCCTGGCCACCATGCACGCCGACGCGGCTTCGTCGGTCGGCTGCGCGCCGGGCGGTGCGGTCAACGTCGTCGCGCACCAGGACGACGACATCCTGTTCCTCAACCCTGACCTGCAGCGCGACATCGACGCGCGGCGGTGCACGGTGACCGTTTTCGTCACCGCGGGCGACGCCGACAAGGGCGAGGCCTACTGGCGGGAGCGGGAGAACGGGCCACGGGCCGCGTACGCGTTCATGGCCGACGCCGACGACGACTGGAACAAGCGCACCGAGCGTTTCGCCGGCTACCAGGTCGAGTACGACACCCTGGTCGACCGGCCCGAGGTCGGGCTGATCTTCCTGCGCGCGCCGGACGGCGCCATGGACGGCAGCGGGTTCCCGACCACCGGCAAGGAGAGCGTGCAGAAGCTCTTCCAGGGCACCCTCGGCGCGATCCACTCGGTCGACGGTGTCAACACGTACACCAAGAACGGCCTGGTCGACCTGCTCCTGGACGTGATGCAGACCCTCCAGCCGGAGGCCGTGCGCACCCTGGACTACGTCGGCAAGTACGGCGACCGCGACCACAGCGACCACCACACCAGTGGTTACCTGGCCTACGCCGCGCAGAAGCGGTACACCAACCCGCACCGCGTGATCGGTTACCAGGGCTACCCGATGTCCAGCCTGCCCGGGAACGTCTCGTACGCCGACGACGACCGCAAGCTCGCCATCTTCACCGCGTACGCCCCGCACGACTCGCAGGTCTGCCAGAACGAGGCCGACTGCATCAACGGCGCGCACGACATCCGCTCCTTCCGCCAGTACCACACCGGCGGCGAGTACGGCGGCGTCCAGAACGTCGCCCCGCTGGCGACCTTCACCGCCTCCTCGCAGAACACCAAGTCCGGCCAGCTCGCCGCCAAGGTCGCGGACAACCTGGGCTACAGCACGACGGACACCAGCCGCGAGTGGGCCACCGTCGGCGGCAGGACCGGCAGCTGGATCCAGGCGACCTGGCGGAACGTGCAGACCGTCGACCGGGTGGTGCTGTACGACCGGCGCGGCACGGGCAACCAGGCGGCCTCCGGCATCCTCAAGTTCAGCGACGGCAGCAGCATCACCGTGGCCGGCCTGCCGGACAACGGTGAGGCCAAGGTGGTGACGTTCGCGCCGAAGCGGGTGACCAACGTCCGGTTCACCGTCACCGCGGTCAGCGCCGCCACCAAGAACGTCGGCCTCGCCGAACTTCAGGTGTACGCGACCACCGTCGCGCCGCGGGCGACCGTGACCGCGTCCTCGCAGACCACCGGCACCACCCAGCTGGCCGCCAAGGCGGTCGACGGCTACACGGTCGGCACCGGCATCGGCTACAACCGGGAGTGGGCCACCGCCGGTGGCAAGGCGGGCAGCTGGCTGCGCCTGGACTGGCGCAGCCCGCAGACCGTCGACCGCGTCGTGCTATACGACCGGCCGAACACCAACGACCAGATCACCGGCGGCACGCTGAAGTTCAGCGACGGCAGCACGGTCACCGTGCCGGCGCTGCCGAACACCGGCGGGGGATACACCGTCAGCTTCCCGAAGCGGATCACCACCAGCGTGATCTTCACGGTCACCAAGGTCAGCTCCACCACCCGTAACGTCGGGCTGGCCGAGATCCAGGTGGAGCCGGCCCGATGAACCTTCCCCAGCTCAACCGCCGGACCCGGATCCGGACCGCGCTGTTCGCCACGGCCGCCGTGATCGCCGCGGGCGTCACCATCCCGGCATTCGCCGGGGACGACCCGACGGTACGACTGGTCGTCGGCCTGACCCGGACCGGCAAGGACACCGCCGCCCAGCGTTTGGCGGCCAAGGGGTACCGGCTGCACGGCACCTCCCTGCTGGAGCGGCTGAACGCGCACACGATCGTGGTCCCGGCCGATGACGCGGACCGGATCGCGGCCCTGTTCAAGAAACAGCGCGGCGTGGCGTTCGTGCAGGTGGACCAGAAGGCGAGCGCCTCCGCGGAGACGCCGACCGCCGAGGAGACCACGGCGGCCACGGAGACGCCGGCGGCCGAGCAGACCGCGGCCGCTGAGCAGACCACGGCGGCTGAGCAGACCACGGCGGCTGAGCAGACCACTGCGGCTGAGCAGACCACGGCGGCCGAGCAGGCTGCGGCCACTGAGGAGACCGCGGCCGCCACGGAAGGTGCCGAACTCGACCAGCTCGCCGTCCCCGCCGCCTGGCAGACCGCGACCACCTGGAGCAGCCCGGTGGTGGCGGTCCTGGACACCGGCGTCACCCCGGTCGGCAAGCTGAGCGGCGTCACCATGCCCGGCACCACCACCGTGGCCGGTGGCGGGAGCAGCGCCGACGACAGCACGAACAGCCACGGCACCGCGATGGCCTCGCTGGTCAACGCGGCCTGCCCGTCCTGCAAGATCCTCCCGGTGAAGGTGCTGGACAAGCGCGGCACCGGTTACGACACCGAGATCGCCGAGGGCATCGTCGCGGCGGCCGACCAGAACGCCAAGGTCATCAACCTGTCGCTGGGTCACCAGGACCGGACGGCCAACGCCGGCTCGCTGCTGCAGTCCGCGATCAACTACGCCCGGGGCAAGGGCGCGGTCGTGGTCGCCAGCGCCGGCACCGACACCCGCAACAACGAGTGGGGCGTCCTCAAGCAGTACCCGGCCGCCAACGCCGGGGTGCTGGGCGTCGGCGGGATCAACACCGCCGGTGGGCGGTACACCCCGGACGACGACCCGGCCGGCGAGACCGGGACGAACTACGGCGCCGACTGGGTGGACCTGGCCGCGCCGTACTGCGCGACCGTGCTCACCAGCAGCGGCGGCACCGACCGGATGTGCGGCACGTCGGCCTCCGCGGCCCTGGTCTCCGGCGTGGCCGGGCTGATCCGGGCCCGCACCTCGGCGGTCAACCTGTGGACCGTCGAGAACGCGCTGACCAGCACGGCCGTCGCGCCGAGCGCCGACGACAAGTGGGTCGCGTACGGCACGGTCCGCGCCGACCAGGCGGTCGGGAAGGTCGACCGGACCGCGCCGAAGATCACCGGTGCCACCCCGGCCTACCTGACCCGCTTCCGCGGCACGGTCACCGTGACGGCGACCGGGATCACCGACAGCGGCGGCGGATACCCGGGCGGGTCCGGCGTCTACAGCGCCACCCTGTACGCCGACGGCAAGTACGTCGGCAGCGACTACACCGCGCCGTACGCCGTGGCCTACAATAGCGGCACCCGCAACGGCGTGGTGAAACTCCAGTGGAAGATCTGGGACCGGGCCGCCAACGTGGCCCTCTTCAACCGCAACATCGTCGCCGACAACGCCAAGCCGACCTACACCTGGAAAGCCCCGGCCACCAAGGCGAAGGTCGGCAAGACGGTCAAGGTCACCGCGCGCGCCTCGGACGCGAGCGGCGTGGCCCGGATCGAGTTGTGGATCAACAACAAGCTGGTCAAGAGCACCACCGGCACCAAGGCTTCCTGGTCGGTCCGCACCGCGGGCTACGGCAAGACCATGAAGGCCATGATCATCGTCCGGGACCGGGTCGGCAACGTCGCCACGTCGGCCAAGCGGACCTGGAAGAAGTAGTACCAAGCGGACCTGGAAGAAGTAGTCACGCCCGCGGACGCCGGCGCCGGGAACCCAGCAGGAACGCGCACACGCCGCCGACCAGCAGCCCGGCGCCGGTGATCACCATCGGCGCCAGGCTGGGGCCGGTGACCGGCAGGGTGGTCGCGGCCGGCTGACGGCCCGCCTCGACGGCGTGCCCGGCCGTCTCCGGGGCGACCGCGGCCGCCGCCAGCACGCCGATCCCGAGCTCGGCGACCGGACCGTATCCCGGTTTGCCCCGGCCCTCACCGGCCCGCAGCACGGACACCTTGACCGCGGTCGCCCGGGCGGCCAGCGCGTGCCCCTTCGAGGCCTGCCGGACGTCGCCGAGAGCCACCCGGACGACCGACTTCCCGCTCGGCGCGCTCTCCGGCATCGGGGCGCCGCCCCCGGAACCGCCGGACGACGGGACCGGCAAGCCCGGGATCGACGGCAGGGGCGAACGTCGCGACGGCAGCACCGGCGACGGCGACGACTCGGTCACCGGGCCGAGGTCGTCCACGGTCACGTCGATGCGATCGCTGGACGTCTCCAAGCGCGTACCGGAAACCCCGGGCCCGGACACCTCGACCACCGCGGGCTGGAAGCGGACCTCGCCCGCACCGGTCGCGGACATGCCGACCCGCAGGGTCGGCGCCCGCAGGATCCGGATGCTGACCTCGCCGCCGGCGATCTCGATCCGCCCGGCGGTCACGGTCGCCGAGGCGACCGACCGCCCGCCACCGCTGTGCCCGTCGAGGCCGCTGCTGCTCAAGGTCGAGGACTTGTCCGGTACGCGGACCAGGTCCCCGCCGAGCCGCACCTGGCTGAGCTGGGTCGACGACTGGGCGATCGTCCCGCTGCCGGTGCCGCACCCGAACGCCGCGTCCCACCGGGCGTGTGCGGCCATCGCCCCGCCGCCCACCTGGATCGGACCGAACCGCTTCGGCCCGACGTGCTGCTCGATCGGGTCGGGGCGGGACGGCGGAGCCTGCCGCAGCACCTGTTCGGCGGCGGGCGCCCCGGCGACGCGTCCGTCGAGGATGAGGCCGGCGGCGGCGGACTTCACCGGCGCGTCCGCGATCATGACGGTGCGCGAGTCCCCGAGCCCGACGCCGGCGATCACGTCCTCGGTGTCGTCCGTGCGGAAGGCCGCGGGAGCGAACTCGGCATCATCCGAATCATCGGAATCCGACTCGTCGGGGTCGAGCTCCTCCAGCACCTCGCCGGCGTCCTCGGTGGGCGACGGCGTCACCGACGGTCGTTCCACATGCTCCCGCTTCGCCACCGCACCCCGGAGGTCCAGCCGTTCCACCCGGAGCAACTCCGCCTCCGACTGCGCCGCATACCGCTGCGGCCGAGCGCAGGATTCCGGCGCGGCGAACGCCGGGAGGGGCAGGGTCAGCGTGCTCGCGAACCCGAGCGCGGCGACGCCGGCGGCCAGCGACCTGGCGGGTGTCATGGCAGTTCCTTTCGACGCGAGCCGCCGGGGCGGCGTCTACGGGTCTGGCCAACGAAGGTCGATCAGGCCGGTTGCGCGGCATCAATGCGACAACCCTCGCGGGTAGTCCAAAACCGGCATTTGGTGCGGGTTGCCGGAGGTCGTAGGGTTGTCGCATGGGCATGCTGTGCGCGGTCAGCTTCAACCGGTACGGCCGCCTCTACTACCTCGATCCGGGTGAGTTCTCACCGTCGGTCGGCGACCGCGTGCTGGTGCCGACCGACGACGGTCCGGAGGTGGCGGAGTGCGTCTGGGCGCCGCAATGGGTCAGTGAGGAAACCGACGGATTCCCCAAGATCATGGGGATCGCCGACGACGACGACCTGCGCCGCGACGAACTGCTGCGCAAGCGCAAGGCCGAGGCCAAGGTCGCCGCCAAAAAACTGATCAAGGCGCACGAGCTGCCGATGAAGGTGGTGGCCGTCGACCACGTGCTCGACCAGGGCAGCGCCAACGGCCCGCGCACCACGATCTACTTCACCGCGCCGCACCGGGTCGACTTCCGCTCGCTGGTCCGCGACCTCGGCGCCACCCTGCACTGCCGGGTCGAGCTGCGCCAGCTCTCCGCGCGCGACTCGGCCCGCGTCCAGGGCGGCATCGGCTCGTGCGGCCGCGACCTGTGCTGCGCCACCTTCCTGACCGATTTCGAGCCGGTCACCATCCGGATGGCGAAAGACCAGGACCTCCCGCTCAACCCGCTACGCATCTCCGGCGCCTGCGGCCGTCTGATGTGCTGCCTCAAATACGAGCATCCCCTATATCAGACATTTGCCGCATCCGCCCCAAGTATCGGCACGCGGGTCACCACGCCAGAAGGGGAGGGGAGAGTCGTCGCGCACAGCGTGCCGAAGGATTCCGTGATTGTCCGCCTGGACGCGGACGGATCTCGATGCTCCTGCTCCCGTGCTTCAGTCTGTGGGCCGAGGCAAGCACACGACGAGCGCTACAGCGAGGGCTGAACCCGGCTGCTCGATATGGCGTCGCTCGCCGCCGAACTGGCATGGATGATGGCGTCCATGATCGTGTACTTGGAGACTGATCGGCTCCTACTGCGCCGTCTCACCGCCGCGGACGAGGACGAACTCGTCCTTCTGGACAGTGATCCGGAGGTGATGCGCTTCCTCACCGGTGGAGTTCCGACGCCGCGTGCAGAGATCCGCGACCAAGTGCTGCCACGCCTGCTGGCGTATTACAGCCAAGGCAACGACTTCGGCTTTTGGGCGGCGGTCGAGAGGCTGACCGGTGACTTCATCGGCTGGTTCCACTTCCGTCCGCACCCCGGCGGCACTGCGGTTGACGGGCCTGATGGGCCAGGAATCGAGCTGGGATACCGGCTGCGCCGGGCAGCCTGGGGGAAGGGGTACGCCACCGAAGGTTGCCGGGCGCTGATCCGCAAAGGGTTCGCCGAATCGGGCGTCGAGCGAATCTATGCCGAGACCATGACGGTGAACCAAGCTTCACGGCGGGTGATGGAGAAATCCGGCCTCAGCTACGTGCGCACGTTCCATCAGGACTGGCCGGATGCGATCGCGGGCTCCGAGCACGGTGAAGTGGAGTACGCCCTGACCCGTGCCGAGTGGGAAGCTCAGCAGGCGGCCTCCGCGGAATAGTGCTGCTTCCAAGCAAGTACGAGCACCCTTTGTACCAGCAGTTTCAGGCCTCCGCCCCGGCCATCGGCAGCCGCGTCACCACCCCGGAGGGCGACGGCCGAGTGGTCGCGCACAGCGTGCCGAAAGACTCGGTCGTGGTCCGCCTGGACGCCGACGGCTCCCGCTGCTCGTGCTCCCGGGCGTCGGTCTGCGCCCCACGCCAGGCCCACGACGCGCATTACAACCCGTAAAACCCGATTTTCGGTACGCCCAGAGCCCCGCACCGCCCAGCAGGGCTCAGGGCCGAGCCGTCCCCGGCCCCGCCACCGGGATGGCCGGCTCGATCCGGTGCACCACGATCGGCTCCTCCGGCCGCAACCAGGGCGCGTGCGGCTCCCCGCCCGGATCCGCCGCCCAGGTCCGGCAGACCCGGTCGACCCCGAGCGGATGGATGGTCAGCGTCCCCTCCCGGTCGATGTGCATTCGCAGGAAACTCTTGGCGTCCTCGATGCCCTGCCCGGCGTACAGCTCGTTCAGATTCACGTCGAACCAGCTCGCCACCAGCAGGTACAGCGCGAGCAACTGGGTCGCCACGATCGCGATCAACGGGCCGTAAAGCACCGCCGCCACCACGAACGGCCCCGGCCACGCCCAGTCCTGGAACGGCAGCCGCAACCACACCCAGGTCCCCGCGGCCGCCAGCCCGATCTGCGCCAGCCCGTGGCTCATCCCGAGGATCCAGTGCCGCGCGTGTTTCGCGTTGGCCGCGCCCGGCGGTTTCGCGAACAGCACCGTTCCGATCAGGATCAGCGTCACCATGAGCAGCAGCGGGATGCTGAACAGCCGCTGGATGCTGCCGCCCTGCCGGGCCGCGCCGGCCATCGGCAGCATGGTCAGCGTGTGGATGATGCCGAGCATGGTGGCGAACCCGGCGTTGCGCCGCGGCACCCGGTGGAACACGCCCCAGCCCAGCCGGCGCGACTCCGCCGGCTCCGGGAAGCGGGCCGCGAGCTGGTAGTCCCGGCTGCGAGAGCGGCTGCGGGTCAGCGTTTCCCTCGGCGGGACGACCAGCTTGCCGGGCAGCTTGTGGGTGCCCAGGAGATAGGCTCCGCCACCCCCGCAGGTGATCAACTCCCGATCGTCCCCGGTGTATCGCGCGTAGTGGTGCAGGTCGCCGGAGACCAGCACCCGCACCTGCGCCTGGGTGGGCGCCAGGATGGTCCGCAGGAAGTAGTCGACCGCGTCGTACGCCTCGGGGTTGTCCTTCGCCTTCACCCACGTCGGCGACGGCGTCATCAGGATGATCCGGTCGTCCGGACTCACCTCCCGCGCCGCTTTCTCGAAATAGAGCAACTGCGGGTCGTCGATGTACGCCCCGAACTGCTCGTCCACCGCGAACAGCCACCAGTTGCCCGGCAGCTTCACCGCGAAATACGACCGGCGCTGCTCGGTGCGCCACCCGCCGATGTGCCCGTCCTTGCGCCGCGCGAAGAGCCGCAGGAACGCGGTCAGCCCGTCATACCAGTCGTGGTTGCCGGGCAGCGCGAACAGGGTGGGCCGCGGCTCACCGGCCGGCGCCTCGGGCAGCGCCGCGCGGTAGGGGCCCTTCATCCTGCTCTCATAGCCGTCGCCGCTGGCCAGCGGGTAGACCTGGTCGCCGCCCATCAGCAGCAGCCGCCCCCGGGGCAGCGTCGCGCCGTCCACGGTCAGCGACGGCTGGGCGAGCAGCCAGGCGATCGAATACGTCGCGTCGAAGCCGTCGCCCAGGTCGGCCACGTAGTCCAGCCAGATCTCGCCGTCGGCGGTCATGGAGTGGTCGAAGAAGTCGGCGTCCAGCGCGTTCTGCAACTCGCGCTTGTCCAGGTACGCCCCGAACAGGATCGCCAGCAGCGCCCGCAGGCCGGTGCTGAGCAGCAGCAGCGGCGCGAGCCAGCCGATCGGTTTCTGCGGGGTGAAGCCGAGCTCCTGCGGATCGAGGCTGCCCGGCCGGGGCGGCACGGTGTGCTCGGCCTCCACCGGAGGGGCCGAGGGAACGACAGGCATCGACTGATCGTCTGTCACAAAAGGCACACTAGTCCCGCCGTACGACAACGGCAGTGCGCCGGAGCCCCGGCCCGCCCGCAAAATAGATCCGCCCGTGCCGTACACTTGGGAACTGCTGCCGCCTTAGCTCAGTCGGCTAGAGCGACGCACTCGTAATGCGTAGGTCGACGGTTCGATTCCGTCAGGCGGCTCCACGGCAACGGCCCCAGGTCATCGACCTGGGGCCGTTGTGTTTCCTAGACTGGAAACAGTCTCATTGCAACGGCTTCAGGGCCGGCGACAGCACGAACGAGATCACCAGCAGCACCGCCACCGCGAGCAGCCCGCGCGCCACGCTCAGGTGGTCGCCGAGGAACCCGATCAGCGGCGGCCCGCCGAGGAACGCGATGTAGCCGATCGAGGCGACCACCCCCACCCGCGGCGCGGCCTTGGCCGGCTCGTCGGCGGCCGCGCTCATCCCGACCGGGAAGCCGAGCGAGGCGCCCGTGCCCCAGAGCACCGCCCCGGCGAACGCCGCCCCCGGGTGCCCGCCGAGCGCGAACAGCAGCAGCCCGCCCAGGCCGATCACGGCGAGGACCCGGACCACCGGGACCCGTCCGTACCGGTCCAGCAGGCCGGGGCCGTACCACCGGCCGACCGTCATGGCCGCCAGGAACACCGCGAACGTCAGCGTGCCGACCTCCGCCGAGGTGCCGTAGTCGTCGATCATCGCGACGCTGATCCAGTCCACCCCGGCGCCCTCGGTGAACGCGAAGGCCAGCACGAACACGCCGATCAGCAGCGTCCGCGGCTCCTTCCAGAAGGCGAAGATCCCGGAGCTGGACTTCTCCTGCGCCGGTTCCGTCTCGTCCGGCCCGAACTTGCGCGCGGTCGCCGCGACGATCAGCACCGACGTCACCACCACCAGCACCAGGTGCCAGGTCACCGAGAGGCCCAGGGCGAGCGCGCCGGCCCCGATGACCGCTCCGGCAACCGTGCCGACGCTGTACCCGGCGTGGAAGCGCGGCATGATCGCCCGGCCCAGGCGACGCTCCACGACCGCACCCTGCACGTTCATCGCCACGTCCCAGGCGCCGGTGGCGAACCCGTACGCATAGAGCCCGAGCACCACCGGGAGCACGCCGAACCGGTAGCCGACAGCGACCACGGCCAGCGAGAACCCGAAGGTCAGCGCCATCGCGATCACCGTCCGCCGGGAGCCGAACCGCTCCACGATGTGCCCGGCCAGCGGCAACGAGGTGATCGAGCCGATCGCGATGGCGAGCAGCACCAGCCCGAGCTGCGACGGGCTGAGCCCGAGCTCGTCGCGGATCTGCGGGATCCGGGACGCGAAGGTGGCGATGGCGACGCCCAGGAAGATGAAGGCGAGGTAGACCGCACGGGTGGCCGCACGTAGTGAGTTGTCGATGGCGGTGATCACCGGAGGGACGCTACCCGGCGGCTGTCTAGACTTCTGCCCGTGCTGGTGGAACCGGAGTGGGACGTCGCGGTGATCGGGGCGGGACCCGCCGGGCTCGCGGCGGCGCACGCGGCGGCGTCGGCGGGCGTGCGGGTCGTGGTGCTGGAGCGCGCCGAGCACCCGCGATACAAGACCTGCGGCGGTGGCCTGCTCGGCAGCTCGCTGCGGCTGAGCGCGGAGCGGCTGGCGACTGTCCCGGTCCGGGACACGATCACCAGCATCACCTTCTCCCTGGACGGCCGCCGCGAGTTCACCCGCACCTCGGCCGAGCCGCTGGTCTCCCTGGTCCGCCGGGACGACTTCGACCACGCCTGGTGCGTCGCCGCCGAGCGGGCCGGCGCGACCGTGCGCCCGCACTCCCAGGTCCGCGCGCTCGATCAGGACGAGCACGGGGTCACCGTGACGCTCGCCGACGGCTCGGCGGTGACCGCCCGGGTGGCGATCGGCGCGGACGGCTCCGCCGGGATCACCGGCCGGCACGTCGGCGTCGTCACCGAGCAGCAGGACCTGGGCCTGGAGGTGGAGCTGGCGGCCACGCCGGCCGACCGGGAGCGCTGGCGCGGGCGGGTGCTGCTCGACTGGGGACCGTTCCCCGGTTCCTATGGCTGGGTGTTCCCCAAGGACGACGAGCTCACGGTCGGCGTGATCATGGAGAAGGGCCACGGCGCGGAGACCAAGCGGTACCTGCGCGACTTCGTCGACCGGCTGGGCCTCGCCGACCGCGAGGTGCTGCGCGACTCCGGCCACCTCACCCGCTGCCGCACGCCCACGTCACCGGTGCACGCGGGCCGGGTCCTGGTCGCCGGTGACGCCGCCGGCCTGCTCGAACCCTGGACCCGCGAGGGCATCAGCTACGCGCTGCGGTCCGGCGTCTGGGCCGGCGAGGCCGCCGCGCAGGCCGTCAACAATCAAGATCAAGACCTTTCGCCGTACGCCCAGAAGATCGCCGCCGAGCTCCAGCCGGAGATGATCGCCGGCCGTCGTCTGCTCGGCGCCTTCGGCCGGCACCCGTCGATCGTGCACACCGCGATGTCCAGCGCGCTCGGCTGGCGGGCGTTCAGCGGTTTCTGCCGCGGCGACTTCTCGATGGCCGGCGCGCTCGGCCGCCCCACGGTCCGCGCGGCGCTGCGCCTGCTGGGCAGCGGCCCGGCCCAGGCACAACCGGCCGCCGGCTAAGGCCTGTCCCGGAGTCCGGCCACCGTCGGCGGCCGGACTCCGGAACCTTGACCCGCGGTCGTTCAGAAGCGTGACTGCCAGGGCGTCCACTGCACCGCCGCGGCGAACCCGCCTCGCCGGGCGTCCCGTGCACCGGCCGCCGACAGTGGCCCCTCCTGATCGACCCGGACTCCGGCGCCGATCAGCCTGGCCTCGTAGAACGACCCGCTCAGACCGCGGCGGACCCGCTCCCACAGACCACCCTCGACCAGTGCGTCGGCGTGGCGGCGGAGCTGCTCGGCGAGCAGCTTGGGGTCCTCGTCGCAGGAGTGGCACCCACAGACCGGCAGCGTCGCGGTCCACCACCGGCCGAGCCGCAGATGCAGGCGTGGCTCGGCGAACTGGATCGCCAGTGGCGCGGCGGTCGGGATGCGGGGGATGAGCCGGACGGTCCGCGCGAGCGCCTCGTCGAGCCCGAGCGGTTCCTTGGTCTCCCGGCGCTCCACCTGGTAGCGCTCGGTGAGCTCGTCCAGCAGGGTGTCGGCCGCCTCGTGCAGCGTGGTGAAGCGGTCGGAATCGGTGGCGTGCTGGTTGCCGTCCACCAGTGCAGTATGCCGCGCTCGGCCCGCGGCACCTAGATGCTCCGGTGGGAACGGATTCACGCCCGGCCGAACTCCTCGGCCTTGACACCCGCGACGAAGGCCTCCCAGACCTCCCGGTGGAAGGCCAGGGGAGCGTCGTCGGGGTTCTTGGAGTCGCGGATCAGGAACAGCTCACCGACCCGCGCGACCTCGACACACGCACCGGTGGCGCATCGTTTGCTTCGCCGCCACTGTGGTTTTCTGGTCGTTTTGATCATGTTCGTACACCTCCGTGGTGGTTCGAAATCCACGGTAGGCGACAAAGACGGCCGTCGGTGGTTGCCGACATGAGTGAAAACTAAATCACGCCGCTTATCTCACGAATTGTGAGTTATGCGGCGCTCGTTGCTGATGAAATATGCACTTTGCGAGTATTTTTGACTGGCCCGCTCCGTTGCGGGAGCGGGCCGCCATGAGCCTTCAGAAACGGAACTCGCCCGCGTTGACGCCCTCGACGAACGCATCCCATTCGGCCTTCGTGAAGGTCAGGGCGGCGGCCTCGGGGTTCTTCGAGTCGCGGATCAGGTAGGTGTCGTCGACTTTCGCGACCTCGACGCAGGTCGACGTGCCGCAACGGCTGCTCTTCCGCCATGCGGGCGCGTTCAGGTTCTCCATCTGGGGACTCTCCACAGGTTTATGCCGTGCCCAGCGCTGGACACGGCTTGCTTTTCTTTATGTGCGCCCAGGCCGAGCGGTTCTGGTTACCGTTTTCCAGGGCTTGCCGGAGGAAAAGGATCGTGTCTCTTCGTCTGCGGCTTCGTGCTGGACCCGGTCGAAGAATGCGCGTTGTATCGCGCCGGCTCCGTGGTCCGCGTACGTGGCAACGCCGGGTGACCAGCCCGTCTCGGTGGCGACCTGGAGGTCGGTGAGGCCGGCCCGCTCCCGTGCCATCGGGAACGCGAACCGTGTCTGCCGCCGCGCGACAGTGGGTGAGACACCCTCAGCCATGGGACCTTCATCGTTGAAGTAGTCGAACCGAGCGGTGGAGCTAGTCACTTTGCTACCTCGCTGACTGCGGGCTGGCTGGCAGCGGTGTGTCAGTCAGACCTGTGTCAGTCAGCGAGGTCGCGGACATCCTAGTACTGTCCTATCAGAACGAGACGTGCCAGGCGGGGTTTTGGTTCGAATACCCGGTGTCACCCGTTAGGAAAATGCCATCCGTCCTGGTCAGGCCGCGGCCAATCCATAACCCCACGGGGTACGCCGACCGTCCTCCATGGCTCTGCGCAGGGCACGGCCGACCTGGTTGAAGACGCGCACGTCACCCGATGAGTACAGCACCACTGCGTTGCCGTGGTATTGCGCGTGTAATTCCCAGCGCCGCGGCTCCCGCCAGAAGAACGCGAGGAGCGGGCCGGCGATCGCGAGGAAGCCGATCACGTACAGTGTCGGATTCGCCAGCAGAGTCCACACGGCGCCCACCGCGAAAAGCGCGCCGGCGGCCAGGTGCGGTGCGTAGGGCCGGGTCCGTGCCGGAGTCTGGACCAGCCCGACGTGACGCAGATCCGCGATGGCGAAGCTCAATGACTCGGGCGAGGTGTGCCAGGTGAAGAGAGCCTCGGTGATCTCAGCGTCCGACCCACGGTAGTAGGTCCTGGTGCCGCGTGTGCTCATGGCGCACTCCTTCTCGCGTTGCCTTGCGAGGTGAAGACGGCCGAGGCCACCATTGGCGCAAGAGACGAATCCCCGCCTCGCTCATGCAGCACTGGAACAGTCGCGATGGGACGTCGCACAAGAACAAAGTGCCGGTGGAGGCGGACAACGGCACCCGTTTGCCGCCGGGTGCCGTTGTATGTCTCTCCCTCCAACTCCGCCCTTGTTGCTCTACGCTCAGTGAAGCACGCCACGTTTCCCCCCGCCACTGCGCAGACTGCCATGTTGCAGATTACGGAGAAGCCGGTGACGGACTCGGCGTGTGGCACCCGGCACGCGCGCCGACGGTTTCGCCGCCAGATCGACCGGGTAGGCCAACCGGGGAAGGCCGCGAAGAACCTGTATTTATGCAGGTAGGGGAGGGCGACACCGGATGGAGAACCGACTGAGGATAGCGGGACAGGCGGTGCAACCCGTACTGGTGATGTTCCCGCTCGGCCTGTTTGCGATGGCCGTTTTGTTCGACATTGCCGATTTGCTCGGCGGGCCTAACATCTTGGGCGCCCTGGCGTACTGGAACATCGTGGCCGGACTGGTCGTCGGCGTGCCCGCGATGCTGGCCGGCGCGGTCGAGGTGATGCTGCTGCGCCGCCCGCAGGCCCGGCGGCTCGGCGCGCTCCGCACCCTGATCAACATCGGGGTCCTGGTCGCCTTCGCGGTGATCCTGATGGTCCGGATCCGAGCGGCCGACCGGGTCGCCGGTGTCGGGTTGTTCCTCGTCGAGCTGCTCGCGCTGGGCCTCGCCGGTTTCGGCGCCTGGTTCGCCGGTGAGCTCGCCAACGGCCGGGCGCCGGCGTTCGCCCGGGCGGCGGCCGGTCCGCGGAATTACTGAAGTTTCTCCAGCGTGCCGATCTGGTCGTCGATGAAGGCGAGGGTCGCCGCCTCGTCGGCGGCCTCGTCCCAGATCTTGTCGAACCGGGCCCGGTGCTTGCCGGTGGTGTCCCGGTCCTCGTTCAGCTCGTCGCCGAGCCCGGTCTCCCGGTAGAGCACCTCGCCCTCACCGAGCGTGAGCAGGTCGAACATGGCGTTGTTGGTGACCGCGGCGTCCAGCGTGAACGGCACCATCCGGATCGTGATGATCTGCTCCGCGGCGAGCCGGCGCAGCTCCCGCAACTGCTCGGTGAAGGCGGCCGGGCCGCCGATGGTGCGCCGCAGCACCGACTCGTCCAGCATCACCAGGATCCGCACCTCGCCGGCGGCCGCCCGCCCCAGCAGCGCGTCCCGCCGCAGCTGACGGGCCGCGATCCGGCGCTCGCGCTGGCTGTCGCTGAGCTCGTCCTCGTACCGGGTCATCAGCGCCGCCGCGTACTCCGGGGTCTGTAGCGGGCCGGGGACGAAATACACCGAGTAGGACCGCATCTCGGCGGCCTCGATCTCGTACTCGATCAGCTTGCGGGTGGCGTCGGTGAGGTTCTCCCGGAACTCGGTCGCCTGGTACCACGCCTGCCGCTGGCGTTTCCGCGCGATCCGGGCGTCCGCGACCATCGAGGCGATCAGCGGCTTGTCCTTGATCCCCAGGTAGGCCAGCAGCGGCCGCAGATCGTTCGGAGAGATCGAGACGTCACCGTTCTCGATCCGGATCACCTTGCTGAGCGACCACTCCATCTCCTCGGCGACCTGGAGCTGCGTCAGGTCGGCACGTTCCCGCGCCTCGCGGAGCGCGAGCCGGATGCGCCGCCGCGCGACGGTGGGGGAATCGCCCTCAGGCATGGATCCTTCATCAGGTCGTGGGTCATCCCGGCGGCGGGCACCGCCGAGAGCAGTTCTTATTACTGTCCTATCAGAACAGCCATGGCAAGCGCTCGGTAGGCGCAGCCGCACTCTGAGTGTGGCGCCCCAGGCGCGCGGCCGGTCAGCGCCCTCACATGGAAGCGGCACCCGGTTGCCGCCGGGTGCCGAACTGCTCCCCGCTACGCATCCGCCCGCGTAGCCACTGGAAATCCAGTCAAGCACGCCATCCGGCTGCCCGCCACCAGACAGAGTGCCATGCTGCACGTTGCTTGGCGGCATTTCGCCGCCAAGCAACCGAACTGACCGAAATTCGATCCTTCGCAGACGCCGGTCAGCGACGCCAGGTACGCGTCGAGGACGTCGTCGCGTTGCCGGCCTTGTCGTAGGCGCGCAGCGTGACCTTGAACTTCTTGCCGTACTTCTTGGTGTTGACCGTGAAGGAGTAGCCGGCCCGGTAGTCGGTGGCCACGACCTTGCCGTTGATCAGCAGCTGCACCTTGGCGACGCCGTTGCGGTCGCTGGCGGCCGCCTTGACCTTCACCTTGCCGTGGACCTTGGCCTTGTTCTTGGGCGCCTTGGTCACGGTCAGCTTCGGCTTGGTGTTGTCCACGGTGACGGTCCGCTGGGCCCAGGTGTGGTTCTCGAGCGGATCGGTGACGTACCAGACGACGTCGTACTGGCCGTCGCGGCCGACGGGCAGGTAGGCGACGAGGGTGCCGCCCGGTGCGGTGCCGGCCGACGGGCCGACGGCGTGACCGTTCTCCAGCCAGCCGCTGTAGCGGGTGCCCTCGGACACCCGGATGGTGCTCCACACGTTCTTGCCGCGCACCAGCGCGCCGTCCCGCGGGGAGACCCAGGTGACCGCGGGAGCGCTGCGATCCACGACGACCGCCTGGGACTTCGTCGACTTGTTGCCGAGCTTGTCCCACGCCCGCACCTCGAAGGTGTGCGGGCCCTCGGGCGAGACCTGGCCCAGCATGTAGACCGGGGTGTCGGTGAGCACGCCGTCCCAGTAGATCTCTTGGCGATCGACCCCGTCCGGGTCGGTCACGGAGACGTTCAGGCAGTAGTCCCCGCCCTTGATGATGCCGGGAACCTGCGAAGTGATCTGGATCGTCGGCCCCGCGTCGTCGGCGAGAGCGGCCGTGCCGCCACCGAGAACCAGGAAGCCGGACAGTGCCGCAACCGCGGCTGCGCGAAGTGTTTTCGACATCGCATCCCCCATGCGTGAAATTGTGGGGAAACCTTACGCGTGTCCATGGAACAAGTCGAATGTCCTGCTGAAGACCTTCAGGAATCGGAACGGTGCCGGACCCGCCGCGATCCGGCGCCGCCTGTTTCCGGTACGCCCGGCAGCACTGGGCCCGGTTGCAGCAGGTCAGCCAGGAGGTCGCCGTGGGTGTCGGCCCGGTCGAGGGCTTCGGCGGCGGTGAACTGGCGGGCCTCCGCGTCGCCGGTGGCCATGGCTTCGGTCTCCTCCCAGGTCAGCGGGGTGGAGGCGGTGGGGGACGCACCGGCGCGCAGGGAGTACGGGGTGACCGTGGTCTTGGCGGCGTTGTTCTGGCTCCAGTCGATGAAGATCTTGCCGGGACGGAGCTGCTTGGCCATCTTGGCGGTGATCGAGCCGGGAACCAGTGCGGCCAGCTCCTCGGCGACGCGCTTGGCGTAACCGGAGACCGTGGCGGCGTCCTGGGAGCCGGAGATGGGGCAGCACAGCTGCATGCCCTTCTTGCCGGACGTCTTCGGGTATGCCGCGATGCCGTCCTCGGCCAGGCGGTCGCGCATCAGGACGGCGACCGCGCAGCACTCCTGGAGGCCGGCCGGGGCGCCCGGGTCCAGGTCGACGACGAGCAGGTCCGGGTCGGCGCCGATCCGCCACTGCGGGGTGTGCAGTTCGAGCGCGGCGAGGTTGGCCAGCCAGACCAGGGTGGGCAACTCGTCGACGACGACGAACTCGACGGTCTCCCGGCTCTTCGTCGAGCCCGGGACCGGCAGCGTCTCCAGGCGCACCCAGCCGGGGGTGCCGCCGGGCTTGTTCTTCTCGAAGAAGTGCGCGCCGTCCACACCGTTCGGGTAGCGGATCCGGGTGACCGCCCGGTCCCGCAGGTGCGGCAGCATCACCGGGGCGATCCGGGTGTAGTAGTCGATCACCTCGCCCTTGGTGAAGCCGGCTGCCGGGTACATCAGCTTGTCGAGGTTGGAGAGCTCGACCTCGCGGTCCTCGATCCGCACCACGAAACGGTCACTGGGCATCGTCGGAACACTCCGCGGGCTTCTTGTCGTCACGCAACCGGAGAAAGCGCGGGAAGCGGAGACGACGGTCGGGGGTCTGGTTGCCGTAGCGGATCTCGGCGACCAGCTCCGGGCGTACCCACATCGCGCCTTTGGCATCCTCGCGCGGCACCGCGCCGGGAGCGAACGGCGAATCCGGGGTGGCGAGCGGCGTCAGCCGCGAGAGCAGCTCCCGCTCGGCGGCGGCGCCGATCCCGCCGCCCACCCGGCCGCGGAAGGCCAGGCCGTCCGGGGTCGGCACGCCGACCAGCAGACCGCCCAGTTTGCGCGCGCCGGGCCGCCAGCCGCCGATCACGTAGTCACCGGTCCGGTCGAACTTGACCTTGATCCAGTCGGGTGAGCGGCGGCCGGGCAGGTAGACCGAGTCGGAGCGCTTGGCCATCACGCCCTCGAGATGGTTCTCCCGGGCGGCGGCCTCGGTGGCCGGGCCGTCGCCGAACGACGGTGGCACCATCCAGCGCGGCCCGGCCAGCTCCAGCTCCTCGAGCCGCTCGCGGCGGGCCAGATAGGGCAGGCCGGTGTAGTCGATGCCGTCGAGGAAGAGCAGATCGAAGATCAGATACGTGGCGGGGATGGTCGCGGCGAGCCGGGCGGCCCGGTTGCGGTCGCGGACGTGCATGCGCTCGGCCAGGGCGGTGAACGACGGGCGCCCGGCGGCGTCGAAGCAGACCATCTCGCCGTCCAGCAGGGTGCCCTCGGGCAGATGGAGGTCGGCGATCTCCGGGTAGGCCGCGGTCACCACCGCGCCGGAGCGGGCGAACAGGTCCGGCGGCCCGCCGCTGAACAGCGCGAGAACGCGGACCCCGTCCCACTTGAATTCATAACTCCAGTCCGCGCCCACGGGGAGCTTGCCCGCGGTCGCGAGCATCGGGGACAGCGGAGATCCCGGCACCCGATCACCATAGGCAAAAGCATTCACCTTACGCAGGCGTCCCAGTGATGACATTCTGATCAGGTGCCGTGACGCGGGGTTGGGAGTTGATCATGCGAGCGATCTGGAAAGGTGCGGTCTCGTTCGGTCTGGTGTCGATCGCTGTCAAGCTCTACTCGGCGACCGAGGAGAAGGACATCCGCTTCCACCAGGTACATCGCACCGACGGTGGCCGGATCAAGTACCAGCGCACCTGCTCCGTCGACGGCGAGGTGGTCAGCTATGACGACATCGCCAAGGGCTACGACATCGGCGGCGGGGAAATGGTGATCTTGACGGATGAGGACTTCGCCGACCTGCCGTTGAGCACCTCCCGAGCCATTGACGTGCTGGAATTCGTTCCGGCCGAGCAGATCGACCCGATCCTGTTCGCCAAGGCGTATTACCTGGAGCCCGAAGGGCAGGCGGCGAAACCGTACGTGCTGCTGCGCGACGCGCTGCGGGACGCCGACCGGGTGGCCGTCGTCAAGATCGCGATCCGGCAGCGGGAGCAGCTCGCCACCCTGCGGGTCCGCGACGACGTGCTGGTGCTGAACACGATGCTGTGGCCGGACGAGGTGCGCGCGCCGGAGTTCGGCTTCCTCGACGACGACATCGAGACGCGGCCGGCCGAGCTGGCCATGGCGAGCTCGCTGATCGACTCGATGGCCGCGGACTTCCAGCCGGACGACTTCAGCGACAACTACCGGACCGCGTTGCAGGAGGTCATCGACGCCAAGGTCGAGGGCCGTGAGGTGGTGCAGCCGGAGGAGCCGGAGGAGGCGGCGCCGGCGGCGATCGATCTGATGGCGGCGCTGAAGGCCTCGGTCGAGCGGGCGAAGAAGGCGCGCGGCGAGGGCGCCGGGGAAACTGCCGAAAAGCCGGTCAAGAAGGCCGTGAAGAAGGCCACTCCCGCGAAAAAAGCCACTAAAAGTACGCCGGCCGCCAAGAAGGCCGCCGCGCCGCGGAAATCCACTGCTGCCGCTAAGGCCACCAAGAAGTCCGCATAGCTAGGCTCTCCCCCATGGTGTTTTTCCGGGTTTTCCCCCGCGGGGTGGCTCAGTGGCATTGACGTGGGCTGAGTCTTACCTGGGCAAGGTGCGTGCGAGCGTCGGGGACACCGACACGATCTTCTTCGTCGGCGCGCGCACCGTGGTGCTCGACGAGCAGAACCGGCTGCTGCTGATCCAGCGCTCGGACAACCTCCGCTGGGCCATCCCGGCCGGCGCGATGGAGCTGGGCGAGAGCATGGAGGAGTGCGCGGTCCGGGAGCTCTGGGAGGAGACCGGGCTGCGGGCGACCTCGCTGACGCCGTACGCGTTCTACACGGCGTACACGTACACCAACGACTACGGGCACACGTACCAGCAGGTGCTGATGACCTTCGTGGTGCACACCTGGGAGGGCGAGCTGGTCAAGGTGACCGAGGAGAGCGTGGACGCCGGCTGGTTCCCGCTGGACGCGCTGCCCCAGAAATCGTTCGTGATCGACGAGGCTCTCGCCGACCTGGAGACGTTCCGGGCCACCGGCCGGCTGGTGATGAAGTAGCTGGATATGGCGTAAATCGCGGTGCGGTGAAGCGCTTTCCCGGGCAGGATGGCCCCTCGTGGCCGACCGTAAACGCCGACTGAGCGTGGACCTGACCCCGTTACGCACCTCCCGGGACTTCCGGCTCGTCTTCGTCAGCGGCGCGGTGACCAGTCTCGGGTCGTTCATCAGCTACGTCACCATCCCGTACCAGGTGGCGAAGCTGACCGACGACCCGCTGATGGTCGGCCTGATCGGTGTCTGCGAGCTGGCCCCGATCCTGATCATGGCGTTCGTCGGCGGCGCGCTCGCCGACTACCTGGACCGGCGGCTGCTGGTCCGGGGCAGTGAGGCGGCGCTCGCCGTGATCTGCGGCCTGCTGCTGATCAACGCGCTCTCCGCCGAGCCGCACCTGTGGTTGCTCTACGTCTGCGCGTTCCTCACCGCGGCGGTGGCCGGCCTGCAACAACCGGCCATGGGCGCGATGCTGCCCCGGCTGGTGCGCTCCGACGAGTTGCCGGCCGCGATGGCGCTCCAGTCGCTGAGCCGGCAGTTCTCCCAGCTGATTGGGCCGTCGCTGGCCGGCATCCTGATCGCCACCCTGGACCTGGCCTGGGTCTACACCTTCGACCTGCTCACCTTCGCGGTCTCGCTGGTCTGCCTGACCCTGGTCAAGGCGGTCCCGCCGCCGCCGGCCGCGGACCGGCCGTCGCTGCGCAGCGTGGCCACCGGCCTCAAATACGCCACGTCCCGCCCCGAGCTGCTCGGCACCTACCTGGTCGACATCAACGCGATGTTCTTCGGCATGCCGTCCGCGCTCTATCCGTTCCTGGCCGACCGGCTCGGCGGCCCGCAGGTGCTCGGCCTGCTCTACGCCGCCCCGGCGGTCGGCTCGCTGGTCGCCACGGTCGGCTCCGGCTGGACGCAGCGGGTGCACCGGCACGGCCTCATGGTGATCATCGCGGCCGCGCTCTGGGGTGTCGGAATCATCGGGGTGGGCCTCTCCGACATGCTCTGGCTGACCCTGTTCTGCCTGGCCTTCGCGGGTGCCGCGGACATGGTCTCGGGCCTGTTCCGCATGATCATCTGGAACCAGACGATCCCCGATCACCTGCGCGGGCGGCTTGCCGGGATCGAGATGCTGTCGTACACCACCGGTCCGCTGCTGGGCCAGCTCCGCTCCGGCCTGATGGCCCGCACGTCGCTGGGGGTCGGCGGGTCGATCTGGGTGGGCGGGGTGTTGTGCGTGGCCGGGAGTCTGGCGCTGGCCGCGGCCCTGCCGAAATTCGTCCGCTATGACGGGGAGAACGGCGTGGCACTGAAAGAGGCCGCCGATGCCGCATGGGCGGCGGCGGCCGAGTCTCGTGCGGCGGGGTAGCGCGCCGGCGGCGAGGGGCCGGGGTAGCGCCGGCGACGTGACGACGGCGTCGCGCACCTGGTGGCGCTGACCGGCGTACCGGAAACCGGCGGCGCCGGACCCCAGCGGGTCCGGCGCCGTTCCGCTCACCGCGAGGCCGGCCGTCCGAGCGATCCGGGTCAGCCGGCCCGGACCGCTCCGGCCATGATCGAGTTCGTCAGGAAAGCGTCGACCGTGGCCTGGTCGGCGGGCGTGAACGCGGCGCGCGGGATGGCGATCGACGCGGCACCGTTGCGGAGCAGCCACATGTCCGGCAGCAGGCGGACCCAGGCGAGGCCGGACCAGCTCACCCGGGTGCTGCTGTTGACGCCCTGAATCTCGGCGCCGGCCTCGGTCAGGATGTACCGCATCGGTGTCGCGATGTGTTTGCGCTGCGTGAGCCAGGTGAGCGCGGCCAGTGCCTCGGGGTTGAAGGTGAGGATCAGCCCGGTCAGCACCAGCCAGAACGAGCGGGTCCTCTCCTCGTCGTCGAAGGCGAGGAACAGCGCGAAGAACACCGTGAGCGCGCCGCCGGCAATCCGCATCTGCCGGCTCCGCGGAAACATCGCCGCGAACATCCGCCGCAGCCATCCGAAGGTGTATCCATATTCGCCGCTGATCTGCACGGCGGCAGTATCCCATGATCTTGACCGGGGTCGATCTTGCCGGCGGCCAGAACCGGCGGTGGCTCTACCTTGCGGCGCAAGGTACTCTGTCGTGCATGGCAGAGGGAGCGCAGTTGGCGTCCGGTCTCCGGCGCGGCACGCTGGAGTTCTGTGTGCTGGCGATGGTCGAGCGTGAGGACCGCTACGGGACCGAGATCGTGCGGCGGCTCGCCGAGGAGCAGACTCTCGCCGCGACCGAGGGGACCATCTATCCGCTGCTGTCCCGGCTGCGCCGCGGTGGACTGCTGGACAGCAAGTGGGCCGAGTCGCCCAGTGGGCCGCCCCGGCGCTATTACAGCCTCACCCCGTCCGGGCGGGACGCGCTGGAGAATTTCCGCACCGAGTGGGTGTCGTTCCGTCAGACCGTCGATCGTCTCGTGGGAACCGGTGAGATGGCATGAATTCCAACCAGACCGACGTGGTCGGTGAGTACTTGCGCGAGGTCGAGCTGCGGCTGAGCGGCCTGCCGCTGTTGCAGCGGCGGGAGCTGCTGGCCGACCTGGCCGCGCACATCGAGACCGAGCGCGTCGAGCGCAACGTGCGCGGCGAGGCCGAGATGATCGAGATCCTGGAGCGGCTCGGCAGCCCCGAGGTGGTCGCCGCCGCGGCATATGAGGAGGCCGGCACGCCCCGGATGGCGCCACCGGCCGCCCCGCCGCCGCCGTTCGCCTCGCCGATGCCCCCGCCGCCCGCGGTGCAGCCCCGCCGCACCGGCTGGATCTTCGTGGCCCTGGCCGTGGTCGGCGTCGTTATCGTGCTGTGCCTGGGCTCCGCCCTGATGCTGGCCCGCAACGACAGCGACCAGCCGCCGGCGCCCGAGCAGGCGCCGCCGGCCCCGACCGCGACGTTCTAGCCGGGCAGCGACGGGCCGAGCACGTCGTCCGCGTCGACGATGGTGTACGCGTACCCCTGCTCGGCCAGGAACCGCTGCCGGTGCGCGGCGTACTCGGTGTCGATGGTGTCCCGGGACACCACGGTGTAGAAGTGCGCCTGCCGCCCGTCACCCTTGGGCCGCAGCACCCGGCCGAGCCGCTGCGCCTCCTCCTGCCGGGAGCCGAACGTGCCGGAGACCTGGATCGCCACCGCCGCCTCGGGCAGGTCGATCGAGAAGTTCCCGACCTTGGACAGCACCAGGGTGCGCAGCTCGCCGGCGCGGAACGCGTCGAAGAGCCGCTCCCGCTCCTTGTTCGTGGTCGAGCCCTCGACGATCGGGGCGTCCAGATAGTCGCCGAGGGTGTGCAGCTGGTCCAGGAAGCCGCCGATGACCAGCACCTGCTCGGTGGGGTGCTTGTCGACCAGGGCTTTCACCACGGGCAGCTTGGTCCGGGCGGTGGCGGCGACCTTGTAGCGCTCCTCGGCGTCGGTCACCGCGTACGTCATCCGTTCCGCCTCGGTCAGCGTCACCCGCACCTCGACGCACTCCGCGGGGGCGATCCAGCCCTGCGCCTCGATGTCCTTCCACGGCGCGTCGTACCGTTTCGGGCCGATCAGCGAGAAGACGTCGCCCTCCCGGCCGTCCTCCCGGACCAGCGTCGCGGTCAGCCCGAGCCGGCGGCGGGCCTGGAGGTCGGCGGTGAACCGGAAGATCGGCGCCGGCAGCAGGTGCACCTCGTCGTAGATCACCAGCCCCCAGTCCCGGGCGCCGAACAGGTCCAGGTGGGTGAAGGCGCCGCCGCGGCGGGAGGTGAGCACCTGGTAGGTCGCGATGGTGACCGGCCGGATCTCCTTGCGCTCGCCGCTGTACTCGCCGATCTCCTCCTCGGTGAGGCTGGTCCGGGCGAGCAGCTCCCGCTTCCACTGGCGGCCGGCCACCGTGTTGGTCACCAGGATCAGGGTCGTGGCCGACGCGGTCGCCATCGCGGCCGCCCCGACCAGTGTCTTTCCCGCGCCACAGGGCAGCACGACGACGCCGGAGCCACCGGCCCAGAACCCGTCCACGGCCTCCTGCTGGTACGACCGCAGGGTCCAGCCGTCCTGGTTGAGCGCGATCGCGTGCGCCTCGCCGTCCACGTAACCGGCCAGGTCCTCGGCGGGCCAGCCCAGCTTGAGCAGTGCCTGCTTGAGCCGGCCGCGCTCGGAGCCGTGCACCGCGATGGTCTCGTCGTCGAGCCGCGCGCCGAGCATGCCGGCCAGCTTCTTCGATTTCGACACCTCGAGCAGCACGATCTTGTCGAGGCCGCGCAGGACCAGGCCGTGCACCGGATCGTTGAGCAGCTGGAGGCGCCCGTAGCGGTCCATCGTCTCGGCGACGTCGACCAGCAGGGCGTGCGGCACCGGGTACCGCGAGAACTTGATCAGGGCGTCGACCACGCTCTCCGCGTCGTGCCCGGCGGCCCGCGAGTTCCACAGGCCCAGCGGCGTCAGCCGGTAGGTGTGCACGTGCTCGGGCGAGCGCTCCAGCTCGGCGAACGGGGCGATCGCCATCCGGCACGCCTGGGCGTCCGGATGATCGACTTCAAGGAGCAGGGTCTTGTCCGACTGAACGATCAGCGGTCCGCCGTTCACGCACAACCTCCGGTCAAAAGGCGACCCTCCAGTCTGCCACGGAAATCGGGTGCAACATTTCCGCGGCGTCGCGCGTGTGTACATACGGGCCGGGTCGTGACGCGACGGGGGCGTACACGGCCCGGCCAAAACGCGGCTACTCCTCGGTGACCGCCGCGGTGATCCGGTGCAGGGCGAAGGTGTGCAGGCTCTCCCCGCGCTCGTCCTCGGCCCGCAGGTAACCGGCGCTCAGCGAGACCGGCCGGACCAGCCGGGACAGCGTCGCGCCGTGCGAGTCGACGTAACCCACCCAGACCTTGGCCCGGTCCCGGACCGCCTGTTGCAGCACCGCCATCGCCTGGCTGTGCTGCTGCACCGCGGTCAGCCCGGGCACCGCCTGCCCCTGCGCCGCGCGGACGGTGACCGGCGCGCGCCGGGCCGCCCGGGTCGCGATGTCGCCGCGCCGCAGCTGCTCGACCACCCCGGCCAGTCGCGGGCCGAACAGCGCGGGCGGCCCGGCCGGCTCCAGGATCCGCGGCGTGCGGCTCGGCGCCCGCCGGGCTTTCGGCCTGGTCAGCACGGTCGCGCCGCCGGCGTCCTCGGCCACCGGGGCGTACCCGGCCTCGCGCAGCGCGCCCAGCAGCCGGGCCACCGGGCGCGGGCTGACCAGCACGGTCGGCGCGATCCGGCGCAGATCCAGACCGGTCACCCGCTTGTCCGCGAGCACCTCGACGATCAGCGCCTCGTCGTCGCTGCGCAGGTAGGAGCCGGCCGAGCCGCTGCGCAGCCCGCCGTGCTTACGGGCGGCGTCGTCGATCAGGTAGGTCAGCGTCTGCGGCACCGGCGTGCGGGACCGCCGCTGGAACAGCGTGTGCAGGTCGGCTGAGGTGTACCCGACGTCGAGGGCACGCCGCACGCTGGCCGGGGTGACCCGGAAGACGCTGGCCCCGCCGGCCGACTCCGGCTCGGCCACCACCTCCAGCTCGGCGGCGAGCTCCGGCTCCGGCGGGCCGGGCACCACCACGGTCAGGTCCGCCTGCACCAGGACGTGGTCGACCGGTGCGGGCAGCAGATGATCCAGGCCGCGGACGGCGTCCGCGGGGGGCTCGTCGGGGTGCAGACCGAGAGGATCACTCTCGGTCGTCTCCGGGTCGCTGAGGAGCAGTCTCGCGTACGACGTGAGCGCACCCAGCCCGGTGATCCCGAGCAGCGCGGCCCCCGCATATCCGTCCCGATGCCCCAGCTCGCGCCCGCGTGCCCGGCGGGGCGCCTGCCAGGCCAGCAGCGCCAGCAGGTCGTCGACCGCGGGGGCGGCGCCCGGCGCCAGGTCGGCGAGGGCGTCGAGCGCCTCCCGCCGGGCCTGCGGCGCCCCGGCCCGTTCCGCGTCCGGGGCCAGCGCGTTGATCGGCCGGTCCCGCTCGTCCCGCTTGCCGACCAGGCCGGGCTGCCGGGTCATGGTCAGCCAGGCCCGGGCCAGCGTGCTCCAGCGGTGCGCCATCCCGGCCGAGCGCCACAGGTCGTACGCCCCGGTGGGCAGGAAGATGTCCTGGACCGCGCCGGGCGCCCGGTGCACCGAGGTCTCCGACTCCCCGAGCAGCCCGGCCGAATACGCCACCTCGACCAGCAGCGCCGCACCCGCCTCGTCCACGCCGGCCGCCCGGGCCAGCCGTTTCAGGTCACGCACGCCCAGCCCACCGGTTTTCAGCACCGGGGCCGGCTCGGCCGCCAGCGCCTCCAGCACCGCCTCGGTGGCGCGCACCGCCTCCATGGTCTGCCCGGCCCCGGCCGAGTCGACCGCTTTGGTGTCCCGGGTCTGCGCCTCGGGCAGCGGCGGGAACGGGCGCAGCGCGCCGAGCGGCCCGGTGTCCCGGCGCAGCAGCAGCCCCACCTCGCGGGGCAGCTCGACCAGGTCGCCGTCGGACCGCGGGGCCCGGCCGGCCTCCGAGATCGGGACCAGGATGTGCTGGTCGACCAGCCAACGGATGGACTCGGCGACCTCGGCGCCGCCGTTGCGGCTGAGCGTGCCGACCGGCGGCCCGGCGGCGAGCCGGTCCAGCACCGCGCGGGCGCCCGGCGGCGCGGCCAGCACCGTGCGGCGCAGCTTGGCCCGGTCGGCGACCAGCGCCGCGGCGTGCGCGTCCAGATAGTCCGCGGGCCGCCCCAGCCCGGCCGGGTACGGCGAGGTCACCTCGTCGACCGCGGCGACCACCTGGAGCGCCTCGGGCGGGCCGTGCAGCAGGAAGCGGACCCGGAGCCGGTCGATCGCCACCCGGACGTCGTCCTCGGCCACCCCGGTGGCCATCTCCACGATGGCCGGCACCGACGTGAGGGCGGTGTCAGCTGCCCGGGTGACCCGGGCGGCGTCGAGAATCGTCAGGGTGAACTCGTCCAGCCCGTCCAGGCAGCGGGCGACCGAACCGCGCGACTGCGCGCGCACGGCCAGCGCCGAGATGTCGGCGGGCACCGGGACGACCAGGTCAGGGCGCAGCTGAAGGAGCGCGCCCAGCGCCTCGTCGGGCAGCGACCGGAGTTGATCCGCAAATGTGGTGGCCATCGTCTTCAACGCTAACGTTCATGGGACGATGGTGACGGGTCCGGGCGTGGCCGGACCTCGATCAGAGGAGGACCGAACGTGGCGTCAAAGGCCAAGAAGCAGGAGAGCCCGGCACTGAAGGGGCACCTCCAGGTTTCCGAGCTGGTCTCTGACCGGGCCGCGGCCCCGTCGCCGTTCGGCGACGACCAGACCTTCCCGCTGCCGCTGGACAAGCTCCGGAGCCTGCCGGAGTCGATGACTCATTGAGAGTTGCGGCGGTCGGCTTCGACCTGGACATGACCCTGATCGACTCCCGGCCGGGTATCCGGGAGGCGTACCGGGCACTCACCGCCAAGACCGGCGTCTTCGTCGACGCCGACCTGGCGGTCTCCCGGCTCGGCCCGCCGTTGCGGGACGAGTTGCGCCACTGGTTCCCGGCCGAGGACGTCGAGGAGATGGTCACCACCTACCGGGCGCTCTATCCGGACCATGCGATCACCCCGTCGGTGCCGACCGCCGGGGCCGTCGACGCGCTCGCCGCGGTCCGCGCGGCCGGCCTGCGGGTCGTCGTGGTCACCTCGAAACTGGGCCGGCTGGCGCGGTTGCACCTCGACCATCTGGGTATGCGGGCTGACGAGCTGGCCGGTGACCTGTTCGCCGAGGGCAAGGCGTCCGCGCTGGTGGAGCACGGGGTGCGGTGGTATGTCGGCGATCATCGGGCGGACATGGTCGCCGCCCGCACCGCCGGGGTGCCCGGGATCGGCGTGGTCACCGGGCCCTGCTCGGCCGACGACCTCCGAGCCGCCGGAGCTTCGTACGTGTTGTCCGATCTGACCGGCTTCCCGGCTCTGCTGAATGAGATTGCAGTTGGGTCCGGGCCCTCGGCTGGATAGGCTCCCCGTGAGCAGTTGTGTCCATTGAGTGAAGTTGAGGTCAGCGGTGCCCACGGGTCGAGTGAAGTGGTACGACGCGACGAAGGGATTCGGATTCGTCACCAGTGATGAGGGCGGCGACGTGTTCCTGCCCAAGGGTGCGTTGCCGGCGGGGGTCACCGACCTGAAAACGGGACAGCGGATCGAGTTCGGGGTGGTGGACAGCCGCAAGGGCGCGCAGGCGCTCGGGGTGAAGCTGCTGGACGCTCCGCCGTCGCTCGCGCTGCGTGACGCCGAGGCGCGCCGCCGCCCGGCCGAGGAGACGGCCAGCATGATCGAAGACATGATCAAGGTGCTGGAGAACACGGTGCAGCCGGTGCTCCAGCGCGGCCGTTACCCGGACAAGAAGACCTCGCAGATGATCGCGCAGCTGATGCACGCGGTCGCCCGCGAATTCGAGCTCTGAGATCCGCCGCCCGGTCCGTCAGCGGATCAGGGACGGCACAGCAGGCGTCAGACCCGCCGCCGCCGCACGCCCGAGCAGGGCGTCGGCGGCGGCGAGTCCGCTGTCGCCCAGGTCCAGGGTGAACTCGTTGACGTAGAGCTCGATGTGCTGTTTCACCACGGCCGGCTCCATCTCCTGCGCGTTGGCGAGGATGAACTCCTGGCTGGCGGCCGGGTCGAGCCAGCCTTTGCGCAGCGAGTCGCGGACCCACTCGGTGGCCTGGACCGGGTCGACCGTGTCCTTGCGGGCGAGGATCGCGCCGAGCGGGATCGGCAGGCCGGTGTCCGACTCCCACCACTCGCCCAGGTCGGCCAGGGCGGTCAGCCCGTACCGCTGGTAGGTGAACCGGGCCTCGTGGATGACCAGGCCGGCGTCGAACGTCCCGTCGGCCACCCCGGGCATGATCCGGTGGAACGGGACCACCACGATGCTCGCCGGGGGGTGCTCGGCGGACCAGAGGCGCATCAACAGGTAGGCCGTGGTGCGGTCACCGGGCACGGCCACGGTCGCGCCGGACAGATCGGCGCGCGGCTCCCGGGTCAGCACCAGCGGCCCGCAGCCCCGGCCCAGCGCCCCGCCGCAGGGGAGCAGCTCGTACTGGTCGAGCAGCCACGGCAGCGCCGCGTAACTCACCTTGACCAGGTCGAACTCGCCGCGCTCGGCGGCCGTGTTGGTCACGTCGACGTCCGCGAAGGTCAGGTCGACCGCCGGCGCGCCGGGGACCTGGCCGTGGATCAGCGCGTGGAAGACGAACGTGTCGTTGGGGCAGGGTGAGACCGCGAGGGATAGCGCCACGGATCCACGCTAGCGCTGGTCCGCGTCGCATGGTCCACAGGTGTGCGGTCGCGTTCGCCACAGTGCTCATGGCGTACGGAAAATGTTCTGTCGGGCCTCTGGTCCAGCGGCCCTGAGCTTCCTAGACTCCGCTTTGTCGGATCATTTGATCCACCAAGGGGAGGCCCGCATGACGGTGACCGCCGCGCCCGTCCGTCGCACCTGGATGGTCGCCTACGCGCTGGCCATGATCGGGGTGGCGGCCGGCTGGTTCGGGCCGATCCAGATCCTGCTGCCGGAGCAGGCCGCCCGGCTGGCCGGCGAGGGCGGCAAGGAGTCGCTGCTGGCCGTGGTGACCGCGGTCGGCGCGGCGGCCTCGCTGGTGGCGAACCCGCTCTGGGGTGCCCTCTCCGACCGGATGCGGTCCCGGCGGCCGATCTTCCTGATCGGCACCGCGATCGGCGTCGCCGGGCTGCTGGTGCTGGCGCTCGCCGACTCCCGCGGTCCGATGATCGCCGGCTGGGTGCTGGTCCAGGTCGGGCTGAACGGGCCGCTCGCCGCGCTGGCCGCGATGATCGGCGACCGGGTGCCGGAGCGGCAGCGCGGGACGGTCGGCGCGCTGTTCGGGGTCGCGCAGATCGTCGGGGTGGTGCTCGGGACCGCGCTCGCCGTGGCGGTCGGCCAGGGCGCGCCCGGTTACCTCGCGGTGGCCGTGGCGGTGCCCACCCTCGGCGTGGCCCTGCTGCTGATCAGCCGGGAGCCCGCGCGGCTCGCCGACCGGGTCCCGATCCCGTGGGCGGTGATCGTGCGGCCCGGCGCGCAGTTCGCCTGGGCCTGGCTGATCCGCTTCCTGCTGAACCTGGTGAACGCGCTGGTCCTGGTCTACCTCTTCTACTACCTGTCGGACCAGGTCGGCGTCGGCGACGCGGCCACCTGGGTGCTGGTCCTCACCGTGGTCAACGTGCTGTTCGCGGGCGTCGCCGGGTTCGCCGGCGGGGTGCTGTCCGACCGCTGGGCGCGCCGGAAGGTCTTCGTCCTGGTCGCCGCGGTGGTCCTCGCCGCGGGGACCACGCTGCTCGCCCTGTTCCCCGTGGTGATCGTCGCCATCGTGGCGTCGGTGCTGGTCGGCGTGGGCTGGGGAGCCTACGTCGCGGTCGACATGGCGGTCATCACGCACGTGCTGCCGGACGCCGAGACCCGGGCCACCATGCTCGGCGTCGCCAACATCGCCGGCACGCTGCCCCAGCTGCTCGCCCCGGTGATCGCCGCCCCGATCGTCACCCGGCTCGGCGGCTACCCGGTGCTCTACCTGCTCACCGCCGTGATCGCGCTGCTCGCCCTGGCCTGCCTGCCGCGGCTCCGGGCACTGTCCTGAAAGGAACATCGATGCGATTTCCACCCGGCTTCCGCTTCGGCATGGCGACGTCGGCCTATCAGATCGAGGGCGCCTGGGACGCCGGCGGCAAGGGCCCGAGCATCTGGGACACGTTCACGGCGCGGGCCGGGACGGTCCGGCACGGCGAGCACGGCCGGGTCGCGATCGACCACTACCACCGGTACGCCGAGGACGTCGGGCACATCGCCGACGCCGGCGTCGCCGACTACCGGTTCTCGATCTCCTGGCCGCGGGCGCTGGCGAGCCTCGACTTCTACGACCGGCTGGTGGACGAGCTGCTCGCCGCCGGGGTCCGGCCGGTGCCCACGCTCTACCACTGGGATCTGCCGCAGGAGCTCGAGGATCGGGGCGGCTGGCTGAACCGGGACACCGCGTACCGGCTGGCCGATTACGCCGGCACGGTGGCCGCGCGGCTCGGCGACCGGGTCCGGGACTGGATCACCATGAACGAGATGAACGTGCAGACCCTGTACGGCTACGCGCTGACCGATCACGCGCCGGCCCGGGGCCTCGGGCTGGAGGCGCTGCCGGTGGCCCACCACCAGTTGCTCGCGCACGGGCTGGCGGTCCAGGCGCTGCGCAGCCACGGCGCGTCCGCGGTCGGCATCGCCAACCAGCACTTCCCGGTCCACCCGGCGAGCGACGACCCGGCCGACGCGTTCGCCGCCGAGATGTTCCGCGCGCTGACCAACTGGACGTTCTCTGACCCGATCCTGCTCGGTGACTACCCGGACGAGATGATCCGGGCCGGGGTGGGCACGCCGGACGCGCAGCTCGACCGGGACCTGGCGCTGATCGCGGCGCCGCTCGACTTCTACGGCGTCAACTTCTACGAGCCGACGGCGATCGAGGCGCCCCGGGCCGGCAAGGACTACTCCGGGGTGCTGGAGGTCGACATCCCGGACGGCATGCCGTTCTCGCCGGTGCCGGTGAAGAGTGACGAGCGGACCGACTTCGGGTGGGCGATCGTGCCCGGCGCGCTCACCGAGATCCTGGTGGCGCTGCGGGACCGGTATCCGGCGCTGCCGCCGGTCATCGTCACCGAGAACGGCGCCTCGTTCCACGACGCGCCGCCCGGGCCGGACGGCCGGGTGCACGACGAGCGCCGGATCTCCTATCTGGACGCGCACCTGCGGGCGGTGCAGGCTGCGATCGAGGCCGGGGTGCGGGTCGAGGGGTATTACGTCTGGTCGGCGTTCGACAACTTCGAGTGGGCGGCCGGGTATGACGAGCGGTTCGGGCTGGTCTACGTGGACCGGGAGACGCTGGCCCGGACCCGCAAGGACTCCTGGTACTGGTACCGCGACCTGATTCTTACTTCGCGAGCTGATTCTTACTTCCCGAGCTGATCCTTACTTCCCGAGCTGGTTCTTACTTCGCGAGCTGATTGACGAAGTTGTCGGCGAGGCGGGTCAGGCGCTCCGCCCGGCCCTCCTCGGCCCAGCCGTCCACCAGGCTGAGCAGGGTGCTGCCCTCCACCAGGATGATGAAATCGTCGATGACCGCCTCGTCGGCGACGCCGGGGCGGACCTCGTCCCGCTCCCGGGCCTCGCGCAGGCAGGTGCGCAGATGCTCGCGGATCAGCCGGTGCGACTCCCGCCGCGACTCGGCCAGCAGCGGATGCGACAGCGCCGCCCCGGCGAACGCCACGTTCACATGCGCGTCCGCGGCCCGCTCCGGGTCGAGCGGCAACACCGCGTCCAGCGCCGCCCGCAGCGCCGCCAGCCCGAACAGGTCCCCGCCGATCCGGAACGCCCGCTCCACGATCCGCTCATAGACGGCCCGCTGCGCGGCGACCAGAATGTCGTCTTTCCCGCCGAGAAAGTGCGCAAGCACGCTGAGCGAGCACCCGGCCTCGTCAGCGATCGCCCGCGTCGTGGTGCCCTCGACACCTCGCGCCCGAACCACCCGCCAGGTGGCCGCGAGAAGCTCCGCCCTGCGCACCTCGTGGTCGACCAGCCTCGGCACCCGACCAGCCTATGCCTTGTGTCCGGGCCGCCTCCGACAGGCAGCATCCCTTCCGGATTCTTTTCTGTACGACTGGGAGCCCCGTGGCAGTCGGCTCGCGAGGCCCGGCCCACGCCCGGACCGCAGCGCGTGTCGTGCGGGCCCGCGAACCCGCACGGTCCACCGCGACGCCCCGCCCGCCCGCGCCGCCCGCGCGGTCGTCCCGTGCCCGGATGCCTCCGCCCCGATCGTCGGGCTGGCGTCCATGGCCCTATTCCGTGCCCTGATACGGCCCCCAGCACCAGCCGGGATTGTCGGGCTGGCGTCCATGGCCCTGTCCCGTGCCTGGATGGGGCTTCCAGGGCCAGCCGGGGTTGTCGGGCTGGCGTCTGTGGCCCTGTCCCGTGTCTGGATGGGGCCGCGGGGGCCAGCCGGGGTTGTCGGGCTGGCGTCTGTGGCCCTGTCCCGTGCCTGGATGGGGCCGCGGGGGCCAGCCGGGGTTGTCGGGCTGGCGTCTGTGGCCCTATTCCGTGCCTGGATGGGGCTTCCAGGGCCAGCCGGGGTTGTCGGGCTGGCGTTCGTGGCCCTGTCCCGTGCCTGGATGGGGCTACCGGGGCCAGCCGGGGTTGTCGGGCTGGCGTTCGTGGCCCTATTCCGTGCCTGGATGGGGCTTCCAGGGCCAGCCGGGGTGGTTGGGCTGGCGTCTGTGGCCCTGTTTCGTGCCTGGATAGGGCCACGAGGACCAGCCGTGGCGGCGCGGGGCTGGGCAGGTGGTGTTGCCCGGGCTCGCAGCTGGTGGCGTACCGGAAATCGGCTCGTGATCGGAAAGCGGGCGGCGGATCGGAACCGGCCGCACACCCGGGTCTGACCGGGTCATCGGCTAGCCGCGTCCGGCGGCCGCAGAGGCGACCGGCAGTTCCGTGGCCGGCGTGCGACCCGGGGACCGACCGCTGTCCGAAGCCGGCGGCCGGGCCTGGACCAGGTGATTCCGTGGCCTGGCGTGCGGTCCGGGACCAGGGGGCGGTCCGTGGCCGGCGGCCGCAGTCTTGGCCAGGCAGTGCCGTGGCCTAGCGTGCGGACCGGGAACAGGGCGGTCCGTAGTCGGCGGCCGCAGTCTTGGCCAGGCAGTGCCGTGGCCTGGCGTGCGGGCCGAGATCGGCCGTTGTCCGGGTCTGGCGGCCGGGCCTCACCGGGTGGTTCCGTGGGCTGGCATGCGGACCGAACCGGCGGCCTCGGTCGTGGCCGGGCAGTGCCGTGGCCTGGGGTGCGGGCCGCGACCGGACATCGACCGCGACCGGCCATCGACCAGTGAGTGGGCAGTAACCGGGGAGGCGGAGCGATCTGTTTCGGGGAGAAACGCGGGCGCGGTGGGGTCAGGCGGTGGGGCGGGGGGCCGGTTCGGCGGTGGTGAGGTGGGTGATGCGGCGGGCGATGGGGAGGGTGAGGACCACGCCGACGACCGGGATGAGGAAGGCGATGCGCAGGCCGATCGGGTCGGACAGGGCGCCGAGCAGGACCGCTCCCACCAGGGCGCCGCCGTAGTTGAAGAGGTTGACCCGGGCGATGACCTCGTCGCTGCTCTCGGCGGCGGCTTCGCCGGCGGCGGAGAAGGCCAGGGGGACCAGGACGCCGACGCCGATACCGGCGATGGCGAAGCCGGTGACCGCGGCGCCGACCGACGGGAACAGGACCACCAGGGCACAGCCCAGGCCGGAGACGGCCAGCGAGCCGATCGCCATCACCAGGCGCCCGGCCCGGGGGACCAGGTGGTCCGCGATCAGACGGCTGACCAGCACCGTCGCCTGATAGGCGGCGTAGCCGAGCGGAGCCACCGAAGCGGCGGCGAGCAGCGTGTCCTCCAGGTACACCGAGCTCCACGTGCTCACCGCGGAGTCGACCAGGAACGCCGTGAAGATCAGCATGCCGCAGACCCAGACGACCCGGCGGACCGCGCGACCGCCGGTCTCGTGGACGACGCTGGACCGCTCGGTGCGGCCGGGTTCGAAGGCGCGCCAGCCGACCAGGCCGACCAGCACGGCGAAGGCGGCCGCGGTGCCGACCGCGACCGAGGCGCCGCCGCCGGTGGCCAGCGAACCGGACATGAGCAGCGCGGCGGTGATCGCCGCGGCGGTGTAGGCCGCGAACAGCCGGCTCATCACGCTGCGCCCGAGCCGGGCCTGGACCAGGACGCCCTGCATGCTGAGCGAGGCGTCGACGGTGCCGAGGCCGATCCCGTAGAGGAGCAGGATCGTCACGAAGACCACGTTCGGGGTGCCGAAGGTGGTCCCGGCCAGGCCGGCGCCGACCAGGAACAGGCCGCCGGCCAGGGCATAACGGCTGCCCCAGCGGTTGGCGACCTGGTCGGCGACCACCGAGCCGCCGGCCGCGGCCACGCAGACGAGCAGCAGGATCGCGGAGACGAAGGCGTCGCTCAGGTGCTGGCGTTCCTTGAACGCGGGCAGGGCGGTGACGACCGCCGCGTACCCCAGCCCCTGAGCGGCGTAGCCGGCGCCGATCAAGCGGGCGCGGGCCCCGGCGCTCATGTCGTTCATCGTGCCTCGCTCAGCTTCCGGCGGTTTCCGGCGATCCGGGACGTCCGCGCTTCGGGCTCGCAACGCCCTTCAGCGATGGAAGTCACATGCTCATTCAGCGCAGCATGCCGGGCGCGATCATCAACAGCAACAGATTCCTGTAAAAGAATTCACCTTCCGGTACCCGCGTTGCGCCAGGAATCCCGGTCGAGTGGGCACGAAGAACAGTGGGGGGCCGGGCTGCGCATGGGGACGGCACGGCGATAGCCGGCGGCCGAGCTGGGTGTTGTGGCGCGTGCCGTGAGGCCGGGAACGTTGCTGGGCCGGGGTGAACGGCTCAGGGGAGGATGTGGAGGGCCGGGGCGGCGGCGCGGAGGGCGGCGAAGGCGTCGGCCAGGCGCCAGGCGGCTCGGTCTCGGGGGCCGATCGGGTTGGAGATCGTGCGGAGCTCGGCGAAAGGCAGGCCGGCCCCGGCGGCGGCGATCGCGACACCGTAGCCCTCCATCGCCTCGGCCACCGCGTCCGGGAAGCGGGCCGCGAGGCGGGCGGTCGTCTCGGCCGTGCCGGTGACCGTGCTCAGGGTGAGGATGTCGCCGGTCATGGCGTGCGGGAGGGCATCGGTCAGGGCCTTGAGCAGGATCGGGTCGACCGTGAGGACGCTGCTGCCGAAGCCCAGGTCCTCGATCGGGAGGAAGCCGGCCGGTGACTCGGCGCCCAGGTCGGCGGCGATCGTGCGGGTGCCCAGGACGGTGCCGCCGACGTCGGCGCGCCCGGCGAAGCCGCCGGCGATGCCGACGCTGAGCACGGCCCGGTAGGCGCGCTGGGCGAGGAGTCGCGCGGTGCCCGCGGCGGCTGCGGCCGGCCCGACACCCACCGCCTCCACGACGATGTCACCGAACTCGGCCGCGTCGCCGGACTTGACAGCGCCGTCGGTGTCGGCGCGGGTGGCACCGGACTCGGCCCCACGGACGGTGTGCCCGGGCGTGGCCGCCAGGACGGCGCGCAAGGCTTCGGCCTCGGCGGGCACCGCGGTGACCACCAGGATCGGATGCTGGGTCACGCGTCCTCGCTGGGGTTTCGCTCGGCCGGGTCGGCGGAGGACGGGCGGTAGACGTGGTAGCCCGGAGGTGCCACGGGCGGGGTGGAGCGCGGAGCGTCGGTGCCCGGGAGGTCAGCAGGGCCGGTGGTCTGCCTGCGGGCGTCCGCGGCAGGGAGATCGGCGGGGCTGCTGCGCTGCCCCCGGGCGTCCGTGGCCGGGAGATCGGTGCGGGTGCTGCGGGAACCGGGAGTGGCGGGCCGTTCTCCGGTGGGGAAGCGCCGGGTGGCGTCCGGGGCGGGTTTCTCGGCGGCGGACTTCTTCTTGCGCCGGCCCGGCCACCAGCTGCGACGGCGAGGTTCGTCGACCAGTGTCGGATCGGGCACGCGGCCGCCGGGAGCGACTGAGCCCCCGCCCGTGCGGTCGCGGCCGCCGGGAGTGGCTGAGCTCGCGCCGGACCGGTCGCCGGGAGCGGCTAAGGCGGGACCGCGGCGGCCGGCGGGGGCCGGGGCATCAGCATCGGTCCGGGTCGGGGCATCGGCACCGGTCGGGGCCGGGGGGCGACCGACGGGGCGGGGTGGGGTGTCGAAGTCTCGGGTGCCGGGGCGTGGGGTTTCCGAGGGGAGCCGCACCGACGACGCGGGAGCTGCGGCGGGTGGGCGGCCCGAGGACCCCGGACGGCGGGGGGACGGTGGGTGCGGGGCGGTGCGGTCGGGGACCGTCGGGGCGTCCGGCCACGGGTCGCTGGCCTCGTAGAACAGGGCTTCCTCGTTGTCCTGGGGCGCTGTGGGCGTACCCGAAGAGGGGTCTTCCGGGCGGCCGGCGAGGCGCTCGTTGTGCAGGCGGGCGGCGGACCAGGCGGCTCGGGCGGCGGCCAGCACGGACAGCACGGCGGCCAGGGCGATGCCGAGGCGGCCGGTGAACGGGATCAGGCCGAGGCCGCCACCGGCCACCCAGGCCAGCATGAGGACGGTCTCCGAGTGGGCGAACGCGGTGGCGCGCAGGCGCTCCGGGACGCGCTCCTGGATGCTGGCGTCGACGGCCAGCTTGGCGATGCCGCTGAAGATGGCGGTGAGCAGGGCCAGCAGGGTGATCGTGGCCAGGTTGTAGAAGACCGTGGCGAGGATCGCGACGCCGGCGGTGACCACCAGGCCGCTGGACTGCAACGCGAGTGGGCGGCGGATGCGCAGGCCGGTGCCGGCCGCGGTGGACAGGAAGGTGCCGAGCGCCAGGGCGCCGCCGACCAGGCCGACCGCGGAACCCTTGCTCAGCGTGAAGCCGAGGACCCGGGTGTCCAGGTCACCGGCCATGATCGCGAAGGTCAGATAGAGCAGCAGGAAACCGTAGAGCAGGCGCAGGGCGGAGCTGCCGATCAGGGCGGCCACCACCAAGCGGCCGGAAAGTGGGCGGTCCGAGCCGCGGTTGAGGCCGAGAACGGTGCGCCAGGCGCGTGGCATCGCCTCCGGTGGGTCGGAGTCGGCGCGGGGCGGCAGGCGCAGCGCCACCACCATGCCGACCAGGAAGATGATGGTGGCCACGCGCAGTGGCCACTGTGGGCCGAACTTGAAGGCGAGCAGGCCGATCGGGGCGACCACCGCGCCGGCGAACGTGCCGTAGACACTGGCCCGGGCGCCCACCTGGGACAGTCCGACCCCGTCGGGCAGCAGGCGGGGCACCGCGGCGGAGCGGGCCACCCCGTAGGCCCGGGACAGGGCTAGCACGCCGAAGGCGGCCGGATAGAGGGCCCAGCCGACCAGGTGGTCGGACATCACGAAGGCCAGGAACGCCCGGCCCAGCATGGTGACCGCCAGCGCCCACCGCCGGCCGTGCCGGAAGTGGTCGAGCAGCGGACCGACGACCGGCGCCAGCAGCGCGAACGGCACCATCGTGATGAGCAGGTAGAGCGCCACCTTGCTGCGGGCCTCGCCGAGCGGGACGCTGAAGATGGTCCCGGCCAGTCCGATCGCGATGAGCGCGTCGCCGGCACAGGAGACCGCGTGCAGGTCGAAGAGCCGGATCATGCCGATCTCGTTGGCCGCGCCGCGGGCCCGCGCGGAGCCGACCCGGCGGGTCGCCCAGGCGCCGGCGCCCAGCGAGCCACGCACCACCAGGCGCACGGCCTTGATGCCGGTCCCGACGGTGCGTCCGAGAGTGGGAAGCAGCGCCATGGGAACCATCCTGACCTATCCGGGCGACCTTCGTCCCGCTCCGTCCACAGCTATCTGGGGAGTCATTGCGGCGCCCGGGGCCCGGTAGGCAACAATGGGCGGGTGACCTCTAGGACCACCACTCGCGCCGCCCGACTCGACCAGGTCTGTGCCGATGCCGTCGGGGTGGCCCGTGGCGCGATCACCGATGTGGACCCTGCTGACGTCGGTGAGCACCTCGAGGTGATCGCCGAGGGCGACCGGGTGGTGACGCACTTCTTCGAGTCGCACCTTGACGGTTACCGCGGCTGGCGCTGGGCCGTCACGGTGACCCGGGTGCCGCGCAGCCGGCACGTCACGATCTGCGAGATCGTGCTGCTGCCCGGTCCGGACGCGCTGCTCGCCCCCGGCTGGGTGCCGTGGAACGAGCGGGTCCAGCCCGGTGACCTGGGCGTCGGTGACCTGATGCCGACCGCGCCGGACGACGACCGGCTGACCCCGGGTTACGTGCTGAGTGACGACGCCGCGGTCGAGGAGGTCTCCTGGGAGCTCGGCCTGGGCCGGTCCCGGGTGATGTCGCAGGACGGCCGGATGGAGACCGCCCAGCGGTGGTATGACGGCGACGCCGGCCCGGAGGCGCCGATCTCGGCCGCCGCCCCGCGCAACGCGCGCTGCGGCACCTGCGGGTTCTACCTGCCGCTGGCCGGTTCGCTGCGGCAGATGTTCGGCGTCTGCGGCAACCTGTACGCGCCGGACGACGGTCGCGCGGTCAGCGCCGACCACGGGTGCGGCGCGCACTCCGAGGCGCTGCTGGCCGGCGCCGAGCAGCCGGTCGACGAGCTGCCCACGGTCTATGACGACAGTGAGGTGGAGGCGGTGGCGGTCAGCCGCGGCCACGGCTCGGTGGAGTCCGGCGAGCCGGGCGAGGATTACGGCCACAGCTAGGCCGGCGGCTCCGTCACGCGGAACTCCGGGTGCGTCAGCGCCCGGCGGCGCTTCCTGTTCCGATCGTGGACGATCATCGTGATCAGGCCGGGGATGCCGACCAGGAAGCCGGCCACCGCGATCTCGAACCACTCGTCCGGCGCGTCGGTGAGCCGGAAGACGATCGCGGCGATCACGAAGGCGGCGAGCCCGGCGAGCGCGAACGGGACCATCGGCGGGTCCAGCGGCTCCGGGCGTGGTTTGGTGCCGGTCACCACGGTGAGACCGGCCGGCGATGCGTCAGCCCGGGTCGCGGGAGACAGGTCACTCACTCCGACAGGGTAAGGCCATTACGGAACGTCTCGGCGCAGGACGTGAGAGTTGTAACATCACAGCGCTTTTGCCGAGGTCATCCGGTCTGAAAGCATGCGCGCGTCGATCACTGTGCCACCCGGAAGGGCCAGCATGTCATCAGTTGTAGAGACCGCCGCACCGCGGAACGGTTTCGACCGCTTTTTTGAGATAACCAAGCGTGGCTCAACGCTGAGCCGTGAGATCCGTGGCGGTTTCGTCACTTTCTTCACGATGGCCTACATCGTCGTCCTCAACCCGCTGATCCTGGCCGGTGGCGCCGACCAGAAGGGCGCGCACCTGCCGCTGGCCGCGCTCGCGGCGGGCACCGCGCTGGTCGCCGGTGTGATGACCATCCTGATGGGCGTGGTGGCCCGGTTCCCGCTGGCGCTGGCCGCCGGGCTGGGTGTGAACGCGCTGGTCGCGTTCGAGATCGCCCCGCAGATGACCTGGGCCGACGCGATGGGCCTGGTCGTCATCGAGGGTGTCCTGATCGGCATCCTGGTGCTCACCGGTCTGCGTACCGCGGTGTTCAAGGCGGTACCGACCCAGCTCAAGACCGCGATCGGGGTGGGCATCGGCCTGTTCCTGATGATCATCGGGCTGGTCGACTCGGGCTTCGTGCACCGGGTGCCGGACGCCTCCAACACCACCGTCCCGGTCGAGCTGGGCCTGGGCGGCAAGCTGCTCACCTGGCCGACCCTGGTCTTCTCGATCGGCCTGCTGTTCACCCTGGTGCTCTTCGTCCGCAAGGTGAAGGGCGCGATCCTGATCGGCATCCTGGGCACCACGGTGCTGGCCATCGCGGTCGAGGCGATCGCCGGCGTCGGCTCGGTCGTGCAGAACCCGCACGGCTGGTCGCTGAACGTGCCGAAGATGCCGGAGAAGGTCGTCAGCAGCCCGGACCTGTCGCTGCTCGGCCACTTCAACGTGCTCGGCTCGTGGCAGCACGCCGGCTGGCTGGTCGCGCTGATGTTCGTCTTCACGCTGCTGGTGGCGGACTTCTTCGACACCATGGGCACGATGGTCGCGGTCGGCCAGGAGGGCGAGATGCTCGACGCCGAGAGCATGCCGCCGCGGACCAAGGAGATCCTGCTGGTCGACTCGATCGCGGCGGCGGCCGGCGGCGCGGCGAGCGTCTCCTCCAACACCTCGTTCGTGGAGAGTGCCTCCGGTGTCGGCGAGGGCGCGCGTACCGGCGTGGCGAACCTGGTCACCGGCGCGCTGTTCCTGGTGGCCATGTTCTTCTCGCCGCTGGTGCAGGTGGTGCCGTTCGAGGCGGCGTCGACCGCGCTCGTGGTGGTCGGCTTCCTGATGATGACCGCGGTGCGGCAGATCGACTGGACCGACTGGTCGATCGCGGTGCCGGCGTTCCTGACCATCACGATCATGCCGTTCACCTACTCGATCTCGAACGGGATCGGGGCCGGGGTGATCTCCTACGTCGTCCTGAAGGCCGCGACCGGCAAGGCGAAGGAGGTCCACCCGATTCTGTACGGCGTGGCCGCGCTCTTCGTCCTGTACTTCTGCCGCGGTCCGCTGGAGGCCTGGATCCTCTGAGGTTGCGGTAGCCGTCACCGGGTGCGTTAGCGTGCCCGGTGACGGCTGTCATACGGTCGATCACATGTCGTTAGCCATGCTCATTAGCTAGGCTAAGTATCGTGACGGAGCGGGTGATGACGACGGAGCGCACAGCGGAGTCGCTGGCCAAGACGCTGCGGGAAGCGATCATCCGATTCAGCCGGCGAGTCCGCCAGGCCCGTCCGGTCGGTGACCTGACGTTCAGTCAGCTCTCCGCGCTGACCAGCCTCCAGCTGGCCGGCGCGCTGACGCCACGCGAGCTCGCCGATGTGGAACGGGTGCAGCCCCCGACGATGACCAAGATCATCGGGAAGCTGGAGGATCGCGGGCTGGTGGCGCGGACGCCGCACCCCACGGACGGGCGCCAGGTGATCCTGGCCGCCACCGACGAGGGCCGGGCGGTCTACGCGCTGCACGAGCGGGCTCGTAACGAGTGGCTGGCCGTGGAGTTGGCGCGGCTCAGCCCGGAGGAACGGGAGACCCTGGCGCGCGCAGCGGAGATCATGCAGCGGGTTGCCCGCGGCTGAGAGCCCGCTGGTCGTTCCGCTTCGTCACGTGACGATGACGCGTACGACAGCGAGGGGGCACCACCGCATGCGGGCAGTGCTGAACACGACCTTCCGATCCCTGCGAGTCCGGAACTATCGCCTCTTCGCCGCCGGCCAGCTGATCAAGCTGATCGGCGTCTGGATGATGTTCACCGCCCAGGACTGGCTGGTCCTGGAGCTGTCGGACAACTCGCCCGCGGCGCTCGGCGTGGTCACCGCCCTCCAATTCGTCCCGGTGATGCTGCTGACGCTGTACAGCGGGCGGCTCGCCGATCGATACGACAAGCGAAAACTCCTGATCGTGGCGAACGCGGTGTTCGCCGTCACCGCGGTCACCTTCGCGGTCATCGTGGCCGCCGGCATCGTCCAGCTCTGGCACGTCTTCCTGTTCGCCCTGCTCTTCGGCATCGCCAACTCGGTGGAGACGCCGGTCCGGCAGGCCTTCGTCTCCGAGCTGGTCGAGCTGCCGCTGCTGCCGAACGCGCTGGCCCTCTCCGCGGCCACCTTCAACTCCGCCCGGATCGGTGGCCCGGCGCTGGCCGGTGTGCTGCTCTCGCTGCTCTCCACCCGCGGCGTGTTCCTGATCGCCACCGTGCTGGCCATCGCCCCGGTCTTCACCTACCTCCGGATGAACACGGCTGAGCTGCACGGACTGGAGCGTGCGGCACGCGGCGACGCCCGGGTGCTGGACGGCTTGAAGTATGTCGGCAAGCGCTCCGACCTGCTGCTGCCGATCGGCCTGATGGCGGTGATCGGGATGATCGGCTTCAACTTCCCGGTCACCCTGGCCGCCCTCGCGAAAATCAACTTCCACGCGGGCGCCTCCTCGTTCGGGTTGCTCACCACGGCGATGGCGGTGGGCGCGCTGGGCGGGGCGCTGGCCGGCAGCGCGCGGCGGACCCGGCCCGGGGCGTACCGGGTGATCGGCGCTGCCCTGGTCTTCGGGGCGCTGGAGTTCGCGGTCGGGTTCGCGCCCGGCTTCGTGAGCGCCATGCTGCTGCTGGTGCCGACCGGGTTCTTCTCGATGTACCTCGCGCAGGCCGCCAATCATCGGGTGCAGATGGGCGTGGACGCGGCGTACCGCGGGCGGGTGATGGCGCTCTACGTGCTGGTCTTCCTGGGGACGACGCCGATCGGGGCGTCGCTGGCCGGGTGGTGGGGCGAGCGGTTCGGGGTGCCGTCGAGCATCTGGATGGGCGGGCTGGTGTCGTTCGTGGCGTCGGTGGCGGCGCTGGTCTGGCAGTTGCGGACCAGCGGGGACCGGGTGCGGGTCCGCTTCCGGCCACGCTTCGAGATCCGGTTGGCCGGGCCGTCCGCGTCTTCCCTGCCCTCCGCCTCGGCCGGTTTCCCCGCGGCCGACGCCACCTTCCTGGGTCCGGAGCCGGCGGGCGCGGATGGGGAGTCGGCGGGCCGCGGCCGGGAGCCCGTGGGCCTTGCCTGACGGACCGCCTGTCCGTTGAGCGAAACGGAAACGGTGCCCGATGTCGGTAAGGAACCTGGCATTTAGGTAGTTGGCAGAATAGGTCCGCCGAACGGGTGTTCCGGACGAGCGGTTCGGGGCATAGCTTCGAAGCGTGGCAATGGTGCAACTGGTCGTGATCTCGGCGGCGTGGGTGACGCTGCTGGTCCTGCCGTGCGCCCGGGTCATGCTCCGGCGCCCCGCTCCGCGCCGGTCGGATTCGGGCCATCTGCCCCGGCGAGGCTCCACCTTCCGCCGGGTGCCCGCCCCGGGTCGCCTGCCCCGCAAGGGCTCGGCCCCGGCTCCCTGGGCCCGCCGTCCCGGCGCGCCCCATCGTGAGATGCGCCGCCTCGAGCGCGACATGCAGACCGTCGACGTGGCGGCCCGCCTGGCCGCGTTGCCTCCGGTCCCGATCGAGCAGCTCGCCTACGATCTGCGCCGACTCGGCCGGGAGCGGCGCAGCAGCCCGCTGCGGTGGTCCGAGGCCGGCATGGCCGCGCTGCTCCAGGCATATGACGCACGGCTGCGGCTGGCCTGCGCCTGCCTCGGCGTCACCGAGCACCTGCAGCCGTTGCAGGGGGTCGACCGGGAGATCGAGCGGGTCCGCGTCGAGAGCCAGTTGGAGGCCGCCGGCCTGGCCCTGCGCGACTGACCGGGCTCAGCGGGAGCCGGCCGTCAGGGGCCACTCGTGGCGGACGTGGTAATTGCCCAGGACACTCTCGACCAGGGCGAAGTCGCGCACCGGCCAGCTCGGCCCGGCGTATCCCTCAAGGGCCGCGAGCAGCCGGCGGTCCTGATGGTAGGAAACGGTCAGGTGGGGCCGGAACGGCCGCGGGTCGATCGCGAACCCGGCCCCGTCCAGCGCCACTCGGACCGACTCCCGCAGCGCGCCCAGCGCCGTCAGATCACCGGCGAGGCCCGCCCAGGCCACCGGCCCGAACCGCCCGCCCCCGGCCAGCCGCAACGCAAAGGCGGCCGTCGCGGGGCCGGCGGGGGCGAGCGCCTCGGCCACCAGCGGCATGGCGCCGTCGTCGACCTCGCCCAGGAACGCCAGCGTCACGTGCCATTTCGACGGACGGGTGAAACGCCCCTCCGCGGGCAGCGTGCGGCGCAGATCCTCGCGGGCCGCCGACGGTGGGAAGACGGCCACGAAGAGTTTGCTCAGGAGGACTCCCGGGCGGCGGGACCGCCGCCGAACAGCACGTCGTCCCAGCTCGGGAGCCGCTTGCGAGGCTTGTTCTCCTCGCCCTCGGCGGGGCTCTGCGGGGTCTGGCCGACCGTGCGGCGCGGGCGCAGGACCGCCAGCGACGGCACCGCGGGAACCTCTTTGGGCAGGTCGGAGTCGTCGTCGAAGGCGGAGCCGGAACCGCCGCCGAGCAGCGCCGCGGCACCACCGGCGACCGGGCGGCGGGCGGCCGGCGAGACCGGCTCCAGGCCGCGGCCGGAGGAACCCTCCAGCGGCCGGTCCAGCGAGGCCAGCAGCGCGTCCCGGCCGGCCCGGATCGGGTCGCGGGTCGGGCGGGCCGGCGCGTCGGCCGCGGGCAGGCCGTGCCCACCGCGGGTCGGCTCGGAGCTGCGGGCCGGGCCGGGCAGGCCGTGGCCGCCCCGCTCGGGGGCCGGCTCCTGGCCGAGGATCTGGGTGGGCCGCTCGGCGCACAGATATTGCGCCATGTCGTCGTGCGGGGAGACCACCTGACGACCCTTGTCCAGGTCCCAGATGGCCTGCGCGGTGGCCTTGCCGGACGGCCAGGTGGCGACGATCCGCCAGGCCCCGTCGTCCTTGCGGAACGCGTCCCAGGAGATCTTCTCGGTGTCGATGCCGTGCTGGGCCAGGCGGCTGTCGACCACCTCGGCCAGCGGCTGACCGGAATCGGACGTCTTCAGCCGGGTGCGACGCGCGTGCTGGGCCAGCATGGCCCGCTCCTGGAGCACCGGACCGGCGTAACGCAGCACCCGGTCGACCGGGACGCCGGCGATCCGGGCGACCTCCTCCGCGGACTCGCCGGAGCGGATCCGGGCCTGGATGTCACGCGGGGACAGCGCGGCTGCGTTGTCCGTCGTGATCACCGCGACCGCGGTGCCCGGCGCTGCCGGACCGTCCGTGATCACCCCGGTCACCCGGTCGTCGAGAGGCAGGGCCAATAGGCGGCCCACCTCATCGGCGAGCACGAGGGCCTGTCCGTCCTCGGAAAGGGCGACGAAGCGTACCGGCCGCATGCGTTGCCTCCGTCCCGTCGCGTTGGCCTGTGCTCCCGAGAGTCAGTCACCCGGGCGCGTTTCGGAACACGGTACGCGCCTTGGTCACCCAATGGGGGTAAGCCACGCCGTCAAAGTAGCTGACCAGGGTAGATGATCTTCATCGTTTTCTCGGGCAGATCCAAACCATTCAAACCCGTTTTTTGTACGACCTACAACTCCCCAGGCGCATGAGTCAGGTCACCGGGGTACAGCGCGACGGATTCCCGACAACGGGCCGCGGCGCGACTCACGGGTGTGGCTGTGCTTCAGGCGTACCGAAGCAAAGCGCGGCGCGGACAGACTGCCCCGCGCCGCGCATGGTGGTCAGAGACGCTCGACGATGTAGTCGATGCAGCTGGTCAGGGCGGTCACGTCGCTCGGGTCGACGGTCGGGTACAGCGCGATCCGGAGCTGGTTGCGGCCCAGTTTCCGGTACGGCTCGGTGTCCACGATGTCGTTGGCGCGCAGCACCTTGGCGATCGTCGCGGCGTCCACGCCCTCGGCGAAGTCGATCGTCGCGACCGCGGCCGAGCGCAGCGCCGGGTCGGTGATGAACGGCGCGGCGAACGACGAGCGGTCGGCCCAGCCGTAGATCGCGGCAGCGCTCTCCGCGCTGCGCTTGACCGCCCAGGACAGGCCGCCCTGCGCGTTCATCCAGTCCAGCTGCTCGGCGGCCAGGAAGACGGTGGCCAGCGCCGGCGTGTTGTAGGTCTGCTCCAGCCGGGACTGCTCGATCGCGGTCACCAGGTCGAGGAACTGCGGGATGTACCGCTTGCTCGCCTTGATCTCGAACGCCCGCTCGATCGCGGCCGGGGACATCAGGGCCAGCCAGATCCCGCCGTCGGAGCCCAGCGCTTTCTGCGGGGCAAGGTAGTAGACGTCGGTCTCGCGCAGGTCGACGTCGAGGCTGCCGCCGCCCGAGGTGGCGTCGGTGAGCAGCAGGGCGCCCGGGTCGGCGCCCTCGACCCGGCGGACCGGGACCGCGACACCGGTGGACGTCTCGTTCTGCACGCTGGCGTAGACGTCGACGCCGGCCTCGGCGGAGAGGTAGGCCGCCTGGCCGCCGGGAGCCTGGTGCACGGTCGGCTCGGCCAGGAACGGTGCGTCCGCGACCGCCTTGACGAACTTGGCGCCGAACTCGCCGAACTCGGCGAACTGCGCCTTGTCCCGGATCAGGCCGAACGTGGCGGTCTCCCAGAACGCGCTGGTGCCACCGTTGGAGAGGACCACCTCGTAGCCGTCCGGCATGGAGAAGAACTCGGCCAGCCCGCGGCGCAGCCGGGCGACCTGGTCCTTCACCGTTTTCTGCCGGTGCGAGGTGCCCATGAAGGTGCGGGAGACCGCGGAGAGGGCCTCGACACCTTCCGGCCGGACCTTGCTGGGTCCGGAGCCGAATCGGCCGTCTACGGGTTTGATCGAGTCAGGGATCCGGATGTCAGCCACGGTCACACATTATGCGTGAGCTGGGACCAGCCCTCGACCTCCGAGGGTTTGCGTGGCTCCGGGCCGACATAGCGCAGGCCGGGGCGCAGGATCCGGCCGAGCTTCTTCTGCTCCAGGATGTGCGCGCTCCAGCCGGCCACCCGGGCGCAGGTGAACATCGAGGTGAACATGTGCACCGGGACCTCGGCGAAGTCGAGCACCACGGCGGACCAGAAGTCCACGTTCGTCCACAGGTCGTGGCCGGGCTTGCGCTCCCGCAGCTCGGCCAGCGCGGCCGTCTCCAGCGCCACGGCGACCTCGTAACGCGGGGCGCCGAGATCCTTGGCGATGCGGCGCAGGACGCGGGCCCGTGGGTCCTCGGCACGGTAGACCCGGTGACCGAAACCCATCAGCCGCTCGCCGCGATCCAGGACCTCCCGCACGTAGCCGGCGGCGTCACCGCTGCGCTCGACCGCCTCCAGCATGTGCAGCACCCGGGTGGGCGCGCCGCCGTGCAGCGGGCCGGAGAGCGCGCCGATCCCCGAGGAGATGCAGGCGGCCACGTCGGCGCCGGTGGAGGCGACGATCCGGGTGGTGAAGGTGGAGGCGTTCAGCCCGTGCTCGGCGGCCGAGATGAAATAGGCGTCGACGGCCTTCACGTGCCGCGGATCCGGCTCGCCGCGCCACCGGCGCATGAACCGCTCCACGATGGTCTCGGCCTTGTCGATGTCCCTCTGCGGGACGGCCGGCAGGCCCAGCCCGCGGGCCGCCTGGGCGACGAAGGACAGCGCGGTCACCGAGACCCGGGCCAGATCCTTGCGAGCCTGCTCGTCGCTGATGTCGAGGAGCTGGTCGAGACCCCAGTAGGGCGCCAGCATGGCGACCGCGGACTGCACGTCGACCCGGATGTCACCGGAGTGCACCGGCACCGGGAACGGCTCGGCCGGCGGCAGCCCGGGACCGAACCGGCCGTCCACCAGCAGTCCCCAGACGTTGCCGAAGGAGACCTGGCCGATCAGATCCTCGATGTCGACGCCGCGGTATCGCAGCGCGCCACCGTCCCGATCGGGCTCGGCGATCTCGGTCTCGAACGCGATGACGCCCTCGAGCCCCGGCTTGAAGTCGGACACGGCACTCCCTGGGAGACGTGAGCTGCGGTGAGTGATTCATCTTGCCCGCCGGGTAACCGCACGGTCGACCCGTGGCGATTGTGCTCTCGATGACACCCATCCTGGTTCAACTGACACCCGGCGGACGGGGACTTACGGTCGTTCCAGCCGAAAGGAAGTACCCCGGATGTCAACCGCTCAGCCGTCCCCCGCCGGGATGCGCCGTGACTACACCGAGCACGAGCCGCTGCTGGAGAGCTCGCTGGCCGGCGACTGGGCCAGCCAGTTCGCCGCCTGGTTCGCCGAGGCGACCGCGTACGGGCTGCCCGAGCCGAACGCGATGATCGTGGCCACCGCCGATCAGCGGGGCCGTCCGTCGGCACGGACCGTGCTGCTCAAGGGGTACGACTCGACCGGTTTCGTATTTTTCACCAACTATGAGTCGCGCAAGGGGACGGAGGCGGCGCTCAACCCGTACGCAAGCCTGGTTTTCCCGTGGTTCTCGATGCAGCGGCAGGTGATCGTGGCGGGGCCGGTCGAGCGGGTGTCCCGCGCGGAGACCGAGGAGTATTTCGCCTCCCGGCCGCGTGGCTCGCAGCTCGGGGCCTGGGCGAGCCCGCAGTCGAGGGTGCTGGACGGGCGGGACGCGGTGGACGCCGGGCTGGCCGCGGCGGTCGAGCGGTTCGGTGACGGACCGGTGCCGGCCCCGCCGCACTGGGGTGGGCTGCGGGTGCGGCCGGAGACCGTGGAGTTCTGGCAGGGACGCAGCAACCGGCTGCACGACCGGCTGCGCTTCCGGGCCGACGGATCGTCCTGGGTGGTCGAGAGGCTTGCCCCGTGAGCGAGCTCGCGAGCGCATCGGCCGGCTCGGTGGAGGCGGCGGCATGAGCGTGGTCGACAAGCCACGCCGGTCCTGGATGATCGACACCAGTCCGCTGCGGGTGACGGCGTTCCGCCGGATCTGGATCGGCACCGGGGCGTCGTTCTTCGGCTTCCAGTTCACCGCGGTGGCCGTGCCGGTGCAGATGTTCGCGATCACGCACTCGCCGTTCTGGGTCGGTCTGCTCGGCGTGGCCGGCCTGATCCCGCTGCTGATCTTCGGGCTCTGGGGCGGCGCGGTGGCCGACGTGGTCGATCGGCGGCGGCTGCTGCTGGCCAGCTCCGCGCTCACCTGGCTGGTGACGCTGGGCCTGCTGGCGCAGGCCGCGCTGGGGGCGCGCAGCCCGCACCTGCTGCTGGCGCTGACCGCGATCCAGTCGGTCGGTTTCGCGATCAGCACCCCGACTCGCCAGTCGATCGTCCCGCGGATCGTGCCGACCGCGATGGTCCCGTCGGCGAACACACTGAATTACACGACCACCACGGCCGGCGGGGTGCTCGGCCCGCTGGCGGCCGGCCTGATCATGGGGATCTGGTCGACCGGCACGGGCGTCGAGGTGGCGTACGCGGTCGACGCGCTGCTGTTCACCGTCACCTTCTGGGCCACCTGGCGGCTGCCGCCGATCCCGCCGATCGAGCCGGATGACTCCGGCGAGAAGCCGACGGCCGGCCTGCGCGGCATCGTGGTCGGCCTGCGCTACCTGATCACCCAGCCGGTGCTGCTGCTCTCCTTCGGCATCGACCTGATCGCCATGGTGTTCGCCATGCCGCGGGCGCTGTTCCCGGCGGTGGCCGAGGACCGGTTCGGCGGCGGCTCCGCGGTCGGCTGGCTGTTCAGCGCGATCGCGATCGGCTCGGTGCTGGCCGGCTTCACCTCCGGCTGGATCAGCCGGGTCCGCCGGCAGGGGATCGCGCTGGTGGCCGCGGTGGTCACCTGGGGCGTGGCGATCGGCCTGTCCGGTTTCGCCCACCAGCTCTGGCTGATGGTCCTGCTGCTCGCGGTGGCCGGCGCGGCCGACCTGGTCAGCGCGGTCTACCGGCAGACGATCATGCAGACGTTCGCCCCGGACCGGCTGCGCGGCCGGCTCCAGGGCGTGTTCACCGTGGTGGTGGCCGGCGGTCCCCGGCTGGGCGACCTGCGGGCCGGTGGCACCGCCGACCTGACCGGCGTCGGCGCCTCCTGGGTGGGTGGCGGCTTCGTGGCGGCCGGGCTGGCCGTGGTCCTGGCGTTCGCCTTCCCGGCACTGATCCGTTACCGGCCCGTCCCGGAGCCCGGCGACAATGCCGGACGATAGTGTCGCGGGTATGACAGAGACAGCCGCGAAATCCGGGGTTCAGTGGTCGATCGAGGCAGACGGCCGCCGCGCGGTGCTCGCCGAGGTCGGTGGCACGCTGCGTCACTTCTCGTCCGGCGGGGTGGAGCTGCTCGACGGCTTCGGCCCGGACGAGATCTCCCCGGGTTCCGCCGGCCAGATCCTCGCGCCGTGGCCGAACCGGATCCGCGACGGGCAGTACACGTTCGAGGGGACGTCCTATCAGCTCCCGCTCACCGAGCCGGGCCGGCACAACGCCATCCACGGTCTGGTGAACTGGTCCCGCTGGCGGGCCACCGAGCACACCGCCTCCGCCGTGACGCTGGAGTACGACCTGCCCGCCCAGGTCGGCTACCCGTGGGCGCTCACCCTGCGGACCCGCTGGTCGGTCTCCGCCGAGGGGCTGCGCTGCGTGCAGGAGGTGGTGAACACCAGCGACGCGAACGCGCCGTGGGGTTACTCGGTGCACCCGTACCTGCGGCTGCCCGGTGTCACGGTGGACAACACGGTGCTCCAGGTGCCGGCGAAAACCCGGATCCTGGCCGACGCCCGGCTGCTCCCGATCGGCGCGGTCAAGGTGGCCGGCACCGAGTTCGATTACGCCGAGCCGCGGCGGATCGGCACCGCGATCCTGGACACCACGTTCGGCGACATCGACTTCGGCCCGGACGGGCTCACCGAGGTGGTGCTCGCCGACCCGGCCTCGGACGCGAAGATCATCTTCTGGGCCGACGACAAATTCAAGTACTGGCAGATCTTCTCCGGCGACACACTGCACGGCGAGCGGCACCGCCGGTCGATCGCGATCGAGCCGATGACCTGCCCGCCGGACGCGTTCCGCTCCAGCCGTGACCTGATCACGCTGACCCCGGGCGAGACCTGGACCACCGCGTGGGGGATCCGCGCCTGATGGAGTTCGACGAGGTGGTCCGCCGGCGGCAGATGGTCCGTGGGTACGACCCCGCGCGGCCGGTGCCGCCGGAGCTGGTCGACAAGATCGTCCGGCACGGGCTGCGGGCGCCGTCGGCGGGTTTCTCCCAGGGGTGGAGCTTCCTGGTCCTCACCGATCCGGCCGACCGGGAGCGGTTCTGGTCGGTCACGGCTTCCTCGGAGGGCGAGGCCGGCGGCTGGCTCCAGCGGATGAGCACCGCGCCGCTGATCATCGTCGCCCTGTCGAACAAATCGGTTTATCTCGACCGATATGCAGAATCCGACAAGGGCTGGACGGACCGGGACGAGGCGCGCTGGCCGGTGCCGTACTGGGACGTCGACACCGGGTTCGCCGCGCTGCTGATGCACCTGACCGCGGTGAACGAGGGGCTCGGCTCGTGCTTCATCGGGCTGCCCCCGGATCGGATCGACGCGTTCCGTGCGGCGTTCGGGGTACCGGACCTGTTCAACCCGGTCGGCGCGCTGACCGTCGGATACCGGGGAGCGGACAAGAGGTCACCGTCACTCAAGCGCGGCCACCGTCCGGTGGACGACGTGGTGCATCATGGCCGGTGGGCTTCGGCCGCAGGGGCTTGACCGCACTGCGGCTACGCTGGCATACCGACGACGTTTCGCAGGGAGAGGGGCAGCCGCCGTGATCTTCAAAGCGGTCCGGGACGGAGCCCCGTACCCCGATCACCACACCACGCTGAAGGCGTGGGCGGAGATCCCGCCGCGGCCGATCCGGCTCGCCGACCTGATCACCACCAAGCGGGAGCTGGCGCTGGACAAGCTGCTGGCCGAGGACTCGACGTTCTACGGGGATCTGTTCCCGCACGTCGTGGAGTATCAGGGCGCCCTCTATCTGGAGGACGGGCTGCACCGGGCGCTGCGGGCGGCGTTGCAGCAGCGGAACCAGATTCACGCGCGGGTGCTGGTCGTCGAGGGCTAAACCCTTTGTCGGGTTTTCCCGCTGGATGCGAGTGTTACCGCTCCTCCGGTCGCGAATTGTCAGACCCCCTCCGTACCGTTGGGGCATGGCCAACTCACCGGATGTCGAAGAGCCGACGACGGAGTATCCGGCCGTGCCCGATGGAGCCGAGCCGGTCGCCCCGGCCGTCCCGCTGGAGCACAGGCCGAGCTTCTTCGCCCGGCTGCTGATCTTCATCGGCGTCGTCTTCGCCCTGATCGTCGCGTCCTGCTTCGGGCTGCGCGCGATGCACGTGCTCCCCACCTTCGACAACCCGTTCTCGGACCAGACCGTCGACCGCAGCCAGCCGGTGCTGCTCCAGTCCATGCGCGACCTGCATCGTTATGTGGCGGCCGACGGCACCTTCCAGGTCATCGTCGACCTCCAGCAGAACCGGGAGAACATCCCCGACTTCCTGGTCAACCGGCGGATCCTGTTCGTCGGCTCGGGCACGGTGGAGGCCTATGTCGACTTCAGCGCCCTCTCCGGGGACGCACTGAAGGTCGACAACGAGAAGAAGACCATCGAGCTCACCCTTCCGCCGCCGCAGCAGTCGACGGCCGCCCTCGACATGGCGAAAAGTTACGTGGTCGAAGAGGATCGCGGTCTGTTGACGAGCATCGGCGACGCGTTCCGCAGTGACACGGACAAGCAGCAGCGGGTCTATCAGATGGCCCAGGAGAAAATCACTGAGGCGGCCAAGTCGAGTGGGCTCGATCAGCGGGCTCAGCAGAACACTCAGTTGATGCTGGAGAGCTTGTTCGTGCGGTTGGGTTACACGTCGGTCAAGGTCACCTTCACGACTCCCTGACGGGGATTAGGTGACGCCGCCGCCCCCGGGGGTGGTGGGGCGGCGGCGTCGGGAATCGCGGCCCGGTGGTTGGCGGGGCTGCGATTCGGCTTGGGGCCCGGTGGGCGGCGGTGCCGCTTGCCGGGTCTTTGTGTTCTTCGGGTGCCGGCCGGAGAGTGCTGCCTATCGGTATGACGGTGGGTGCGGCTCATCGTTCGAATTCGCTCGCGGCTGGTGCCTTGTCTCGCTGATGGCGGCGGGGGACCGCGTTCGCTCGGGGTGGTTGGCCGTGGACCGCTTCGGTTCGGGGTTGTTGCCCATGGATCGCTTCGGTCGAGGTGGTGGCCGGAGGAGCGCTTCGATTCGGGGTGGTGGCTGGTGGATTGTGGGGTTCGGGCTGGCGGATCGCTCTGGTTTGGAGTAGCGGCCTTGGGCCGTTTGGCCGGCGGGATTGCTTGCTCGCGGCGGTGAGGGGGATTTGGCCGCCCCGCCCCCGGGGGTGGGGCGGGGCGGGGTCCCGGCCGGGTGTGCCAGCCCGGCTTCCGCCCGGCCGGGAGCTTGGTGACCGGCGGGTTGGGCGCCGGTCCGTAGTTGCGTATCGGATATGTGCCCCGAAAGCCGACGGATTACTCGCCAGACATCGATGTCCTTCGTGAACTCCGGTGGTGGCGGGCTGCGTCAGCCGAGGTGAGGTGATCGACGATCTTTGGTGCCGCCAGGTGGAAGCGCTCGCTTGGGGGCCTGAGGTGCGCCTGCGGTGCTGTTTGGTCTTGGAAGACCGGTGGCCTGGAGGGGCGGTTGACCCTTCGGGAGGCAGGTGGCCCGGAGGGACGGTCCGGCCTTTGCACGGCGGGTGGCCCGGAGGGACGGTTCGGCGCTTGTGCGGCGGGTGGTCTGGAGGGTGGGTCGGCGCTTGCATGGCGGGTGGTCTGGAGGACGGTTCGGCGCTTCGTGGCGGGTGGCCTGAAGGGCGGGTCGGCCTTTGCGCGGCGGGAGAACCGGGGGCGGATCGCCCTTCCGCGGGAGGGTGGGCCGCGGAAGGGCTGGGTGTGGGTTACTCGCTGGGCATGAGGGCCCAGAGGATCAGGTAGGCGAGGAACTGCGGGCCCGGAAGCAGGCAGGACAGGACGAACAGCAGCCGGACCGTTCCGGAGGACAGCCCGGTGCGGCGGGCCAGACCGGCGCAGACGCCGGCGATCCAGCGGTCGTGGCGCGGGCGGGTCAGGCGGCTCGACTTCAGAGGGCTGGTCACGATCATCCACTCCTTCAGTGGTGGCCGGGGCGTTCTGCCTCGGACCACTTCGACGTTAGGTACGGCGGCTCGGCCCTCCCTCATCCCGCAGGCGGAGAGTCGCGACCAAGCTCCCGTAAGGGGGACCCGTACCCGGCCGACTCCCGCTGTTAACCTTTAGCCGTCTTGCGGGCCCCCTGGCTGCGGGCTCGTGTTCATCTGTGGAGGCGAACGGTGCCGCTGGCCCTCCTTTACCCGGGTGCCGGCGCCGCACTCGCCGGCGACGAGCTGAGCCGTGACCTCATCGACGCCCTGCACGCCGCCGGGGCGACCGAGATCGATCGGGTGGAGTCCGGGGCTGATCTGCCGGGGCGGATTCGTGAGGCGGGCCGCCGGGCGCACGACGCCGGCGAGGCACTGCTGATCTGCGCGGACGATCTGGTCACCCACCACAGCCTGCTGTGGATGCTGGCCACCGATCCGGCCGGGCGCAGTACCGTGCTGCTGACTCCGGATCCGGCGGGTGACCTGCGGGAGGATCGGGGCCGGGCGGTGCCGGCCGCGGGTGCGGGCACGGTGCGCTTTCTCGGGGCGATGTGCCTGGCGCCGACGGATCTGTTGCTTCTGGAGAAGGTCGTCGACCGGCTCCCGGCGTACGGAAAAGGCATCCCGACCGAAACCGGCCGTGACGCCGCAGCGGATTCCGCGGGTGGAGCGGACCTGGCGGCTGAAGTGGATCTTGCAGGCGCGGGGCTTCTGGGCCTGCTGCTCGAGGCGGGGCTGGTGCCGGCGGCGGTCCGGGTGCGGCTGCTGCATGCCGAGCGGGTGCGGACGGATGCGGAGTTCGCCGCCGCGCGGCGGCGGGTCGACGGGATCGACGAGGAGCGGGCGCGCCTGCGACTCGCGGTCAAGGAACAGGACGACTTCTTCACGACGTACGCCGTGAGCAGCTGGTCTCCGCTGGTCACCCGCACCGCCGCGCGTCTCGGGCTGAGCCCGACCGCGGTCACCGGGCTCTCCGTGCTGTTCGCCGGGGCGGCCGCGCTCTCCTTCTGGCAGGCCTCCCGGATCGCGATGATCCTCGGCGGGATACTGCTTTACCTGGGCTTCGTGCTGGACTGTGTGGACGGTCAGCTGGCCCGGTACACCCGGCGGTTCGACGCGTTCGGTGGCTGGCTGGACACGATGGCCGACCGGGCGAAGGAGTATGCGGTCTACGCCGGGCTGGCGGCCGGGGCGGACCGGATCGGGTTGCCCTACGCGTGGCCGCTGGCGATCACCGCGATCGCCCTGCAGACGGTGCGGCACATGACCGACACGTGGTACGGCGCGCTGCACGACGAGGCGGCCGCCCGGCCGCGCCCGCAGGCGGCCGGTGGGGTCGGCGCCCGGCTCTCCGCGGCATCGCAGGCGGCGCAGAGCAGCCGGGGCTCGCTGATCTACTGGGCGAAGCGGATCGTGGTCTTCCCGATCGGCGAGCGCTGGGCGTTGATCGCGGTGGCCGCCGCGCTGACGAATGGGCGTGTCGCGCTGACCGCGATCGTCGGGTTCGGTGCGCTGGCGTTCGTCTACACGCTGTCGCTGCGGTCGCTGCGCGCGCTGTCGATGCGGGTGGCCGTGCTGAACACGGTCGACACCGCGCGGCATCGCGACGACGGGTGGCTCGCGCGGTACCTGCTGGGCCGGGCCCGGATGGACTTTCCGCTGGTGGTGACGGCGGTGCTGGCGGCGTACGCGATGGTCGGCCCGGCCGTCGGCGAACCGTTGCGGACCGGCATCCTGGCGGGCGGGATCCCGGCGGCCCTGGCGGCCGGGATGACCGCGCGAGCCCGCCACGACCGGGCGCTGGACTGGCTGGTGCCGGCCGCGCTGCGGGCCGCGGAGTACCTGTTCGTGATCCTCGCCGGGGTGGTCGGCGGGGTGCCGTGGCCGCTGGTGTTCCTGGTGCTGTTCGTGCTGGCGCTGCGGCACTACGACCTGACGGCGCGGATGGAGAAGGGCGCGCCGGGCACCCGGGCCGGTGCGGCGGTGCTGGGCTGGGAGGGCCGGACGGTGCTGCTGATCGGGGTGACGCTGGCGGGCTTCGCGATCGGCGGGTTCGGGGTGCTGGCGGCGCTGGCCGGGGGAGTGTTCCTGATCACGGCGGCTCGCGATTGGCGGGCCTCCCGCGAGCGCTGAGGGCGGCCGACTGAGTAAGGCACGCTGAGGGTGGCCGACTGAGTAAGGCACGCGGAGGGCGGCCGGCTGGGTTGCGCGGCGGCCGACTGTGGCCGCGAACCGAACGGGACCGGAAGGCTCGGCGGAACGGGGCTCGGTGGTGGGCCGTGGGCGGGGCTTCCGGTCGTACCGAAAGCGGTTGAACAGGGATCAAGGGCGGCCGTGAGTGGGCGGCGGGTCCGGCGTGGGCTGGATCTGGGCTTAAGCGGACATGAGGGCATTCTTAACCGCGGGTGAACCAGCGGCCCGGTGGGCAGGTCCGCAGTGGCGCAAGGCACCCTGGCGATTTGTCGGTTCTTGCTGGGAACGTGCACACAAAGGGCCCGAGAGTTCAGATCTCAGTAATCGATTGATCACTATCCGCGAATGGCACGTTCGTCCGATGGCAAAGCATCGAAGCCCCTCGCAAAGTCAGTACCCGATCGCCGACCGTCGTGGGATCGGGATCACAAAACCGTGGGGGAGGTTGGCGGTGTCCACCGTCGCGCTCAAGGACGTCACCAAGATTTGGCCAGATGGCACGGTTGCCGTGGACCGGGTGTCGCTCGACGTCAAGGACGGCGAGTTCATGGTCCTGCTGGGCCCCTCGGGCTGTGGGAAGTCGACCGTGCTCCGGATGATCGCCGGGCTGGAGGACCCCACCGACGGGGAGCTCCTGCTGAACGGTGAGCCGGTGCTCGACGTGCCCCCGCGCGACCGCAGCATCGCCATGGTGTTTCAGGATTTCGCGCTCTATCCGCACATGAGCGTGGCGGACAACATCGGCTTCCCGCTCAAGCTCTCCGGCGTCGAGCCCGGCTCCCGGCAGGACCGGGTCGGCACGGTGGCCGGCGCGCTCGGCATCGGCGAGGTGCTCGGCCGCCGGCCCAGTCAGCTCTCCGGCGGGCAGCGGCAGCGGGTCGCGATGGGCCGAGCGATGGTCCGCCGCCCCGGCGTCTTCCTGATGGACGAGCCCCTCTCCAACCTGGACAGCGGCCTGCGCGCCGAGCTGCGCGCCGAGATCACCAGCATGACCAAGGAGCTCGGCGTCACCACCGTTTACGTGACGCACGACCAGGCCGAGGCGCTGACCATGGCGGACCGCGTGGCGATCATGCGGCGCGGCGTGCTCCAGGACCTGGGCACGCCGACCGAGGTGTACCGCCGCCCGGCCACCCTGTACGTCGCCGCGTTCCTCGGCTCCCCGCGGATGAACCTGCTGGAAGCGTCGGTCTACGTGCACCTGGACCGCTACGTCGCGCTCAACTTCGGCGAGCAGAGCCTCTACCTGGCCTGGTCCGACCCGCGATCGCGGGCGGTGGCGCGGTACCACGGCGAGCGGATCGTGGTCGGTCTGCGGGCCGAGGCGCTCACCCCGGTCACCCCCGACACGCCCGGGACGGTCCTGCACGGGCGGATCCGGTACCTGGAGCACCACGGCCACGAGTCGCTGGCCTACCTGGACATCGGCGCCACCGCGATCGTGGTCGACGAGGTCGGCGGCACGGCGCGCGAGCAGTCCTCGGGCGGCACCCTGCGGCGGCTCGGCGGCGCGCTCCAGCGGCTCACCAAGTCGAACTCGGTCACCGCGCAGGAGGAGCAGCAGCGCGGCCCGGTCAGCGTGCTCGACCCGGGACGGCACCACCGCAAGGCGGCCGAGCTGTCGGTACGCCTGGCGCCCTACCCCGCGGTCACCCCAGGGCATCCGCTCACCGTGGCGGTGCAGATGGACGCGGTGCACTTCTTCGACGAGCGGGGGGACCGGATCGATGTGGGGTGGCGCTGAGCACGCCACTTCCGGGCGGGATCGTGGATGCCTCCTGCCACCGGACGGACACAGCGCGTAGGCTGCACGACGGTGGAGGACAGGATCGGGCAGACCGTGCGCTCGGCTCCCGGCGGGGAGCCGAGGATCGACGCCGTCCCCGCACCGGCGTCCTCCCCGGTCCTGCTGGACCGCGCTTTCGGGCACGCTGACATCACCCTGCTGCGCCACGAGATCTCCCGGCTGCTGCCCGCGGCCGGGATCACCGGTGACCGCCTCTCCGGCTACGTGCTCGCCATCAACGAGGTGATCACGAACGTGGTGCTGCACGCCGGCGGCAGCGGCCGGATCGTGCTGCGGCTGGAGTCCGGGTCGGTGTGGTGCGTGGTCACCGACTCCGGTCCGGGCATCCCGGACGGCTATCGGGACGGCCATCTCCTCCCCGGTACGGAGGAGATCGGTGGCCGTGGTCTGTGGCTGGCACACCAGCTGTGCGACGAGGTGACCACCGCGACCGGACCGATCGGTACCTCTATCGGATTGCGTATGGATCTTGCGACGTTGAGCTGAAAGCTGAAACAGCAGCTTGAACGGCTTATGAAACACACAGGAAATGTGAAGGCGCCCTTCGCCTCTCGTCCTGAGGCGGGTGCGACTACATTGGGCGCGTGCTCGGACTTCCTTCCCAGGTAACCGCTTGCCTTTTCGATCTTGACGGGGTGCTCACGCAGACCGCCCTTGTGCACAGTGCCGCGTGGAAACAAACGTTCGACACGTTCCTGGAATCGTGGGCTCAGCGGCATGATCAACAGTTTGTGCCGTTCGATTCCGGCGCCGACTATCACCGATATGTCGACGGTCGGCAGCGTGCCGACGGCGTCCGCACCTTCCTCGCCTCGCGGGGCATCACCCTGCCCGAGGGCTCGCCGGACGACGGTCCCGACCAGGAGACCGTCAACGGCATCGGCAACCGTAAGAACGTGCTCGTGCTCCAGAAGATCAAGGAGGGCGCGGTCCAGGTCTACCCCGGCTCGGTGGAGTACCTGAAGGCCGCCAAGGCCGCCGGCCTGCGCCGCGCGGTCGTGTCCGCGAGTGCCAACTGCAAGGACGTGCTCGAGGCGGCCGGCATCGCCGACCTCCTGGAGGCCCGCGTGGACGGGGTCGTCGCCCGGGAGCTGAGCCTGCCCGGCAAACCGGCGCCGGACACGTTCCTGTACGGCGCCAAACTCCTCGGCCTCTCCCCGGAGAACTGCGCGGTCTTCGAGGACGCCCAGGCCGGCGTGGCCGCGGGCCGGGCCGGCGGCTTCGGCCTGGTGATCGGCGTGGATCGGGTCGGCCAGGCCGACGCGCTGCGCGAGAACGGTGCCGACGTCGTGGTCACCGACCTTTCCGAACTTCTCTAATTCACTCCAAGAAGAGGCACGACCGTGATCCGTGAACGGGCCTACCCCGTCGACCCCTGGCACATCCGGGAGACCCGGCTCGACCTGGACCTGCTGGCCCAGTCCGAGTCCGTTTTCGCACTCTCGAACGGCCACATCGGGATACGCGGAAACCTGGACGAGGGCGAGCCGCACGGCCTGCCCGGCACGTACCTGAACTCGTTCTACGAGCTGCGGCCGCTGCCGCACGCCGAGGGCGGTTACGGTTTCCCGGAGTCCGGCCAGACCATGGTCAACGTGACCAACGCCAAGCTGATGCGGCTGCTGGTCGACGACGAGCCGTTCGACGTGCGGTACGGCGAGCTCCGCTCCCACGAGCGCTGCCTCGACCTGCGCGCCGGCACCCTGGAGCGGACCGTGGAGTGGGTCTCCCCGTCCGGCAAGGGTGTCCGGGTCCGGACCGTACGCCTGGTCTCCTTCACCCAGCGCGCGGTGGTCGCCTTCCTCTACGAGGTGGAGCCGCTCGACGAGTCGACCCGGCTGATCCTCCAGTCCGAGCTGGTGGCGAACGAGCAGTTGCCGCCGATGAGCAAGGACCCCCGGGTGGCCGCCGTGCTGGACCACCCGCTGCAGGCCGAGGAGATGCTGGAGCAGCGCTCCGGCGGCCTGCTGGTGCACCGGACCAAGGCCAGTGACCTGCGGATGGCCGCGGCCATGGAGCACCTGGTGGAGACGCCGGGCCGGCACGCGATCACCACCGAGGGGCACGCCGACTGGCTGCGCACCACGGTGGCCTGCCGGCTGGAGCCGGGGCAGAAGCTGCGGGTGGTCAAGCTGGCCGCGTACGGCTGGTCCTCGATGCGCTCGCTGCCCGCCCTGCGCGACCAGGTCGGCGCCGCGCTGGCCAGCGCCCGGCTGGACGGCTGGGAGGGTCTGGTCCAGCAGCAGCAGGACTACCTGGACGCCTTCTGGGACCACTCCGACGTCCGCGTCGAGGGCGACCCGGAGGTGCAGCAGGCGGTCCGCTTCGGCCTCTTCCACACTCTCCAGGCCGGTGCCCGGGCGGAGCAGCGCCCGATCGGCTCCAAGGGCCTGACCGGCCCCGGCTACGACGGGCACACCTTCTGGGACTCCGAGACGTTCGTGCTGCCGGCGCTCACCTACACCCAGCCCTCGGCCGCGGCCGACGTGCTGCGCTGGCGGCACTCGACGCTGGACCTGGCCCGGGAGCGGGCGCAGACGCTGGGCCTGCAGGGCGCCGCCTTCCCGTGGCGGACCATCCGCGGGCAGGAGTGCTCCGGGTACTGGCCGGCCGGCACCGCGGGCTTCCACATCGCCGCGGACATCGCCGACGCGGTCCGCCGTTACGTGCAGGCCACCGGGGACTACGACTTCGAGCGTGAGGTCGGCCTGGAGCTGCTGGTGGAGACCGCCCGGCTGTGGCGCTCGCTGGGCCACCACGACCGGCACGGCCGGTTCCACATCGACGGCGTCACCGGGCCGGACGAGTACACCGCGGTGGTGAACGACAACATCTACACCAACCTGATGGCGCAGCAGAACCTGATGACCGCGGTGGAGGCGTGCAAGCGGCACCCGGACCTGGCGCGGCGCTTCGGGGTGGACGACGAGGAGGCGGCCTCCTGGCGGGACGCGGCGGCGGCCGTGCACATCCCGTACGACAAGGAGCTCGGGGTGCACCAGCAGTGCGAGGGCTTCACCCGGTTGCAGGAGTGGGACTTCGAGAACACTCCGCCGGAGGGCTACCCGCTGCTGCTCAACTACCCGTACTTCGACCTGTATCGCAAGCAGGTGGTCAAGCAGGCCGACCTGGTGATGGCGATGTACATCCGCGGTGACGCGTTCACCCCGGAGGAGAAGACCCGCAACTTCGCGTACTACGACGCGCGTACGGTCCGGGACTCCTCGCTGTCGGCCTGCATCCAGGCGGTGATGGCGGCCGAGACCGGTCACCTGGAGCTGGCCCACGACTACCTGGGCGAGGCCGCCCTGATGGACCTGCACGACCTGCACCAGAACGCGCGCGACGGCGTGCACGTGGCGTCGCTGGCCGGCTCGTGGATCGCGCTGGTCGCCGGCCTCGGCGGGATGCGTGACTTCAACGGCCAGCTGTCGTTCGCGCCGCGGCTGCCCAGCCGGATCAACAACCTGGACTTCTCGCTGCTCTGGCGGGGTCTGCGGCTGCGGGTCAACGTCACCGCCGACGAGGTGACCTACTCGCTGCGCAACGGCGGCGGGTCGGCCCGGCTCACGCTGCTGCACCACGGCAAGGAGATCGAGGTCACCCAGGTGCGCCCGGTGACCATGGCGATCCCGTCGGCCGGGCCGGTCGGCCCGTCGCCGTCGCAGCCGGCCGGGCGGGCTCCGGTGCGGCGCGCGACCCCGCACTGACGTCCTGACGCGAAAGCCCCCGTTTCCCGAGGAGGGAAGCGGGGGCTTTTCGGTACGAGAGCCCGATTACAGCAGCGACACGTGCACGTGGTCGGTGTGGTCACTCGGACCGTGATACGCGTGCCAGTTGTTGGTCGCGGGGAACCAGATCTGCTTGTACCAGATCACGTAATAGATCCCGAGCCGGTCGGCGTTGCGCACCAGGAACGCGGTGAGGTCGTTGCCGTACCGCATCATCTTGGCGTTGCCGGTCGCCGAGGAGAACCCGCTCTTCTGCAGGGACCAGTCGCAGGCCCGGCCTTTCGGGTGCTCGAACGGGCCACCGTTGCGGTGGCAGCCGACGAACATGTTGAAGCCGGCCTTCTTCACCTCGTTGTAGAGGTGCAGCGTGCGCTTGGTGATGCAGCCGTCGGTCGTCGGGTCCTTCTGGTTGCAGGACTCCGGCGAGAAGCCGCCGTCGGAGTTGCGCGGCGCCGGAGCGGCCGTCTTCGAGGTCGCGTCGACGAAGCCGGCGGTGATGGTCTTGTTGATGCCGGTGCCGCCGCCGAGCAGCTCGAGCTGGTCCTCGGCCGAGTCGTGCAGTTTCTGCTGGACGCCGAGCTGCTGCTCCTCGTTCTTGACCTCGGCGTCGAGCCGGGTCTTGTCCGCGGTGATGTCCTGGAGCAGGGTGTTCAGCTCGTGCAGTTTCTCGTCGTGCAGCTTGTTGATCTCCTCCAGCGAGACCGCCTTGTCCAGGAAGTCCGTGGAGTCGTTCGCCCGGAGCAGGAAGCTCAGCGAGCTGAGGTTGCCGACCTGGTACTGCTGCTTGGCGATCGCGTTGACCTCGGGAACCAGCTGATCACGCCGGGCCTCCGCGGTCTTGATCTGAGCGGCCAGCTCCTTCTGGGTCTTCTTCGACTTCGCCACCGCGGCTTTCGCGTTGACGTACCGGCGGTTCGTCGCCTCGATCTGGTCGGAGAGGTCGCCGTCGCCGTCGCCTTCATCGGCGGTCGTCGGGTTGCCGCCTGGTGCGGCATGAGCCGGGGTGACCGGTGCCACGAATATGGCGGCAGCCACCAACGGCGCCAGGGCAAGCGTCAGCCACCGGCGGGGACGTGCGGTCATCAACAATCCTTCCTTGTCACCGCCGACCGGGTTAGCTGACGGGTTCGGGACGGAAGCTATCCCTACCGCATATAGCGGATTCACCCCAACTACCTGGTTCCCCGGCTCACCTTTCGGTGATTGGGCGGCGGCCTGCCGGCAACTCGGGGGCGGTGCCGTCCTGGCAGGACCGGCGGCCAGTTTACCTGAGATATCTCGGTACATCAGCGTCCGGAAAACGGCCAAAATTGTTACCGCACAACGACTTTCCGTAATCGCATCACGACTCGTGACCGGGCCGTCGCAATGGGTACGAGAACTGTCGATTCGTCGATCCGCTGGGGTATGGTCGTCGCGGTTCCCGCGCGGGGACCGCCGCCTAATCGCATAACGAGCGAGCCGGGGATCCACCTTTCTTCCGGGGCGAATCCGCATCACGCGGTAGGGACTTCCTTCATCCCGAGCCCGTCAGCTAACCCGGCCGGCGGCCGACGGAAGGAAACAGCCAGTGCAGCATGTGACTGCGCGGCGACGATGGGCGGCCTTTCTAGCGCTCCTGGTCGCCGCATGCGGGATCGCCGGTGTCGCCGGCCCGGCGGCTGCCGCGCCGCGTCCGCTGACCGCGCCGGGCGAGTCCGGCGACGACGGCGAGGGCGGCGCGAAAGCCCTGCTCGACAAGCTCAACGAGGCCTCGAAAGGCTACGTCGACGCCAAGGCCAAGCTCGCGAAATCCAAGCAGCAGCAGACCAGCCTCGCCGCCGAGCTGAAGAAGCTGGACGCGGCCCTCGGCCCCCAGCAGGCCGCGCTCAACAAGTACGCCCAGCAGGCTTACACGATGGGCCGGCTCGGCCCGCTCAGCGCGATGCTCGGCGCCGACTCGTCGGCCGGCTTCCTGGACCGGGCCCAGCTGCTGACCACCGTGGCGGCCCGGCAGAACCAGGCGATCGCCGACCTGAAGAACACCCGCACCGACCGCCAGACGGCCAAGACCGGCATCGACGCGGCCATCGTCGACCAGCAGAAGCAGGTCAACGTGATGGCCAAGCGCAAGGCGCAGGCCGAGCAGGCGCTCAAGGACGCGAACCAGGGCGGGGACTCCGGTGACGCGGGTTCCAGCGGCGGCAGCGCGGACGCCGACAAGCCCTCCGGCGACCTGGACGGCAAGTGCGTGCCGGACCCGACGACGGACGGCTGCATCAGCCCACGCCTGCTGTTCGCGATGAAGCAGGCGCAGAAGGCCGGTTTCACCCGGTACGTCGCCTGCTACCGGCCGCAGAACAGCGGGGAGCATCCGAAGGGACGGGCCTGCGACTTCGCCGCCGACAAGAACGGGTTCGGCGGGGTGGCGACCGGGGCCAGCAAGACCTACGGGACCAACCTGGCGAACTACTTCATCCACAACTCGGACACGCTGGGCGTGCTCTACGTGATCTGGTTCAAGCGGATCTGGCTGCCGAGCAGTGGATGGAAGTCGTACAGCGGGGCGGGCGGCACGCCGTCGACCGACCACACGAACCACGTGCACCTGTCGGTGACGTAAATCTCAAACCCGCTTTTCGGTACGGCCGGCGCGCGCAGGCCGTACCGAAAAAGGGAATTTCAGGCGGGGAGCAGGCGGTGCCCGGCCATCTCGAGCTCGCCCTCGTGCAGGACGGTGACCGGGGTCTTGAGCCCGGACACGGCGTCGTGCAGCACCACCGACGCGCCGTCGATCCGATAGGTGCCGGCCGGCCGCTTCCGGCGGCCGGCCACCTGCCCCGCGTACGTTCCATCGATGCGCAGCTGGAGCCGGACCATGCCGTCCTGGCTGCGCCAGGCGCCGACCACCGCGGCGCCGGTCACCACGGCCGGCCGCTGCGGGGCCAAGCCGAGGCCGGCGTCGGGCGTGCGGCCCATGGCGATGGCCAGCATGGCGGCCGCGTCCAGGACGGTGGTGTCGACGCGAGGGGCGTGCGAGGAATGCATCGGGCCGGCTCCGGAGGGTGGGTGTCGGGAACGACTTCTCCCTTCGGCCTGACACCGGCCCGATGCAGAACTCCGCGGGTTGCGACCCGGTTATTTGGCGGCGCCGCCGGCTTTCAGCGAGCCGAGCACCGACGCGGCCAGTTTCTCCAGGTAGTCGTCGCTCATCGGCTGCCGGGAGACGGCCAGCCGCCAATACAGCGGGCCGAGGATCAGGTCGACGGCCACCTCCGGATCGGTGTCCTCGGGCAGCTCGCCCCGGGCGATGGCCTGGCCGACCAGTTTCTCCCCGACCGACTGCTGGTGGGTGCGCAGCACCCGTTGCAGGGTCTCGGCGATCTGCGGGTTCCGCGCCGCCTCGGCCATCAGGTCGGGGATGATCTGCGAGGCCACCCGGTGCTGCAGCGCCTTGCTGACGATCATCATGAGCAGGTCGAGGTCGCCGGAGAACGAGCCGGTGTCCGGAAGTGGCACCTTGCGACCGGCGACTTCCGTGATGATCTCCAGTACCATCTCCAGCTTGTTGCTCCATCGCCGGTAGATGGCGGTCTTGCCGACGCCGGCACGCCGGGCCACGGCCTCGATCGACAGGCGGCCGTAACCGACCTCTGCCAGCTCACTCATGACCGCGTTACGAATCGCCACGGTGATGTCGTTCCGGAGCACCGCCGCTCCGGCAGGTGCGCGTTTGACTGTCGCCACCCGGTAACTATAGCGCTACGACGTAACGGTTGCGTTCCGCCGTTTGGTCGGCTACCGTTCCTTCAACGTCGATACGAACCCGTTCCATCGGCGTCGGCGGACGCCTGTCATGCTGCTAGCTGTGTTCGAAGGCAAGTCACCGGAGTCCGCTGCTTCGCCCGGGCTGACGAGATCGGAGCACCAGTCCATGCCAGAGACGGCGGTTGCCGATGCCGCTACCGGCGTTTCCCCCAGGGATCTCGCCCGACGGCACGGCCTCACCTCTTCCGGGCGTCGGCTCGGACTCGTGGAGTACTCCCGCAAGCTGTGGGGGTATCGCCACTTCATCGCCGCGCACGCCAAGGCGAAGACGACGTCCTCGCTGGGCAACACGAACCTCGGCGCGCTGTGGCAGGTGCTGACGCCGGCGCTCAACGCCTTCGTCTACTACATCATCTTCGGTGTGGTGATCGGCACACGTGGCGGTGTCGACAACTTCGTGGCGTATCTCTGCATCGGCGTCTTCGTCTTCCAGTTCACCCAGTCGGTGGTGCAGAACGGCATCAATGCCATCACCGGCAACCTGGGCCTGATCCGGGCGCTGCACTTCCCGCGGGCCAGCCTGCCGCTGTCGGTGGCCCTGGTGGAGATCCGCAACTTCGTCACCGCGCTGGTCGTGCTGCTGGTGATCGTGGTCGTCAAGGAGCCGGTCAACCTGGAGTGGCTGCTGGTCATCCCGGCGATGATCCTCCAGTCGATCTTCAACACCGGGCTGGCGCTGGCCTGCGCCCGGTTCGGCTCCAAGATGCGCGACGTCAAGCAGCTGATCCCGTTCATCATGCGGTTCTGGCTGTACGGCTCGGCCGTGCTCTACCCGGTCACCCGGTTCACCGAGCACCTGCACGGCTGGAAGCTGTTCGCCGTCGAGCTGAACCCGCTGCTGGTCTTCATCGAGCTCTACCGGCACGCGCTGATGGAGAACGTGAAGCTGGCCGGCAGCCCGGCCCAGCTCTGGACCGAGGCGGTCATCTGGTCGCTGGTCGTGGGCCTGGGCGGCTTCGTCTACTTCTGGCGCGGAGAGAAGGGCTACGGCCGTGGCTGACATCGCCGACGACGAGCGCATCCCCACTGTCATCGCCGACAACGCCCACGTGATCTACAAGATCCACGGGTCGGCCGGTGGTCAGCAGCAGAGCCCGCTCGCGAGCTTCAAGCGGATCGTCACCCGCACCAAGGCGGCGAACGTCCGGGAGGTGCACGCGGTCAAGGGCGTCTCCTTCGTGGCGTACAAGGGCGAGGCGATCGGCCTGATCGGCAGCAACGGCTCGGGCAAGTCGACCCTGCTGCGCGCGGTCGCCGGCCTGCTGCCGGTGGCCCGTGGCGCGATCTACGCGGCCGGCCAGCCGTCGCTGCTGGGCGTGAACGCGGCCCTGATGAACGACCTGCCCGGCGACCGCAACGTCGAGCTCGGCTGCCTGGCCATGGGCATGTCGCCGGCCGAGGTCAAGGAGAAGAAGCAGAGCATCATCGACTTCTCCGGGATCAACGACCGGGGCGACTTCGCCTCGCTGCCGATGCGGACGTACTCCTCCGGCATGGGTGCCCGGCTGCGCTTCTCGATCGCCGCGGCCAAGCAGCACGACGTGCTGCTCATCGACGAGGCGCTGGCCACCGGTGACGCCAAGTTCCGCAAGCGCAGCGAGGCCCGGGTCCGCGAGCTGCGGGCCGAGGCCGGCACGGTGTTCCTGGTCAGCCACAGCGAGCAGTCGATCCGGGACACCTGCGAGCGGGTGATCTGGCTGGAGTCCGGGCTGATCCGGGCGGACGGCCCGACCGAGGACGTGCTCAAGGAGTACGAGGCCTTCAGCCGCAAGTAACGGCTAAGCCCGCCGGGTCCCCCCGCCGAACGGGTAGAGGGGGACCGAGCGGGAGGGGCCGGGATGCGGCGCGTCAAGACCGGGCTGGTGCTGGCGGCCGCGCTGGTGACCGCCGGATGCGGCTCCGGTTCCGGCTCCGGGACGACCCCGGCGACGGCCTCCGCGCCCAGTCCCGGCGGCACCTGGTCGGTGCTGGTCTCCGGCAGCGCCACCCCGAGCCCGACGCCGTCGCTGGGCAGTGCCCGCCCGACCGCCGGGGTGACCGCGTCGCTGCCGTCGGCGAACCCGAGTTGCACCAAGGCCTGGCCGGCCACCGATCCGGTGCTGATCCCGGTGGCGGTGACCCCGATCGCGGGCGGCTTCAAGGTGGAGTGGCCCCGGCAGTACGACTCGAACTACCGGGTCACCGCCGTCCCGCAGAAACTGGTCTCCGGCGCCCAGCCGGCGCCGGTGTGGAAGAACGTCCCGGCCGGCACCGGCTGCACCATCAGCGCCACGATCACCGGGCTGATCCCGGGCGCGCCCTACGTCGTCTGGCTGGACGCGCCGAACACGGGCTACGAGGCCGACGGCACCCGGCACCTGTACAGCGGCCGTAGCGGGGTGGTTTACCCCAAGTGATCGCCCTCCGGCTTTCCCTGCCGGGGCATCAGGAAGCTCAGCCCGAAGGCGGCGAGCAGGAGCAGCAGGGACACCCCGGAGGTCCGGACGGTGGTGTCCTCGAAGCCGGCCCGCACCTGCTCGGCGGCGTAAGCCGTCAGCTCGGGCGAGGCGGGCCCACCGGCGGACCGGCAGGACGGCGGCGTGACGTCCGGATTCTCCTCGGCCACCCGATCGGTCAGGCAGTCCCGCAGTCCACTGATCGCGGCCGCCGGCACCCCACGCAGCGAGTCCGCCGAGCTGTCCACGTGCCGCCCGACCGCTCCGGGCAGCAGCGCGAAGAAGATCGTGCCGAGCACCGCGATGCCGAACGCCCCGCCGAGCTGCTGCACCGAGGTGATCGCCCCGGACGCCGAGCCGCTCTCCTCGTCGTCGACGCCGGCCAGCACGATGCCGAAGAACGGCGCCATCGCCAGGCCCATGCCGATGCCGAGCAGCAGCAGCGCCGGGATCATGTGCCACGGCGTGATGTCCGCGCCGGCCCAGTGCACGGTGCCGGCGAAGGCCACGGTGCCGAGGACCATCACGAGGGTGCCGAGCTGGAGCAGTTTGCGGCCCATCTTCTCGGCCAGTCCGGCGCCGGCCACGATGAAGCCGGCCACCATGCCGAGCGCCTGCGGCAGCGTGGTGAGGCCGGCCTTGAGCGGGGTGTAACCCAGGCCGATCTGGAGGTAGAACGTGAAGACCAGGCCGGTGCCGATCAGCGAGGCGAAGAACATCAGGCCCAGGGCCAGGCCGCCGGTGAACGCCCGCTTGCGGAACAGGCTCGGGGTGACCAGCGGGTCGAGCCCGCGCTTGTCCCGGCGACCCTCGTAGACCGCGAACAGCCCGAACGCCACCACGCCGAGCGCCAGCATCCCGAACGTCCACACCGGCCAGTCCAGCTCCCGGCCCTGCACCAGTGGGAAGAGCAGCAGGAACGCGCCGACCGCGGCGAACACCACGCCGAGTCCGTCGAGCTTCGGAGCGCGTTCCAGGCGGGACTCGGGCAGGAACCGGATGGCGCCGATCACCGCGAAGACGCCGAGCGGCAGGTTGATGAAGAAGATCATCCGCCAGCCGGTGCCGAAGTAGTCCGCGTCGACCAGCCAGCCGGCCAGGATCGGGCCGCCGACCGAGGCGAGGCCCATCACCGGGCCGAACGCGCCGAACGCCTTGGCCCGCTCGGCCGGGCCGAACATCTCCCGCAGCATGCCCAGGCCCTGCGGCAGCATCAGCGCGCCGAACAGGCCCTGCACGGTCCGCGCGCCGACCAGCACGCCCGGCGACGGGGCCAGTGCGCAGGCCAGCGAGGCCAGGGTGAAGCCGGCCGCGCCGATCAGGAACATCCGGCGGCGGCCGTAGATGTCGCCCAGCCGGCCACCGGTGAGCAGGCCGATGGCCATGGCCAGGGTGTATGCCGCGCCGAGCCACTGGATCAGGCTGTACGACCCGCCGAGCTCGGTCCGGATCACCGGACCGGCGATCGTGGTGACCAGCGCGTCGAGCAGGTCCATCACCTCGACCGCGAGAATCACGAAGAGCGCGATCCACCGATAGCGGTAGGCCGCCTCGGGTGCCGTCGTCTCTGTTTGAACACTGTTCGTCGTCACGAACACTGTTCTAGTGGCGAACACTGTTCGTGTCAACTAAATTAGGAAGCGATGAAGACCTCCCCCTGGAGCCCGCTCCCCGACCGGCAGCCGGCCCGCGTGCAGCTCGACCGCGAGCAGATCATCGACGCCGCGCTGCGGATCAGTGACGCCGAGGGCATCGACGCGGTCAGCACCCGGCGGGTCGCCGCCGAGTTCGGCACCGGCCCGTCCAGCCTCTACGCGCACGTGGCCAACAAGGACGAGCTGCTCCGGCTGATGTTCGACCGGGTCTGCGGCGAGATCGAGCTGCCGGCCCGGGAGCCCGGCCGCTGGCAGGCGCAGATCAGGCAGCTGATGCTGGAGACGCACGAGATCCTCCAGGCGCACAACGACCTGGCTCGCGTCGCGCTCGCCTCGATCCCCACCGGGCCGAACGCGTTACGCGCCTCGGAGTGGATGCTCGGCCTGCTGATCCAGGGCGGGATGCCGCCGCACTACGGTGCCTGGTCGATCGAGCGGATCTTTCTGTACGTCACCGCGGACGCGTATGAGAACTCGATCTGGCGCGCCCGCAAACGCCACCTCAACCAGTCCAAGGATGAGGCGGAGCAGCAGGTCAAGGCCGAGCTGAAGGAGTATTTCGCGGACCTGCCCGACGAGCGGTTCCCCTATCTGCGGGCCAACCCGGACGCGATGACCTCGGGCACCGTGCAGGAGCGCTTCGAGTGGGGTCTGGACCTGCTGATCGACGGCCTCGCCCGGCACGTCGTCAGGGAACCCACCGGATGAGACGTTGCTCACCGGTGCCCGCTTTTCTCAAACTGTCGGGAGACCGGCTTCCCGCCAGGCCTTGAAGCCGCCGGCCAGGTCGGTGGCGCGGTGCAGGCCGAGGTCCTGGAGAGCGGCGGCGGCCAGGCTGCTGGTGTATCCCTCCTGGCAGGTGATGATCACCTGGAGGTCGTAGCGGTCGGCGAACGGCAGGCGGGCGTCGCTGCGCGGATCGAGGCGCCACTCCAGCACGTTGCGTTCGATGATCAGGGCGCCCGGGATCTCGCCGTGCTCGGCGCGCTGGGCGGCCGGGCGGATGTCGATCAGGACCGCGCCGTCACGGACCGCTGCGTCGGTCTCGGCCGGGCCGAGCCGGACCAGCCGGGCGCGGGCCTCGTCGAGGATCTCGGCGATGCTCCGGGCGCCGGGCGGGGCGGCGGTCACCACTGCGCACCGGCCCGCTCGACGCTGAGGGTCTCCAGGCCGGCCGGGCCGAGGCGGTACTTCGTCATGCTGGTCAGCGCCGGGCCGTAGACGTGGATGCTGATCGCCGGGTCCAGGCCGCGGTTGACGATCCGGTGCACGTGGTGCTCGCCGAACCGGCGGCCGGCCCCCTCGCCGAGGTCGCGGGTGACCACCCGGGGCGCGTCCGCGGGACCGCCGACGGTGTCCTCGGTGAGGGTGCCGCTGTAGACGTGGAAGGCGCCGGCCGAGCCGCCGTGGTCGTGCAACTCGGTCTGCTGCCCGGGCAGCCAGGTGAGCAGCCAGACCTCGTAGTCGTCAGCGACCGCCAGCCGGTGGTACCACCGCTCGGCCGGGTCGAACCGGGGCGGCACCACCCACCCCTCCGGCGCGTTGGCGAATTGCCGCGCGACGGCGAGATGGTCGAGGCGGACAGCGGTGGCGGCGCTCATGGGTACCCCCCTTGGTCTGACATACATAACCTATCGGCAAGATAGGTTTTATCACAGATCTTCGGCGGGCGGGTGACTTTCCCGGATCCGGCGCGTCCCCCGAAAGAGGCATAAACGGCTTTGCCTCTTTCGTGACCTGATGCGAAAAACTTCGATACGCATTGGTAGGAACACGCTGCGTGGAACAAAGTGGTCCGGTTGTCACCGGAATGGCCGACGGCCTCAGCCGTTACGGCAGAGTTCCTGGTCAGGACGTCCCTGGGCAATTGAGAAAGCTATATGGTGAGCCGGTTCCCCCAGCCCCTGCGATGAACGAGGACGGACACGTGTTGAAGTCACGCCGCGGTCTGCTCGCCGCCGGCCTCGCTGTTGCGGTGATCGGTGCGATCGGAGTCGCCTCCACCCTCAACGCGGGCGCTGAGCAGATCCCGGACGCGATCGCGCCCGCGGCGGCGCCGGCCGCCGTGACGCCGCCGGAGATCCTGCCGTGGGGGGAGCGGCCGCAGCGGGTCAGGCGTGGCCGCGACGGCGCCACCAGCCGGTCGCTGAAGACGGCCGGGCTGAGCGTGGCCGCCCCGGACGCGGGCGCCGACCACCCCGAGCCGGAGTACGCGCCGAAGGGCCGGACCGCCAGGGGCACGTTCCTCAAGTCGGCGAAGACCAACGTGGTCCCGCCGGAGCCGTCCGCCTCCACCCCGTCCACCGCCGACCCGACCCCGTCCGCGTCGCCGACCAGCTCCGCGCCGACGGTGAACTTCCACTACAACGTCGGTTCGCAGGCCGCCGTCACGGACGGCGTCTACGCCAACCTGACGATCAACAAGCCGGTGCTCGACAAGAGCGACTATCACACGCTAGCCGAGATCGCGGTGCAGTCCGCGGACGGCAAGCAGATCGTCGAGGTCGGGTGGAACGTGGACCGGGTGGTGAACGGGGACGACGACCCGCACCTGTTCGTCTACCACTGGGTCAACCGGGAGACGTCCTGCTACAACGGCTGCGGCTTCGTGCAGTACAGCAAGACCGCCATCGCCGGCGACACCCTGCCGATGGACACCGCCAAGCGGTTCGGCATCCAGTACTTCAACGGCGCCTGGTGGATCGCGTACGACACGGAGTGGGTGGGGTACTTCCCGGTCAAGCTCTGGGGTGACGTCGACTTCTCCAAGAGTGGGCTGGTCCAGGTCTTCGGTGAGGTGGCCGCGGCCTCCGGCAAGCCGTGCACCCAGATGGGCAACGGGAAGCCGTCGACCGACGGGACCGCCGCCCGGATCGGGAGTCTGGCGTACCTGAACGGCCCGGCCGTGGAGATGTTCGTGCGCAGCACGAGCGAGTACTACAACGTCACCGCGCTCAGCAACCGGACGTTCCGCTACGGCGGCCCCGGTGCCTGTGGGTAATTGATCTTCGCAGCTCAACCGGACGATGCCCGGTCCCTCGTAAGGGATCGGGCATCGACGTTTTGCGGTTCTTCGACCCCGCGGTGAACCGGTTGCCGTGCCAGGATGTACATCCGGGTGGCCGGGCGGAACCCGAGGGGAGCTGGCGCCGATGAAGCGACGGGTGAGCCCCGACGAGCAACTGATGACCGCGCTCTACACGGAGCACTACTCCGTGCTGATCAATTTCGTCTCGCGATACGTCTCCGATCGGCACAAGGCCGAGGACCTGGTACAGGAGACGCTGTTACGGGCCTGGAAGCACATCGACCACCTCGACCCGGAACCCGGGCGAACCAGGTCGTACCTGCTCACCATCGCTCGTAACGTGGTGACCAACGCCTGGCGTGCGGAACAGCGCCGCCCGCGGCTGGTCTCCGACGAGACCGCGGTCAACTCCGTGCCGTCGGCGGACAATGTGGATCAGATGGTGGAGGGCTGGCTGGTCGCGGAAGCGCTGGAACGGCTCTCCCCGGAGCATCGGGCGGTGATACAGGCGATGTACTACGAGGGCCAGAGCGTGGCCGATGCGGCACGACGACTCTCGGTGCCGGAAGGCACGGTGAAATCGCGCGCCTACTACGCGGTCCGTGCGCTCCGCGCGGTATTCGAGGAGATGGGGATGCTGCGGAGTGGAGGTGCGGCATGAGCGACCTCGACGAACACGACAACCTCCACCGCTTGCTGGGTGGCTATCTGCTCGGTGGGCTGGACGAGGCGGACACCGATCGGCTGGACGCGCACCTGCACGACTGCGCCGACTGCCGGGCTGAGCTGGACCGGCTGGCACCCGTACCGGAAATGCTCCAGCATCTGCCGGATGCCCGGCAGATAGGTGGTGATCTTCCGCCGCTCACGGTCGCCCCGGCCGCGCGGCCGACACCGCAGAACATCGAGAACCTGCTCAGCCGGATGCGGGCGGAGAAGACCCGGGAGACCCGGGTCAGCCGGGTGCGGTGGCTGGCCGCCGCCTCGGTGGCGCTGATCGCGGCCGGCGCGATCGGGTACGGCGTCCTCAGCAACAACGGGACGCCGGGCGGCCCGGAGCAGAAACCGCCGGTGGCGGCCGGGGTCACCACCGCGAACTTCGTGCCGACCACCGGTAACGGGCTGGGCGGCCAAGCGACGCTCACGCCCAAGGCCTGGGGGGTGGAGATCGCGCTGAACATGAGCCGGATGGAGGGCAAGGCGCCCTTCTTCTGCATGGTCAAACGGACCGACGGCACGATGGAGCAGGCCGCCGCCTGGGGCGAGACACCGGAGCACACGGCGAAGGTGAGCGGCGCCAGCTCGATCAAGGCGACCGACGTGTCCGCCATCGTGATCACCGACAGCAACGGAAAAGAACTGGGCACCGCGAAGGTGGCCTAGCGCAGAATCGGGGGCATGCCGATCAATCTCCGGATGCCCCCGAAACTGCGTCCCGGCGACCGGGTGCACCTGGCCTCGCTGCGGGCCGCCCTCTTCGACGGCGGCGACCTGGTGATCGAGCCGGTCGCCGAGTTCAGCGAGGAGGAGACGGACTGGGCACAGCCGGCCGCGCAGACCGGTTTGCCGGCGCCGGTGCCGCACCCGGGCCGGGTCTGGCACCGGCCGGACCGGGTGGTGACCGGCCCGGCCTGGGGCGGCAACCTGGAGATCCTGCACTGGAACCTGGCGGCGAGCCGGTGGCTCCGGCCGGTCGGTGACTACGCCGGCGGCGTGCTGCTGCTGGAGACCTCCGAGGAGATGCCGCCGGCCGAGGAGGTTCCGGATGCTCCGCAACTTCGGCGAGCGCGGCCTGCTCCAGCAGTTCCCGGCGGTGCTGGCCGGCACCGCGAAGGCCACCGTGTTCACCAGCCCGCGCCCGGTCGCCGAGCGGTCGACGTACCGCGACGAGCAGCGTGCGGCGATCCTGCGGGCGTTCGCCGACTATCACCCGGAGGCGATGGTCGTCTTCGGCGTCGACTTCGGACACACCGACCCGCAGTGGGTGCTGCCGTACGGCGGGCGGATCACTGTGGACGGGCCGTCTCGGCGGATCGTCGCGCACTTCTGACCGGCGGCGCGGCCGGGTCGCAGAATCGGTGGTTCGGCACCGGTGCGGCCGGGCGCCCGGGGATCGTCAGGTACGCGGCCAGCGCCCCGGCGGCCAGCAGCCCGGCGCAGATCAGCATGGCGTTGCGATACACCGGCTGGAGCTGGGCGGGCTCGGTGAGCGACCCCGAGCCCAGCCCGGCCGCGAGCGGCAGCACCGCGACCGCGAGCAGGCCGGCCGCCCGGGCGACCGCGTTGTTGACGCCGGAGGCGATCCCGGCGTGCGCGTCGTCCAGGGCGCCCAGCGCGGTGGCGGTGAGCGGGGCGACCAGCAGCGCCAGCCCCGCCCCGAAGAGCAGCACGCCCGGCAGCACCTCGGTCGGATAGTCGGCGTCCGGCCCGATCCGGGACATCAGCAGCAGGGCCGCCGCGCAGACGAGCGGGCCGGCGGTCATCGGGATGCGCGGGCCGATCCGCTGGCCGAGCGCGCCGCCCCGGGCCGAGAACAGCAGCATGATCAGGGTGACCGGGAGCATGGCCAGGCCGGCGGCCAGCGCCGGGTATCCGGCGACGACCTGGAGGTTGACCACCACCAGGAAGAACACGCCGCCGTTGGCCGCGTACACCAGGAAGGTGACCAGGTTGGCGCCGGTGAAGGCGCGATGCCGGAAGATCTCCGGCGGGACCATCGGATGCGCCGAGCGCATCTCCGCCCGGACGAAGGCGGCCAGTCCCAGCACCCCGGCGACCAGCGGGATCAGCACCGTCGGGTGACCCGCGCCGTGTGCCGGCCAGGCGGTGAAGCCGTAGGTCAGGCCGGCCAGCCCGACCACGCCGGTGACCAGGCCGGCCACGTCGAACCGGCGGGCCGCGGACGGGTCCCGCGACTCCGGCACGTGCCGGCCGCCGACCCAGAGGACCAGCGCGGCGACCGGCACGTTGATCAGGAAGAGGTACCGCCAGCTGCCGAGCTCCAGCAGCCAGCCGCCGAGGAACGGGCCGAGCGCGCCGCCGACACCGCCCAGGCCGGACCAGGCGCCGATCGCGCGGGCGCGGTCGCCGGACGCGAACGACGCCTCCAGGATGGCGAGGGCGCCGGGGGTGAGCAGCGCGCCGCCGATGCCTTGCAGGATCCGGGCGGCGACCAGCAGCTCGATGCTCGGGGCCAGGCCGCAGAGCAGGGAGGCCACCGCGAACCAGGAGACGCCGGCCAGGAACACCCGTTTACGGCCCAGGCGGTCGCCGAGCGAGCCGCCGACCAGGATCAGGGAGGCGAGCGCGAGACCGTAACCGTTGATCGTCCATTGCAGACCGGCGGCGGTCGCGCCGAGATCGCGGCCGAGCTCCGGCAGCGCCAGGTTGACCACGGTGGCGTCGACGAACGCCAGGCTGGAGCCGAGCACCGTGGCCAGCAGCACCCAGCGGCCGGCGGCGGTGCCGTATCGGACCGGTTCCATTCCGCGACCCTACGCCGCAGCCGGTCCGGGGCGGGTCAGGCGATGTGCCGGACCGGGATCTCCGCGTGCCGGGTGGCCGGCATCGGGGTCGGGACCGCGTGCCGGGCGGCGGCCAGCGCGGCCCGCGCCGCGGCCGCCGAGCGGACGGCCCCGCAGCCCGGGCGGCGCAGCAGGTCGCCCAGCCGGGTGACCAGCTCGTCCCGGGAGAACGGCTTGGCCAGGTAGTCGTCGGCCCCGGCGTGCAACGCGGCGGTCACCTGACTGCGGTGCACGTCCGCGCTGACCACCATGATCGGCAAGGCCTCCAGAGCGGGGTCGCTGCGGATCCGGGCGCACAACTCGATACCCGACAGGCCGGGCATCCGGACGTCGATCAGGGCGGCGTCGATGCCGCCGCCGGCCAGCGCGGTCAGCGCCGTGGGGGCGTCGGCGGCGGTCACGACCTCGTAACCGATGCGGCGCAGGGCGAGCGTGAGGAGGTCGCGATGGTCGGCCTCGTCGTCGGCGATAAGAACGGTGAACACGCGGACCTCCTGGACGGGCAACGACGTGCCTTCTCCTCTTCGGCCCGGTGCTGGAACCGCTGAGCCGTTGTGGGTTTGAATCCTGGAGTGATCAGAGTGGCTCGCGAGACCGACGTTCCGGAGATGCAGCGGATCGAGGTGGAGGCCGGACGGCTGTTCCTGGAGCTGCACATGGACCGGGTCGCCGGTGATGATCCGTTTTCCGATGCGGAGCTGCGGGGATACCTGTCGGACGACCGGGCCTGGGTGGCTGTTGACGAAACGGATCGGGCCATCGGCTACGCGCTGGCCCTGTGGGTCGACGGCCTCGCGCATCTGGAACAGGTCTCGGTGCATCCCGTGGCGGCCGGTCGCCGGCTCGGCGCGGCGCTGATCGAGCGGGTCGCCGCCTGGGGGCGGGAGCACGGCTCGACGGCGCTCACCCTGACCACGTTCGCCGACGTCCCGTGGAACGCGCCGTATTACGAGCGGCTCGGGTTCCACCGCCTGCCGGACGCCGAACTGACCCCGGGGCTGCGCGCGATCCGGGCCGAGGAGGCCGCGCACGGGCTGGACGAGTGGCCGCGTCTGGCCATGCGCCGGGCGCTCTGAGGCGGCATAGGGTGGGGGAATGCGCGCTGCCGTCTTCGCCGAGCCCGGTCCCGCCTCCGCCGTCCTGGAGATCGCCGAACGCGGGCTTCCGCTGGCCGCGGCCGGGGAGGTGCGGGTCCGGATCGTGCTGTCGGCGGTGAACCCGACCGACACCGGCACCCGGGCCGGCCGCGGTGTGCCGGACGGCGTCGCCCCGCCCCGTGTGCCGAACCAGGACGGTGCCGGCGTGGTCGACGCCCTCGGCGAGGGGGTCGGCGACCTGGAGCCGGGCGACCGGGTCTGGGTGTGGGACGCCGGTTACGGCCGGGCGAACGGCACCGCTCAGGAGTACGTGGTCCTGCCCCGCCACCAGGTGGTCCGGATGAACGACGACGTCGCGTTCGAGGTCGGCGCGGCCCTGGGCATCCCGGCGCTGACCGCGCACCGCTGCCTCACGGTGGCCGCCGACGGCCCGGCCCGGCTGGCGCCGGGCGCCCTGGCCGGGCGGACCGTGCTGGTCGCGGGTGGCGCCGGTGCGGTCGGCAACGCCGCGATCCAGCTCGCCAAGTGGGCCGGCGCGACCGTCCTGACCACGGTGAGCAGCAAGGAGAAAGCGGTGCTGGCAACCGCGGCCGGCGCCGACGCGGTGATCGACTACCGCGAGGAGGACGTGGCCGCCCGGATCCGCGAGCTGAGCACGACCGGCCCGCACCTGATCGTCGAGGTGAACACCGAGAACCTCGACCTGGACCTGGACGTGATCGCCCCCAGCGGCAACATCGCGATCTACGTCGGCGGCAAGATCACCGTGCCCAGCTTCAAGGCCATGCTGAAAAACGCCAGCCTGGACTTCGTGCTGACCTACACGACCAGGCCGGAGGAGAAGGCGCACGCGGTGGCGGCGGTCGCCGAGGCGGTGAACGCGGGCGCGTTCCGGGTCGGCGAGGAGTACGGCCTGCCGATCATCCGGTTCCCTCTCGACCGGGTGGCCGAGGCCCACGAGGCGGTGGAGAACCACGTCGTGGGCAAGGTCGTCATCGACGTGACCGCGCCGTACTGAGCAGGGCGTCGGCCACCCGCCGCACGCCGTCGCCGTCGACGGCGGCCCAGCCGGCGGCGGCCAGGGCGGTGCGTGCGGCCGGGTCGGTGAGCAGCGTGCGCAGCACGTCGACGGCGGTGACGTCGAACGCGCCCAGCCGGCCCAGTCCGGCGGCGTATCCACGGGCGATCGTCTTGTCGTACCCGAGTATCTGGTTGTCGACCACCCAGACCAGCGCGGCCGCCCGCCCGAGGCAGAGCAGCTCCCAGGTCGACGTGCCGCTGGCACTGACCACCAGGTCGGCGCCGGCCAGCAGTTTCGGCAGGTGGTCGGTGGGCGCGATGATCTCGAACCGCTGCCCGGGCCCGGGCGGGACGGCGAGCAGGTCGGCGCGCAGGCCGTCGTCGGCGGCCACCACGGTCGCCTCGAAGGGCACGCCGGTGTCCGCGAGCAGCCGCGCGACCTGCGGCGCGGCACGGTAGGCGTCGGTGCCGCCGAAAAAAGCGACGACCTTCGGGGTACGCACAGCGCCGTGCACCGGCGCCGCGATCGGTCGCAGCTCGCGCACCGCCGAGCGCAGCAGCGCGTAGTCGAGCCCGATCAGCATCTCCCCGTCGGCCTTCAGCGCGGTGTCCAGGTTCTGGTCGACGTAGATGTCGGCGCTCTGCCCGCGGGTGTCCCCGTCGACGATGGCCAGCACCGGGATCCCGGCCGCCCGGACCGCCGCGCTGTGCCGCGGCGGCAGTGTGTACGAGTCCACCACCAGCCCGTCCAGCCCCAGCCGTCGCGCCGCGGCGACCAGCCCCACCTCGTCGTAGGGCGCCGGGTGCCAGGGCAGTCCGCGCTGGTCGAGCTGCGCCCCGGCCCACGCCACCCCGCCCAGGTCGGCGAGGAAGTGCACGTCGACGCCGCGCGCGGTCAGCTCCTCGGCCAGCGCCACGCACCGCACGAGGTGCCCGACCCCGATCTTCGGCCCCGCGTCACACCGGATGCCGATGACGATCATGCTGTGCCTGCTTTGGCGTGCTCTCGTGGCCCTCGCGTGCGGGGTTCGCTGGTCGGTTGCGGTGGCTGCCGCTCGGTGCAGTCGATCATGCTGTGCCTGCTTTGGCATGCTCTCCTGGCCCTCGCCGGCGGGGTTCGCTGGTCGGTTGCGGTCGCTGCCGCTCGGTGCAGTCGATCATGCTGTGCCTGCTTTGGCATGCTCTCCTGGCCCTCGCCGGCGGGGTTCGCTGGTCGGTTGCGGTCGCTGCCGCTCGGTGCAGTCGATCATGCCTGGGCGAGCTCCTTCTGGTGTACGTGCGCGTTGAGCTCCACCAGTTCAGGACGCTCGGCGAGCCAGTCGGCGACGGTCCCGAGGCCGACCGGCTGGTCACCGAACCGGTCGACGATCGCCTCGATCAGCTTCCAGTCGTCCTCGGTGTCCAGGGTCAGCCGCAGGTGCGACCGGTCCGGCAGCACGGTCAGCCCGATCACGTCGAACTCGTCCGGGTGCGAGTAGATGTACGACGTCACGTGCGTCCGGTGATGCGCGGTGGCCCGGTCGTCGATCTCCCGCAACACTCCGGCCTTGACCACCTCGACGTCCAGCCCGCGCGGCAGCGTCCGAGTGATCGAGGTGGTCAGATAGTCCACTCCGGACGCCTCGAAGACGGAGAACGCTCGCCTCACCAGCGAGGGGTCGAGCAGCGGGCAGTCGGCGGTGAACCGCAGCACGGTGTCCACCCCGTCCCGCCCGTCGAGCACCCCGAGGAACCGGGTCAGCACGTCGTCGACCGGCCCGCGGTGACAGGCCACCCCGATCCGGGCGCACTCCGCCTCGACCGCGTCGTCGGCGGCCTCGGTGGTGGTCGCGACGACCAGGTCGTCGAGGACCCCGCCGGCCCGGGCGGCGCGGACCACCCGGTGCAGGACGGTCCGGCCGCCGAGCGGGCGCAGAACCTTGCCGGGAAGGCGGGTGGAGCCCATCCGGGCCTGGATGATGCCGAGCGTCGTCACGGTGCGTCCTAGCTTCTATCGACGGGTGGTCTGTTGACGGAGTCGGTTGCGGGCCTTGCGGGCCATGGCCAGCCCGGCCTTGGCGGCGCGGTAGCCGAGGCCGCCGCTGAACGCGGCGATCTGCATCCGGGCGCGGCCCAGCTCGGCGTCCCGTTTCTCCAGCTCGTGCTCGAAGAAGCCGGCCCGGGCCTCGGCGTCGGCCAGCCGCCGGCGCAGGGCCGACAGCTGTTCCTCGTGCTCCCGGCGGCCGTCCGGGAGGGCCTGCGCCTCGGACTGCTCCGGGAGCTCGTCCAGCCCGGCCGCGCCGGCCAGGATCGCGGTGAGCCGGGGCAGGTCGGCGATCGCCTGCCACGGGTGGGCGTAGCCACCGGTGGTCAGTGTCCGCGCGAAACGGGTCAGCGCGTCGGGACAGTCCGGCGCGTCCGGGTCGAGCAGGGCGAACCGGTCGCCGTCGACCAGCACGTTGCCGGCGTCGGCGGTGGGCAGCGCGACCATCCAGCCGGTGAGCAGCCGCCGCAGGGTCGGCAGTTCATGCCGCAGCGCCGCGGTGAGCAGCAGCTCCTCCAGCAACCGCCCGGCCGGAAGAGGCCGCTCTGCGGTAAGAGGCCGCTCGGCCGGAAGAGACCGCTCTGCGATATGAGGCCGCTCGGCGGTAAGAGGCCGCTCGGCCGGACGAGGCTGCGCGGTGGGAAGAGGCCGCTCCGACGGCAGCGGCCGGTCGCCGGGATGGCCGACGGTGCGCTGCGCCCAGCCGGCCTCCGGCGAGCCGGTCAGCTCGGTGATCGTTCCCGGTCCGGCGCGCAGCACCGGGGGCAGCGTCACGGCCGGGGCCGCGATCGGGGCGCGGTGGGCGACGGCCAGCCAGGCCGGTGCGAGTTCCGCGCCCAGACCGCGCCGGACCGCCGCGCCGGCCAGCCGGCGAGGATCACAGAGCACAGGACGATTCGCGTACGCCGTCCCGACCGCCGCCGTGACCAGCGCGGCGAGCGCGTGCACCGGCCCATGCCCCAGCGTCTCCGGCGTGACCAGCAACGTCGGGTGATGTGCCGCCGGCCAGGCGGCCGCCAGACCGGAGACGACCAGGCCCTCCGCGTCCAGTGCCGCCGCCACCCGGTCGGCCCGGCCCGGCGCGGTGCCGAACTCGCCGAGCGGCCGCCAGGCGTCTTCGGTCCGTGCCGCGGTCGCCGCGCCCGGGTCGACCAGCCGGTGCACACCCAGCTCGTTCTCCACGGTGAGCAGCAGCGCGCCGCCCGGGCGCAGCACCCGCTTGAGCGCGCGGACCGCGTCCAGCCAGTCGAGTTGCGGGCCCTCCGGGGAGCAGAGCCGGGCCACGCCGTCCAGCGCGAGCACCGCGTCGTACCGATCGGTCTCGGTCAGCTTGGGCAGGGTGCCGCAGAGGATCCGGACCCCGGGCACGTCCCGCGCATCCTGGGCGAGCGCGTCCGGGTGCGAGCGGACCAGGCAGGTCAGCTCACGGCCCGGGGCCAGCGCGGCGACCAGGCCGGGATCGTGCGGGCCGGCGAGCAGCACCCGGGCGCCGGTGGGAAGGTGTTCGACCAGGTGCCGCAGGAGCGGGCCGCCGGCCGGGGGGAGCTGTTCGGCGTAATCCGGCATCTCGCCGCCGATGAGCTGGATCACGCGGTCGCCTCCCGAGCCGCGGTGTGCTGCTCCGCGGCGCGGCCGCGGGGCGCGGTCCAGCCCAGGATCGCGCGCAGCTCGGCCGGGCCGGCCAGGTGGCCGTCGCCGAGCTCGGCGAGCGCGGTGACCCGCGCCGCGACCGGATCCGGCGCGACCCCGTGCAGCTCCGGCCACTCCCGGCGGATCCGGGTGGCGGTGGCGGTGTCCTCCGAGGCCAGCCGCATCGGGTCGCCGTAGACGGCGGGCTCGCAGCCGGCCACCGCCCCGTAGAGCACCGCGCTGCTCAGCCGGTTGGACGCCACCCGCCGGTGCCGGCGCAGCTCGGCGAGCTGGTGGTGCAGGAACCGGGTGTCCGTCCGCATCCGCATGTAGCCCCGGTAGCCGTGGCAGATCACCCGGCCCGCCTGCTCGTAGAACGCCCGCACCCGGTCGTCTCGGAACTCCTGCCAGTACAGGCAGAAGGTGATCGGGCCGGGCTCGGTGTCCACGATCTCGTCGATCAGTCGCCGGTGATCGCCGCTGACGTGCTGGCCCTCCCAGCCGTGGAACGGGTACCAGATGGTGCCGTCGCGCCGCGCCGGCTCGCCGGCGTCCGGTGTGGACCGCAGCAGGTAGAGGAAGGGTGCGCCGATCACCGTGGCCAGCGGGCGGCCCATCGACCACGCGCGCCGCCGGGTCCGCTCGGACCAGACGAAGATCGGCAGGCCGGGCGCGTACGGCGTGCCGGCCCCCAGCCCGTCGACCACGTTCCAGCCGTGTTGCAGGTAGCCGTCGATCCGGGGCGGGTCCGCCGGGTCGAGCCCGCAGTACTCGGCCAGAACGTGGGCGTGGCCGTAGAAATGGTTGCCGTGGTGCACGGCTCAACTCCCGAGAATGCCGCGCAGGGTGTCGATGACGCGATCCTGCTCGGCGTCGCTGAGGTCGACGAAGAGCGGAAGGGAGATCTCCTCGGCGTAGAAGGCCTCGGCGACCGGGCACATGCCCCGGCGGTACCCGAGATCCTCGAACGCCGGGTGCCAGTACACCGGGATGTAGTTGACCTGCACCCCGATCCCGGCCGCGTGCAGCCGGTCGAACACCTCGCGGCGGCGGCCGTCCAGCACGCGTACCGGATAGAGGTGCCGCATCGGGTCGACGTCGTCCGGGGTGACCGGCAGGCGCAGGCCCGGCACGCCGGCGAGCAGCTCGTCGTACCGGGCGGCGAGATACCGGCGGCGAGCCTTGAAGGCGTCCAGCCGGCGCAGCTGGGAGGTGCCCAGCGCGCAGAGCACGTCCGGCAGCCGGTAGTTCAGGCCGAACTCGTGCACCTCGTAGAACCAGCGGCCCTCGTCGGCGTGCCGCAGCTTCTCCGGCTGCTTCACCATGCCGACCGTGCGGAACGTGCGGACCCGTTCCACCAGGTCGGGGTGGATCGAGGCGACCGCGCCGCCCTCCCCGGTGGTCAGGTTCTTGGTCGGGAAGAACGAGAACGTGGTCAGGTCGGCGACCGAGCCGACCGGACGGCCGTGGTAGGTCGAGCCGATCGCGTGCGCCGCGTCCGCGATCAGCACCGCGCCGGCGCTGTCGCTGAGCTTGCGCAGCCGGTCGTAGTCGGCCGGGACGCCGGCGTAGTCGACCGCGGTGATCGCCCGGGTACGCGAGGTCACCGCGGCCTCGGCGGCGGCCGGGTCCAGGTTCGCGGTGTCCTCGTCGATGTCCGCGAAGACCACGGTCGCGCCGAGCATGGCCGCGCCGGAGGCGGTGGCCACGAACGTCATCGGCGTGGTGACCACCTCGTCGCCCCGGCCGATGCCGGCCGCGGCGTAGGCGGCGTGCAGCGCGGTGGTCCCGTTGGTGACCGTCACGCACGGCGCGCCGGCGACCCGCTCCAGGTCCGCCTCGAACTCGCGGACCCGGGGGCCGGTGGTCAGCCAGTCGCTGCCCAGCGCGGCGACCACCGCGTCCACGTCGGACGGCGCGATGGACTGGCGTCCGTACGGCAGCATCACTTCTCCGACAGCAGGTGGCGCATCTCGTCGACCGAGAGCCACAGGTCGTTGTTGTCGGAGCGGTAGTTGAAGCCGTCGGCGACCTGCTCGCCACCGTCCGGCGTCTGGTAACCCCAGCTCGCGGCGACCGGCTGGACCACGTAGCGGTCCTTGAAGCGCAGCGTGCGGCGGCTGTCGTCGGCCGCGATCATCTCCTCGTGCAGTTTCTCGCCCGGGCGCATGCCGATCTCGTGGATCGGCGAGCCCGGGGCCACCGCCTCGACCAGGTCGAGGATCCGCATGCTCGGGATCCGCGGCACGTAGAGCTCGCCGCCGCGCATCACGTCGAACGAGTTGACGACGAACTCGACCGCCTGGTCCAGGGTGATCCAGAACCGGGTCATCCGCTTGTCGGTGATCGGGAGGCTCTTGTTCTCGGCCGCCAGCTTGCGGAAGAACGGCACCACCGAGCCGCGGCTGCCCATCACGTTGCCGTAACGGACCACGGCCAGCCGGGTCGGGTGGGTGGCGGCGTAGTGGTTGCCGGCCACCACGATCTTGTCGGCGGCCAGTTTGGTCGCGCCGTACAGGTTGATCGGGCTGGACGCCTTGTCGGTGGAGAGCGCGACGACCTTCTTGACCTCGGCGTGGATGGCCGCGTCGATCACGTTCTGGGTGCCGTTGATGTTCGTCGCGACGAACTCCGACGGGTTGTACTCGGCGGTGTCGACCTGCTTCAGGGCGGCCGCGTGCACCACGTGGTCGATCCCGTGCATGGCCCGGTCCAAGCGCGCGCGGTCGCGGATGTCGCCCAGGAAGAACCGCAGCCGGGGGTCGTCGCCGAAGGTCTGCCGGACCTCGTACTGCTTCAGCTCGTCACGGGAGAACACCACGATGCGGTGCGGGTCGAGGTGCGTGAGCGCGTACTTCAGGAATGCCTTGCCGAACGAACCGGTGGCGCCGGTGACAAGGATCGAGGATCCGCTGATTTCAGACACGTGTTTTCTCCGGGGGACTGGGCAGCAAAGCGCTACGGGGCGGAAGCATAACCACCTGTCCCGGCAATTCCGCGGGTCGCGGAGAACAGCCAATGGCAATTCATTTTCAGTTCAACCGGCATTGGTCGCGACGACCGAGCGCCTGCGGGAAGGTGAAGTCCTCCATTCACCGCCCCTGGGAGTAACACCGTGACTGAGCTGGCCAGACTGCGCGACGCGTTCCGCACCGCACTGGATCTTCCGGCGGACGCGCCCGTGGACGACCTGCGCTACCAGGACAACGAGAAGTGGGACTCCCTGGCGCACATGTCGCTCGTCGCGACAATTGAAGATGAATTCTCGGTAATGATCGACACGGACGACGTCATCAATATGTCCAGCTTTGCCGAGGCCGTGCGAATCCTCGGTAAATACGGGGTGGACGTCAAGTGAGCGTCGCCCTGGTCACCGGGGCGTCGCGCGGCATCGGCCGGGCGGTCGCGCACCGTCTCGCCGAGCAGGGTTACGACCTGGTCCTGCACGGGCACGGCGCGGCCGGGGTGGCCGAGACGGCCGAGTCGGTGGCCGGCAAGTTCGGCGTGACCGTGCTGCACGGCGCCGGCGACATCGCCGACCCGCAGACCGGCAAGGCCCTGGCCCGGCTCGCCTTCGAGCACTTCAAGCGGCTGGACGCGCTGGTGGTCAACGCCGGCACGCACGCCGCCGGGATGCTCGGGATGACCGCCGACGACACCATCGAGCGGCTGTTCGCGGTGAACGCGGCGGGTGCGGCGTACACCCTGCAGAACGCCGTGCGCCTGCTGGCCCGCGGGGAGAACCCGGCCGTGGTGCTGACCGCCTCGATCACCGGCACGCACGGCGCGGCCGGCCAGGCCGTCTACGCCGCGTCCAAGGCCGCCGTGGTCGGCCTGACCAGATCGGCCGCCAAGGAGCTCGGCCCGCGCGGGATCCGGGTCAACGCGGTCGCGCCCGGCTTCATCGCCACCGACATGCTGGACACCCTGGACGAGGCCGGCCGCGCCGAGCGGATCGCGGACACCGCCCTGGGCCGGCTCGGCACCGCCGAGGAGGTCGCCGACGTGATCGCCTTCCTGCTCTCCACCCAGGCCCGCTTCGTGACCGGCCAGATCGTCGGGGTCGACGGGGGACTGACGCTGTGAACCTGCTGCACCCGGACGCTCGCGTGGTCGACGCCGCGACCGGCGACGAACTCACCCCCGAGCTGATCGACGCGGCTGCCGCCGAGCTGGCCGGCGAGCGGCTGGTCTTCCTGCCGATGCCGTCGACGGTCCCGGCGGTCGCCCGTTACCTCGCGGCGCTGCGCCTCGGCGTGCCGGTCGTGCCGCTCGACCCGGACGCCGACCACACCGGCCTGATCGAGCGGTACGCCACCGACCGGGTCCACCCCGACCTGGCGCTGCTGCTGACCACCAGCGGGTCGACCGGCAACCCCAAGCTGGTCCGGCTGTCCCGCGCGGCCGTGCTGGCCAACGCCGGGCAGGTGGCCGACAGCCTCGGCGTCGCCGGCGCCGACGTCGCGATCACCACACTGCCGCTGTTCTATTCGTACGGCATGTCGGTGCTGCACTCGCACCTGCTGCGCGGGGCGACCGTGGTCCTCGAACGCACCGGCATCATGCGGCGCGACTTCTGGGCGGCGGTGAACGAGCACCGGGTCTCCTCGATGGCGTTCGTGCCGTACCAGTACGAGATGCTGCGACGGCTGCGCTTCGACCCGGCGACGTACCCCTCGCTGCGGACGATCACGCAGGCGGGCGGCCGATTGCGTACCGAAATGGTGTCTGAATTCGCGGCCCGGATGGCGGCCGTGGGCGGCCGGATGTTCGTGATGTACGGGCAGACCGAGGCGGCGCCGCGGATGGCCGCGCTGCCCCCGGAGCGGATCGCCGACAAGCTCGGCTCGGTCGGGCTGCCGATGCCCGGCGCGAGCTTCGCGATCGAGGACGACGAGGTCGTCTACCGCGGGCCGAACGTGATGATGGGTTACGCCGAGTCCGCCGCCGACCTGGTCAAGGGCGACGAGCTGGGCGGCGTGCTGCGCACCGGTGACCTGGGCCGGCTCGACGAGGACGGCTTCCTGTTCATCACCGGCCGGCTCAAGCGGATGGGCAAGGTGTTCGGCGTCCGGATCAACCTGGACGACGTCGAGCGGAACTTCCCGGTGACGGCGGTGGCCGGCGACGACAGGCTGCACGTGTTCGCCGAGGGGATCGGCGACGACGAGGCCCGCGCGTTGCGGACGAAGATCGCCGAGTGGCTGGGCAGTCACTTCACCGGGATCGACGTGCGCGTGATCGAGGCGTTGCCGTTGCTGCCGAACGGCAAGACGGACTATCGGGCGCTGGAGGCGTCGCTGTGAGTGTCTTCACCCTGCCGCAGGCCGTCAAAGAGGAACGTCTCCTCAACGAGCTCTCGGCCCTGGTTGATCATCACCGCGACCGGTGCGAGCCCTATGCCCGCATCCTGGCGGCTTCCGGTTACGCCGGCGCTTCGGAGATCTCCGCATTGCCGTGGCTGCCGGTCCGGCTGTTCAAGACGCTGGAACTCAAGAGCATCCCGGACGACGAGGTGTTCAAGGTGCTCACCTCCAGCGGCACCACCGGCGACGTCAGCCGGATCCACCTGGACAAGGCGGCCGCCGCCGAGCAGCAGAAACGGCTCGCCGCCACGGTGCAGACCGTGCTCGGGCCGAAACGGCTGCCGATGCTGCTGGTCGACACCAAGGCGATGCTCAAGGACCGCCGCTCGTTCAGCGCTCGCGGCGCCGGCGTGCTCGGCATGTCCACGTTCGGCCGGGACCACGTGTGGGCGCTGGACCCGGACGGACAGGTCGACCTGGCGGCGATCCGCGGCTTCCTGGACAAGCACGGCGACGCGCCGTTCCTGATCTTCGGCTTCACCTTCCTGGTCTGGCTGCACCTGTACGAGGTGGCCCGGGACAACGGCCTGGACCTGTCGAACGGCATCCTGATCCACTCCGGTGGCTGGAAGAAGCTGATCGACCAGGCCGTCTCGCCCGACGAGTTCCGCGCGCGACTGGCCGGCGTCGGCCTCACCCGGGTGCACAACTACTACGGCATGGTCGAGCAGATCGGCACGATCTTCCTGGAGGGACCGGACGGTGGCGCGCTGTACTGCCCGGACTTCGCGGATGTGGTCATCCGCGACCCGCGGACCTGGGCGGAGCTCCCGCCCGGTGAACCGGGCCTCATCGAGGTGATCAGCACACTGCCCACCTCGTACCCCGGGCACGTGCTGCTCACCGAGGACCTCGGGGTGGTGCACGGGATCGACGACGGCGCCTGGCCCGGCAAGCGTTTCTCGGTGCTCGGCCGGCTGCCGCGCGCCGAGGCCCGGGGCTGCTCCGACACCTATCGGGAGGCCGCGTGAGCATCCAATTCCGGTTCGGCGCACCGGGAGACCTCACCGCGCCGTCCGACGACCGGCTCGCCGTCGGCGACCCGCGCGTCGTCGACTTCCTCGGCAAGCTGGCCCGCAAGCTGCTCGCCCCGGCCCTCGCCCGGCGGCACCCGGAGCTGGGCTCGCTCGGCTACTTCCTGCGGCCGGCCGAGCTCACCCGGGCCGTCGAGAAGATGCGGCGGGACGACGCGCTGGTCTTCCCCCGGGGCAATGTCTTCCACGTCCCACCGGCCAACGTGGACACCATCTTCGTGTACTCGTGGGCGCTCTCCGCGCTGGCCGGCAACCACAACGTGGTCCGGATCTCCAGCCGGTCGGCCGGTGCGGCGGACGCCATCTTCCAGGCGCTGCACGAGGTCGACGCCGACCCGGTGATCGCCCGCACCCAGCGGATGGTCACCTACGGCCGGGACGACGCGATCACCGGCGCGCTCAGCCGCTGGGCGGACCTGCGGGTGATCTGGGGCGGTGACGCCGCCGTCGAGGCGATCCGCGAGCACCCGCTGCGGCCGTCCGGGCGGGACCTGACGTTCCCCGACCGGACGTCCTGGGCGGTGCTCTCGATTCCCGGCTGGCGCGCCGCCGACCCGGCTGCCCGCCGGGCCGCGGCGCTCGGGTTCGCCAACGACGCGTACTGGTTCGACCAGGCCGCCTGCTCGTCCCCGCGGACCGTGTTCCTGGTCGGTGCGGGCGACGCCGAGGCGGTCCGGGCGGAGTTCCTGGAGCTGCTGCTGGCGGCCGTCGACCAGCGGGGCTGGACGGTGGACGCGGCGATGGCGGTGGAGAAGCGGGTGAACGCGTACGGGCTGGCGGCGACCGGCGCGGCCACCTCGGTGGCGTTCCCGGACAACCGGATCACCTCGCTCACCCTGACCGGACCGGATCAGGTGCCCCGGCGCTGGATCGGGGCCGGCGCCTTTCCCTTCGCCCGGGCCGATGCGCTGATCGACCTGGTGCCGGCGATGACCCGGCAGGACCAGACCGTGAGCCACTTCGGCTTCACCCCCGCCGAGCTGCACGAGTTCGCCCTCGCGCTGGCCGGCCGCGGGGTGGACCGGATCGTGCCGTTCGGCTCGGCGCTGACCTTCGGCGCGATCTGGGACGGGTACGACCTGCCCGCCGAGTTCACCCGCCTCACCACTCTGCACAGCTGATCAAGCGAGCGATGGCAACTACCTTGGTGGCCCCCGCGGCCACGGAGACGGCGTCCCGTGACGCCCGCGAGTGGCGCTCGCCGCTGCCCTGGATCCTTCCGGTGGCGGCGGCCCTGTGGGCGCTGCTCGGCACCGGTACGCCGGCCCGGGACATCGCTCTCTACGGCGTCTACTTCCTGCTGGCGATCGTCGTACCGGGAACTCTGGTCTTCCGTGCCCTGTTCGGCAGCCGTGGCAACTGGCCGGAGGATCTCACCCTCGGCACCGCCGCCGGCCTGGTCGTCATGCTGGCCGGCTGGGCCCTGGGCGCCGCGTTCGGCCTCCAGTCGCTGCTGATCGGCTGGCCGGTGCTGGTGGTGCTGCCGTTCCTGCTGGTCCCCGGGCTGCGGCGGTGCTGGCGGCGCGGCGCGGGCGACCCGCTGCCGCTCGGCTGGCACTGGGCGATGGCGGCGGTGCTGCTGCTGGTGATCCTCTGGCTGGCCACGGTCTTCCAGGACTTCCCGCTGCCGCCGGTCCGCTTCGAGTACTACAAGGATCTGTACTACCACCTGGCGCTGGTGCACGAGATGACCCGCTCGATGCCGTTCCAGGTGCCGCAGCTGGCCGGGTACGAGCTGCGCTACCACTACCTCTCCGACGCGGACCTCGCCACCGCGAGCATGGTCACCGGGATCGCACCGGCCACGCTGCTGTTCCGGCTGTGGTTCCTGGCCGTCACGGTCGCCGGCGTGTTCGCCTTCGCCACCCTGGCCCGGGTGGTCAGCGGCCGCTGGTGGGCCGCGCCGGTCGCGGCGGCGGCCGGGTTCGCCGGGCAGGCGGTGTCGTTCGGCTCGGCGGCCGCCACCTTCAACAGCGGCGGCCCGGTGTCCCTGCTCAGCCCGTCGCAGGACATCGCCATGCCGCTGATCGCGCTGTTCACGGTGATCGCCGTGGACCGGCTGCGGGGCCGGCCGCTCGGCTGGGGCTGGGCGTTCCTGCCGCCGCTGGCGGTGGCCTGCGCCGGGTCGAAGGCGAGCGTGCTGCCACCGCTGGCGGCCGGGCTGGCGGCGGCCGGGGTGGTGACCCTGTGGCGGACCCGGAAGCTGCCGTGGGCGGCCGCCGGGCTGTTCGGGGTGGCGGTGTCCGGCATGCTCTTCGGCGCCCGGTTCTTCGCCGGTGGCGGTGCCGGCGTGCTCCAGCCGCAGCCGCTGGGCACGCTGCGCTGGCTGGCCCCTTACACGCAGACGCTGGGCGTCGACGACGGCCCGCGGTGGGGCGGCCTCGTCCCGCCGGGCATCCAGAACGCCGGCACCACCGGCCGGGCGTTCATCGCCTGGGTGCTGATCTGGGCCTTGCTGCTGCAAGCTCCCCGGCTGATCGGGCTGGCGCTGCCGCCCCGCTCGCGAGGGACCGGTGACCCTGCGCTGCCACTGATCGCCGGTACTCTCCTCGCCGGTCTCGGCGCGACCTGGGTGTTCTGGCACCCGACCGCGAGCCAGGTCTACTTCTTCGCCGGCGTGATCCCGTTCGGCGCGGTGCTGGCCGCCTGGTCGCTGGCCGACCGGGCACGCTCCTGGCGGGTCCCGGTGGCCGGCGCGGTGGCCGGCGCCCTCTGCGCCGTGCTGCTGCCCGGCGTCGACCCGCCGGCCCGGACCGTCAGCGCGTGGGCCTGGACGCTCGCCGTGCCGCTGCTCCGGCTCGCGGCGATCACCGCGGTGGTCGTCGTGGTGGTGCTGGTGGTCTGGCGGGGCCGTGCCCGGCGGGCGCTGCCGGTGGCGCTGATCGCCGCGACGCTGGGCGCCGGGGTGGCCTCGTACACCGTGCAGAACGCCGAGGCGGTCACCGTCCCGGCGGCGCCGCGGGGTGACCCGAGATATCAGGTCACCCCGCTGGAGATGCGGGCCGCGTTCTGGCTGGACGCGCATGCCGGCGAGAACGACCTGGTGGCCACCAACGTGCACTGCCGCCCGATGAGCGCCACCACGCCGTGCGACGCCCGGGCGTTCTGGGTGGCCGGCCTGGGCGGGCGGCGCACCCTGGTGGAGAGCTGGGGATACAGCGACCAGGCGGTGGCCAGGAACGGGGTGCGCGACCGGGTCTACTTCTACCAACCGGCGCCGGACCGGGCGCTGTTCGCCCTGAACCAGCGGGCGTTCAGCACCGGGGACCCGGCGGTCGTCGCCCGGCTGCGTGACGATTACGGCGTACGCTGGTTGTTCGCCGACAGCCGGGCGGGCACGGTGGCGCCGGCGCTGGCACAGGTCGCCACCGAGCGGCTGCGTCTGGGTACGGTGACCATCTATGAGCTGGGCCGGCAGTCGGGTTAACCCTACCGTCGATCCGGCGGTCCACAGGATCGGATCGGAGGGCTCCGGTGCCTAGCGTCGAGGGCATGGAAACGACGTATGCCGGAGCCCCGGCCACCTACCCCATCGCCCCGGCCCGGCGTCTGCGTCAACTGGGCATCGACACCCAGTACGTGCTCGTCGGCTTCCCGCTCGGGCTGATCACCATCGTGCTCTGCGTGACCGGTTTCGCGCTCGGCCTCGGCACCCTGATCATCTGGATCGGCCTGCCGATCCTGGCCGGCTCGCTCGCCATGTCCCGCGGGTTCGCCCACCTGGAGCGGATGCGGATCGGCCCGGTGGTGCGCCGCAGGATTCCGCACCCGCGATACCGGAGCAGCCGGGCCACCAGCTGGATCGGCAAGATGGTCGCCCCGATCGCCGACGGACAGTCCTGGCTCGACCTGGTGCACGGGATCTTCCGGTTCATCCCGAGCACGATCGCCTTCTGCTTCACCTTCACCTGGTGGGTGGGCGCGCTGGCCGGCCTCACCTACCCGCTCTACGACTGGGCGCTGCCGCACCCGGCGGACAACCAGGAGCTGCCCGAGCTGCTCGGCTTCCCGGACACCGCCACCGTGCGGATCGTCTTCAACCTGGCGGTCGGCCTGTTCTTCGCGCTCACCCTGATCCCGGTGGTCCGTGGCTCCGCGCTGCTCGAGGCGCAGTTCGCCCGGGGCCTGCTCAGCGGTGTCGGCGAGCTGCGCCGGCAGGTGGCCGAGGCGAACGAGGCCCGCGACGTGGCGCAGGAGCAGAAGGCGGCGGCCGTCTCGGCCGAGGCGACCGCGCTGCGCAAGCTGGAGCGCGACATCCACGACGGCCCGCAGCAGCGGCTGGTCCGGCTGGCCATGGACCTGGGCCGGGCCGAGCAGCAGTTCGCCAGCGACCCGGAGGCGGCCCGGGCCACCGTGGCCGAGGCGCTCACCCAGACCCGCGAGACGCTCGACGAGCTGCGCGCGCTGTCCCGCGGGATCGCCCCGCCGATCCTGGTGGACCGCGGGCTCCAGGCCGCGCTCACCGCCCTGGCCGGCCGCTGCACCGTGCCGGTCGACCTGGACGCCCCGATGGTCGAGCGGCTGGACCCGGCGATCGAGTCGGCGGCGTACTTCGTGGTGGCCGAGGCGCTCACCAACGTGGCCAAGCACAGCCACGCCACCGAGGTGCAGGTGAGCGTGCAGCGGATCGCCACCGGCCTGCTGATCACCGTCGCCGACGACGGGGTGGGCGGGGCCAGCCTGGCCAAGGGGCACGGCCTGGCCGGGCTGGACGACCGGGTCAAGGCGGCCGGCGGCGTGCTGGCCGTGGAGAGCCCCGAGGGCGAGGGCACCCGCCTGACCGCGGCCCTGCCTGTGTAGCCGATGCCCGGGGTTGCGACGGGGCCGTATCGTCGCCGACATGCGCAAGATCTTCAATGGCCTGCCCGCGGTCCTCGCCGCGGGCACCGCCGTGCTCGTCGCGGTCGCCGGGAGCGCGTCTCCCGCCCTCGCCGCCGCGGGCACCCCCGGATCCGCCGGTCTCGGCGACCGTCTGTACCCCCTGCTCGGCAACGGCGGGTACGACGTCAAGAACTACAACCTCAGCCTCAAGTACCCGGCCAAGAGCCCGACCCAGACCGTCACCGGCAACGTGACGATCACCGCGGTCGCCACCAAGAACCTGTCCCGGTTCGACCTGGACTTCGGTGGCGACAACGTCGGCAGCGTCTGGGTGAACGGCAAGGCCGCCGGCTTCCGCCGCTCCGGCGACGAGCTGGTCATCACCCCGGCCTCCTACCTGCCGAAGGGCAAGACCTTCAAGGTCTTCGTCGGCAACTTCACCGCCACCCCGACCTCGGCCAGCGCCCTGGAGCCGGAGGGCTTCGTGTCGACCGCCGACGGCACCGTGCTCGCCGGGCAGCCGAACACCTCGCACGAGCTGTTCCCGAGCAACGACCACCCCCGGGACAAGGCGACCTACACGATCACGCTGACCACCCCGCAGGGCTGGATCGGCGTGGCCAACGGCAAGCACGTCCGGGACACCAAGACCACCGGGTACGTCTCGTCGACGTACCGCGAGTCGAAGCCGATGGCCAGCGAGCTGGTCCAGGTCGTCGCCGGCGACTTCGTGGTGAAGAACCGCAAGGCGGTCGGCGGCGTGCCGGTGCGCGACGTGGTCCCGCGCCGGCTCGCCTCGAAGCTGCTGGACAAGGCGAAGGTCGAGCGTTCGCAGATCGCCTGGATGACGAAGAAGGTCGGCAAGTACCCGTTCGAGAACTACGGGTCGCTGGTCATCGACGCCGACCTCGGCTTCGCGCTGGAGACCCAGACCCTTTCCCTGTACGACACCGGCATCTTCGCCTACCCGGCGGCCGTCCGGAACCCGATCATGACGCACGAGCTGGCGCACCAGTGGTTCGGCGACAGCGTGGCGCCGAACGCGTGGAGCGACGTGTGGCAGAACGAGGGCCACGCGACCTGGTACGAGCTGCTGTACGCGGCCGACACCAAGACCTTCAAGAAGTACACCGGCTTCGCCAACCGTGAGGCGTACTTCAAGGCGGTCTACAAGCTGGCCAACCAGTGGCGTGCCCAGTACGGCCCGGTGGCCCGCCCGAAGAGCTCGAAGTCGGTCTGGGACGTGTTCAACCCGAACGTGTACTCCGGCGGCGCGCTCGTCCTGTACGCCCTTCAGCAGAAGATCGGCGACAAGAAGTTCCAGCAGCTGGAGCGCGCCTGGGTCAGCAAGTACAAGGGCAAGTCCGCCTCGACCCAGGACTTCATCAAGCTGGCCTCGAAGATTTCCGGCAAGAACCTGAACTCGTTCCTGACCAAGTGGCTGTACGGCAAGAAGGTTCCGCCGATGCCGGGCCACAGCGGCTGGAAGCCGGCCAGCGCCTCGGCGCAGGCGTTCGGCGCCGGTGAGACGAGCGTCATCACCCCCGCTCAGCACCAGCCGGCCGCGCGGGGCTGATCGATCTGACAGCATGGCGGCATGCGGGTGGTGATTGCCGACGACGCCGTGCTGTTGCGCGAGGGACTGGTCCGGCTCGTCGAGGAGAACGGGCACACCGTGGTGGCGGCCGTCGGTGACGGGCCGTCCCTCGTCGCGGCGATCCGGGAGCACCGTCCGGACGTCTCCATCGTGGACGTCCGGATGCCCCCGTCGCACACCGACGAAGGGTTGCGGGCCGCCGTGGCGGCCCGCGCCGAGGTGCCCGGCACCCCGATCCTGGTGCTCTCCCAGTACGTCGAGGTGTCGTACGCCGACGACCTGCTCGCCGACCGCCGCGGCGCGGTCGGCTACCTGCTCAAGGACCGGGTCTCGCTGGTCGCCGACTTCCTCGACGGGCTGCGCCGGGTGGCCGAGGGCGGCACCGTGCTCGACCCCGAGGTGGTCGGCCAGCTGCTGGTCCGGCGCCGCCGGGACGACCCGCTGCGCAGCCTCACCCCGCGCGAGCGGGAGGTGCTGGGCCTGATGGCCGAGGGCATGTCGAACACCGCGATCGCCCGCAAGATGGTGGTCACCGACGGCGCGGTGGAGAAGCACGTCCGCAACATCTTCACCAAGCTCGACCTGCACCAGGACGAGGAGCAGCACCGACGGGTCCTGGCGGTGCTGGCCTACCTCCAGACGTAGGGTTAGCCCTACCCCGGCTCGGGGGCTCGCCGGATTCAACCCGATCTCCGTGATCCATAGCGTTCTTGCCATGGAGACCAGGGGGAAAGTGAAAGGCATCGCGGCGCGCGCCGCGATGTGGAGTGCCCGGCACCGGGTGCTCGCGATAGTCGGCTGGATCGCCTTCGTGGCCGCGACCGTGGTGCTCAGCGCCCAGATCGGCACCCGCACGGCGACCTCCGCCGAGCAGGGCAACGGCGACTCCGGCCGGGCCGACAAGATCGTCGAGGCGGCCGGCTTCCCGGTGCGGCCGGCCGGTGAGATGGTGCTGATCCAGAACCGGGCCGGCACCGACCGGGCCGCCGTCACCGCCGAGGTGACCCGCACGCTGAAGACGCTGGCCGACGTCACCGACGTGCAGCCGGCCATCCAGTCGCCGGACGGCCGGTCGACGCTCGTGGCGTTCAGCGTCAAGGGCGACCCGGAGACCGCCAAGGAGCGGGTCGGTCCGGCGCTCGACGCGGTGGCCGCGGTGCAGGCCGCGCACCCGGAGCTCTACGTCGCCGAGGCCGGCGACGCCAGCGGCGACAAGCTGATCGGCGACGAGCTGGACGCGGGCCTGTCCCGGCTCTCCATGCTCTCCATCCCGGTGACCCTCGGCATCCTGCTGGTCGCCTTCGGCGCGGTGGTGGCCGCGCTGCTGCCGGTCGGCCTGGCGGTGACCGCGGTGATCGCGGCGATCGGGCTGATGGCGGCCGGCAGCCGCTTCGCCCACACGGTGGACGCCACGACGCACGTGATGCTGCTGGTCGGGCTCGCCGTCGGGGTCGACTACTGCCTGTTCTACATCCGCCGGGAACGCGACGAGCGCCGGGCCGGCGCCGATCCGGACCGGGCGTTGATGATCGCCGCGCAGACCTCCGGCCGCTCGATCTGGATCTCCGGGCTCACCGTCATCGTGGCGATGGCCGGCATGTTCCTCACCCAGGACACCACGTTCGTCAGCTTCGGCCTGGGCACCATCCTGGTGGTGGCCACCGCCGTGCTCGGCTCGCTGACCGTGCTGCCGGCCCTGCTCTCGGCGCTCGGCGACCGGGTCGACGCCATCAAGATCCCCGGTCTCTACCGGCGGCGCTCCGACGGCCGGTTCTGGAACGGGCTGCTGCGGATCGTGCTGGCCCGGCCGCTGATCTCCACGCTGGTCGCGGTGGGCGTGCTCGGCGCGCTGGCCGCCCCGGTCCTCGACATGTACACCCGCGGGCAGAACATCCTGGACGTCGCCCCGAAATCGCCGATGGTGCAGGCGTACCAGGCGATCAGCGAGGCGTTCCCGAGCAAGACCTCGCCGGGGCAGGTGGTGGTGCAGGCGCCGGTCGTCCAGGGCAAGCAGTTCGACCAGGCCCTCGCCGACTTCCGGACCGCGGTCGGGCGCAGCGGCGGCAAGCTGGTCGAGCCGGTCGACGTCGAGGTCAACCCGGCCGGCACGGTCGCGATCGTCTCGGTCGGCCTGGCCGGCAACGGGGAGAACAAGGCGTCCACGGACGCGCTGAACCTGCTGCGCGGCGAAGTCGTGCCGGCCACGTTCGGCCGCCTGTCCGGGACGACCGCGCTGGTCACCGGCGCCGCGGCGGGCAACGCCGACTTCAACCACCAGATGCAGAAGAGCCTGCCCTGGGTGTTCGGGTTCGTGCTCGGCCTGGCCTTCATCCTGCTGCTGGTGTCGTTCCGGTCGGTGACCGTGGCGATCACCGGGGTGGTGCTCAACCTGCTCTCGGTCGCCGCCGCCTACGGCATGCTGGTCTTCGTCTTCCAGTACGGCCACTTCGACGAGCAGCTCGGCTTCCTGCCCTCGGACGGCATCATCAACTGGATCCCGCTCTTCCTCTTCGTCATCCTTTTCGGACTCTCGATGGACTACCACGTCTTCGTGCTGAGCCGGATCCGGGAGGGCCACGACCGCGGTCTGCCGACCCGGCAGGCGGTCAGCGAGGGCATCGGCCGCACGGCCGGCGTGATCACCAGCGCCGCGGTGGTGATGATGGCGGTGTTCGCCCTGTTCGCGACGCTGCCGCTGACCTCGACGAAGGAGCTCGGGGTGGGACTGGCGGCCGCGGTGCTGCTGGACGCCACGGTGGTCCGGGCGGTGCTGCTGCCGGCCGTGATGGCCCTGCTCGGCAAGGCGAACTGGTGGCTCCCGCGCGGCCTGCGCTGGCTCCCGGAGATCGCCCACGAGCCGCCCGCGCTGGTCACCGCGCCGCGGGAGGACGAGGAGCGCCGGCTGACGCCGGTCGGCTGAGGATCCGCTGAAACGGTCCGGGTGCGCTGCGCACCCGGACCGCTTCGCTTTTTGCGGTACGCCCGAAGCGCCCAGTTCGGGGTACGCCGTGAAGGCCCCGAACCCGGATTGGCACCGTCCCGGCCCGCCGTGCGGTTTCCGGCTGGCGCTCATGGCCCTTTCCGAACCGTGGATAGGGCCGTGAGCACCAGCTCGACGTTTGTGGGCTGGTCCTGGTGGCCCTATTCGGGCGGTTGGTAGGGCCGTGTGCGCCAGCTCGACGTTTGTGGGCTGGTCTTGGTGGTCCTATTTGGGCGGTTGGTAGGGCGGTGTGCGCCAGCTCGACGTTTGTGGGCTGGTCCTGGTGGTCCTATTTGGGCGGTTGGTAGGGCGGTGTGCGCCAGCTCGACGTTTGTGGGCTGGTCCTGGTGGCCCTATTTGGGCGCTTGGTAGGGCGGTGTGCGCCAGCTCGACGTTTGTGGGCTGGTCCTGGTGGCCGTATTCGGGCGCTTGATAGGGCCGTGAGCACCAGCCCGGGGTTCGGATTGCCGCCCCGGGCCTTGCATTCGGCCGAGATGGGGGTCCGAGGCGAGCCGAGGCGCCAGGTAGGGCGTGGCGCGCACACGATCGGCGTATCGGGAACCGGGACTCCGGAGGAAATGCACAGTTCTACGTTGTCCACAGGCGCCGTGCGGGATCTTGGCCGTCGGGGCCATGATGCTTCATGGGCTGGCGCCCCCTGGGAGGGCGGGGACCCGAGCGGACGGGACCTGAGCGGACGGGACCTGAGCGGACGGGACCTGAGCGGACGGCGGTGTGAGCGGGCGAGGACCTGAGCATGCAGGAGCTGGCGGGGCATCCGTGAGCGGGCGGCTCAAGGGGGCGCTTCGGGCGTACCGAAAACCGGGGTTGATCTTGAGGGTCGCGAAGACGGCGGGTCAGAGGGCCTGGGCCAGGATCGCGCCGAGGCCCGCGGCGCCGAGGCCGGCGAGCAGGCTGACCAGGACATAGGCGATCGCGGTGGCCTGTTCGCCGCGGCGGGCGAAGGTCAGCGTCTCCCAGGAGAACGTGGAATACGTGGTGAGCGCGCCGCAGAAACCGGTGCCGAGCAGCGCGGTCAAGCCGGGGGAGAAGGGGCGGCCGAGCACGCAGCCGAGGATCAGCGAACCGGCCACGTTGACCGCGAGGGTGCCCCACGGGAAACCGGTGCCGTACCGGGCCTGGACGTAGCGATCGGTCAGGTAGCGCAGTGGCGCGCCGACCGCCGCGCCGAGTGCGACCAGCAGAAACGTCATCGCACGGCGCTCCGGGAGCGGGTGCTGATCGAGGCCAGGGCGCTGCCGGCCCAGACGGCGAGCAGCGCGCCGGCGATGGTCGCGGCCAGATAGGTGATCGCGATCGTGGGGGCGGCGTGCTGCACCTCGACCTCGGCGGTGGAGAACGTGGTGTAACCGCCGAGCACGCCGGTGCCGAGGAAGAGCCGGGTCAGCCGGTGTTCCGGGCGGAAGCGGGCGAGCAGGGTGAACAGGATGCCGATCAGGAAGCAGCCGGAGACGTTGATCAGCCAGGTGGACCAGGGGAAGTCATTCGGGGTGTGCGGCCAGGCCGCGCCGATGGCGTAACGGGTCAGCGCGCCGAGCACGCCACCGGCCGAGACGGCGGCAACCGCCCGGCGATCCACGTCGAGATCCATCACGGGGACGGTATCGCGCGGGCGGGCGCGTCATCGCGCGGGTCGGCCGCGAGTCGGCGGGCGCGTCGTCGCGCGGGTCCGCAGAGGGCGCGGCGGGCGGGGTTGCCGCACGGGTCAGTAAGGGGCGCGTCGGGTGGGTTGCCGCGGGGGTCCGCGAGGAAGGTGGCGGGCGCGCGGGCGGCCGGGGGGACGTGGCGGCGTCCTCCCCGGCCGGTTCCGGGCGCTTCGGGGCAGATCCACCGATCGCATGAAACGACCTGAAACAGGCGATGTAAATGCCTGTTGACCTGTGCCTCAGCGGTTTCAACGTCCACTGTAGGCGACGATCTTGCAGGGTGGAAACCCGACCCCGCACGGGTGCCGGGGGTAGCGCCGCCACTCCGCTGCGTGTGAATTCCGCTCGCTTTCGGCGGATGTTAACGGTGATCGTTCAGCGGGTGGTGACGGTGATGTTGTCGAGGGTGACGCCGGAGGCGCTCTCGACGAGCACCGGCGACCAGTTCTCCCCGGTCCCGGCGCCGGCGATCCGGCAGTCCCGGACCACGCAGTCGCGGTAGGCCAGCACGGTCACCACGCCGTCCACCTCGCTGCGCCCCCAGCCGGCGATCCGCACCGCGTAGCGCGGCCCGTCCCAGCGCACGCTGACGTCGCTGACCTCGATCCGCGCGCCGACGTCCTCGGACGACGAGACGAACCGGTTGGTGTTGTCCCCGGGCAGCAGCCGGAAGCCCATCTCCACGTCGCGCAGGCACGCGCCGGTCACCCGGACGTCGTGCACCGAGCTGAGGTAGAACCCCTCGACCGCGTCCCGCACCCGCAGATCAGAAACGGTCAGCCGGTGCGGGTGGTAGGTCGGGCCCACGATCGACGACACGTCCGCGCCGACCGCGCCCCAGTGCACCGCGACCCCGGTGTATCCGCCGGTCACCAGCACGTCGTGCAGCGTGACACCGCGGACCGCGCCCATCACGCCGACCGCGTTCGCGGCCCGGGAGGAGCCGTGATCGACATGCACCCGGCGCACGTCGACGTCGGTGATCCACTCGGGCGCGGCCGCGTATAGGTACTCGCCGATGGTGAGGCCGGTGCCCCGGTCGCCGCCGTGCTCGCCCGGGTCGGACGGCGCCGGCCGCAGGCCCAGGTCGCTGATCGAGACCTCGCCGCCGAGCACGTGCAGCACCGGGTGCCCGGTCCGTGACTCGCAGACCAGCCGGGTGTCCGCGGGTGACGAGCCGCGGATCGTCCAGCCGCCGGGCACCCGCAGGCCCTCGGCGATCCGGTGCTCGCCGGGCGGGAGTTCCAGCTTGCCCGGCGACCGGGAGTCCAGCAGGTCCTGCAGGGTCCGGTGGTTCGCCACCGGATCGTCGCCGAGTCTCATGCCGGCACGGTCAGACGCCACGACAGGGTGGGCTGGGGTTCCGCCGAGCCGAGCAGCACCGGGTTCGCGGCCGGCGCGGCCAGCCGGACGGTGGCCGTCCCGTCACCGGCGCGGGCCACCTCGACCGGCACCGGCTCGCCGGTGATCAGGTCGGTGGCCAGCACCCCGGCCACCTCGCCGGGACGCTGCGGGAGCGCCCGCACCGCCACCCGCCGGGCCGCCCGGGACAGCTTGAACACCGCGCGGGCCGGTTTCTGCCGGGTCCACCGGTTGCGCGGGCTGATCGGCAGCGGCGGGGCGGCCGGCACGCCGGCACCCTCCAGCCGGTAGGCGAGCCCGCCGCCCGGCTGCACGACCGCGAAGTCGCAGCCGGTGTGCTCGTCCGGCCCGCCGATCGGGGCAGGCTGCTCCGCCTCGCGCAGCACGATGCTGTTGAGCCGCAGGCCGATCGCCGAGCGCGGGCTGAGCCGTGCCGCCGCCCACTCCGGGTGCGCGGCCTCGGCCAGTTCCACGATCAGCATGCCGTCCCGGGCCAGCTCCCCGGCCTCCAGGTCGAAGGCGAGGGTGGCGTCGGCCGGCGCGGCGGCCCGCCAGCCCTGGCGCCGGGACAGCACCACGGCGCCCCGGATCCTGCCCTGCACCCGGAGCAGGACCAGCCGGGGCAGCTCGGGCGCGAGGCGGGACGGGCGTACCCGGTCGGACCACCAGCGGGTGGCCATCTCGTCCAGGCCGATCGAGACGGCGACCCGGACCGGTCCGCCGGTGGCGTCCACCTTGACCGCGACCGCGCCGAACTCGCCGTTGACCCGGCCGACGATGCCGGTGCCGCGGATCATCTGGTCCAGGATCAGGATCGACGAGCTGGTCCCGCTGGTCAGCTCCATCGGGAGCGGGGCGGAGGCCGACGGCTCGTCGAAGTCGGTGCGAAAGTGCGCGCCGATCGTCATGACAGGTCGGTCCGGGTGAGCAGCGGCTCGCGGCGGGTCCACATCCGCTCGACCGTCTCGAACAGCGGGTCGGCGTCGCTCTCGATGTGCCGGAACGTCGCTCGCATCGACTTGAGCAGGACGTTCGCGCCCCAGACCTCCCACTGCGGCACCTGCGGGGTGACCACGTCCGAGCCGCTGCGGTAAAGCCACAGCCAGAGCCGGGCGCGCTGTACCTGCTCCTCGGTGACCAGGGTGGCGCCGTCGCGGATGGCCTTGATGCTCTCGTCCAGCGTCTTGAAGTACGCCTCCGCCGAGTCCACCACCGTGGACAGTCCGCACGAGCTCCACTCCGACCAGCCGGCCTGCACCACCGGGATGCCGTACGCCGGCAGCTCATTGCTCACGCTGCCGCGCACCGTGACGCCCAGGTCGGTCAGGCTCCACAGCGCGTTCTTGCTGAGCGTGGCGCTCGGCTGGAAGATCATGTGCTTCGACCTGCGGTGCTGCTTCGCCAGGTCGTCGAAGAAGCCGGTCGAGTCGTAGAGCTTCTGGCTCGGGTGGTCCAGGAACATCCACTGCGCGTCGGTGCGGGACGCCGCCCAGGCCGCGGTGTCGGTGAACCACTCGGACAGGCTCGGGAACAGCTCCCGGTTGGTGCCCAGCGCGTCCGAGACGGCGTGGTTGAAGACCGCGATGATCGGCTTGTCCGGGTCGAAGCCGAACCGGGCCGCGGCGTGGCTGCGCAGCAGGGCACGCTCGGCCGGGCTGTTCAGGTCGACCGAGGCGTTCGTGCCGCCCCGCCACCAGCTCGGCCGGCCCAGGTTGACCTTGGCCCGCCAGGCGATCAGCTCGGTGGTCGGGCGCAGCTTCTCCCGGCGCGGCCAGACCTGCTTCTCGAACACCTCGCCGATCTGCCGGGTCAGCTCGCCGCGGAACGTCTCGGTGTGCGTGTCGTGCTCGGGGAAGAGCGCGTACGCCTTGAGGCAGCCGGTCTGCTGGGTGTGGATGACCGGGACGCCCGCCCGCCGGGCCACGTCCACCGCCAGCCCCCACTGGTCGTAGTCGACGTGGCTGGTGACCAGCGCGACCACGTCGTGCTCGGCGAAGACGTCCTCGTAGTACGCGGCCAGCGCGTTGCCGTACCGGACCCGCTCGGCCGGCGGGTTCGCCCGCATCCGGGGCAGCCTGGCCAGCCGGGCGTCGGTCGCCCTGATGGTGTCCGACACGTCGAAGGACGGCTGGGCATCCGACTTGCGAACGATGTCCCACACGTCGATGACCTCGCAGGCGCCGTACGAGAGGCTGAACTCCCGCACCAGCGACACGTCGAAACCCTGCCAGAGCGTCTTCGCCCAGGTCTCCTCGACCCCGGTGAAGACGATCATCCGGGACGGGCGTACCCGGCGGATCGCGTTGGCCACCGCGAGGTTGCGCAGCGTCACCCGGAGGTCCTGGTGGAACGCCTCCACCAGGATCACCCCGTCGTCGGTGGCGGGCGGCAGGTTCTTCTGCCAGAACACCTCGGCGGCGTTGAGGAAGTGCTTCCACTCCTGCTTGTTCGCGTTCAGCAGCACGTCAGATCAGATCCCAGGTCAGCGGAGTTCCCTTGGCGGCGTCGGCGCGGAAGACGCGGCCGAGCACGCTGCCGATCGCGTCCGGTTCGAGGCCGCCGGTGGGGCGGATGGAGCGGACGTTCGCCTCGGTCACCGGCTCGCCGGCCCGGACGTCGGTCACCACGTAGAGCGACCGGCGGAACCGCAGGCCCTCCTTCTCCGCCTCGGTCGGGCCGATCGCGGTGGTGCCGAGTGCCTGCCAGGCCCGCTCCGACTCGACTACCAGAGCGGCCAGCTCGCCCGGGTCGAGGGAGAACGCCGAGTCCACCCCGCCGTCGGCGCGGTCCAGCGTGACGTGCTTCTCGATCAGCACGGCGCCGAGCGCGACGGCCGCGATCGGCACGCCGATGCCCAGCGTGTGGTCGCTCAGGCCGATCGGCAGCCGCAGCGCCTCGGCCAGCACCGGGATGCGCCGCAGGTTGGTCGACTCGGGCGGCGCGGGGTACGACGCGGTGCAGCTGAGCACCGTGACGTCGGTGGCCCCGGCGCCCTGCGCGGCGTCGACCGCCGCGGTGATCTCCTTGAGCGTCGCCATCCCGGTGGAGATGATGATCGGCTTGCCGGTGGAGGCGCAGAGCCGGATCAGCGGCAGGTCGGTGATCTCCGACGAGGCGATCTTGTAGCGCGGCGCGTCCAGCTTCTCCAGCAACTCGACCGCGGTCGGGTCGAACGGGCTGGAGAACGCCTCGATGCCCCGCTCCCGGGCACGCTCGAAGATCGGCGCGTGCCAGTCCCACGGGGTGTGCGCGCGGGTGTACAGGTCGTACAGGTACTCGCCGCCCCACAGCTCGTGGCCCGCCGAGAGCTGGAACCGCGGGTGCTTGACGTCCACGGTCAGGGTGTCGGCGGTGTACGTCTGGATCTTGATGGCGTCCGCGCCCGCGTCCGCGGCGGCGTCCACCAGCCGGAGCGCCCGGTCGAGGGAACCGTTGTGGTTCCCGGACATCTCCGCGACGATGTAGGGCCTCGTTGTGCTCATTTCGCTCTCTCTGTCCAGACGACCGTCTTCGGCACCCCGTCGACCAGCCGTTCGTATCTGCGTGTCTCGCGGAAGCCGAAGCGCCGGTGCAGGGCGAGGACCTGCGTGTTCTCCTCGAGCGTCTCGCCGCCGAGCCTCGGGAGGCCGAGCGTGCCGAAGGCGTACTCGACGGCCTCTTTCTCCAGGCGCATCCAGGCCGGGAGCAGGCGCGGGCCGAGCCCCTCGACGTCGAGGTAGAACGACCAGGTGGCGCCGGTGAAGATGACCACCCCGGCCGGGACGCCGTCCTCCTCGTAGATCAGGACGTCGCCGCTGTGGGTCGCCCACCAGGCCGCGTGCTCGGCCGGCTGGATCTCGTGGGTGGTGAGGCTGACGGCGCGGACCGCCGGATGGTTGCGCCAGTTCAGCACCTGGTCGCGGTCGGAATCGGTGGCGGGTCGTAGCACGCGGTCAACGTAGGGATGTGGTTTGGACCGGCCGTGGAGTTGAGGAGAGGTCCGGGGAAACCGCAGGTGTCCGTTCGGTGGACCGCTGCCGGAGGGCGGTCAGCCGGTACATCCCCCGTAGTGCCGAGTACAGCGCGTAGCTGTTCGCCTCGACCAGCCGGTGCTTGAGCCCGGCGGCGCCGGCCGGGCGCCGGTACCCCGAGGGCAGGTGCCGCCGGTACTGCCGGACGATGCCGCGGAAGAAGCGGCGGCGGCAGCTCGGGTGCATCCGGGCGTCGTTGCCGGCCACCACCAGCAGGTGGTTGATCATCAAGGTGAACGCCCGGGACCGGACGGCCGGCGGCGCGCCCAGCCGGTCGAGCCGCTCGTGCAGCTCGTCGTACTGCTCGAAGGCCTCGAAGTGCCGCTCGCTGCGGGTCGCGGTGATCGCGCCCGGCCGGCCGACCCGGTAGTGGTAGCAGACCCGGTTCAGCACCTCGACGCGCTCGGCGGCGATCAGCACCGGGTTGCTGAACGGGATGTCCTCGTACCACCCGGCGGGGAAGCGCAGACCGTGCTCGGTGAGCAGGCCGCGGCGCGTGATCCGGTTCCACGCGGTGTGCTGGACGCCGAGCAGCCGGTCCACGGTGGCCGGGCCGGCCAGCAGCGGCGAGCTGGCGTCCGGCTCCAGCCGGCCGTCCGCGTGCTCGCGCAGGTGGTCGACGAGCAGCAGGTCGGGCGCGGACTCGCGGAGCCGCTCCAGCACGGCGTGCACCGAGCCCGGGGGCAGCCGGTCGTCGCTGTCGACGAACCAGACGTAGCGCCCGGTGGCCTCGGCGAGCCCGGCGTTGCGGGCCAGCCCGAGACCGACGTTGCTGGACAGGTGCAGCACGCGGAGACCGCCGTGCTCGGCGGCGTAGGCGTCCAGCATCGCGCCGCAGCGGTCCGGCGAGGCGTCGTCGACCGCGATCACCTCGACCGACGCGTTCGCCTCCGGCGTCAGGCCGGCCCGGATGGAGTCGAGGCAGGCCGCCAGGAAACCCTCGACCGCGTAGACCGGCACCACGACGGTCAGCAGAACATCCATCCGTCAACCGTGGGGGATCAACGTGACGCCGAGGCGAACCGTGCCTGAAGCGCAGGTGAGTTCACTCCCGCGGGGGGAACAGCAGGTTGTCCAGCGCCGCGGCGGTCAGCGGCTCGGCGAAGTAGTAACCCTGTCCCAGCTCGCAGTTGCCGCCCGCGAGCTCGCTGAGCTGCCCGGCGTCCTCGATCCCCTCGGCGACCGTGGACAGCTGCAACGCCTGCCCGAGCTGGATGATGCCCAGGGTCAGCGCGGCCGCGGCCGGCATGTCGCCGATGTCGTCCACGAACGACTTGTCGATCTTGATGATGTCCACCGGGAAGTTCCGCAGGTACGCCAGCGACGAGTACCCGGTCCCGAAGTCGTCGATCGCCAGCCGTACCCCGAGCGCCTTGATCTCCTCCAGCCGGCGCAACGTCTCCGGCCGGTGGTCCACCAGCAGCGACTCGGTCAGCTCGATGATCAGGCACTTGGCCGGCAGCCCGCTGTCCGCCAGCGCCGCCTCGACCAGCTGCGGCAGGTCGGCGCGTTCGAGCTGGACCGCGGACAGGTTCACGCTGACGGTCAGCGGCGTCTGCCCGTCGCGCTGCGCGTTCCACCGGGCCGCCTGCCGGCACGCCTCGCGCAGCACCCACTCACCGATCGGCACGATCAGCCCGGTCTCCTCGGCGAGCGGGATGAACTCCAGCGGCGGGATCATCCCGCGCTCCGGGTGCTGCCAGCGGACCAGCGCCTCCAGGCCGGAGATCTCCTCGGTGCGCAGCCGCACGATCGGCTGGAAGCGCAGCTCGAACTCGTGCCGCAGCACCGCCCGGCGCAGGTCCGCCTCCAGCTCCAGGTGCTTCTGGAACGACTCGCGCATGGCCGGCTCGAAGACCGCGACCTGGTCCTTGCCCTGCTTCTTCGCCTCGAACATCGCCAGGTCGGCGCGGACCAGCAGATCCTCGGTGTCGACCGCGCCGGGCTCGGCGTACGCCACCCCGACGCTGCACGTGGCGAACACCTCCCGCCCGTCCAGGTCGAACGGGTCCCGCATCGCGTACACGATCCGCCGCGCCACCGGCACGGCCGCCTCCACCCCGGCCACCCCGGGCAGCAGCACCGCGAACTCGTCCCCGCCCAGCCGGGCCGCCGTGTCCCCGGTGCGCAGGCACTCCCGCAGCCGGTCGGCCACCGCGGCCAGCAGCCGGTCACCGGCCCCGTGCCCGAGCGAGTCGTTCACCACCTTGAACCGGTCCAGGTCGACCAGCAGCGTGGCCACCCCGCCGCTGCGGGTGGTGGCCAGCGCGTTCTCCGTCCGGGTGATGAACAGCGAGCGGTTGGCCAGCCCGGTGAGCGAGTCGTGGAACGCGTGGTTCATCTCGCGCAGCGTGCGCGCGTCGGTGATGGCCAGGCTGACGTGCTCGGCGAACGCCTGGAGGATCTCCTGCGACGCCCGGTCCCACTCGCGGATCTCCTGGTAGCCACCGACGAACAGGGCGCCGACCACGGTGCCGTCCTCGTGCACCGGCACCGCCATCACGCTCTTGAGCCGGGCCCGGACGATCTCCGGCACCGCGATCGGCGAGTTCGCGTAGTCGTCCACGGCGACCAGCTCGTCGCCCATGATCGCCAGTCCGGCGACGCCGAGCGCGGCGACCGGCACCGACTGCATCCGCAGCACGCCCTCCTCGGGCACGCCGCGGCTGGCGATCAGGCTGGTCCGGCTCGGGTCGTCCACGTCCAGCACGGTCAGCCCGGACATCTCCACGTCCAGCAGCTCGGCCGCGCTCGCGGTGATCTGGTCGAGGATCCGGCGCAGCGGCTCGCGCCGGGCGATCGCCCGCTGCACCGAGCTGAGCTCGTCGAACAGTCGCTGGCGGCGCTGCAACGAGCTGATCAGCCGGTCGTTCTCGGCGGACTGCCGGCGCTCCTCCTCGATCAGGTGCAGCGCCTGGAGGCTCAGCTCCAGCACCCGCGCCATGCCGCGGAGCAGGCAGACCTCCTCGACGGTGAACGGCGTCTCCCGGCCGAGCACCAGCACGCCCGGGGCGATGCCGCCGAGCTGGGCCAGGGTGACCGCGTAGCGGCGGCCGTCGATCGTGAGGCCGGCGCGCCGGCCGGCGGCGATCTCGGCCAGGTCGCGGGCCGGGATCCGGTCCACCGGCAGACCGACCGCCGCGACCACACCTCCGTCGACCATCAGCACGGCGAGGTCGGCGCTGAGCGCGCGTACCGCGCACTCGACGGCGGCATGCTGGGCGGCGGCCTCATCGGGCCGGTCGGCGACGACGGCGAGAAACTCCGTCAGCTGCTGGGTGGCGAGCACGTCGTTGCAGTCGGCGGCCGCGCACCCCAGTTGAGGAATTGCAACCCAGCCGGTGCCCGGGTGACGGATGTGCCAATCTGGTCACGAGCGGTCAGTGTCTCGTCACGCATGGTTGTCAAAGTCGGCTTCCGTGGGCTGAATGGAGTCCGTGGGCACCGAGGACGAACTCGCGCACCGCCGGCTCGGCACGGTCTCCGCCGCACTGTTCGGCGTGGCCGCGGCCGCCCCGATCGTCACCGTGGTCACCGTGATCCCGCCGGTCCTGGCCACCGGCGCCGGACCGCCGGCCGCACTCTCCGTCGCCGCCGTCACGGTTGTCCTGCTTCTTTTCGGTACGCCCTACGCCGCCATGATCCGCCGTACCCCCGGCGCCGGCGCCGCATACCCGCAACTCGCCCGGGGTCTGGGCCGCCCCGCCGCGCTGACCGGCGCCTGGCTCGCGCTGGCCGGTTACCACGCGATCCAATTCGGTCTCTACGCCATGCTCGGCCAGGCCGCCGCGCCCCTGCTGGACAGCTGGTTCGGCGTCACTGCACCGTGGTGGCTGGTGGCCGCCGCCGGCTGGCTGCTGGTCGCGCTCGGCGGCATCCTGCGCATCGAGGTCGCGGCCGGCGTGGTCGCCCTGCTCACCGCCGCCGAGACGGCGGTGCTGGCCGGTCTCGCCGCGGCCAACGTGCTGCGCCCGGCCGGCGGCGGCCCGATCCCGGCCGGCACCTACCTGCCGGCCGACCCGGCCCGGATCGACCGCCCGCTGCTCGGCCTGCTGCTCGCCGTCGCGGTGCTGGCCTTCGTCGGCTTCGAGACCACCGCGACGTACGCCGAGGAGGCCCGCGACCCGCGCCGCACCACCGGCCGGGCCGTCCGCGTCGCGATCGTGCTGCTCGCCGTGCTGCTGGCCGGCGTCACCTGGAGTTTCCTCGTCGCGGCCGGTCCGGCCGGGGTGGCCGGCCGGGCCGCCGCCCGCGGACCCGAGCTGCTGTTCGCCCTGGCCGCCGAGCGGCTCGCGCCCTGGGCCGTCACGCTCGGCCGGTTGATGCTGGTCACCGGCGCGCTCGCGGCCATCCTGGCGATGCACCACGCGATCGCCCGGTACCTGTACTCGCTCGGGCGCGAACGCGTGCTCCCCGGCGTACTGGGAAATGTCTCGCCGCGGACCGGCGCGCCGCGCGCCGCCTCCCTGACCCAGTCGCTCGTCGCGGGGGCCGCCCTGACCGGCGCCTACCTGGCCGGCGCGGCGGCCTCGGCCCGCACCGCCCGCTGGCTGGTGGTCGGCGGCGGCCTGGCGATCCTGCTGGTGCTGCTGCTCACCGGCGTGGCGGCGCTGCTGCACCTGAACCGCAGCCCGCAGAGCGAAGGTGTCTGGACCCGCTTCCTCGCGCCGTTTCTGTCCACTGTGTCCCTCGGCGTGCTGCTCTACCTCGCCTGCCGCAACCTCCCGGCACTGCTTCTGGTGCGCCCCGGCTCGCCCTGGGTGGTGATGGTGTTCGGCGGGCTCGCCGGCTGCGTGCTGGCCGGGGTGGCGCACGCGCTGGTGCTGCGGCAGGCGCGTCCGGTGCGCTACGCGGGGATCGGCCTCGGCGGCGCCGCCCTGGTGATCACCCCGCGGCCCGTCCCGCCGGGCGCGCCGCCCGTGGTCCCGCAGCAGCGCACCCCCGGCGCCCACCGCCCCGAGCGGGTGCACCCCGAGATCAACGGTTGAGGTCGGAGGCGAGCGGGACGGCGCTGCCGCGGACCAGGCCGAGCTGGACCGGCTGGCGCGACAGGGTGGCGTCGAGCAGCCAGTCGGTGATCACGCGGGTGCGGTTGCCGGGCATCGACAGCAGGTGGTAGCCGCGGGTGACCGCCTTGCCGGCCACCCCGCCCAGCGGCACCCCGAGCGGGTTCGCCGCCGCCTTCCAGCCGCCCAGATCGACGGCGAAGCCCAGATCCCGGTGCCGGTAGGGGCGCCGCCGCCCGTGCCCGTAGGACGCGGCCACGTTGCCCGCCACCAGGCGGCCCTGCCGCACCGCGTGCTGGGCCGTCATCCCGGTCAGCGAGCCCGGATGCAGCACGTCCGGCACCGCCGCCGCGTCCCCGCAGGCGAACACGTCCGGCCGGCCCGGCACGTTGAGGAACTCGTCGACCAGCAGCCGTCCCTCCCGGGTGGCCAGCCCGAGCCCGGCGACCATCGGCTCCGGCCGTACGCCCACACACCAGACCAGCGTCCGGGTGGGCACCTGCTCGCCGTTGGTCAGCCGCACCCCGGCCGGCCCGGCCCGCTCCACCCCGGTCCCGGTCAGCACCCGCACCCCGCGCATCCGCAGCACCTCGGCGGCGGTGTGCGAGAGCCGCGGGTCGAGCTGAGGCAGCACCCGGTCGGCGGTGTCCACGATCAGCCAGCGCGGCAGGTCCCGCACCTTCGGCCGGTGGGCGACCAGCGCGGCGGTGAACAGCGCGCCCTGCGCGGCCACCTCGGTGCCGGTGTACCCCGCGCCGGCCACCAGGAACGTGCACCGGGCCCGGCGCTCGGCCGGGTCCTGGGCCTGCTCGGCGAGCTCGATCTGCCGGGTCAGGTGGTCCCGCAGGTAGAGCGCCTCCGCGACACCGCGGAAGCCGTGGGCGTACTCGGTGAGGCCGGGCACCGGCAGCAGCTTGTTCACGCTGCCCAGGGCGAGGACCAGGCGGTGGTAGCCGAGGATCCCGCGGTTGCCCTCCGGGTCGGCCCACTGGACGGTGCGGGCGTTCAGGTCGAAGGCGCCGGCGTGCCCGAGCAGCACCCGGACGCCGGGCAGCGCCGCCGCGAGCGGGATCGAGATCCGCCGCGGCTCCAGCACCCCGGTCGCCACCTCCGGCAGCAGCGGCAGGTACAGGAAGTAGTCGGTCGGGTTGAGCAGCACGACCTCCGCGCGGCCACGGGCGATCCGCGACAACCGGCGGGCGGCCGAGAGACCGGCGAAGCCGGCGCCGACGATGAGTATCCGCGGGCGAGCCATGCGGAACAGCGTGCCACCAGCGCAAACCTTAGCGGCGAAGTTGCCGAGAATTCCTCGCGGAGCTGGCAGCATCGTCTCTGATGACCGCGACCGGCACTTCGGCGTCGGCCACCAGGGCGACCGGCCCACCGCGACGGTGGAGCCGGGGACCGCTGGTGGCGGCCGTCATGGTGATCGTCATCGGTACCGAGCTGGTGTTCGGCTGGCCCGCGCTGACCGAGGCGTTCGCCCAGCTGACCGCGCCGCACTGGGGCTGGGTGGGTGCGGCGCTGGCCGCCGAGATCGTCTCGATGGGTACCTACGCGCGGATGCAGCGGGCGCTGCTGCGGGGCGCGGGCACCAAGGTCAGCGTGCGGCGGCACGTGGCGATGGCGTACGCCGCGCACTCGCTGAGCGTGACGCTGCCCGGCGGGCCGGTCTTCTCCAGCAGCTTCAACTTCCGGCAGATGCGCCGATACGGGGTCTCGCCCGCCGAGGCGTCCTGGTGCATCGCGCTCAGCGGGGTGCTCTCCACCGGCGCGCTGGTGCTGGTCGGCTCGGTCGGCGGGCTGCTGACCCGCAACAGCGGCAGCTGGCGTGGCCTGCTCGGCTACGGGTGCGCGGCGATCGCGGTGAGCGTCGGGGTGCGGCTGCTCGCCAAGCACCCGCTGTGGCTGGACCGGCCGGTGCGGGCGCTGATCGGCGGGGTGAACAAGGTCCGCCGCCGGCCGCCGGAGCACGGCGCGGACCGGCTGTTCGGGTTCGTCACCCAGCTGCGGGCGATCCGGGTGCACCCGGGGCACTTCGTCGTGGCGGTGCTGCTGGCGCTGGCCAACTGGCTGTTCGACGCGTTGTGCCTGTGGCTGTGCTGCGTGGCGGTGGGCGCGGACCGGATCACGCCGGTGCACCTGCTGATCGCGTACTGCGCGGGGATGGCCGCGGCGAGCGTACCGGTGATCCCCGGCGGTCTCGGCGTGGTCGACGCGGCCCTCGTGCTCGGTCTCGTCGCCGGCGGCCTGACCAGCGCCAACGCGGTCGCCGCCGTGGTCCTCTACCGGCTGATCAGCTTCGGCTTCATCATCGGCGCCGGCTGGCTGGTCTGGCTGCTGCTGCGCCACCGCGCGAAGCGGCCGTAGGTCAGGTCCGCTCCTCGGGACGGATCGGCGCGCCGTCGTTCTTGCGGCCGAACAGCTTCCAGCCGCGCTTCTTCTTCTCCACCACGGGCACCGCGTCGCCGTTCAGGATGTCCAGCCGCTGCCGGGCCACCGGGTTGTTCGGCTCCAGCCGCAGCGACGTGGTCAGTGCCTGCCGGGCCTGGTCGACGTGCCCGAGCGCGGCCAGCGCCACCCCGTGCGTGAAGTAGTAGTGCGCCTCGTTCGGGTCCAGCCCGATCGCGGTGCGCGCGGCCTGCTCGGCGTCGGCGAGCTGGCGGTCGGCGGCGAGCAGCGCCCAGGCCACCCGGTCGTGCCAGAGCGGGTTCTTCGGCTCCACGATGACCGCGCGGTAGGCCATCGACATCGCCTCGTCGTGCTTGCCCTGCAGGGTCAGCGCGCGGCTGGCGATGGCGAGCGGGCGCGGGTCCTCGGGCGCCAGCTCGATCGCCTGGTAGGCGGCGGCGAGCGCCGGCTCGACGTGGTCCAGCGCGAGCCGGATACGGGCCATCAGGATCCAGCCGGCGGCCGCCTGCGGGTTGCCCGCCAGCACCGGTTCGAGCATCGCGGCGGCCTCGGCCGGTTGCAGGTTCTCGAAGAGGGCGGCCGACCGCGCGATCGCCATGTCGGTCGGGTCGGCGAACGCTCGCTCGGCGACGCCGGGGGCGGGCGACGGGGGGTAGGCGGGTGGGGCCAGGTCGGTCATCGAGCCGCTCCGGGTAGCCGAGGGATGGGGCGCACAAGCACCCCTTCGGCAGGACCGCCCGGTTTATTAGTGCTTAGAAGCGCGGCACCAGCGAGGTCAGCAGGCGGACCGCGAATCCGGCCAGGCTGGCCACGCCCAGCAGGCCGGGCAGCCAATCGACGGGCGCCACGGTCGCGGCGAGCAGGAGGGCGAGGCTCAGGGCCGCTGCCAGCGTCGCGGCCCGCTGCCGGGTGACAACCTCCTTGAGGTACGCCCGCAGCACCCGATCCACCCGCAGCAGGAAGTATCCGGCGTACCCGGCCGGGGCGAGTGCCGCCACCGCGGCCAGCACCCGCGCCCACCCGGGCGAGTCGTCCGCCACCCGCCAGCCCAGGTAGGCGAAGACCACCATGATGATCGCCGTGTAGACCAGGAACTGCCGCAGCGCCGCGTCCAGCAGGTTCCGGCTCGCCTCCTGCCGCGGATCGGCCCGCAGCGCCGCCACCAGCCCGGTCGCGCCGCGCGCCAGCCGGCTCAGCGCGAACGGGTTCCGCTGCACCACGTCGAACGCGGCCAGCTCGTGCCGGGCGACCGCGTTCTCCGGGTCCAGCTTGAGCGCGTCGAGCAGCGCCTCCCGAGCCCGCTTCGGCAGGTTCAGCTGCTTCATCACGACGGCGTAGGTGATCCGGAAGTCGGCCTCGTCCTGGTCCAGCCGGACCGCCTCGCGCGCCGCGTGCTCCGCCTCCACCGACCGGGTGCCCTGCTCCAGCAGCGCCCAGGCGAGCCGGTTGTGCCGGTACGGGTTCTCCGGCTGCCGGGCCACCGCCTCCCGCGCGGTGCTGATCGTCTCGTCGTGCCGCCCGAGCGCGGTCAGTGTCCGGCTCAGCGCGGTGAGCGCCTCGGCGGAACCGGGCGCCTGGCGTACCGCCCGGCCGGCCACCTCGTGCGCCAGCTCGGGTTTGTCCAGCGCCAGCTGGGCGTGCGTCATCAGCACCAGGGCCGGCAGGTGGTCGGGCTCGGCCGCGAGCACCGGCCCGAGCAGGTCGGCGGCGGCGGCCGGCTCGCCCCGCTGCAACTGCAACCGGGCCAGCGCGACCGGCTGGGCGCTCATCAGGCGGGCACCGTGGCGTACGCCCGCACCGGGAAGGTGCCGAACCCGGCCACCCGCGGCGGCGTCGCGGTGAACCGGAAGCCGTGCACCGGCAGCGCCGCCAGGTTCGTCAGGTGCTCCACGATCGGGATCCCGGCGGCCAGCAGCAGGCTGTGGGCCGGCCGCTCGCCGTGCGCCTGTGCCGAGATGTCGTCGATGTTCACCGCGTCGATCCCGACCAGCGCCGCGCCCCGGTCGACCAGGTCCTGCGCGCCCTCCCGGGTGAGGTAGGGCGCGTTCACCGCGTAGTCCCTGGTGGCCCAGTGCCGGTCGCCGCCGGTGTGCAGCAGCACCGCCCGCCCGGCCACGTCGACCTGGCCGAGCGTCTCGGCGGTGACCCCGCGCGGGCCGCCGGCCGTCCGGACCACCACGGCGGGCAGCTCGGCGAGCCGTTCCAGCGGCAGCCCGGCCAGGTCGGTCCCGTCGGCGTAGCGGTGGAACGGGCTGTCCAGGTACGTCCCGGTGTTGCCGACCATGCTGATCCGGTCGATGGAGAACTCGGTGCCCGGCGCGTACCGGTCGCGGGACTCGGCGTGGCTCAGGTAGTGGCTGATCTGCGGGGCGGGCAGCCCCGGATAGGTGGTCAGCCCGTCCCGGATCACGTGGCTGAGCTCGACGAACCGGGTCCGCGCCCGGCGCGGCCCGGGGATCACCGCCGGCTCGCCGAAGACCCGGACCGCGCTCAGCCGCGCCCGGTCGACCGGGCGCGGCGCGAGCAGGGCGATCAGCCGTTCGGTGATCTCCGCCTCGGTGACGTCGGCATGCGGCACGTCGACCTGGAAGCGCCGGGCGCTGAGGTCACCGCCGTCCGTGAAGGTGACCTCCGCGTCGAACTCGGCCCGATACCGCAACACTTGCGCCTCCTCGGCGGCGAAGGTCAGGAGAGGCCGATCACGCCCTCGACGATCAGCCAGATGCCGAAGATAGCGAAAAGTGCCGCCGCGCCCCACTTGATGATGTGCTCGGGCAGGTGCTTGCCGAGCAGCCGCCCGACCAGGATGGCGAGCGCGTCGGCCGCCACCATGCCGATGGTGGAGCCCAGCCAGGTGCCGAACCAGCCGTACTGGGTGGCCAGCGTGATGGTCGCCAGCATCGTCTTGTCACCCAGCTCGGCCAGGAAGAACGCGCCGCCGACGGCGAAGATCGCGGAGCCGGTGGAGCGTTCCGCCTTGCTCTTCTCCTCGTCGGTCAGCTTGTCGCCGCGCAGCGTCCAGGCGCCGAAGCCGAGGAAGGCGATGCCGGCGATCAGCGAGATCCAGTCGGTGGGGAGGGCGGCGCCGAGGCCGTACCCGATGCCGACCGAGACCAGGTGGACCAGCGCGGTGGCCGCGGTGATCCCGATCAGGGTCGGCATCAGCCGGAACCGGGTGGCGAACGTCATCGCCATGAGCTGGGACTTGTCGCCGAGCTCGGCGACGAAGATGACCGCGAAGCTGACGGCCAGCGCGGTGAAGAAAACTTCCACGGATATCTCCCGGTAGAGCATGACCGGGTCTCAGACGCGGGGCGACCTCGACCCGGCCATCGTTGAAAACGGCCTGGTCGAAGGTCTCGCTCGCCTCGCAGTGAGGCCGCGCGGCCGGACGATCCGCAGAACGTCAGTATGTCGACCGCGACATTGGGAGCTACTCCCCTTCGCGCGATCGACTCTACCCGAACAGCAGGTGGGCCCGGTGGCGAGATACGTCACCGGGCCCGGCCCTCAGAATCCGATCAGTCGTTGCAGCCGCAGCCGGTCGCCCCGCCCGGCCGAGCGCTTGAGCGCCGGCTGACCCGGATCCGGCGCGGCGAGCGGCTTGCACTGCTTGTCGGAGTGGTCGCCGGCGGTCCGCTTGGGCAGCGTCCCGCTCGCCAGGTAGTCGGCGACCGCGTCGTCCACGCACGCGTTGCCGAACAGCGACCCGGCGTGCGTGGTGCCGTCCACCCCCTCGATCAGCGCGGCGCGCGGGAACCGGCGCCGGACCTCGAGACTTCCGGTGTACGGCGTGGCCGCGTCCAGCGTCTCGCTGAGCAGCAGGATCGGCGGCACCTTCGACCCGTCCACCCGGACGGCCGGCTTCGCCGGGGCGGCCCAGTGCCGGCACGGCGCGTTGTACCAGGCGTTGCCCCAGGTCTCGAACGGCGCCCGGTGGTAGACCTTCCAGTTCTCCCGGGACCAGGTGGCCCAGGACGCCGGCCAGGGCGCGTCGGTGCACTGCACGGCCAGGTAGATCGCGTAGTTGTTGTCGCTGCCCGGGGTCTGCGGGTTGTTGTCGTCGTAGAGCTTCTTCAGCCCGGCCGGGTCATGTTTGGTCACCCAGTTCGAGAACGCCTGCCCGACCTGCTCCCAGCCGAAGATGTAGTACCCGGGCTGGAGGAAGATGTCGGTCAGCTCGGCCGGCCCGATCACCCCGCCGGCCGGCTTCGTGCCCAGCTCGGCGAGCTGCTGGTAATACCGCCGCTCGACCGCCTTGCGGGTCTTGCCCAGGTGGTACACGGCGTCGTTCTTGGCCAGCCACCGGAAGTAGATCTTGATGTTCCGGTCGAACGCGACGTCCTGGTCCAGGTTCGACTGCCACCAGACACGGGTCGGGTTGACGTTGCCGTCCAGCACCATCCGGTGCACCCGCTGCGGGAACCGGGTCGCGTAGACCTGGCCCAGGTACGTCCCGTAGGAGAACCCGTAGAAGCTGATCTTCTCGGCGCCCAGGGCCTGCCGGATGCTGTCGATGTCGCGGACCGAGTCCTCGGTGCGCAGGTGGCTCAGCAGCGCCCCGCCCGCCTTGGCGCAGTCCGCCGCGTACTTGCTGCTCCGGACGTGCCAGGCGTCCTCCAGCGCCGCGGTGACCGGCACGTACGCCGGCCGCCGGTACCCGGTGTAGTCGCTGTCGCAGGTCAGTTTCGGCTTGCTGGCGCCGACGCCGCGCGGGTCGAACCCGATCCAGTCGTACCCGTCCCCGGCCTGTTTCGGCACGTGCGAGCCGAGCGTCGCCATGCCCCGCCCGGCGCCGCCCGGCCCACCCGGGTTGACCAGGATCGGGCCCTGGTACTTGCCGGCCGCGACGGTGTGCTTGATCCGGGCGACGGCCAGCTCGATCGTGGTGCCACCCGGGTTGGCGTAGTCCATCGGCACGGTGACGAACCCGCACTCCGCGCCCTGCGCCTTGAGCGACGTGTCGGTGCAGGGGCTCCAGGTGATCGGCGCCGGCACATAGCTCGGCGTGCCCCGCGGCGGCGCCGCCTCCGCCGAGGTGACCGCGGCGCCCACCGCGGTGAGCACGACCACGGTCGCGGCCGCCCAGATTCTCTTCATCACTCGCCCCTTGTGTCCGATTCGCCCCATATGCTGAAGCGTTCTCGGGCACTTTCCACCCGTCCACGCCGACGGTGGCCCCGAAAGGGATCAGGCGCGGCGCCGGGTCAGCAGCGCGACCAGGCCGAGGGCGGCGACGACCGTGCCGTACCAGAGAGCGGTGGTGTGCAGGCCGATCCGGGTCGCGGCCTGCCCGGCGATCACCGCGGGGATGCTCAGTGCCGCGTACGAGATGGTCAGCGCCACCGCCAGCAACCCGCCCCGCTCGTGCGGCTCGGCGATCCGGGCCAGCGTGCTGAACGAGGCCAGCGACGCCGCCCCGAACCCGGCCCCGGAGATCACCGTGCCGGCCGTGGCCAGCCCCAGGCTCCCGGTGACCAGCCCGGCCACCCCGAGCGCCCCGCCGGTCAGCAGCCCGGCCCCGGCGACGGTCAGTACCCGCGCCGTCGCCGTCCCGCGCAGCAGGAACGAGGTGATCGCCCCGGTGCCGGTGACCAGCGCGACGACCAGTCCGGCGAGCAGGTGGTCGTGGATGCCGAACGCGTCGGACGCCACCGACGGGCCGAGCGACAGGTAGAGCCCGCCCAGCGCCCAGCTCGCCACGATGATCGGGACGAGGGCGAACAGGTCACCGCGGAGCCGGGCCGGCACCCCGAGGCGGGGGATCAGCGAGGCCGCGGCGCCCGGGCGGCGGACCGAGGTCTCCGGCATCCAGGCCACCGCCAAGCCGGCGATCACCATGCCGGTGAGCAGCACCGCGTAGACCAGGTGTGTGGGGAACGGCGCGAACTTCACCAGCGCGCCGGCGCCGAACGCGCCCAGCCCGAGCCCGGCCACCGGGGCGATGCCGGTGATCAGCCCGGCCCGCCCGGGCGCGTGCGCCGGGTTGAGGTCGATCAGCGTGGCGCCCAGCGTGCTCAGTGCGGCGCCGGTCGCCACGCCCTGCACGATCCGGGCGACCAGCAGCACGGACACGTCGCCGGCGGCCAGGAAGAGGACCAGTGAGACCGCCTCCAGCAGGATCGCCCCGGCCAGGACCGGGCGGCGGCCGACGTGGTCGGAGAGCGCGCCGACGGTGAGCAGCGTGGCGATCAGGGCGACCACGTACACCGCGAAGATCACCGTGAGCACCGCCGGGGAGAAGCCCCAGAGCTGCTGGTAGACGACGTAGAGCGGGGACGGGACGGCGGACGCGGCGGCGAAGGTCACCAGGATGGCGGCGATCGCGGTGAACGCGGCGGGCCGGCTCAGACGCGCTGCGGCCGCGCGGTCGGCGACGAGTGTCATGAGGATTCCCCCAGTGATTGAACAGACAGGTCTGTCTAGTTGCTGATGCAGACACTAGACAGATCTGTCTGTTACCGTCAATCGCATGTCAGTCGCGTCACCCCGCCGGTCGGCCCGCGAGCGTCTGCTGGCCGCCGCCGACGAGCTCTTCTACGCCGAGGGCGTGCACACCGTCGGCATCGACCGGGTGATCGAGCACGCCGGCGTCGCCAAGGCGTCGCTCTACTCCACGTTCGGCAGCAAGGACGGCCTGGTCCGGGCCTATCTCCAGGGCCGGCACGAGGAGCGCCGCGGCCGCATCCTGCGCCGCGTCGAGGAGCACCGGGATCCGCGCGAGCGCCTGCTCGCCGTCTTCGACTCACTCGCCGACTCGGCCGCCAAGCCGGGCTTCCGCGGCTGCGCGTTCTACAACGCCGGCGCCGAGTCCGACCCCAACGGTGTGGTCCGCGAGGAGTCCGCCGCCAGCCGAGCCTGGACCCGCCAGCTCTTCACCGATCTGGCCCGCGAGGCCGGCGCCCGTGATCCGGCCGCCCTCGCCGCCCAGCTGGTCATCCTCTACGACGGCGCGACCGTCGGCGCCCGCCAGGACCAGGGACCCGCCGCTGCGCACAACGCCCGCGCCATCGCCGCCACGCTGCTCGCCGCCGCCGTCTGAAACCCAATTTCCGGTACGCCCACCGCGTCGTACCCCGCTCACCTGCCCCGCCGCAGTCCCGCCCCGAATCAGCGCCCCACAACCGGGCTGGCGCCCATGGCCCTATCCCAAGCCCGAACAGGGCCGCCAGCGCCAGCCCGTGGCACCAGGCTGGCGCCCATGGCCCTATCCCGGGCCCGGGCAGGGCCGCCAGCGCCAGCCCGTGGCGCCGGGCTGGCGCCCAGAGCCCTATCCCGCGCGGTGGATGGGGCTGGCCAGGCAGTCAGGGCCCGCCGTGCGGCGCGCGGCCAACCAAGCAATCCGGGCTGGCGCCCAGAGCCCTATCCCGGGCGTCAATAGGGCCACCAGGGCCAGCCCGTGGTGCCGGGCTGGTGTCTATGGCCCTGTCCACGCCCGGGATAGGGCCACCAGGGCCAGCCGGGCGGGGCGGGCTCGTGCGCTGAGCCTGTCAGTCCCGCGCCGCTGGCCGGTCGATCGGCTCGGGCACCCGTGCCGCGGGCAGCAACGGCTGAGCCTCGGCCAGTTCCGCACCCACCTCCGCCGAGTGCGCCACGAGGTCCTCGTCGCCGCCCGCCGGCACGAACTCCGGCCCGGCGGCCGGGGTGGCGACCGGCCGGGAGCGGATCAGCGACGCCAGCGCGCCGAGGACCGCCATGCCGATGGCCATCCAGAAGACCACCACCAGCCCGTCGTGGAACGGGTCGGCGATCAGCCGGGGGAAGAACTCCAGCCCGGTCAGCTGCGCCGCGTTCTCCGGCGGCAGCGCACCCAGCACCGACGGGCCGAGCAGCTCGCCGATCGGGTTGTAGCCGAGGAACGCGGCGAACAGCGTGCCCACCGGCGGCAGCTCGGCGGCCCGGGCGGTCACGTCGGCCGGCACGCCCTGCGCGGTCAGCCCGGCGTGCAGGCTGGCCGGCAGCGAGTCGGCCAGACCGGCCACCATCAGGGAGAAGAAGACGCCGATGGAGAGCACCTGGCCGGCGTTCATGAAGGTGGCCCGCATGCCGGAGGCCGCGCCGCGCATGGTGGCCGGGACGCTGGACATCAGCAGCGAGGTGTTCGGCGCGGAGAACAGGCCGCCACCCAGGCCGTTGATGAAGATCAGGATCGCGAACACCGGATAGCTGAAGTCACCCGGGATGAGCAGCAGTCCGGCGAACGACACCGCCATCACCAGCAGGCCGCCGGCCGCGAACGGGCGGGCGCCGAACCGGTCGGAGAGGAACCCGGAGAGCGGGCCGGCCACCAGGAAGCCGATCGTCATCGGGACCAGGTAGATGCCGGCCCAGAGCGGGGTCTGCTCGTAGTCGTAGCCGTGCAGCGGCAGCCAGATGCCCTGCAGCCAGATGATCAGCATGAACTGGAGGCCGCCACGGGCCACGCTGGCCAGCAGGTTCGCCAGGTTGCCGCCGGTGAAGGCCGGATCGCGGAACAGCGTGAGCGGGAACATCGGCTCGGCCACCCGGGTCTCGATGACCCCGAAGAGCACCAGCACCAGCGCGCCGCCGATCAGCCCTGTCAGCACCCACGGGTTCGTCCAGCCCTGGGTGTGCCCGCCGTACGGCTGGATGCCGTAGGTGATCGCCACCAGCACCGCGGTCAGCCCGATCGCGAACGTGGCGTTGCCCCACCAGTCGATCTTCGCCTGCCGCCGAACCCCGTTGTCGTGCAGCGACCGGTACGCCCAGACCGCCCCGACGATGCCGAGCGGGATGTTCACCCAGAACACCGAGCGCCAGTCCCACTCGGCCAGCACCCCACCGGCGACCAGGCCGATGAACGAGCCGGCCAGCGCCGAGACGATGTTGACGCCGAGCGCCATGCCGCGCTGCTCGGCGGGGAACGCGTCGGTGATGATCGCGGCCGAGTTGGCCATCAGCATCGCGCCGCCGATCGCCTGCAACACCCGCCAGCCGATCAGCCAGATCGCGCCGCCGGAGCCGTGGAACGGGTCGACGGAGAGGATCACCGAGGTGAGCGCGAAGATCGCGAACCCGGCGTTGTAGATCTTGACCCGGCCGTACATGTCGCCGAGCCGGCCCAGGGTGACCACCAGCACCGCGGTGACCAGCATGTAGCCCATCAGCATCCAGAGCAGGTAGCTGACGTTGCCGGGAGCGAGCGGGTTGATGTCGATGCCCTTGAAGATCGCGGGCAGCGAGATCAGCACGATCGACGAGTTGATCGTCGCGAGCAGGTTGCCGAGCGTGGTGTTGGAGAGCGCGACCCACTTGTAGCGCGGATGATCCACCGCCAGCATGCGATCAGTCCTTCCGGGTGTCCATGAGCAGGTCGTTCAGGTGGTCCAGGGCCGGCAGGGCGGCGACGATGGCGGCCCGCTGATCCTCCGGGAGCCGGCTCAGCAGTCCGGAGAGCGCCTCGGCGCGCCCCGCCCGGCGGCGGGCGATCGCGTCGCGCCCGGCGTCGGTGATGCTGACGACCACCGCCCGGCCGTCGGCCGGATCGCTGCTCCGGGTGGCCAGCCCGTCCCGTTCCAGGCGGGTGACCAGCTGGGTCATCGCCGGCTGGGTCACCCCCTCGGGGGCGTGCAGCTCGCAGAGCCGGTGCGGTCCCGAGCGCTCCAGGCGGGCCAGCGTGGAGGCGGCGGTGAGGCTCAGCGCGGTCCGCGGCGTGATCCGTCGCAGGCCCGCGTAGAGACGTTCGAAAGCGGCCGCGACGGCCGCGTCCTCGTTCGGGATGCGCACCGGAAATTTATATCACGCACTTATACAAGCACGTTATGGATCGTGGCGGTTTCCACTCCGACGCGCGACCCCGGAATTCCCACGAGGCGCCGCAGAAGCCTGGGACCATGCGAAACATGGACGAGTTCTGGCTCCATCCGCGGCTGGGGACGGCAACTCGGGACGGCCGGGCGCCACGGCACTACCTGGTCGCGCTCCAGCACGCCGTACACACCATCGACGCGGACCCGCGCTGGCAGCAGTGGTGGCACCGGAGCGGGATCCCGGAGTGTCAGCTCGGCATCGTCACCGAAGGCCGCGACCACCTGCGACCCAGCGCCGACATCCGCCGGGTCGACGGCCAGCTGCGCGCCAACTTCACCTGCGCGCTGCCGCCGGCCTGCTCCGACACCGAGCTGATGCGGCGCGCGGTGACCGAGGTGCGGACCATGTTCGAGGTGATCCGGGAGGCGATGGCGTTGCCCGACCTGCCACCCGACCCGGTTCCGGCACTGCCGCCGAGCGGCCGCGACGATCTGCCGGTGATCGAGAAGGCGCTTCCGTCGGTGCCGCGTGAGCTGGAGGAGCAGGGCTACCTGACGCTCACCCAGGTGCAGAACTTCTTCGGGTGACCCCGATGCTGCTGTCCCTGCTGGCGGTGAGCGCCGGACTGTCGATCAGCGCGCCGGTCCCGGTCACCATCGCCCGGTACGACTTCAACGGCCGGGCCGGCATGGTCCTCGACGACTCCGGCTTCGGCCACGACCTGCGGGTCATCTCCGGGCACGGCGGCCAGGTCCGGCTGGTGGTGCACGGCGCCGGCAACGCGATCGCCTTCCCCGCCCGCTGCGACCTGACCGTCTGCCCGCACGTCGCGTTGCAGAGCCCGGGCACCGCGGATCTGAATCCGGGCACCCGCAACCTTGCGTACGGCGCGGACGTGCTGCTCGACCCGGCCGCGACCAGCAAGGGGCAGAACGTCGTGCAGAAGGGCTACTCCAAGACGAGCAGCCAGTACAAGTTGCAGATCGACGGGATCGCCGGGCAGCCCAGCTGCGTGCTGGTGGACGTGCGCCGGCCGGGGATCCGGATGGTCCGCAGCTCGGTCTCGGCCGCCGACGGGCGCTGGCACGCGGTGCGGTGCGAGCGGATCGGCAGCCGGTTCGCCATCTATGTGGACGGGGTGTTGCGGGGCAGCACCCGGATCCCGGCGAGCCTCGCGGTGGCCAACAACCGGCCGCTGAGCATCGGCGGTAAGGGTGCCTACCGGGACAACGACCAGTTCAACGGCGCTCTGGACAACGTCTGGGTCCAGATCGGATGAGGGGTCGATATCGTCAGCCGGCCAGGGCGGTGACCAGGGCGCCGTCCGGCGTGTCCCCGGACAACTCCCAGGCGAAGACACCGCCGAGCCCCCGGCTCCGGGCATACGCCACCTTGCCGCGAACGGTGTCGGGGGTGTCATATGACCACCACTGCGCCCCGCACCGGGCGTACGCGGTCCCGCCCACCGTCCCGGTCGGCGGGCAGCGGGTGGCCAGCACCTTGTAGTCCTCCATCCCCTTCTGGTATTTCCCGGGCGCCGGTCCGGTCGCCGTCGCACCCGGCGCCGGGCTGCGCACCCCGGTCCACCCCCGGCCGTAGAACCCGATCCCGACCAGCACCTTGGCGGCCGGCACCCCCTGGTTCAGCAGCCGTGACACGGTCGCCTCGGTGCTCGCCCCGGTGCGCGGGATCCCCGGGTAATCGGTCAGCGCGGAGTGCGGCGCGGTCCGGACCCCGGCGTCGGCCCCGAAGTAGTCGTAGGTCATCGCACCGAGCCAGTCCGCCTGCGCGGCCGCCGCGGAGTAGTCGGTGGCCGCCAGTTTGCGCAGGTCGCCCGGGACCGCGGCGGTGACCAGCGCGTCGGTGCCGAAGGCGGCGCGCAGCCCGCCGAGCACCTTGGCGAGCGCCTCCCGCCCGCTGGTGTCACAGGTCGTCCCGCACGAGTTCGGGTACTCCCAGTCCACGTCGACGCCGTCGAACAGCCCGGCCCAGCGCGGGTCGGTGACCAGGTCGTGGCAGGACTTGGCGAACGCGGCCGGGTCGGCGGCCGCCGCGGTGAACCCGGCCGACCAGGTCCAGCCGCCGAACGACCAGAGGATCTTGAGACCGGGGTGGGCCGCCTTCAGCTTCCGGAGCTGCCCGAAGTTCCCCCGCAGCGGGGCATCGGCGGCGTCGGCCACCCCGTCCACGCTGTTCGCCGCGGTGATCGGCTTCTGGTACGCGGCCCACGCGTCACCCACCGAGCATCGTCCCCGGTCGACCTTGCCGAACGCGTACAGCAGGTGGGTCAGCCGCCCGGCCTGGACGTCGCTCACCCGGAAGCCGCGCCCGTACACCCCCCACTCGGTGAAGTACCCGGCCACCACTGGACCGTCCGGCACCCGAGGCGACGGGCGGGCCGGAGCCGAGCAGGCGGTCAGGAACAGGAGCAGCAGGGCGAGAAAGGCACGCACCGGCACGAAAGTAGCCGCCCGCAGGGGTGATCGGCCCCACGTTCCCCCTATCGTGTGCCACTGCGCGGCCCGAGCCCGGCTGTGCGATCGTCGAGCCGTGGCCGTATTCGCTTGGCGCCGAGTCCTGGGCCGGGCGCGCGCCGTGCTGCGCAGCGCGCTCATCACCTTCGTGGTGGTGACCCTGACCCTGTGGCTGATGCCCGGGGTGGCCAGCGCCGACATCGTCGACACGCTGAGCCTGGTGGTGCTGGTCGCGGTGACCGGCGCGGTGCTGCGGCCGCTGCTGCTGCTCGGGGTCACCGCGCTGGGTGGCTGGGGCGCCATGCTGTTCGGCGTGGTCGCCCAGGTCGCGGTGATGGTGGTGGCCCTCGACCTGGACCCGGCGAACCGGATCAGCGGCCTGCCCACCCTGGTCATCGCGGCGATCCTGGCGGTGATCTTCGCGGCCCTGCTGGACTGGATGGTCGACGCCGGCAGCGACGACATGTTCGTCCGGGAGGCCCGGCGGCTGATGCGCGGCGTCCGGCGCCGGGCGGCCCGGCGCGCCGGGGGACCGCTGTTCACCACCCGCCGGCCGCGCCCGGGCACCGAGCCGGGCCTGCTCGTGGTCCAGCTCGACGGGGTCGCCGAGCCGGTGTTGCGCTGGGCGGTCCGGGCCGGCAACCTGCCGGTCCTCGGCCAGTGGCTGCGGTCCGGCAGTCACACCGTGCGCCGCTGGCACACCGGGCTGCCGTCCACCACCCCGGCGTCGCAGGCCGGCATCCTGCACGGCGCGTCCCGGCAGATCCCGGCGTTCCGCTGGTTCGAGAAGGACTCGGGCAAGGTGCTGGTCGCCAACCGGCCCCGGGACGCCGCGGTGATCGAGCGGCGGCTCAGCGACGGCCGCGGCCTGCTCCGCGACGGCGGGGTGAGCATCGGCAACGCGTTCGGCGGGGACGCCGCCACCAACCTGCTGACGGTCAGCCACGCGGCCCTGCCCGGCCGGTCGGCGCGCGGCTGGGCCGCGTTCATGGCCTCGCCCTACGGCTTCACCCGCGCCCTGGTCCTCGGTGTCGCCGAGGTCTTCACCGAGCTGCACCAGGCCCGCCTGCAGCGCCGCCGCAACCTGCTGCCCCGGGTCAGCCGCTCCGGCGCCTACCTGGCCCTGCGCCCGGCCGCCATGCTGCTGCGCGACGTGAACGTGTCGCTGGTCGCCGAGCAGATGGCCCGCGGCGTCCCGGTGATCTACTGCGACCTGGTCGACTACGACGAGGTGGCGCACCACGCCGGCCCGGCCCGGCCGGAGTCGATGCGCCAGCTGGAGAGCCTGGACCGGATGCTCGGCGTGCTGGAGCGGCTGTCGCCCGAGGCGGCCCGGCGCTACCACCTGGTGGTGCTCTCCGACCACGGGCAGAGCCAGGGCGCCACATTCCGCCAGCGGCACGGCGAGACGCTGGACGAGGTGGTGCAGCGACTCACCGCCGAAACCGCGGCCGCGCCCCGCGAACCCGCCGAGGAGCAGGGCAAACGTGAGCCCGATCCGGTGCCCGAGGCGGCGCCGCTGCTGGTCCTGTCCTCGGGCAACCTGTCGCTGATCTATCTGACCCGCTGCCCGCACCGGGTGCTGCGCGCCGAGATCGAGAAGACCTACCCCCGGCTGATCGCCGGGCTGGCCGCCCATCCGGGCATCGGGTTGGTGGTGGTCGGGGACGATCAAGGGCCGATCGCTTTCGGTCCGGGTGGCAGCCATCGGCTGCGGGACGGCGAGGTGTCCGGGCAGGACCCGTTGCTTCCGTACGGCCGGCAGGCGCGCGCCGACCTGCTGCGTCACCAGGAGGCCGCGCACGTCGGCGACCTGGTCGTGATCAGCTCGGTGGACCCGGAGACCGCGGAGGTCGCCGCGTTCGAGGAGCTGGTCGGCTCGCACGGCGGCCTGGGTGGCTGGCAGACCGACGCGATGCTGGTGCACCCGGCGGCCTGGACCGTGACCGTCGACCTGGACGGGCCGGACGCCGTGCACCGCCAACTGGTCGAGTGGCTGGTGATGCTGGGCCTGCGCGACGAGGTCCGCCCCGGCGTCACGGCCGGCGACGCGATCCACGCCGCCGACCTGGACCGCAACAGCTCACCGCGACTTTCCCCGACCCGGGAGGGTTAGTCCGATGTGCGCCTGCGTGACCTGACGATCGTCCTGCTCGCCCTGGCCCTGGTCAGCGCCCCGGCGACAGCGGACGCCGGCACCCGATCCGGCCCCCTGCCCGCTCCGGTCCCGGGCCGGGCCGCGCCGACCTTCAACGGCAGCGTCTACGCCATCGCGCACCGCGGCACCACCGTTTACGTGGGCGGCGAGTTCACCACCGCGACCTCGGCCGGCCGGACCTACCCGCGCCGGCGCCTGGCCGCCTACGACGCCCGCACCGGAGCACTGCTGAGCTGGGCGCCGCCCGCCGACGGTACGGTCCGCGCGCTGATCTCCACCCCGGATGCGATCTACGCCGCCGGCTTCTTCCACACCGTGGCGGGCAGGCGGCGCGACGCGATCGCCCGCCTCAGCCCCGACCCCGGCCGCGCCCTTCCACCGAACCGCTCGGTCCTGCCGTTCGCCCACCAGGTGGACGGAACCCCGTATGCGCTGGCCGCCGCGAACGGCCGTCTCTACCTGGCCGGCAGCTTCACCCGCGTGGACGGCGAACCGCGCGCCAACCTGGCCGCGTTCTCGCTGGCCACCGGCCGTCTCGACGAGACCTGGAAGCCGGCCACCGACGACCGGGTGCACGCCCTCGCGGTCAGCGGCGACCGGATCTATCTCGGCGGCGGTTTCCACACTGTGGACGATGTGCGCGGCTCCCTGCGGCTGGCCGTGGCCGACGGCCGCACCGGAGTGATCGACCCGTGGTTCCAGCCCCGTCCCGTCGCCGAAGTGACCGCGATCGCGGTGGACGGCGCCGGCGTCTACGTGGCCACCGGCGGGCAGGGCGGCCGGGCCGTCGCCTACGCCTTCGACGGCCGGATGCGCTGGCAGCGCGTCTTCGACGGCGACGCCACCGCGATCACCACCGCTGCCGGGGTGACCTATGTGGGCGGTCACTTCGACCGTGCCTGCAACACCCCGCGCAACGGCCCTCAGGGCGCCTGCCTGGACGGTGCCCTGCCCCGGGTGAAGCTCGCCGCGATCACCCCGGACGGCCGGCTCGCCGACTGGAACCCGCAAGCCAACGGAGTGATCGGGGTCCGCGCACTGGCCGCCGGCCGTAACCCGGCCACGCTGGAAGCGGGCGGCGACTTCACCACGATCGGCCGTCGGCCACAGGCCCGGTTCGCCAGCTTCTCCCGCTAGCCCGGCTGGCTGCCGGCGCGGACGCCGCCGACCGTCATATTCGGTACGGCGGCGAGTCATCCACATCAGCTCGTTGTCCACAGGCCGGCCACGGAGAAATCCGCTTCCGCGTCACACTGTCTTCGGGGCGGCCCCCTGAGGGCGGGTGGGGGCTGGAAAGTAGGCCCGACCACCGTCCAACGACCCAGCCCGACCGACGTCTCAGGTGAGTTTGCGGCGGCGAGCGACCGCTTCGCTGATCGCCCAGTAACGGCCTGGCAGCACTCGCGCCAGCAAGTCCGCGGCCCGCGCCGCCTTGGTGATCACCAGGCGTGGGCGGCGGGACTGGATCGCGGCCACGATCTGCCGGGCCGCCTCCTCCGGCGGCAGCGTCAGCGCGGTCTCGTGGAACCGCCTGTTCTCCGCCGCCTGCACGCCGTCGGGGTCCGGGCCGCTGAGCCGGGCGTTCAGCGCGATGTTGGTACGCACCCCGCCGGGATGCACCACGGTCACCCCGACCCCGCGCGGCTCGATCTCGTGCCGCAGCGCCTCGGTGAAGCCACGCACCGCGTACTTGCTGGTCGAGTAAGCCACCTGGCCGGGCGGCGCGATCAGGCCGAACAGACTCGATACGTTCACCAGGTGCGAGCCGGGCCGGGCCAGCAGCTGCGGCAGGAACGCCTTGGTCATCCGGAGCACCGCGTGCAGGTTGATCTCCAGCAGCCACTCGACGTCGGCGATCGTGTTCTGCTCGAACGTCCCGGACAGCGTCACGCCGGCGTTGTTGATCAGAAGATCGACCCCGCCGAGGCGGGAGGCGATCTCCGCTGCCAGGTCACCGCGGTCGCCACCGTCGGCCAGATCTACGACGTACGTCACGACGTCCGTCCCGCCGAGCTCACGCGCCATCGCCGCGACCCGCGCCAACCCCTCGGCGTCCCGGTCGATCAGCACCAGCACCGCCCGCCGTTTCGCCAGGTCGAGCGCGAGCGCGGCGCCGATCCCACTGGCCGCGCCGGTGATCACACAGGTACGCCCTGCGAAGGTGAACCGTCGCACCCCAAACCCCTCCGGGTAAGCCTCCGTCCCCGGAGAGTATCCCGGCCACGGCTGACAACCGGCCCTTACCGGTCGCACAGGATCCGCAGAGGAACGGTGGCCAGGCTCTGCCCAGCGAAGCAACCGACCGAGGAGCACCGATGACCGCGTACGACCCCGGTGGGCTACGCCGGGTTTTCCTCGACCGGAGCGCTGGCCGCGGCACGGGCCCGCCGCCGCCGGACGTGCCGGACGTGCAACGCCACGTAGGTCGCGACCGCCAGCACCACCAGCGCGATCGCGGGCCACTTGTACCGGTGCGCGTGGTCGATGATCGTCACGAGGTTCGCGCCGAGCAGGTACGACACCGTGGTCCACCAGCCGACCCAGAGCGCCGCGCCGATCGCGTTGTAGAGCAGGAAGGTCTTCCACGGCATCTTGGTGATGCCCGCGATCACGCCGTTGAGCTGCCGCAACCCGTCGATGAACCGGGCCACCACGATGATCCGGTTACCGCGCCGGGCGAAGAACTGCTCGGCCTTCTCCAGCCGCTCCGGGGTGACGAAGATGTACTTGCCCCAGCGGTGCACGACCTTGCGGCCGCCGCGCAGGCCGATCCAGTAACCGATGTTGTCGCCGACCACCGCGGCCACGAAGCTGATCAGCGCGACCACATAGATGTTCATCCGGCCGGCGCCGGCGTAGATCGAGGCAGCCACCATGATCGTCTGGCCGGGGGCCGGGACACCGAAGCTCTCCACGCCGATCACTGCGGCAAGGGCCAGGTAACCCCAGCGGTCCAGGATCGGGGCGACGCTGTGGAGGAACCCGGGAAGCTCGGCTGAAGGTGGCATCGGACCTACGGTAGCCGGACATGGTGACGTGGGTCGCACGGAGGCCGGAGAAGCGAGCGGCCCCGGTCGAGGAGGACCGGGGCCGTCTGCGTGCGAAAGGTCAGATCGTCTCGCTCGCCAGCTGGTTACGCAGCTTGGCGAGAGCCTTGGTGAGCAGGCGGGAGACGTGCATCTGAGAGATGCCGATCTGGTCGGCGATCTGCGACTGGGTCAGGTTGCCGTAGAAGCGGAGCGTCAGGATCCGCTGCTCGCGCTCGTCCAGGGTGGCGAGCGCCGGGCCCAGGGCCACGCGGGTCTCGGCCAGCTCGTACTCGTAGTCCTCGCCGCCGAGGGTGTCGCCGAGCTCGGTGGTGCCGTCGGCGCTGATCGGGGTGGACAGCGAGGTGGCGTTGTAGGCACGGGCGCCCTCCAGGCCCTCCAGCACCTCCTCCTCGCTGATCCCCAGGTGGGTGGCGATGTCCGGCACCGTCGGGGAACGGCCGAGCGAGTGGGTGAGCGTGGCGTTCGCCTCGGTGATCGCCAGGCGCAGCTCCTGGAGGCGGCGCGGCACGCGCACCGACCAGGTGCGGTCCCGGAAGTGCCGCTTGATCTCGCCGATGATGGTCGGGATCGCGTAGCCGGCGAAGTCGACGCCGCGCTCGGGGTCGAACTTGTCGACCGCCTTGATCAGGCCGACCGTGGCGGTCTGCACCAGGTCGTCGGTGGGCTCACCGCGACCGGAGTAACGGTTGGCGAGATGGCGGGCCAGCGGCAGCCACGCCTCGATCGCCTTGTCCCGCAGCGCGGGGCGGGACGGGTGGCCGGCCGGCATCGCGGCCATCGCGTTGAGCAGTTCCGCAGCGCTGTCCACGGGGCTTTCGGCGCTGGCAGCCGTCGACGGTGCGACGGTCGTCGAAGTCGAAGTCTCCATGACGGTCATGCGAGGTCCTCCCTGGCACCTTTCCGGAGAGCCGGTCCACTGTGCGTGGACCCGGTCGGTCGGGCGTATTTCCCCGGGCGGCGCCGACTGATCAATCGGCGACACCCGAGCATGGGTGTCCGTTCAGTTGGGACCACCCTAGCCTGATGTCTGACGAAAGACTAGCCGAAAGTATGAGTGACACTCCTCAGGCTGGCGTGCTGTGCGTCGATGTTCGCGATCCGACCGGCCGTTGCGCTTTCCGGCCATCCCGGCCAGCCTTCCTTCCGTCCCAGCAAGATGGACGTGTGGCGCCGTCGCCCGCGGGTCGTCATCCGGTTTGCTCGGCGAGCCGGGGCCGGCCGGTCCTGGGCGTGTCCGACAGCGATGCCTCCGGCGAGCCGTCCTTCGGTTCGTCTCGCCCGACCGGCGATGGCGGGGGCCGTTGTGACCGTGCGGAATGGCTTAATCACACGGTGAACGCTTTTCATACGGGCCACCTCTCCATTGCGTCCCGCGGCTCGCAGCAGGCTCATCCACAACAGCCGTGTCGAACCCGGGGGGTCGATTTGGTGTCGCGCGGGCGGCCGGGTAATGTTCTCCGAGCCGGCAGGGAAACGGACGAGCAAGCGGCCGTCCTGCCGAACCCCCCAAGATCGAGCACGACGCTTCGTCGTGTACGATTCTGCGGGACTCGAGCGAGATTCGCTTCTGGCAAAACCGAGGGAAACCCCGGATTTGGCGGAACGGAAACGTAAGGGTAAAGTTGAACGAGTGCCCCGGAGGGCGGGCCGCGAAAGCGGATCGTTTGATGGTGTGCGGTTGTTCTTTGAGAACTCAACAGGGTGCTTGAAAAGCCAGTGCCAATTATGGCAATACCCCGGCCTGTCCTTCGGGATGGGTGGGAGATTCCTTTGGCAACATTTTTGTTGCCGGGATTCATGTTTTCTGACAGATTTTGTTGGAGAGTTTGATCCTGGCTCAGGACGAACGCTGGCGGCGTGCTTAACACATGCAAGTCGAGCGGAAAGGCCCTTCGGGGTACTCGAGCGGCGAACGGGTGAGTAACACGTGAGTAACCTGCCCCAGACTTTGGGATAACCCTCGGAAACGGGGGCTAATACCGGATATGACCTCTTGCCGCATGGCAGGTGGTGGAAAGTTTTTCGGTTTGGGATGGACTCGCGGCCTATCAGCTTGTTGGTGGGGTAATGGCCTACCAAGGCGACGACGGGTAGCCGGCCTGAGAGGGCGACCGGCCACACTGGGACTGAGACACGGCCCAGACTCCTACGGGAGGCAGCAGTGGGGAATATTGCACAATGGGCGGAAGCCTGATGCAGCGACGCCGCGTGAGGGATGACGGCCTTCGGGTTGTAAACCTCTTTCAGCAGGGACGAAGCGTAAGTGACGGTACCTGCAGAAGAAGCGCCGGCCAACTACGTGCCAGCAGCCGCGGTAAGACGTAGGGCGCGAGCGTTGTCCGGATTTATTGGGCGTAAAGAGCTCGTAGGCGGCTTGTCGCGTCGAATGTGAAAACCCGAGGCTCAACTTCGGGCTTGCATTCGATACGGGCAGGCTAGAGTTCGGTAGGGGAGACTGGAATTCCTGGTGTAGCGGTGAAATGCGCAGATATCAGGAGGAACACCGGTGGCGAAGGCGGGTCTCTGGGCCGATACTGACGCTGAGGAGCGAAAGCGTGGGGAGCGAACAGGATTAGATACCCTGGTAGTCCACGCTGTAAACGTTGGGCGCTAGGTGTGGGGGACCTCTCCGGTTCTCTGCGCCGCAGCTAACGCATTAAGCGCCCCGCCTGGGGAGTACGGCCGCAAGGCTAAAACTCAAAGGAATTGACGGGGGCCCGCACAAGCGGCGGAGCATGCGGATTAATTCGATGCAACGCGAAGAACCTTACCTGGGTTTGACATGTACGGAAATCCTGTAGAGATACAGGGTCCTTCGGGGCCGTTCACAGGTGGTGCATGGCTGTCGTCAGCTCGTGTCGTGAGATGTTGGGTTAAGTCCCGCAACGAGCGCAACCCTCGTCCCATGTTGCCAGCATTCAGTTGGGGACTCATGGGAGACTGCCGGGGTCAACTCGGAGGAAGGTGGGGATGACGTCAAGTCATCATGCCCCTTATGTCCAGGGCTTCACGCATGCTACAATGGCCGGTACAAAGGGCTGCGATACCGTAAGGTGGAGCGAATCCCAAAAAGCCGGTCTCAGTTCGGATCGGGGTCTGCAACTCGACCCCGTGAAGTCGGAGTCGCTAGTAATCGCAGATCAGCAACGCTGCGGTGAATACGTTCCCGGGCCTTGTACACACCGCCCGTCACGTCACGAAAGTCGGCAACACCCGAAGCCGGTGGCCTAACCCGCAAGGGAGGGAGCCGTCGAAGGTGGGGCTGGCGATTGGGACGAAGTCGTAACAAGGTAGCCGTACCGGAAGGTGCGGCTGGATCACCTCCTTTCTAAGGAGCATCTTCCATCGAAAGATGGACAGAATCCTGCACTGCCCGAATGTGGTGGTGAGGAGCTCATAGGCGGAGACACTGGCTAATCGGGACTGGCAACGGCCGGCCTCCTAGTACAGCTGCTTCGGCAGCGTGGAACAGGGCTGGTGCGGCTGGATCACGGTGATGAGCACCCTGTTGGGTATCTGAAAGAACAACCTGCTGGCTGAGGCCGGCGAGCTCCGCGAGGCGGGGTGGTTGTTTTTCAATGCCAGGCACGGCCTGGCAGCCCATACCGATCATCTGTGGATGGTGTCTGGTGAGCTGCTGATCGGGTTGTGGGTTGGTCGTTGGTTGAGAATTGCACAGTGGACGCGAGCATCTTGTTTTCTGTGGTTAAGTTGTCAAGGGCGAACGGTGGATGCCTTGGCACCAGGAGCCGATGAAGGACGTGGGAGGCCGCGATAGGCCTGGGGGAGCTGTCAACCTAGCTGTGATCCCAGGGTGTCCGAATGGGGAAACCTGGCACGAGTCATGTCGTGTCATCCGCACCTGAATTCATAGGGTGTGTGAGGGGAACGCGGGGAAGTGAAACATCTCAGTACCCGTAGGAAGAGAAAACAACCGTGATTCCGTGAGTAGTGGCGAGCGAAAGCGGATCTAGCCTAAACCGAGACCGTGTGATACCTGTCAGGGGTTGCGGTTTCGGGGTCGTGGGACCTGCTCGAATGTACTGACATGCATTCAAAGAGTTACAAAGCTAGCTGCTAGTTGAACGGTGTGGGAAAGCCGACCGTAGAGGGTGAGAGTCCCGTAAACGAAAGTTTCTAGCCTCTTTGCAGTGTTCCCGAGTAGCAGCGGACTCCTAGAATCTGCTGTGAATTTGCCAGGACCACCTGGTAAGGCTGAATACTTCCTGGTGACCGATAGCGGACTAGTACCGTGAGGGAATGGTGAAAAGTACCCCGGGAGGGGAGTGAAATAGTACCTGAAACCGTTCGCCTACAATCCGTCGGAGCCTTTAGGGGTGACGGCGTGCCTTTTGAAGAATGAGCCTGCGAGTTAGTGGCATGTGGCGAGGTTAACCCGTGTGGGGTAGCCGTAGCGAAAGCGAGTCTGAATAGGGCGTTTTTAGTCGCATGTTCTAGACCCGAAGCGGGGTGATCTAGCCATGGGCAGGTTGAAGCGTGGGTAAGACTGCGTGGAGGACCGAACCCACCAACGTTGAAAAGTTGGGGGATGACCTGTGGTTAGGGGTGAAAGGCCAATCAAACTCCGTGATAGCTGGTTCTCCCCGAAATGCATTTAGGTGCAGCGTCGTGTGTTTCTTGCCGGAGGTAGAGCACTGGATGGTCTAGGGGGCCCACAAGCTTACTGAAATCAGCCAAACTCCGAATGCCGGTAAGTGAGAGCGCGGCAGTGAGACTGCGGGGGATAAGCTTCGTAGTCGAGAGGGAAACAGCCCAGATCGCCAGCTAAGGCCCCTAAGCGTGTGCTAAGTGGAAAAGGATGTGGGATCGCATGGACAACCAGGAGGTTGGCTTAGAAGCAGCCACCCTTTAAAGAGTGCGTAATAGCTCACTGGTCAAGTGGTTCCGCGCCGACAATGTAGCGGGGCTCAAGCACACCGCCGAAGCTGTGGCATTCACACTTTGTGTGTGGATGGGTAGGGGAGCGTCGTGCAGCGGGTGAAGCGGCGGAGTGATCCAGTCGTGGACGCTGTACGAGTGAGAATGCAGGCATGAGTAGCGAATGAAGGGTGAGAACCCCTTCCGCCGGATGACCAAGGGTTCCAGGGCCAGGCTAATCCGCCCTGGGTGAGTCGGGGCCTAAGGCGAGGCCGAGAGGCGTAGTCGATGGATAACGGGTTGATATTCCCGTACCCGCAAAGAAACGCCCAAGACGAACCTATCTGTACTAACCACGCAAAGCGCCGGCGGTCTTCGGACCAATGGTGTGGAGTCTGGGACCTCGGGTGGTAGTAGTTTAGTGATGGGGTGACGCAGGAAGGTAGATGATCCCGGCCGGTGGTTGTGCCGGGGTAAGCGTGTAGGCCGTGTCATAGGCAAATCCGTGACACATATAGGTTGAGACGTGATGCCGAGCCGTTCTGGTGAAGTCATTGATCCTATGCTGCCGAGAAAAGCCTCTAGCGATGTTTCGAGCGGCCCGTACCCTAAACCGACACAGGTGGTCAGGTAGAGAATACCGAGGCGACGGGTGAACTGTGGTTAAGGAACTCGGCAAATTGCCCCCGTAACTTAGGGAGAAGGGGGGCCGGACGCGTGAAGCCCCTTTGCGGGTGGAGCGTGGTATGGCCGCAGAGAGCAGGGGGAAGCGACTGTTTACTAAAAACACAGGTCCATGCCAAGTCGTAAGACGATGTATATGGACTGACGCCTGCCCGGTGCTGGAACGTTAAGGGGACCTGTTAGCCCGCAAGGGCGAAGCGGAGAACTTAAGCGCCAGTAAACGGCGGTGGTAACTATAACCATCCTAAGGTAGCGAAATTCCTTGTCGGGTAAGTTCCGACCTGCACGAATGGCGTAACGACTTCCCCACTGTCTCAACCACAGGCCCGGCGAAATTGCAGTACGAGTAAAGATGCTCGTTACGCGCGGCAGGACGGAAAGACCCCGGGACCTTTACTATAGCTTGACATTGGTATCTGAATTCGATTGTGTAGGATAGGTGGGAGACTGTGAAGCTCGGACGCCAGTTCGGGTGGAGTCGTTGTTGAAATACCACTCTGTTGGGTTTGGGTATCTAACTTGCGGCCCTGATCGGGTCGAGGGACAGTGTCTGGTGGGTAGTTTAACTGGGGCGGTTGCCTCCTAAAGGGTAACGGAGGCGCCCAAAGGTTCCCTCAGCCTGGTTGGCAATCAGGTGTTGAGTGTAAGTGCACAAGGGAGCTTGACTGTGAGACTGACGGGTCGAGCAGGGACGAAAGTCGGGACTAGTGATCCGGCACTTGCGTGTGGAAGCGGTGTCGCTCAACGGATAAAAGGTACCCCGGGGATAACAGGCTGATCTTCCCCAAGAGTCCATATCGACGGGATGGTTTGGCACCTCGATGTCGGCTCGTCGCATCCTGGGGCTGTAGCAGGTCCCAAGGGTTGGGCTGTTCGCCCATTAAAGCGGTACGCGAGCTGGGTTTAGAACGTCGTGAGACAGTTCGGTCCCTATCCGCCGTGCGCGTTGGATACTTGAGAAGGGCTGTCCCTAGTACGAGAGGACCGGGACGGACGAACCTCTGGTGTGCCAGTTGTTCTGCCAAGGGCACGGCTGGTTGGCTACGTTCGGAAGGGATAACCGCTGAAAGCATCTAAGCGGGAAGCTCGCTTCGAGATGAGGTATCCCACCACCTTTGAGTGGGTAAGGCCCCCAAGAGACTATTGGGTTGATAGGCCGGAGATGTAAGCACGGTAACGTGTTGAGTTGACCGGTACTAATAGGCCGAGGGCTTAACCACCCTAAATTTTATGCTTAGCGTCCACTGTGTGATTCACAGCAAACGAACAACCACCCCGGTTGGTGAACAGCCACCTGGGTTGCTGGTTGGTTCTGCTGATGGCTGTTTCGGTGGTCATAGCGGAGGGGAAACGCCCGGTTACATTCCGAACCCGGTAGCTAAGCCCTCCAGCGCCGATGGTACTGCACTCGGGAGGGTGTGGGAGAGTAGGACGCCGCCGGACTCAACGTGAATGGAACGCCCACCCTTTCGGGGGTGGGCGTTCCTTTTTTATGCCCGGAAAAGGCGCCACGCTGAGCACCAGCAGCCCCGTGCCGGCTGGGGCTCAGCGTGGCCGGCTCCATTTGTGGCGGTTACTCGTAACAGTCTTGGTCTTTGTGCTCGAGGCCCAGTTCGATGACCTTGTCGTTGTCGAAGGTGAAGCGGTAGTTCACGGCGCCGGAGGCCCGGGCCCAGGCGCGGCCGTCTCCGGTTCGTTCTGGCTCGTCGATGTCGCTGCCCTCGAAGGAGGGGTAGGCAGCACGGACCTGGTCCAGTGTGCTGCCGAAGCCGATTCCTTCGGGGGTTTGCATGTCTCCGTAGGCCTGGATCGCGACGACGCCGAGTCGCGGCGAGTGCGTCACCGCGCCCGCGGGGCTTTCAGGCGCTCCCTTGAGGTGGGAGTTTCCGCAGGCCTCGGGGCCGTCGTAGTTTTCGTACCCGGTGATCAGGCCGGTAGCCGTTGCCTGGGCGAGGGTCATTCCGATCTTCAGGGCGCCGAGACCGGTGGGGCCGATGGTGCGCAAGGCCGGCGGTAGCGCTGGAGTCGTCGGTGGAGAACTGCCCGGAGTCGGGGGCTTCGCCGCGGAAAAGGCCGAGGAAGTGGGAGTTGCGGCTCCGACAGGTACTGCCGCGCCGTCCAGGTGCTGTGGCCCGGCGGCGCATCCGCTCACCACGGCTGCTGCCGCAAGGATCGAGACCAGACGTCGCATCGCTTGCCCCCAGTCGGCTCTGTCTCGCTGTCATAGGGTCCGATGCTGGCGCGCCTTGACGAGTTCTCCAGAATTCATAACGGAAAGATAACGACCGCCGTCAATGCGGCCCGGTTGTCCTAGAACTCAGGGCGCACGGCGGACTCGGTTGCGCTACGCGGCGGGGGCCGGTCGAAGGCCGGCGGTGACGATGGTGAGCATCCGGCTCTGGTCCGGGGCGGCTATGCAGGCGGTCAGGAGAGCCTTGAGGTCGGCTTGGGTCACGTCGGGGCGGACGGTGCCGGCGGCCTGGGCGGCGGTCAACAGCTGGTGTTCGGCGCCTTCCAGGTCGTGGCCGGGGGTGGCGGCGGCCGCGGCCTCGACGTTGAAGCCCGCGCCGGTCAGCGCCTCGGCCAGGCCTCGGTTGGCGGTGGCCTGGCCGGCCAGGTAGGCGAAGAACGTGTAGAAGGCGGTCCCCGGTGGTTCGGTGGCCATGGTGGTGTGGGCCTTGGCGACGATCTCTTCGACCTTGGCCAGGACTATCGCGGCGTAAAGGGACTCCTTGGTCGGGAAGTGGCGGCTGACCGTGCCGGTTCCGACGCCGGCCCGGCGACCGATCTCGGCGATCGAGACGGTGAGGCCCTCGGTGGCGAAGGCCTGCATGGCGGTCTCGATGACCTTGGCGCGGTTGCGCTCGGCGTCGGCTCGCATGGACAACCTCCATCGACAAACGGGATGGCCGTCCCGTATCGTCGAATAAGCGGGACGTGCGTCCCGATTCTAGGAGGTGTGGCATGTGGAGTTCCACTGACATCCCTGACCTTGGGGGACGGGTCGCGCTCGTGACCGGGGGGAATTCCGGGATCGGGCGGGAGACGGCTCGGGAGCTGGCCGCGCATGGGGCCACGGTGGTGATCGCGGGGCGGGACCGGGAGCGTGCCGACGCGGTCGCCGGTGAGCTGGGTGGGCGGGCTGAGGCCCTGCACCTCGATCTCGGGTCGCTGAGATCGGTGCGGCGGGCGGCCGGCGAGTTCCGGAGCCGGTTCGAGCGGCTGGACCTGCTGATCAACAACGCGGGCGTGATGATTCCGCCGTATGGGCGTACCGAAGACGGGTTTGAATTGCAGTTGGGGGTCAATCATCTGGGGCATTTCGCGCTGACCGGGTTGTTGCTGGATCTGGTGCTGGGGACGGCGGGGGCCCGGGTGGTGACCGTGAGCAGCAATGGGCACAGGGGCGGGGTGATCGGGTTCGACGATCTGCAATCGGAGCGGGATTACCGGCGGATGCGGGCCTATCGGCAGTCGAAGCTGGCGAATCTGCTGTTCGCCTTCGAGTTGCAGCGGCGGTATCCCGGGGTGGTGAGTGTGGCCGCGCATCCGGGGGCGGCTCGGACCGGGCTGATGCGGACCAGCCCCTGGTTGTTCCGGTTCGTGGCCTCCCGGCGTACGAAATGGTTGTTCTCGTGGTTGATCCAGAGTGAAGGGGACGGGGCGCAACCGGTGTTGCGGGCCGCGACCGACCCGGGGGTCCGGGGTGGGGAGTATTTCGGGCCGGACGGGTGGGGCGAGTTCACCGGGCGGGCGACGCGGGTGGCCGCGGCCGAGGAGGCGTACGAGCCAATTTCGAGTCGGCGGCTCTGGATCGAGTCGGAGCGGCTAACCGGTGTGACCTACCCGGTGGGCGCCGGTATGCTGGCGGACGGGCCGTGACTGGCGCGTTCGGATGGTTGACCATCGGGGAGCGGCCTCGTCGAGACGACGACTTGCCGTGCGCCTGGGCCTCTTACCTACGTGATAGGGAGGTCCCATGTCTGAGTTGAATGCCGAGTCGATCGCTTTCCGTTCTGCCCTTGAGGTGGTCCGGTCTGTCGAGCCGCGTATCGCGGACGCGATCGCCAAGGAGCTGACCGATCAGCGCGAGTCGCTGAAGCTGATCGCGAGCGAGAACTACGCTTCCCCGGCCGTCCTGCTCGCCATGGGCAACTGGCTGTCTGACAAGTACGCCGAGGGCACCATCGGGCGGCGGTTCTACGCCGGCTGCCAGAACGTGGACACCGTCGAGTCGGTTGCCGTGGAGCATGCCAAGGCGTTGTTCGGCGCGCCGTACGCGTACGTTCAGCCGCACTCCGGCATCGACGCGAACCTGGTCGCCTACTGGGCCATCCTGGCCGACCGGGTCGAGGTGCCGTATCTCAAGAAGTTCGAGAAGCGGCAGATCAACGACCTGACCGACGCCGAGTGGGCCGAGCTGCGCCAGGCCTTCGGCAACCAGCGGCTGCTGGGCATGTCGCTGGACGCCGGTGGTCACCTCACCCACGGGTTCCGGCCGAACATCTCCGGCAAGATGTTCGACCAGCGCTCGTACGGGGTGGACCCGGCGACCGGCCAGATCGACTACGCCGCGCTGCTGGAGACCGCGAAGGAGTTCAAGCCGGCGGTGATCGTCGGTGGGTACTCGGCGTATCCGCGGAAGGTGAACTTCGCCAAGATGCGGGAGATCGCCGACGCCGTGGGCGCGACCTTCATGGTCGACATGGCGCACTTCGCCGGTCTGGTCGCCGGTGGCGTGTTCACCGGGGACTACAACCCGATCGAGCACGCGCACATCGTCACCACCACCACGCACAAGAGCCTGCGCGGCCCGCGCGGTGGCGCCGTGTTCTGCCAGCCGGAGCTGTCGTCGCAGGTCGACCGCGGCTGCCCGATGGTGCTCGGCGGCCCGCTGCCGCACGTGATGGCCGCCAAGGCGATCGCGTTCGCCGAGGCGCGCCGGCCGGAGTTCGCGAGTTACGCCCAGCAGATCGTCACGAACAGCCAGGCGCTCGCCGAGGGCCTGCTCAAGCGTGGCGTGCAGCTGGTCTCCGGCGGCACCGACAACCACCTGGTGCTGATCGACGTGCACCCGTTCGGGCTGACCGGCCGGCAGGCGGAGCAGGCCCTGCTGGACAGCGGCATCGTCACCAACCGCAACGCCATCCCGTCCGACCCGAACGGCGCCTGGTACACCTCCGGCATCCGGGTCGGCACCCCGGCGCTGACCAGCCGCGGTCTGGGCGTCGCCGAGATGGACCAGATCGCCGAGCTGATCCACACCGTGCTGGCCGGCACCACGCCGGACGCCACCTCGAAGGCGAAGTTCACGCTGGACCCGGCGCTCTCCGAGGGCATCGCGAAGCAGGCGTCCGACCTGCTGGCGCCGTTCCCGCTCTACCCCTCGGTCAGCCTCGGCTGATCGCGTCACCCGTCGAAACCCGTCACGGCCTCCCCGGCCGTGGCGGGTTTCCGCGTTTCCAGGATCCGGGTGACCAGGAAGTGCAGCAGGGTGCTGTGGATCCGCTCGGTGTGTCCGGGCCGGCGCAGCTCCAGCGACCAGTGGTCGGGGTTGTCCGGGTCCTCCCGGGACGGGTCGGGCTCCATGAGCCAGCAGAGTTCGCCACCGTCGGCGGTGGTGGCCATGACGCTGTCCGGCAACCGGTGGCGCAGGGCGGGGCCGGCCGCGTCCGGCTTCCGCAGCTGGTCCGGGGGGACCAGGGTGAGATCGCCGAGGGTGGCGAAACCGTAGGTGTCCAGCAGCCAGCGGTAGTCGGACGGCAGCGGCTGAGCGACCGCGCTCGCGTCGGCCGGGGTGACCGATGCCGGCGGTGGGATCAGGGCGGTGAGCCGTCCGGTCAGGTCCGCGCCCCAGGTGAAGTCCACCATGGACAGGATGTCCAGGCCGCTGTCGTGCTGCACGGTCGCCAGGCTGACCGCCCAGTGGCCGGCGCGCAGGCGGTGGGGCACCGGGCCCCAGACGCCGAGCGGGTCGGGTGCGAACGGATCGGCCGGCGCCAGGTCGAGGTGCTCGGCGACCGCGTCGACCAGTGCGTCGGAGTCGAGGTAGGGCTGGTCGGTCGCGGTGTCGAGGGCATCGGCGTCCGGGTGGTCGTCCGGGTCGAGCTCCCGGGGGTCGCCGAAGTTGCCCAGGTAGACCTCGATGGTGCCGTCCCTGGTCAGCGCGATCATCCCGGCGGCCCGGAGAAACCGGCCCGGCTCCCAGCCCAGGGCGACCAGTAGGTCGTCGAGCCGGCGCCCGGAGAGGGGGTCGGGGTGGCGGGCCAGCTCCGTGGCGAGAGCCAGGAGGCGGGCGCCGGCGGCAGCGGGGTCGGTCACGGACGGCTGAGGGAAAGTCACCGGATCATGATGCCCGGGTCGGGAGCGCCGGACCGTCGAGCGGGTTGCTCGCGGCGGCGCGGGGGCGGCCTCGACGGTGCACGCTCCCACGGGGGCTGGTTTCGTACGGAAATAGAGGGTTGTGAAGGCTTTTGAGAGTTGTGGCGAGACTCGGCGGAACCGGTTTCGGAAGAGGTGTTATCGATCGCGATGAAACACGTCATGACAATTGTTACCGAGGCGCTGACCTGCGAAAACGATCGGGGCGGGTGCGTCGGAGGTGTAACAGAGGGGCTGGCCGGTACCGGTTCCGGAACCTCGCAACATCCTGGACATCTGTTGGTAACGGCTCTTAGCGTCGTGGCCTGGGTGAGCGCTCTCCCATTGCTGGTCCCCAACCTGCTAGACCCCCCTTCTCGTCCTCCCCCTAGGAGACCCCCATGAGACGCTCCCGCTGGCGGAGCGGCGCGATCGTCGGCGTGACAGCCGCTGTCGTCGCCGGTTATGCCGCGATCACCATGACCGGAGCCTCGGCGGCGGAGACGCTGCTGTCGCAGGGCAAGCCGGCCACCGCCTCGTCCACCGAGGCGTCCGGCGCCTACCTGGCGTCCGAGGCCGTCGACGGCAACCTCGGCAGCCGCTGGTCCTCCGCCTTCTCCGACCCGCAGTGGCTCCAGGTGGACCTGGGCAGCTCGCAGTCGATCAGCCGCGTCGAGCTGAACTGGGAAACGGCCGCCGCGAAGGCGTTCCAGATCCAGGTCTCGGAGAATGCGTCGAGCTGGACGTCGATCTACTCGACCACCACCTCGACCGGTGGCAACCAGAACCTCACGGTGAACGGCACCGGTCGCTACGTGCGGATGTACGGCACCCAGCGGACCACCGGCTACGGCTACTCGCTGTGGGAGTTCAAGGTCTACGGCGGCGGGACCACCACGCCGACCTCGCCGACGCCGTCGACGACCCCGTCCGGCCCGGTCCTGCCCGGTGGCGGCAGCCTCGGCGCCCAGGTGACCGTCTTCGACCCGAGCATGTCGAGCGCGACCATCCAGGCCCAGGCCGACGCGATCTTCAAGCAGCAGGAGACGAACCAGTTCGGCACCCAGCGCAACCTGCTGGCGTTCAAGCCGGGTGTCTACAGCGGCCTGAACATCCAGGTCGGGTTCAACACTTCGGTGATCGGTCTCGGTCAGAACCCGCAGGACGTGCGGATCAACGGGGACATCACCGTCGACGCCGGCTGGTTCAACGGCAACGCCACCCAGAACTTCTGGCGGTCGGTGGAGAACATCTCGCTCTACCCGGTCTCCGGGGCGAACCGGTGGGCGGTCTCCCAGGCGGCACCGTTCCGCCGGATGGACGTGCACGGTGACCTGAACCTGGCGCCGAACGGCTACGGCTGGGCGTCCGGCGGCTACATCGCCGACTCGCGGATCAGCGGGGTCGAGGGGCAGTACTCGCAGCAGCAGTGGTTCACCCGCAACAGCCAGATCGGCTCGAACTCCAACGCGGTGTGGAACCAGACCTTCGTCGGTGTGCAGGGCGCCCCGGCGAGCAGCTTCCCGAACCCGCCCTACACCACGATCGGGCAGACCCCGGTGATCCGGGAGAAGCCGTACCTGTACCTGAACGGCAGTGACTACGCGGTCTTCGTGCCCAGCCTGTCGACCAACTCGTCCGGTGTGAGCTGGGCGAACGGCAACACCCCGGGCACCAGCATCCCGCTGAGCCAGTTCTACGTGGCGAAGCCGGGCGACAGCGCGGCGACGATCAACCAGGCGCTCGCGCAGGGCCTGAACCTGATCTTCCAGCCGGGTGTCTACCACGTGAACCAGACGATCAACGTGACCCGGGCGAACACCGTGGTGATGGGTCTCGGATACGCGACCATCATCCCGGACGGCGGCGTCACCCCGATGCAGGTGGCCGATGTGGACGGCGTGAAGGTGGCCGGCCTGCTCTTCGACGCGGGCACCACCAACTCGGCGAACCTGCTGGTCATCGGCCCGAACGGGTCGTCGGCCAACCACGCGGCGAACCCGACCACGGTCCAGGACGTGTTCTTCCGGATCGGCGGCTCGATCGCCGGCAAGGCCACCAACAGCCTGCTGGTGAACAGCAACAACACGATCATCGACCACATCTGGGCGTGGCGGGCCGACCACGGCAACGCCGGGACGTACGGCTGGAACGTCAACACGGCTGACAGCGGCCTGATCGTGAACGGTCAGAACGTGACGGCGTACGGCCTCTTCGTCGAGCACTACCAGAAGTACGAGGTGGTCTGGAACGGCAACGGCGGCAAGACGTTCTTCCTCCAGAACGAGCAGCCGTACGACCCGCCGTCGCAGGGTGCCTGGCGCAGTGGCGCCAACGGGTACGCCGCGTACAAGGTGGCGGACTCGGTGACCAGCCACGAGGCCTGGGCGCTGGGCAGCTACTGTTACTTCAACGTGGACCCGAGCATCCACTCGAACAACGGCTTCGAGGTTCCGGTGAACTCCGGCGTCAAGCTGCACAACCTGCTGACCGTCTCGCTCGGCGGCAACGGCACGATCGACCACGTCGTGAACAACACCGGCGCCGCGGCGCAGGGCACCGCGACCGTTCCGGTCTACCTGAACAGCTTCAACTGACAGGTCCGTAAGTGATCGGGGGTCGCCGTCCGGCGGCCCCCGATCACTTTGCGCAACAGCTTGTTGACATCTCGTAGCCGGGAGGCGTCTACTCCACAAACAACGTTGTCCCTCGATGTAGCGGAGGCAACATGCGCAGGCTGATGGCGGTCGCGGGCTGCGTGACGCTGGCGCTGGCCGGCGCCGCCTGCAATCGAGGCACCGGGGAACCGGTGGCCGGGCTGATCACCAAGACCGATACCAACCCGTTCTTCGTGACCATGAAGAAGGGCGCCCAGCAGGCCGCCGACCAGCAGGGGCTGGAGTTGCAGACGTTCGCCGGGAAGGTGGACGGCGACAACGAGAGCCAGGTCCAGGCGATCGAGAACCTCATCTCGTTCGGCGCCATCGGTTTCCTGATCACGCCGAACGACTCGAAGGCGATCGTGCCCTCGCTGGACCGGGCGCACAAGGCCGGCATGCTGGTGATCGCGCTGGACACCCCGGTCGATCCGCCGGACGCCGCGGACGCCACCTTCGCCACCGACAACTACCAGGCCGGGAAGCTGATCGGCGAGTGGGCCAAGGCGAAGTTCGCCAAGGACGGCAAGCAGGCGAAGATCGCGATGCTCGACCTCAACCCGAACCAGGTCTCCGTCGACGTCAAGCGGGACCAGGGCTTCCTCGCGGGGTTCGGGATCCCGAACGGCGACCCGAACAAGATCGGCGACGAGAACGATCCGCGCATCTCCGGGCACGACGTCACCGACGGCAACGAGGAGGGTGGGCGTACCGCGATGGAGAACCTGCTCCAGAAGGATCCGTCGATCAACCTGGTCTACACCATCAACGAGCCCGCCGCGGCCGGGGCGTATCAGGCGCTCAAGGCGGCCGGCCGGGAGAAGGACGTCACCATCGTCTCGATCGACGGCGGCTGCCCGGGTGTCGACAACGTGGCGAACGGCGTCATCGGGGCCACCTCGATGCAATTCCCGATCAAGATGGCCGAGCTCGGCGTCGAGGCGATCGCGCAGTACGCCAAGGACGGCACCAAACCACAGAACACCGCCGGCAAGGACTTCGTGGACACCGGCGTTCAGCTGATCACCGACGACCCGCAGGCCGGCGTGGAGGCGAAGGACTCCGCGTGGGGCAAGCAGAACTGCTGGGGGTGAGCCACATGGCGACGACCGCCGCCGACTTCGAGGTACGCCGGCACGACTCGTTCGGCCTCCGCGTGCAGCACACCCTGCACGGCAACCCGGTGCTCGGGCCACTGGCCGTGCTGATCCTGGCGATCATCGCGTTCTCGATCGTCAACGTCCGTTTCTTCTCCGCGGCCAACCTGTCCCTGGTGCTGTTGCAGGTCACCGTGATCGCCACGATCGCGCTCGGGCAGACGCTGATCATCCTGACCGCCGGGATCGACCTGTCGGCCGGCGCGATCGCGGTCTTCTCGTCGGTCCTGATGGCGCAGTTCTGCGTCAAGGCCGGGATGCCGGCGGTGCTCGCGCTGCTGCTCGGGTTCGCCTGCGGCACCGCGATGGGCGCGCTCAACGGGATGCTGGTCACCCGGATCAAGCTGCCGCCGTTCATCGTCACGCTCGGCACGCTGACCATCTTCTTCTCGCTGAACTCGGTGGTCAGCAACAGCGAGACGGTACGCGGGTCGGACATGCCGCCGCTGATGACCTGGACCGGGGACGCGTTCGGGATCGGCGGCTTCCAGCTGACCTACGGCTCGATCATCATGCTGCTGCTGTTCGGATACTTCTTCTACGCGCTCGGGCGGACCGCCTGGGGCCGGCACGTCTACGCCACCGGCGACGACGTGGAGGCGGCCCGGCTGGCCGGCATCCGGACCGGCCGGGTGCTGTTCTCGGTCTACACGGTGGCCGGGCTGCTGTACGCGATCGGCGGCTGGATCCTGATCGGCCGGCTCGCCTCGGCCAGCCCGAACGTCGGCACCGAGTACAACCTGGACTCGATCACCGCGGTGGTGCTCGGCGGGACCAGCCTGTTCGGCGGTCGCGGCGGGGTGCTCGGCACGCTGATCGGCGCGCTGATCGTCGGGGTGTTCCGCAACGGGTTGCAGCTGGCCGGGGTCGAGGTGGTCTGGCAGGGCTTCGCCATCGGCCTGCTGGTGCTGATCGCGGTCTCCCTCGACCAGTGGATCAGGAAGGTGAAGGGATGACCTCGCCGGTTTTGCAAGCCAAGGGCCTCACCAAACGGTACGGGCGGGTCGTCGCGATCGACGGCAGCGACCTGGAGCTGATGCCGGGCGAGATCCTCGCGGTGATCGGGGACAACGGCGCCGGCAAGTCGAGCCTGATCAAGGCACTGTCCGGCGCGCTGATCCCGGACAGCGGCGAGATCCGGCTGGACGGGGAGCCGGTGCAGTTCCGCAACCCGATGGAGGCCCGTACGGCCGGCATCGAGACGGTCTACCAGACCCTGGCCGTCGCGCCCGGCCTGGACATCGCCGACAACCTGTTCCTCGGCCGGGAGGAGCGCAGGCCCGGACCGCTGGGATCGATCTTCCGGATGCTGGACCGGCGGCACATGCGCGACGAGGCCGCCCGGCACATGAGCGAACTGGGTGTGGCCACCCTGCAGAACATCGGGCAGGCCGTCGAGTCGCTCTCCGGCGGTCAGCGGCAGGCGGTCGCGGTGGCGCGAGCCGCGGCGTTCGGCAGCAAGGTGGTGATCCTCGACGAGCCGACCGCGGCGCTCGGCGTCAAGGAGGGCAACCGGGTGCTCCAGCTGATCCGGGACGTCCGGGACCGGGGCCTGCCGGTGATTCTGATCAGCCACAACATGCCGCACGTCTTCGAGGTCGCGGACCGGATCCACATCCAGCGGCTGGGCCGCCGGATCGCGGTGATCACCCCGTCCTCGCACTCGATGTCGGACGCCGTCGCGATCATGACGGGGGCGGCTCCGCCGCCCGGGGCGGAGGAACCGGCGCAGTGACCTGGCGGCGCAGGCCGTCAGAGTGATCCGCTGGGCCGGATCAGGCCGGCCTCGTAGGCGGCGATCACCAGCTGCGCCCGGTCGTGCGCGCCGAGCTTCTGCATCGTGCGGTTCACGTGTGTCTTCACCGTGTGCGGGCTGATCGTCAGGTGCTCGGCGATGCCGTCGTTGGACAGGCCCGAGCCGACCAGCAGCAGCACCTCGCGCTCCCGGTCGGTGAGCTCGGCCAGGCGTTCCGGCGCGGGCGCGACGCCGTGCTCGGGGCGGGCCAGGTACCGCGCGATCAGGCTGCGGGTGGCGGCCGGGGTGAGCAGGGCGTCGCCGCGGTGCACCACCTCGACGGCGCGCAGCAGCTCGGCCGGTTCGGCGCTCTTGCCCAGGAAGCCGCTCGCGCCGCAGCGCAGCGCGGCGAACACGTACTCGTCGATCTCGAACGTGGTCAGGATCAGCACCCGCACGCCGGCCAGCGCCGGGTCGCCGGTGATCAGGCGGGTGGCGGCCAGGCCGTCCAGCTCCGGCATCCGGATGTCCATCAGCAGCACGTCGGCGCCGGGGGAGCGGGCCAGCGCGACCGCCTCGTGCCCGGTCCGGGCGGTGCCGGCCACGGTCATCCCGGGGGTGGCCTCGATAAGCGTGGCGAAGCTCGCCACCAGCAGCGGCTGATCATCAGCGAGACCGACTCTGATCATGCGGCGAGGCCGGTGGGGAGGGTGGCGCTGACCCGGAAGCCGCCGATCGCGCGGGGCCCGGCGTGGAACTCGCCGCCCAGGGCGGTGACCCGCTCGCGCATGCCCAACAGGCCGTGCGCGGGGGTATCCACAGCATCGTCCACAGGTTTATCCACAGAAGGGCGGTCGTTTTCCACAACCACGGTGAGGACGCCGGACTCGTGCCGGAGGGTGAGCCGGACCGCGGTGGGGCCGGCGTGCCGGGCGACGTTGGTGAGCGACTCCTGCACGATCCGGTAGGCGACCACGTCGGCGGCCGGTGGGATCGGCGGGGCGGCTTCCTGGCGTACGAAAAAGATCTCCAACCCGGACCGGCGGAAGGCGGTGAGCAGATCGTCGAGCGCGGCCAGGCCGACCGCCGGCTCGACCGGCGCGGCCGGCTCGCCGGGCCGGCGCAGCAGGCTCACCGCGTCGCGCAGCTCGGCCAGCGCGTCCCGGCTGCCCCGGCGGATCTGCTCGAACGTCTCGCCGGCCGGTTCGCCGGCCGCGAGATGGGCGGCCACCCCAGCCTGCACGTTGATCAGCGCCAGGTGGTGGCCGACGCTGTCGTGCAGGTCACGGGCGATCCGCAGGCGCTCGGCGGCCAGCCGCTCCTCGGCCCGCAGCAGCACCTCGGCCAGGTAGAGCCGGCGGTTGCGGGCGGCCTCGCCGGCGGCTACCGCGACCCCGCCGAGCGCGGCCAGCGCCAGATTCTCCGGGCCCAGCCAGTGATCGGCGCGGACCGCGGTGTGGAAGGCGCCGATCGCGGCCACCACCAGGCAGGCGACCAGCCACGAGTGCCGCCGCCCGCGCGCCTCGACCACGGTGTACAGGGCGAGCAGCGGCGCGGCCAGGATCAGCAACCCGGCGCCACCGGGCACCCGGGCCAGGTAGCCCTCGGCGGCGACGGTGCTCGCCACCAGCACCGGCAGCGACCGCCGGCGCCGCCAGATCAGCGGCAGGCAGGTGGCGGCGATCAGGGCGAGCGCCACCCCGTTGCGCAGGTGCCCCGGGAAGGCCGAGGTGATCAGCACGACCAGGGCGATCGTCGCCGCGACCGCGGCGTCCAGCACCTGTGGACGGGCGTGGAACCGCATGTCCACACGGTACGGTCCGGGGCGCCGGCTGGGGATACCGCGAGCGCGGTATCCCCAAGATGACCCCGCCGGGCGACTCGCCGGGGCCGGGAACGCGGAACAGTCGGCGGCATGACCGACATCGAGCTGCGGGGCCTGACCAAGAGATTCGGGACGGTCGCCGCCGTACGCGAACTGACCTGCACCATCACCCCCGGAGTAACCGGATTCCTGGGCCCCAACGGGGCCGGCAAGACCACCACCCTGCGGATGCTGCTCGGCCTGATCCGGCCGACCGCCGGCACCGCCGTGATCGGCGGACGCGCCTACCGCGACCTGGACCGCCCGCGCCGGGTGGTCGGCGCCCTGCTGGAGGCCTCCGGTTTCCACCCCGGCCGCACCGCCCGGCAGCACCTGCTGGCCACCGCCGAGTCGGCCGGCCTGCCCCGGACCCGGGTCGACCTGGTGCTCGACGAGGTGGAGCTGACCGCCGACGCGAACCGGCGGGTCGGCGGCTACTCGCTCGGCATGCGGCAGCGGCTCGGGCTGGCCGGCGCGCTGCTCGGCGACCCGGAGGTGCTGATCCTGGACGAGCCGGCCAACGGCCTCGACCCGGCCGGGGTGGCCTGGCTGCGAACCCTGCTGCGGAACCTGGCCGCGCAGGGCCGCACCGTGCTGATCTCCAGTCACGTGCTGGCCGAGGTGCGACAGACCGTGGACCGGGTGCTGATCGTCGGGGACGGGGCGCTGCGGTACGCCGGCCCGCTCACCGGACTGGACGACCTGGAGTCGGCGTTCCTCCGGCTGACCGGGAGCGCGTCATGATCGCCGCGGAGTTCCGCAAACTGCGGACCGTGCGCAGCACCTGGCTGCTTCTGATCACCGCACAACTGGTCGTGGCGGCCGGGGTCAGCGGGCTGATGACCAGCCAGGCCGACGCGCTCACCCCCGAAGGGCAGCGCGACGCGATCGCCCACGCCGGCCTGGTCTCGATCTTCGCGCTGGTGCTCGGGATCCTCGCCGTGGCCGGCGAGTACCGGCACCGGACGATCACCGACACCTACCTGACCGAGCCGCGCCGGGAGCGGGTCGTGCTCGCCAAGCTGGCCGTCAACGTCGTTGCCGGTCTGGTCTTCGGCCTGGTCGCGGCGACCGTCGCGGTGACCGCCACGGCGATCTGGGTGGCCGCGAAGGGCGGCACGATGGCCTGGAGCGCCGACCTCTGGCAGACGGCCGGCGGCGCGGTCGGCTGGAACGTCGCCTTCGCCGCGCTGGGCGTCGGGGTGGGCGCGCTGGTCACCAATCCGCTCGCCGCGATCGCCGGCTCGCTGGCCTGGATCGCCCTGATCGAGGGGATCGTCGGTCAGCTGTTCGAGCACGCGCTGCGCTGGCTGCCGTTCCGGCTCGGGCCGGCCCTGGAGGGGCTGGGCGGGCAGGGGTTCCCGTCGGCCTGGTCGGCCGGGCTGGCGCTGAGCGGCTATGCCGTGGCGTTCGTGGCGGCCGCGGTGGCCACCACGATCCGCCGGGACGTCAGTTGAAGGTGGCCACCACGATCCGCCGGGACGTCAGTTGAAGGTGGCCACCACGATCCGCCGGGACGTCAGTTGAAGGTGGCCACCCGGTGGCGGGCGGCGCCGCCGATCATGGTGAAGTCGCCGCCCGCCGCGATCACGCCCAGCGACCGGCTGGCGGCCAGCGCGCGGACCCCCTGGATGCCGTTGGCCTGCGGGGCCCAGTCGGTCAGGTCGCCGTCGCCGTCGATCGCGGCGAGCTTCACGCGGGACCGGGAGTCGTCGTCGCAGTCGCCGAACTTGTCGACGTTCGCGCTGGTGCAGGCCCGGTCGAAGTGCCCGCCGACGTAGGCGGTGCCGTCCAGCGCGGCGACCGCCTGCACGTCGCCGTCGAAGGTGCGCGACCAGCGCGGCCGGCCGTCCACGGTCCACGACTCGGCCCGGCCGCCGAGACCGCCCAGCCCGGCGTAGACGCCGTCGCCGTCGACCGCCACCGCGTAGACGACCGCGGCGGGTTGCGGCCGGAAACCCCGGACCAGGGCGCCGCTGCGGGCGTCGACCGCGGACAGCCGCCGGGTCGAGGCGACATTGTTCGTACGGTGGAAGCTCCCGCCCAGGTACACCCGTCGTCCCGCCGTGGCCAGCGCGTAGACCGGCGCGTCCGCGGCCGGCGTCCAGTCCTCGTCCAGCTCGCCGTCGGAGAGCCGGAACGCGGCCAGCCGGGTGCGATCCTCGTCGTCCACCGCGGTGAAGTCGCCACCGAGGTAGAGGCGGCCGTGCGCGACGGCGAGCGCCCGCGGCGACCCGTCCACCTCGTGCGCGAACTCGCCCAGCTCACCGGTGCCGGCGTCGAACCGGGCCAGCGCGTCGCGGTCCTCGCCGGACACGGTGCCGAAGTCGCCGGCCGCGTAGACCGAGTCGCCGGTGGCGGCCAGGGCGCGTACCGTCCGGTCGGCGGTGGGGGCCCAGTCCAGCAGCTCGCCGCTGCGCGCGTCGAACGCGGCCAGCCGGGCCCGGGCCACCCGGCGCCCGTGCGTGGTGGCCGAGGTGAAGTTCCCGCCGACGTACACCGTGCTGCCGCGGAACGCGACCGCGTAGACCGAGCCGTTGAACGCGGGCAGGGCCGGCGACTCGGCGCCGACCTGCGCGGCCCGGGCCGGTGACAAGCCGGCTTGCGCGGCCCGGGCCGGGCCGGCCTGCGCCGCGTGGGCCGGTGACAGGCCGATTTCCGCGGCCCGGGCCGGTGACCAGCCGAGGAGTGTTCCGGCCAGCACGACGCCGGCGGTGAGCGCGACCCGCAACCGCTGAGAGATACGCATGCCGGGTCAAACGGCGCGGCGCCCGCCGGGGATGCGGCGAAATTCTCAGCCGGTACCGTCCGGCGTCGATCAGTCACGCATGCGGTTGCGCCGAGTCCCCCGGCGGACAGGTGCGCGGACCAGTTCCCGCCTGTTCGCCACCTATGCTGCCGCCAGCCTGATTCCGGTGATGGTGCTGGGCGCGGTGATGTGGCAGGGCTACCGCCGGGACGCCACCGAGCAGGGCCGGCGGCAGGGGCTGGCGCAGGCCGCGGTGATCGCCGAGATGGCGGTCGCCCCGGCGATGGACGGCGCCGACCTCGACCACGGGCTGACCACCAGCCAGTTGGAGGGCATGCGCAAGGCCACCGAGCTGGCCGTCTTCCACGGCTCGATCCTGCGGCTGCGGGTGCGCGGGTTCACCGGGCAGGTGGTGTTCTCCGACGACGGATCGACCGGCGGCGGGGTGCCGGTGGAGGACCCGGACTTCCGGGCCGCGGCGGCCGGTGGATCGCGGGTCAAGGTGATCGGCGGGCCCGGGCAGGAAGTGATCCGGGTGGTGCAGCCGCTGGTGGCCAGCGCGTCCGGGCAGGCCATCGGGGTGCTGGAGCTGTATCTGCCGTACCAGGGGATCGCCGCGCAGTCGCGGGCGCAGCTCGCCGGGTTCGCCCAGCGGGTGGCGGCCGGCCTGGCCGCCCTGTACCTGGTCCTGGCCCTGCTCGCCTGGTGGACCACCCGGTCGCTGGGCCGGTACGCGGCCCGTCAGGAGTACCACGCCACCCACGACATGCTGACCGGGCTGCCGAACCGGGCGGCGTACCGGACCCGGGCCGAGCGGGTGCTCGCGGACGCCGAGCGGGACGGCGGGCACGGCGCCGTGGTGCTGCTCGACCTCAACCGGTTCAAGGAGGTCAACGACACGCTCGGGCACCACGCCGGCGACGAGCTGCTCCAGGTGGTCGCCACCCGGCTGCGCGCCGGGCTCGGCGAGGACGACCTGCTGGCCCGGCTGGGCGGCGACGAGTTCGCCATGCTGCTGCCCGGGCGGGACGCCGCGCAGGCGGTGGCGGTGCTGGAGCGGATCCGTGACCGGGTCGCCGAGGAGCTGGTGCTGGACGGCGTGCCGCTGAGCATGGAGGCCAGCTTCGGCATCGCGCTCTACCCCGAGCACGGGACCGGGTTGCAGGACCTGAAGCTGCGCGCGGACGCCGCCATGTACCACGGCAAGCGCGGCACCGAGGACATCGTGGTGTTCGCCGGCGGCGCGGCCGGGCACCCGCACCAGTGGCTGAAGATCCAGGCCGAGCTGCGGCACGCACTGGAGCGGGACGAGCTGGTGCTCTGGTACCAGCCCAAGGTCGGCCTGCCGGACGCCACCATCACCGGGGTCGAGGCCCTGGTCCGCTGGCAGCACCCGGAGCGCGGGCTGCTGCCGCCCGGCGAGTTCCTGCCGGCCGCCGAGCACTCCGGGCTGATCGCGCCACTGACCGAGTGGGTGCTGCGCCGCGCGCTGGCAGACCAGGCCGGCTGGACCGCCACCGGCCGGGACTGGACGCTCTCGGTCAACGTGTCGGCCCGCAACCTGGACGCGCCCGGATTCGTCGGGTACGTCGCCGCCCTGCTCGCCGAGACGGGGGCCCGGGCGGACCGGCTGATCCTGGAGGTCACCGAGACGGCGCTGGCCGGGGACGTGGACACCGCGGTCCGGGCGGTCAAAGCGCTCGGCGAGCTCGGCGTGGGCATCTCGGTGGACGACTTCGGCACCGGGTACACCAGCCTGTCGCACCTGCGCGGGCTGCCGATCAGCGAGATCAAGGTCGACCGGGCGTTCGTCGCGGACGTCGACCGGGACCCGCAGAGCCAGGCGATCGTCCGCTCGGTCATCGAGCTGGCACACGGGCTGGGCAGCCGGGTCACCGCCGAGGGCGTGGAGACCCGGGACATTCACCGCTGGCTCGTCGCGGCCGGCTGCGACGAGGCACAGGGCTGGCTGTACGGCCGGCCGGTGCCCTGGCCGCAGGTCGCCGTCGAACCGATCACCGAGAGGACCGCCCGATGAACATCCTCCGCCGCGCTCTGGCGCTGACCGGGGTGCTCGCCGTGTTCGCAGTCGGTGGCTGCGACGCCGCGATGAAGAACGAGGAGAGCGGCGGCCTGGACCTCACCGGCTCGATCACCGCCGACCAGACGTTGCGTGCCGTGCTGCCGCAGAGCATCCGGGACCGCGGGTTCATCCGGCTGGTGACCGACGCCAGCTACGCGCCGATGGAGTACTTCGCCGCGGACGGGCGGACCATCATCGGCTTCGAGCCGGACCTGGCCGCCGCGCTCGGCGCGGTGCTCGGCATCCGGCTGGAGATGGTGGTCGGCGACTTCGCCACCTCGCTGGAGGAGGTGAAAAAGGGCACCTACGACGGGGTGTTCTCGTCGATGACCGACAGCGCCGAGCGGGAGAAGAAGGCGGACTTCGTCAACTACTTCAGCACCGGGACGGCGATCCTGGTGCAGCGCGGGAACCCGCGGGGCATCCGGAACCTGAGCGACCTGTGCGGGAAGACGGTCGCGGTGGAGGCCGGCACGTACCAGGAGGGCATGCTCGCCCGCCGGCAGAAGCGCTGCGGCCCGGACCCGATCGTCGTCTCCGCGCTGAAGACCAACGCGGACGCCCTGGTGCACCTGCGGACCGGGCGCGCGGTGGCCGTGCTCAACGACTTCCCGCCGGCGTCGTACCTGGTCAACGACGCCCGGACCAACATGTACTACCAGCTGGTCTCGGACATGCAGTACGAGACCGGGCTGTTCGGGATCGCGGTGTCGAAGAGCAACCCGCAACTGCGGGACGCGCTGCGGGGCGCCTTGCAGCGGCTGATCAACACCGGGACGTACGGCGAACTGCTCAAGCGCTGGGGCCTCGACTCCGGCGCGGTGACCCAGGCGACGGTGAACGCCGGCAATTGACAACTGTTGGAGCTATACACGTGTGTAGTAGGCTGCACATGTGAGTAGCGACAGCGACCTGACCGCGCGGGCCCGGATCCGCGACGCCGCGATCACGCTCTTTGCCGAGCGGGGCATCGCGGGCGCCACGATCCGGGACATCGCGCAGGCCGCCGGGGTCTCCTCCGGCCTGCTCCGGCACCACTTCGGGTCGAAGGACGGGCTGCGCGACGCCTGCGACGAGTGGGCCATGAGCCGCGTCTCCGAGCTCCAGCTCCGGTTCGCCGAGACCCAGGTGGTCGGCGCCCTGCCGCCGGACACCATGAGCCTCCAGCGCTACCTGGTGCGGTCGCTGATGGACGGCTCGCCCACCGGGATGAAGATGTTCGCCGAGTCGGTCGACCGCGGCGGCCTCTGGCTGGAGCGCACCGGCATCGACAGCGCCGACCCGCGCGCCTTCGTCGCCGTGCTCGCGGCGATGAAGATGGGCATGTTCCTCATGCACGAGCAGCTCAGCGACGTGCTCGGCGAGGACGTCAGCCTGATGCCCGGCTGGCTGCGCATGGTCCGCGCCTCGGTGGAGATCTTCCGGCAGCCGCTGCTCACCCCGGAACAGGCCGACCAGGCCAGGCAGGCGCTGGATCGGCTCGCACTCCACGAAGGGGAGTCGCACCATGGCCGAGGCGATTGATGCCGAAGGACTGATCAAGCGGTTTGGGAAGGTCACTGCCCTGGACGGGCTCGACCTCACGGTCCGGACCGGGGAGGTGCACGGGTTCCTCGGGCCGAACGGCGCCGGCAAGACCACCACGATCCGCATCCTGCTCGGGCTGATGCGCAACGACGGCGGGAGCGTGCGCCTGCTCGGCGGTGACCCGTGGTCCGACGCGACCCGGCTGCACCAGCGGCTGGCGTACGTGCCCGGCGACGTCACCTTCTGGCCGAACCTCACCGGCGGCGAGGTGATCGACCTGCTCGGCCGGCTGCGCGGCGGGCTCGATCCGCGACGCCGCGACGACCTGATCGAGCGGTTCGAGCTGGACCCGCGGAAGAAGGGCAGGACGTACTCGAAGGGAAACCGGCAGAAGGTGGCGCTGATCGCCGCTCTCGCCTCGGACGTGGAGCTGCTGCTGCTCGACGAGCCGACCTCCGGGCTGGACCCGCTCATGGAGGAGGTCTTCCGCGAGGTCATCGTGCAGGAGAAACAGCGCGGTGACCGGACGGTGCTGCTGTCCAGCCACATCCTGGCCGAGGTCGAGGCGCTCTGCGACCGGCTGACCATCATCCGCGACGGGCGTGCGGTGGAGACCGGCACGCTCGACGACCTGCGGCACCTGACCCGCACCACGATCCGGGCCGAGCTGACCGGCCCGGTCAACGGCCTGGCCGGCCTCGCCGGGGTGCACGGCCTGACCACCACGGACGGGCGGGTGGCCTTCGACGTGGACGCCGACGCGCTGGAGCCGGCGTTGCAGTCCCTGGTCGCGGCCGGGGTGCGCAGCCTGGTCAGCCAGCCGCCGTCGCTGGAGGAGTTGTTCCTGCGGCACTACACCCGCGGCGCGGCCGGGAGCGCGCGATGACCGGCACCGGCAAGCTGCTGCGGCTGATCCTGCGCCGGGACCGGATGATCCTGCCGCTCTGGGTGCTGCTGCTCGGCATCCTCCCGCAGGTCTACATCGCGGGCTTTCAGAAACTGTTCACCACCGACGCCGAGCGCTTGGCGTACGCGCACGTCAGCGCGTCCAACGCCGGGTTCACCGGGCTGTACGGGCCGCTCTCCGGGGACAGCCTCGGCGAGCTGGTGGTCTGGCGGGCCGGGTTCGTCCCGGTGATGATCGGGCTGGCCGCGCTGCTCACCGTGATCCGGCACACCCGGGCCGAGGAGGAGGCCGGGCGCAGCGACCTGATCCGGGCCACCGTGGTCGGCCGGTGGGCCCAGCTGGCCGCCGCCCTGCTCGTCACCATGACGGGGTGCCTGGTGATGGGCCTGATCGTGACCGCCTCGATGATCGGGGCGGGGGAGCCGGCCGGCGGCTCGGTGGCGTTCGGCGCGCTGTTCACGCTCAGCGGCTGGCTGTTCGCCGGGGTGGCCGCGATCGCCGCCCAGCTCACCGGCAGCGCCCGGGGCGCCCGGATGATCGCGGTGCTGGTCCTCGGGGTGTCGTTCGTGCTGCGGATGGGCGGCGACATCTCGGCGATCGGGGACGGGCGGCTGGACTGGCTCGCCTGGCTCTCCCCGCTCGGCTGGGTGCAGAAGATCGTGCCGTACGGCGAGAACGCCTGGTGGCCGGCGATCCTGTCGCTGCTCGTCACGGCGGTGACCCTGGGCGTGGCGGGTTACCTGCTCACCAAGCGGGACCTGGGCGCCGGGCTGCTCGCCGCCCGCCTCGGCCCGGCCCACGCCGCAGCCGGGCTGTCCTCGCCGCTCGGCCTGGCCTGGCGGCTGCACCGCGGGCTGCTGCTCGGCTGGACCGCCGGGTTCGCCGCGCTGGGTGTGGTGTTCGGCGGGGTCGGCACCAGCGTGGTGGACCTGGCCGAGGGCAACAGCGGGGTGAGCGACGCCTTCAGCAAGATCGGCGGCACCGGGTCGGTGACCGACGCCTACTTCGCGACGACCGCCGGGCTCTGTGGACTGATCGTGGCGATCTACGCGATCCAGGCCGGGTTGCGGATCCGCGACGAGGAGCAGAACGGGCATGCCGAGCTGATCCTGAGCACCGCCGTCGGGCGCACCTCGTGGGCCGCGAGCCATCTGCTGTTCGCGCTGTTCGGGCCGGCCGTGGCGCTGGCGGCCGAGGGGGCACTGGCCGGGGCGACCTTCGGCGACGTCGGGGTGGTGCTGGCCGGGTCGCTGGCCCAGTTGCCGGCCGTCTGGGTGCTCGGGTCGGTTGCCGTGCTGCTGATCGGGGTGCTGCCCCGGTTCGCGGCGGTGGCCTGGGGCGCGGTGGCGGTGTCGCTGCTGATTCTGCTGGTCGGTGGGCTGCTGGAGTTCCCGCAGTGGGCGATGGACGTCTCGCCGTTCACGCACGTGCCGCAGCTGCCGGCGGCGAGCTTCACGGTCGTACCGGAAATTGTTTTGATCGTGATTGCCGTGACGCTCGGCGGTGTCGGACTCGCCGGACTGCGGCGCCGGGACATCCCGGCGTGAGGGCCGGCCGGCGGCGAGTGCCGCCGGCCGATCCGCTCAGTGGGTCTTGCTCCGTTTGGGCAGCACCAGTTCCTCGTGGTCCAGCTCGCGGTTGAGGACTCGCAGGTTCTCGTCGTCCAGGCGGCCGGCGTCGCGCCAGCGCAGCAGCTCCTCCCGTTCCGCGTCGATCACGGCCTGCCGGACGGACAGGGCCGCCTCGTACTGCGGTGACGGGGGCACCTCCGGCGAGTCGGCCTGCTCCAGCACGTCGAGCCGGTGCCGGTAGCGGTCGAGGCGGACCTGGAGCTGCTTGCGCATGGTCTCCATCGCCTCGTCCTCGACGTTGTCGTGGTGCTCGCTCTGGATGTCGTCGAGGCGGTTCAGCGCGGCGCGGACCGCGGCCGAGCGGGCCTCGTTGCGCAGCCGGGCCTTGTCGGTCTCGTTGGCGCGCAGGCCGAGCCGGCGGACCAGCGGCGCGAAGGTGAGGCCTTGGCCGACCAGGGTGACCAGCACCACCGAGAAGGCGCAGAAGGCCAGCAGGTCGCGGTTCTCGAAGTCCGGGAGGCTGTAGACCGCGGCGAGCGTGATCACGCCGCGGGTGCCGGCCCAGCTCAGCGCGATGGACTCCTTGCCGCTGAGCGACCTCTCCTTGACCGTGCCGGAGTCGTCCTCGCCGCCCAGCCGGGTGTGCAGCGAGCGGGGCAGCAGCTGGGTGAGCACCAGCCACAGCGGGCGCAGGATCAGCACGACGCCGAGCGTGACCGCCAGCGCGATGACGATCGTGCTGGTCTCGTAGTGCTTCAGCTCCTGCACCACGGTCTTCATCTGCTGGCCGATCAGCAGGAAGACCACGCCCTCCAGCAGGAAGTCGATCAGCCGCCAGACCGCGCTGGTCTGCAGCCGGCTGGCGCCGGACGCGTACCGCGGGGTGTCGTGACCGATGATCAGGCCGGCCACCACCACCGCGAGCACCCCGGAGACGTGCAGGTGCTCACCGGCCAGGTATGCCGCGAACGGGGTGACCAGCGAGATCGCGTTGGCGGTCAGCGGGTCGGCGCGCAGCACCCGGAGGAACCGCACGATCCAGGCGACCCCCCAGCCGACCAGCACGCCACCGGCCGCGGCCACGACGAACTCGCCGACCGTCGCCTTGACCGAGAAGTCCTCGTGCCCGGTGGCCACGTCGCTGGCGACCAGCAGGATGGTCAGCGCGGTCGCGTCGTTGAGCAGGCCCTCGCCCTGGATCAGGGTGATCAGGTTGGTGGGCAGGCCGGCCTTGCGGCCGACGGCGAGCGCGGCGACCGGATCGGGCGGGGCCACCGCCGCGCCCAGGGCGACGCCCGCGGCCAGGCTGACGCCGGTGACCCAGAAGGAGAACCCGTAACCGACCAGCAGCGCGGTGGCGATCACCAGGGCCACCGACAGGCTGATCACGGTACGCATGTTGCGCCGGATGTCGAGCAGTGACGAGTCCAGCGCCGCGTTGTAGAGCAGTGGCGGAAGGATGAATGTGAGAATGAGTTCCGGTTCGAGTTCGACGTTCGGACCGGGCAGGTAGGCGTAGGCGATTCCGAAAACGGTCAGCAGGACAGCGGCGGGCAGGCCGGTCTTCCCGGTGATCCAGTGCACCAGCACGATGACCGCGACGGCGCCCAGACCGAAAAGAAGGGTCTCCTCGAGGCTCATCCGCCTATTCTTCGCTACTCCCGATCACATCGTTGTGGCAGGTCGATGACGTGATCGGGAGTAATCCCGAAATCAATCCCGGCCGGCCCGCCTCAGGGCGGCGCGGTGACGCTTGATGATCGGCAGTGCGCCCCGGGCGATCTGCTGCACCTCGGCCTCGTCGCCGTCGGCCAGTTCGGTGCGGATCAGGCGCGCGGCCTGTGCGTGCAGGGTCGCCTGGCTGGTCAGGAAGACCTCGTCGAAATCGGTGCGGGAGGTCGCCTGGTAGAGCGCGATGCCCTGCTGGACGGTGCTGTTCGGCGCCGTGTCCAGTTCGACGTGCAGGGCGGCGGCGACGTCGCGGACCGCCGCGTCGAGGTGGACGCTGTCGGCGGCGAACCGGGCGCCCAACTCCCGGATCCGCGGGTCGGCGGCCTTGTGCGCGGCGATCCGGCCGAGCCGGATCTGGGCGAGGTTGCCCTGGTGGGCGGTGCGCAGGAAAGCGGCGTCCGGGTCGAGGCGGCGGGCCGGCGGCGCCATCGCCGAAGCCGCGGTGGCGGGCGCGATCATCGCGGCGGCCAGGCCGAGGACTGCCACAAGGCGTGCAGCGTGCATGAAAATCCCCCTATGTCGGAGACCGCAGGCTAACCGCGATAAAACCGACATAGGGGGACTATTTACTGCTTATAACTCAGTAGCGGTAGTGCTCCGGCTTGTACGGGCCCTCGACGTCCACGCCCAGGTACTCCGCCTGCTTCTTGGTCAGCGTGGTGAGCCGGACGCCGAGCGCGTCCAGGTGCAGGCGCGCCACCTTCTCGTCCAGGTGCTTGGGCAGGACGTAGACCTGCTTGGCGTACTCGCCCGGCTTGGTCCAGAGCTCGATCTGGGCCATCACCTGGTTGGTGAACGAGTTCGACATGACGAAACTGGGGTGGCCGGTGGCGTTGCCCAGGTTCATCAGCCGGCCCTCGGACAGGATGATCACCGAGTGCCCGTCCGGGAAGCGCCACTCGTGCACCTGCGGCTTGATCTCCACCTTCTCGACGCCGGGGACCTTGGCCAGGCCGGCCATGTCGATCTCGTCGTCGAAGTGGCCGACGTTGCCGACGATCGCGTTGTGCTTCATCGCCTGCAGGTGCTCGACCCGGATGATGTCGGTGCCGCCGGTGGTGGTGACGAAGATGTCCGCCTCGCCGACCACGTCCTCCAGGCGAACCACCTGCATGCCGTCCATCGCCGCCTGCAGCGCGCAGATCGGGTCGACCTCGGTCACCACGACGCGGGCGCCCTGGCCGCGCAGGGTCTCCGCGGAGCCCTTGCCGACGTCGCCGTAGCCGCAGACCACGGCCAGCTTGCCGCCGAGCATCACGTCGGTGGCCCGGTTCAGCCCGTCGACCAGGGAGTGGCGGATGCCGTACTTGTTGTCGAACTTGCTCTTGGTGACCGCGTCGTTGACGTTGATCGCCGGGAAGAGCAGGGTGCCCTCCTTGGCCAGCTTGTAGAGCCGGGCCACACCGGTGGTGGTCTCCTCGGTCACGCCGCGGATCTCGGCGGCGATCCGGGTGAACCGCTGCGGGTCCTCGGCGAGGCTGGTCCGCAGGGTGTCCAGGATGATCGAGTACTCGTGCGAGTCGGCCTCGGTGGCCTGCGGGACCGCGCCGGCCGCCTCGAACTCGACACCCTTGTGCACCAGCAGGGTGGCGTCGCCGCCGTCGTCCAGGATCATGTTCGGACCCCGGCCGTTGCCGAAGTCGAAGAGCTGGGTGGTGGCCCACCAGTACTCCTCGAGGGTCTCGCCCTTCCAGGCGAAGACCGGGACGCCGGCCGGGGCGTCGACGGTGCCGGTCGGGCCGACCGCGACCGCGGCGGCCGCCTCGTCCTGGGTGGAGAAGATGTTGCAGGACACCCAGCGCACCTCGGCGCCGAGCGCGACCAGCGTCTCGATCAGGACCGCGGTCTGCACGGTCATGTGCAGCGAACCGGCGATCCGGGCGCCCGCGAGGGGCTTCGACTCGCCGAACTCGGCGCGCAGCGACATCAGGCCCGGCATCTCGTGCTCGGCGAGGCGGAGCTGGTGGCGGCCGGCCTCGGCCAGGGTGATGTCGGCGATCGCGAAGTCAAGACCGTTGACGGATCGAAGTTTGTCGCTCATAGAAAGAGGGCTCCTCCCTCTCAGGAGGCGCCCTTACGTCAAAACGCCAGACCGAGCGTGGCGGGCGTCGTTGCCCGTTGCAGCGCCTCTCGGATAGGCGTGACTACTTTATCGTCTTCGTCGCTTGATCACATGCGCCTGAGGGTTCCGTCGGTGTCGGTAATGACATAGGTCCCGTCGCCGAGCGGTTCGAGATCGTCCGGCTCCATCGTGACGATGCCCAGGTCGCCGAGGACCTCACCGGTGCGGGTGCCGACCCGGAAATGCCGCCACGAGTCGTCACCGCCGGCGACGACCACGATCGCGGTCTCGTCGTCCAGGTAACCACCGGCGAACTCGACCGAGTCCGCCCCGAAGTCCTCCGCGGTCAGCCGGAACCGGACCTCGCCACCGGGCAGGTCGTGGAAGGCGACGTCGTCCTGCCCGTGCTCCACCGTCATGAACTGGCTCTCGTCCGGCGCGACGCTGATCGGCACCCGGTCGTACCAGCCGAAGTCGTGCGGCTCGCCGTCCGGCCCGGCGAGGAAGACCCGGCCGCCGTCCTGACCCTCGCCGACGTCGAGCAGCATCCGCCCGTCGCGCAGGGCGTGCTGGCCGCCACCCTGTCCGGCGGTCTCCAGCGGGAACCGGCGGCGCGGCTCGCCGGTGGCCGCGTCCAGCACGATCCACTCGTCCAGGTCGCCGCGGCCCGCCTCGCTCTGCGGCGCGTAGACCCAGACCAGGGTGTCGTCGGCGGAGAACACCGCGTCGATCATGAAGGAGCCGGCCCACTCGCCCTGCGGGCCGAGCTCGAAGCGCCACCGCTCACGTCCGTCCGGGTCGATCCGGACGACCGCGTCGTCGGTCGCGTAGACCAGCGAGTCGCGGGCCGAGGAGACCGACCAGCTCCAGACGTCCGGCGGCAGCGGAAAGATCCGGAGCGGCTCGAGGGCCTCGTCGAACACCTGGACGTCGTCGCCGGACCGGCGGGAGATCACGCGCACGCGGGAAGAGTACGTCACGCGATGGGGCGGAATGAGATCAAAGACCTTCCATGCGACCTCAGAAACCCATCATTCTGTACGGCGTGAAGCCCCCGCACCGGATCCAGGAGATCGCCGCGCGGGCCGGTCTCAGCCCGGCCACCGTGGACCGAGTGCTGCACCAGCGGGGCGGTGTCCGGGAGAGCACCGCCCGCCGGGTCCATCAGGCGGTCGCCGAGCTGGATCGGGAGTTCGAGCAGATCCGCGTCCTGACCGTCGACCTGGTGCTGCCCCGCGGCTCCGGCGCGGACGTGCCCGCGGCCCTGGATCTGGACCTGCCGATCCAGCTCCGCACGCATCTCGCCGACGACCCGGTCGCCGCGCTCCACCAGGTCGCCCGGTCCCGCTCGGACGGCGTGATCGTGCTGGCGCCACCGCTGCCCGAGGTGGCCGACGCGGTGGGCCGGCTGGACGTGCCGGTGGTGACGCTGAACGTGGATCTGCCGGCGGGCAAGCGGATCGCGCACGTCGGGGTGGACGACTTCGAGGCCGGGGCGACCGCGGCGTACCTGGTCGAGCAGTGGCTGCACGACCGGGCCGGCGACGTGCTGGTGGCCGGCGGGGCGGCGGCGGAGCGACGGACGGCCGGGTTCCGGTCGGTGCTCGGCCCGGCCCGGCGGCTGCACGAGGTGAGCGGGCCGGAGCAGGCGCGGGCCACGCTGGCCGGCACCCCGACGGTGCGGGCCGCGTACGTGCCGGCCGCGGGCGGCTGCGCCGAGGTGGTCGCGGCGTTCGCGGCCGAGCAGCGCAACTACGACGTGGTCGTGGCGCACGGGCTGGATCCGGACACCCTGGCGCTGCTGCGCGCCCAGCAGATCTCCGCGGTGCTGCACCAGGATCTGCGCGCCGACCTGCGGCACGCGTGCCGGGCGATTCTGCGGGCACACGGGGTGTTGCCCGGGCCGATCCGCTCGCACCCGGCCGCCGTGCAGATTTTCACCCCGTTCAACGTCCCGGTGTCCTGATCCCCGGCAGTCGTTCGTCATGCAGGTGAGACATGCGGGTGAGACCGAGAAAGGGAGACCGATGAAGTACATGATGTTCGTCTGCACCGACACCGAGCCGGAGACCGAGCTGGAGGCCCCGGACATCGAGAAGTGGGTGGCCGAGAACGACGCCAGCGGGCGGCGGGTGCTGGGCAACCAGCTCGCCTCGCCGTCGGCGGCCACCACGGTCCGGGTCCGCGGCGGCAAGCTGCTGCTCACCGACGGCCCGTTCGCCGAGACCAAGGAGGTGATCGTGGGCTTCGACATCCTGGAGTGCGCCGACCTGGACGAGGCGATCGAGGTGGCCCGCGCCCACCCGATGGCCTGGGGCGGACGGGTGGAGCTGCGGCCGTACCACGGTGAATGAGGTCTTCTTCAGGGAGTCGTTCAGCCGGATCGTCGCCACGCTGATCCGGCTGACCGGCGACTGGACCCTGGCCGAGGACTGCGCCATGGACGCCATCGAGTCGGCCCTGCGGCGCTGGCCCCGCGACGGGGAACCCGACAATCCGGGCGGCTGGCTGATGATCACCGCCCGGAACCGGGCGATCGACCAGCTGCGGAGGGCGGCCATGGCCGAGCGGAAACTGCGTGACCTGGCGTTTCTCCAGGAGAACGACGCGCCGGCGCCGGAGGAGGACGACCGGCTGCGGCTGATCTTCACCTGCTGCCACCCGGCGCTCGCCATGGAGTCCCGGGTGGCGCTCACCCTGCGCACCGTCGCCGGCCTGCCGACCACCGAGGTGGCCCGGCTCTTCCTGGTCGGCGAGGCGGCCATGGCCAAGCGGCTGACCCGGGCCAAATCCAAGATCGCGGAGGCCCGGATCCCGTACCGGGTGCCGTCCGGCGCGGCCCTGACCGAGCGGCTGCCCAGCGTGCTCGCGGTGCTCTACCTGCTCTTCACGCACGGCTACGACGGCGAGCCGGAGCTGGAACGGGAGGCGATCCGGCTGGCCCGGCTGCTCGCCGCGCTGATGCCGGCCGAGCCGGAGGTGTCCGCCCTGCTGGCCCTCTGCCTGTTGCAGCACTCCCGGCGGGCGGCCCGCCAGGACGCGGCCGGTGACCTGGTCACCCTGGAGCGGCAGGACCGGTCGCGGTGGGACCACATCGCGATCGCCGAGGCGGTCGGCCTGCTCGCCGCCCATCCGGTGACCGGCCCGTACGCCATCCAGGCGCACATCGCCGCCTGCCATGCGACCGCACCGGACTTCGCCGCCACCGACTGGTCCGCCCTGGCCGCCTGGTACGACCAGCTCGCCCGGGTGCACCCGTCCCCGGTGATCGAGGTGAACCGGGCGGTGGCGCACGGCTACGCGTACGGCCCGGCGGCCGGCCTGGAACTGCTCGCGCCGATCCGGGACGCGGTCGCCGACTACGCACCGGCGCTGGCGGCCGAGGCCGATCTCACCGCCCGTGCCGGTGACCGCGCGGCCGCCGCCGAGCTGTTCCGCCGGGCGGCCGCGGCGGCGACCTCGGACGCGGAACGGCGTGCGTTGCTGAAGCGAACCGGTTGACTCTTGGTTGCCGGGGTCAGTCCCGCCGAGGAGGTGCCGAACCAGCGGGTACCGACGAGGAGAGGGATGGACAATGGCCGGAAACGGTGGGCTCGGGCAGTGGTGCCGGGACCGTAAGGTCTCGACCAAGGTGCTTGCGGTCGCCGGCGTGGCGATCGCCGGGACAGTGGTGACCGGTGTGCTCGCCGTGACCGGGATCAGCGACATGGCGACCACGCGGAACGCTGAGATCGGGCAGATGCTGCCGTACGTCACGGATCTCAACGACGCCGCGCTGTTGCTCAAGGGCGCCGCCAACGACGAGCGGGGCTACCTGATCACCGGCGACCCGAAATTCTCCAAGGAGGCCCTCGGGCGGCAGGAGAAGGTGAAAACGTCGCTGGACGCGGCCCGTGCGCTGGCCGGCCCGGAGACCGCGAAGGTCGACGCGATCGAGGCGGCCAGCGACAAGTGGTTCGTGGCGGTCAAGGACGAGTTCACCCTCTACGAGACCAAGCCCAGGGCGGCCGTCGAACTCGCCCTCGGGGCGAACCGGGACCTGCGCAAGAGCTACGAGGCCCTGCTCTCCGAGGAGATCAGCGCGGCCAACCAGGCGCTGCTCGCCGGGCGCGGGTTCGACCACGCGGCGGACCGGACCCGGACCCTGGTGATCGCCGCCCTGGCCGCGGCGCTGCTGCTCGGCGTGGGCTGCGCGCTGTTCGTGGCCCGGCTGATCATCGTGCCGCTGCGCAAGGTGAGCGGCGTGCTGGACCAGGTCGCCGAGGGTGACCTCTCCGGCGACCCGGACGTGCACCAGCGCGACGAGCTCGGGCACATGGCCGACTCCCTGCGGGCCGCCACCACATCGCTGCGGCAGACCGTGACCGACCTGGCCGCGCACTCCGAGTCGCTGGCCTCCGAGGCCGGCGCGCTCGCCGCCACCAGCAAGCAGAGCACGGTCAGCGCCGAGCAGGGCGCGCAGCAGGCCGCGACGGTCGCCGACTCGGCGGCCACCATGTCGCTGAACATCCAGACCGTGGCGGCCGGCTCGGAGGAGATGGGCGCGTCGATCCGGGAGATCAGCGAGAGCGCCACCCAGGCCGTGCACGTGGCCAACCGGGCGGTCGACGTCACCCGCAACACCAGCGCGGTGATGGCCAAGCTGGGCGAGTCGTCGGCGGAGATCGGTGACGTGATCAAGACGATCACCGCGATCGCCGAGCAGACCAACCTGCTGGCGCTGAACGCCACCATCGAGTCGGCCCGGGCGGGCGAGATGGGCAAGGGCTTCGCGGTGGTCGCGAGCGAGGTCAAGGAGCTGTCCCAGGAGACCGCGCGGGCCACCGAGGACATCGGCCAGCGGGTCGCCGCGATCCAGGCGGACACGGCCGGCGCGATGACCGCGATCCAGGAGATCAGCGAGATCATCCGGCAGATCAACGACTTCCAGACCACCATCGCCTCGGCGGTGGAGGAGCAGACCGTGACCACCCAGGAGATGAGCCGCAACGTCACCGAGGCCGCCGAGGCCGGCTCCCGGGTGGCCGGGACGATCACCGGAGTGGCCGCGTCGGTGCAGCTCACCACGGTCGGCGTGGCCGAGGCGGACCGCGCCGCCACGCACCTGGCCGGGATGTCCAGCGACCTGCGCCAGATCGTCGATCGCTTCCGCCTCTAACCGGACCGATAGACCCCGCCGGCCGCGATCACCACCAGGTGGCGATCGCGGCCGGCCGCGTTAACGACCCTTTCCGGTACGCCCACCGCCCGCCACCCACGCGCATCAGCCGACTCCCACAGTCCGCCGCCGGACACCACGAACCGCCCGTTCGCCCTGGTCAGCGACTGCACCCCGGTCGGCGCCCCACCGAACGTGGCCACCTCGCTCCAGGCGCCGCCGTGCAGCCGCCACACCCCGAACGAGGTCCCGTGCGGCCCGGCCGCCAGCACGTCCTCGCCGTCGATCAGCACCCGCTGCAACTCGGTGTAGACACCCGCGTCCGGCGGGTCGAGGCGGCTCCACCGGGTTCCGTCCACACTGGTCCAGGCGGCGGCCCGCCCGTTCCGGCTGCCTGCCACCAGCCAGCGCCGGTCCGGCAGCTCGACGACGTCCCGGGCCGCGGTGCCCGGCCCGGCCAGGCCCGGCGCGTTCTCGAAGAGGGTGAACGTGCCGCCGTCCGGGGAGAGCCAGAACGCCGCGCCGGACGACCGGTTGCCGGCGATGGCCACCCCGTCCGGGCCGGCGGCCAGGTGCGCCACGTCGACCGCGGTGTCCCCGCCGTAGGTCTCGAACGGCGCCGGGTTCTCCGCCATCCGGCCGTCCGGGAGCCCGCGCCAGGAGCTGATCCGCAGGTTGCCGTGCGCGCCGCCGGGCGCCCCGCCGAGCATCGTGACCCGGCCGTCCGCGCAGGCCACCATCGAGATGACCTGCTGCGGGCCGTAATAGCTGCCGGGCAGCGGCCGGAACGCGACCGGGGTCCAGGTGACGGCGTCCGCGCTGCGCCAGGCGGCCGGGCGGGAGGTGCCGCCGGCGGCGGGGAGCGCGCCGGCGACGTACCAGAAATCGCCGCAGGCGGCGGCCCGCAACGTCGCGCCGGCCGCACCCGGAAGCTCGACCGTGGCCCAGGCCGGCTCGACCGGCTCGCTCTTGCAAGCCGTGAGCAGCGCGGTGACGAGCAAGCCGCAAGAAATCCAGGCCCTCATGAAAGATCCAAGCAATTCACCGAGAAAACGGGACAGGCTCTTGTGGAGCAGATCACAGGAATTCTATGGTCCTCGACATGTTCGCTCCGCCCCGCTGGGCCGCTCTCCTGACCACACCGCTGGTCACCCTCGGCGTGGCGATCGGTCTGTCCGATTCCGCCGCCGCCCATCCGTCCTCGATCTCACCCGCGGCCACCCGGGCCGCTCTCGATCCGGCCCTGGTCGCCGGACGCGGCGCAGGAGTCGCGTTCACCGAGCAGGAGGCCGAGCACGCCGTCACCACCGGCGCCGTGCTCCCCGCCGACCGGACCGCATACACGCTCGCCGCCGAAGCCTCCGGCCGCTCCGCGGTCACCCTGGACCCGGGCGAGTACGTCGAGTTCACCCTGCCCAAGGCCGCCAACGCGATCACCGTGCGGTACAGCATCCCGGACGCGCCGACCGGCGGCGGGATCACCGCGCCGCTCTCCGTCGGCACGCCGGGCGGCACCCGCACCATGACGCTGACCTCGCAGTACTCCTGGCTCTACAACCAGTACCCGTTCACCAACGACCCGCAGGCCGGGTTGCTGCACCCGGACTGGTGGATCACCGAGTGTGCCTGCGTGCCGGCCGCCACCGAGCCGGCGCCGGCGATCAGCAAGCCGTTCCGGCCGATGCACTTCTACGACGAGCAGCGGCTGGCGCTGGGTCGTACCTACCGGGCCGGTGACAAGATCCGGCTGACCGCGCGCCAGGTGCCCACCACCATCGACCTGCTCGACTCGGAGCTGGTCGAGGCTCCGAAGATCGACCTCAAAGCGGTGAACGTGCTGCTGTTCGGCGCGGACCCGACCGGCCGGCGGGACTCGGCCGGCGCCATCGAGAAGGCCATCGCGTTCGCCAAGAAGGTGCACCGCGCGGTCTACCTGCCGCCCGGCACGTTCCAGGTGAACCGGCACATCATCGTCGACGACGTGACGATCACCGGGGCCGGCAACTGGTACACCACGGTCAAGGGCCACGAGGTTTCCCTGGACACGCCTGCCGCGGACGGCTCGGTGCACACTGGCGTCGGGTTCTACGGAAAAGACGGTGGCTCGCACAACGTGCACCTGGCCGACTTCGCGATCGAGGGCGACGTCCGGGAGCGGATCGACACCGACCAGGTGAACGCGATCGGCGGCGCGATGAGCGACTCCACCATCACCGGGCTGCACATCCAGCACACCAAGGTGGGCCTCTGGTTCGACGGTCCGATGTCGAACACCACGATCAGCGGCAACATCGTCGTGGACCAGATCGCCGACGGCCTGAACTTCCACGTCGGGGTCAGCGACTCGCTGGTGCGGAACAACTTCGTCCGCAACACCGGTGACGACGCCCTCGCGATGTGGTCGGAGAAGACCGCGGACAGCCGTAACACCTTCGACCGCAACACCGTCCAGACGCCGACCCTGGCGAACGGCATCGCGATCTACGGCGGCGCGGACAACACCGTGTCCCGGAACCTGATCGCCGACCCGATCCGGGAGGGCAGCGGGATCCACGTCGGCTCGCGGTTCGGGGCCGAGCCGTTCACCGGCCACCTGTGGATCACCGACAACACCACGGTGCGGGCCGGGACGTACGACCTGAACTGGAACATCGGGCTCGGCGCGATCTGGTTCATGGCGCTCGACTCCAGCATTGACGCGGACATCCGGGTGACCGGGGACCACTACCTGGACAACACCTACAACGCGATCATGCTGGTCTCCGAGTGGGGGGTGAAGGACCAGTACTCGATCAACGGCGTGCACTTCAAGGACGTCCGGGTGGACGGGACCGGCACCAGTGTGGTCAGCGCCCGGACCGCCGGCGGCGCCTCGTTCGAGAACGTCGACGCCCGCAACGTCGGCGCGGCCGGGGTGAACAACTGCGGTTCGTTCCACTTCACGCCGAGCGGGTCCGAGTTCACCCTCAGTGACCTCGGTGGCAACGACGGGGGCTGGCTCGGCCCGTACCTGCCGAACGTGATCACCTGTGACGACCGTCCCGCGGTCGTCCCGCCTCCGCCGCCTTCGTCCTGGTGACCTTTCATTAATCAGCCTGCGGCCGTACCCGAGCATTCGGGTGCGGCCGTTGTGCTTGGTAGCCTTGTCGACGCATTTGCCGCGGCTGGAGAGAAGTTGGGAACTACGTTGAGTCAAACCCTGCTGGTCACCGGCGGCGCCGGATTCGTCGGTAGTGCCCTGGTCAAGTCATTGTTGACCGAGTTCCCCGACGCCGCGGTCGTCTCGCTGGACAACTACTTCACCGGCAGCCCGGCGAACCATGTGAACGACCCCCGGGTGACGTACCTGGAGGGTTCCACCGCCGACCTCGCCAAGATCTGGGCGGACCACGGTCTCCCGGCGCCGGAGCTGGTCTTCCACCTCGGTGAGTACAGCCGGATCGTGCAGTCGTTCGAGGACCACGACCTGACCTGGGACTTCAACCTGCTGGGCACCAAAGAGGTGGTCAAGTTCGCGGCCGGCAAGGGCGCGAAACTGATCTACGCCGGGTCCAGCTCGAAGTTCGGCAACGACGGCGACGACGAGAACCTGAACCCGTACGCCTGGACCAAGGCGAAGAACATCGAGTACATCAAGAACTACTCGAACTGGTACGGGCTGGATTACGCCATCACGTACTTCTACAACGTCTACGGGCCGGGCCAGATCGGCAACGGCAAGTACGCCACCGTGATCGGCATCTTCGAGCGGCAATATCTCGCCGGCGAGCCGCTGACCGTGGTCTCCCCGGGCACGCAGACCCGCGACTTCACCCACATCGACGACATCGTGCGCGGCATCGTGCTGGTCGCCCGGGGCGGGGCCGGCGACGGCTACCTGCTCGGCACCGGCCGCGAGTGGCCGCTCGCCGAGGTGGCCAAGCTGTTCGGCGCCGAGATCACGATGATCCCGGCGCTGCCCGGCGAGCGCGTCCGCGGCCAGGCCGACCTGACCAAGGCGGGGAGCCTGGGCTGGCACCCGGAAACCCAGCTCGACGACTACATCGCCAAGTTCGTCGCCGCGCACCCCCGGGTTTGATCTCCGGAACCACCCGCGGACAGTAAGGCATCCCATCTGCCAGGGGTGTCAAGCGGCTCGGCCCGATCCCGCGTCTGCCCAGAACGCTGAAGACCAGCCGAGCAGTGTCGGGCTGGTCCTGGTGGCCCTATCCGGGAACGGGATGGGGCGCTGAGGGCCAGCTGGGGAGTGTGGGGCTGGTCCTGGTGGCCCTATCCGGGAGTGGGATAGGGCGCTGGGGGCCAGCCCGGTTTTGATCTCCGGAACCACCCGCGGACAGTAAAGGGGTCGGCGATCGCTCTGGACGCGCCAGCGGCCAGATCGCCGACCCCGGCCCGCGCGGGAGCATGCGATCTGTACCCGCGCGGACCTGCGTAAATAGAGATTTTCTATCCGCTCGCGCGCGGCCGTGAGGTGACGGCGGACAGTGGCGTCGCGACGTCCTCCAGGGATTTTCCTTCGGCGTCGACGCCCAGGAAGATCTCGACGATCCCGCCGATCGCCATGACGGCCGCGCCGATCAGGTAGCCGATGAAGAGCTTGCCCGGGTCCTCGCCCTCGCCGATCAGCGCGCCGTAGAAGACCGGGCCGATCGCGCCGAAGCACTGGGCGATCGCGAAGAAGACCGCGATGGCCTGGGCCCGGATCTCCAACGGGAAGATCTCGCTCACCGTCAGGTACGCCGAGCTGGCGCCCGCCGACGCGAAGAAGAAGATGACGCACCAGGCGATGGTCTGGGTGATCGCGTTCAGCACACCGGCGTTGAACAGGAACGCGCTGATCGCCAGCAGCAGGCCGGAGAGCAGGTACGTCCCGGCGATCATCTTGCGCCGGCCGACCACGTCGAAGAGGTGCCCGATGGTCAGCGGCCCGATCAGGTTCCCGGCCGCGAACGCGATCAGGTAGAGCGGCGCGTTCTTCTCGTCCACCCCGTAGAAGTTGGTCAGCACCAGCGTGTAGGTGAAGAAGATCGCGTTGTACAGGAACGACTGCGTGATCATCAGGGTGGCGCCGAGGATCGACCGCTGTGGCAGCTGTTTGAAGAGCACCCGGAGCAGCGACAGATACCCGTGTTCCTGGGTCGGCCGGATCTCGATCGCCTTGGACTCGTCGACCGGCGCGAGCTGCTGCCCGGACGACTCCACGGCCCGCTCGATCTGCTGGATGTTCTCCTCGGCCTCGGCCTCCCGGCCGTGCATGATCAGCCAGCGCGGGCTCTCCGGCAGGTGCTTGCGCAGGCTCCAGATGCAGGCGCCGATGACCGGGCCGATCAGGAAGCCGAGCCGCCAGCCCAGGTTCAGGTCCATCTGGTTGAGCAGCACGAACGTGCCCAGGGTGCCGAGGATCGCGCCGCCCCAGTAGGTGCCGTTGACGCCGATGTCGACCCGGCCCCGATACTTGGCCGGCATCATCTCGTCGATCGCCGAGTTGATCGCGGCGTACTCGCCGCCGATGCCGGCGCCGGCGATGAATCTGGTGAGATACAGGAAGATCAGCGCGACGACGCCGTTCCCCCAGGTCAGTGCGGTGAGCGCGTTGCCCGCGAGGTACACGCCGAGGGTGACGACGAACAGGTTCTTGCGGCCCAGCTTGTCGGAGAGACGGCCGAAGAACAGCGCGCCGAACACCTCGCCGAGCAGGTAGACGGTCGCGATCGCACCCACCTGGGTGCTGCTCAGCGCGAGGGTCTCCTTTTCGGTCAGCACCGGGCCGATCGCGCTGGCGATGGTGATCTCCAGGCCGTCGAGCACCCAGGCGGTGCCGAGCGCCAGGATCATGCGGGTGTGGAACGGCGACCAGCTGAGCCGGTCGATGCGGGCGGGGATCAGGCTGCGGATCGTTCCTGCGTCGGAGGCCGGGGCAGGAGATCCCAGACTTTGCGCCATGGTGCCTCCATGATTCGTGATGTAGCTCACGCATTACCCACGGTGCCGATTACCATGCACGGGCATGGATGTGATCGGCGTCGGCGTGATCGGTCTCGGCTGGATGGGCCGGGTGCACACCCAGGCGTATGCCCGGCTGCCGCGGCACTATCCCGATCTCCCGGCGCCCCGGTTGATCGCCGGGGCCGACGACGTGCCCGGCCGGGCGGACGGGCACGGCTTCGCGAGCGTGACCACCGACTGGCGGGACCTGCTCGGTGACCCGCGGATCGAGGCGGTCAGCATCACCGCGCCGAACTTCCTGCACCGGGAGATCGGGGCGGCGTTCGCGGCGACCGGGCGGCACATCTGGATCGAGAAGCCGGTCGGCCTGAGCGCGGCCGACGCCCGGGCCGTCGCCGGGACCGGACAGGTCTGCGTCGGCTTCAACTACCGGCACGCGCCCGCGGTGCAGCGCGCCCGGGCGATCCTGCGGGACGGCGGGATCGGCGCGGTGACGCATGCCCGGTTCCGCTTCTTCAGCGACTACGCGGCAGCTCCGGACGCGGCGCTGACCTGGCGGTTCGAGCGGGAACGCGGCGGGAACGGGGTGCTCGGCGACCTCGGTGCGCACGCGGTCGACCTGGTCCGGCATCTGCTCGGTGAGATCGACGCGGTGGTGGCGGCGGACCGGGCGATCTTCGTCCCGGAGCGGCCGGCGCCCCGTGGCGTCACCACCGGGCACGAGCGGGGCACCGGGCCGCTGCGGCCGGTGGAGAACGACGACTGGTTCGCGGCGCTGATGCGGACGGCCGGCGGGGCCCGGGTGGTGGTCGAGGCGAGCCGGGTGGCGGCCGGGGAGCAGAACCACTACGGGTTCACGATCCATGGCACCCGGGGGATGCTGAGCTGGGACTTCCGGCGGATGGGCGAGTTGCTGGTGGACGGTCGCACGGTCTTCGCGGGGCCGGGGGACGGTGAGTACGCCGCGTTCCAGCCCGCGGCCGGGATCGCGATGAGCTACGACGATCTGAAGGTGATCGAGGCGGCGCTGTTCCTGCGTTCGATCACCGGCGGAACCCCGCACGGGCCGACCCTGAACGACGCCGTCCGGGCCGCCGAGATCCTCGAGATGATCGAGGCGTTTGACCGGTAGGCCGCTGACCTGCAAGATCACCGGTCGTGTCGACCGATGAACGACTACACCCTGGTGGTCGGGCGCGAGCACATGCCCGAGCTGTACCGGCTCGTCGAGCGGGTCGCGGCCGGGACCGGCGCGCCCATGCCGGACCGGATCCACGTCGACTTCCAGGCGAACGCCGGGGCCGCGACGGTCGGCCTGCGCCGGACCAGGGTGCTGACGCTGGGCGTGCCGATGCTGCTGGCGCTGCGGCCGCAGGAACTCGTCGCGCTGATCGGCCACGGGCTGGGCCAGCTGAAGCATCTGGACGGCACCCGGTCGCTGCTCACCCATCCGGCCCGGACCTTCTTCGGCCGGCTGTCCCGGATGATCCGGCCGAAGATCTCGGTGGAGTGGGTGCACCGCCGGTCCGGCATCTTCCACCTGCTCTACCTGGCCCTGCAGTTCGTCGCCGGGCTGCTGTCGTTGGTGTTCGCCGCGGTGCACACGTGGTTCGCGGCGCTCGGCGCCGACGAGCGGCGCGAGGCGGTGCTGCGGGCCGACGCGCTGGCGGCGCGGGCGGCCGGGTCGGCGGCGGTGCTCGACACGCTCGACGTGCTGGCGGCTGCCGGCCCGATCGTCGGGCACATCGAGCGGCACGTGCCGGCCGGTGAGGCGGCGGCGACCTGGCGGCGGCTGGTGCACGCGGTGCGGGAGCGGGAGACGCCCGCGCTGCCGGCCCATCGCCAGCTCTCCATCCGCAGCGGTGCGTCGCTGCTGGCGAGTCATCCGCCGGCGGGGCGTCGTCATCAGTGGCTGAGTGCTCGGCCCTACGAGGCGGCGCGGGTGGTGGTGGACACCGCTACGGCGGCCCGGCTGGAGCGGGAGATCGACCCGTATGCCGAGGCGATGCACCGGGCCATGAACGAGCAGGCCTGACGCCGCGGAGGGAAGGGCGGGGCTGCGGGCGTACCGAAAGCATCAAAAAATGAAGCGGGGGCCCGGCCGCCTGGCCGGTCCCCCGCATGGTGTTGATCTTCAGGCCGGGTCGAGGGCCAGGGCGTCGAAGATGAAGTTCGGGCTCAGGAACGTGGCGCCGCTGCTGCCGCTGATCGTGGCGATGGACAGCGTGTTGCTGCCGGTCTTGAGCGCGCTCGCCGGGATGGTGAAGGTGTAGGTGGTGTTGACGCCGCGCCAGGTGCCCCGGGTGACGTTGCGGGAGTCCAGGTTGGCCGGTGCGGGCGAGGCCGAGGCCGGCGACGAGTAGCTGCCGACGGTGACCGCGGGACGGCCGCCGGCGAAGCTCGACGTGGTGCCGATGCGCAGTTTGACGCCGTTGGCCGGGACCGAGGAGAGGCTGAAGGTCAGCGCCATCGGCGAGTTCACCGACTTGAACTCGGCCATCGGGAACTTCGCGGCGTCCGTCGCGCTGTAGCTGCCGGCCGTCCAGGACGACATCCGGCTGTCCGACGGGTGCATCGTCTCGATCTTGTCGGAGTTGCGGAAACCGGCCGGGGTGCCGTCGAAGGCGCCGAGCTGGAACAGCGTGCCGACGGCCGGGACGTCACCGGACATCGCCAGCGTGGTGGTCGCGCCGGCGGTCACCGTGATCGACTTGGTGGCGCCGATGGCCAGTTCGCCGGCGTAGAGCGTGGCGGTGTAGGTACCCGGCTTCACATGCCCGATCACGAAATTTCCGGATTTCACCTTCCCCCAGTACTGGCCGTTCGGGCCGGCCAGGCCGACGGTCGCGGTGAGGCCGTTGCGGTTGCCGGTCACGGTGCCGCTCACGCCGCCACGCTGGGCGTTGGAGAGCAGACCCGGAATGTACGCGCTGAGGAAGTCCATGCTGTGCACGACCGGGGCGGCGCCGCCGGTGAGGGCCAGGGCGTACGGGCCGTGCAGGCCCAGCCGCAGCGCCTCGGTCTGCTGGTGCCCGCTGAACATGTAGTGGGTGATGTTGACCGCGGTGCCGGTGTCGTTCACCTCGATGTCGCGGAAGAACGGGCCACCCGAGGTCATGTCGTTGGTGCCGGGGATGAGGAACGCCCCGTGCCCGGATCCGCTCGCCCCGAACGGCGTCTGCGTGATCAGCCGCTGCGAGCTGTAGAACTTCGACGCGGTCTGCCCGTTAGCGAACGCGAAGACGTCCGAACCCTCCACCGTCGACGTGGTGCCGGCGGTCCTCGCGGCGACCGGTGACGTGGTCAGCAGCGAGCTCTTCAGCCGGGTGATGAACCGGGCCTCGCCCGGGTTCAGCGCCTTGGTGATGTTCGTGGCCAGGTAGATCGTGTTGTCGTTCTTGCGCGCGAAGTAGTACTGCGTCACGCCGATCGACGAGTTGGTCGCGCTGACCAGGATCGAGTTGCCACCGTTGAACGTCTGGCCGGTGACCGTCGCGGACGACCAGCCCGACTCGAACTGTCCGGCGGCCTGACCGGCGGCGGTCAGCTCGATGCCGTTGTGCTTGAGCGACGTCATGTTCCCGTTGGTGGTGTCGACCACGAACGAGACGCCGGTCCCGGTGTCGAACGTGATGCCGGCCGCGGCGTTCGCCCAGGGCTGGCCGCCGAGCAGACCGGCGCCGGCCAGCACCGCGACCGTGGCGATGCCGCCGGCGAGGAGCTTCCGGCGCTTGCGAGTGGGGATGGGGGTCATGCGTGGTGGTGTCTCCGGGCGCCGGAAAGGTTGCTCCGCCCGCCGGAGAATTTTCCGAGCCAGGCGGCGTCGGCGCAGGTGCGAGGCAACAACGGGCAACCAACCTTGAGGGTGCTGGTTTTTCATGGCCTTTTGGTTGGCAACTGCGATTAAGTAGGGTGAGTGGCATGACGGTGTTCCAGATCGGTGAGGCGGCCGAGTTGCTCGGGGTCAGCCCGGACACGGTGCGCCGCTGGGTCGATGCCGGTCGGCTCGCCGCGTCCCGTGACGAGCACGGGCACCGGGTGATCGACGGGGTGGACCTCGCCGGTTTCGTCCGGGCCCAGGCGGCCGAGCCGGACGAGCGCTCCGACGCCTCGTCGGCGCGCAACCGGCTGCGCGGGATAGTGACCGCCGTGGTCAAGGACACCGTGATGGCGCAGGTGGACATCCAGGCCGGGCCGTTCCGGGTGGTGTCGCTGATGAGCCGGGAGGCCGTCGACGAGCTCGATCTCCAGGTCGGCTCGGTGGCGGTGGCGGTGATCAAGTCGACCACCGTCGTGGTGGAGCGGGCCACTTCGAGGAGGACCGGTTGAAAAAGCTCTTGGTCGCGGCGATGGTGCTCACGCTGGGTCTGTCCGGCTGCGGCGGGCCGGAGGAGAAGGGCACCGTCACCGTTTTCGCGGCCGCCTCGCTCACCGAGTCGTTCACGACGCTCGGCAAGCAGTTCGAGGCGGCACACCAGGGCACCACGGTGAAGTTCAACTTCGCCGGCAGCTCGGCCCTGGCCACCCAGATCACCCAGGGCGCGCCGGCCGACGTGTTCGCCTCCGCCGCCTCGAAGAACATGGCGACCATCGGTGACGCCGCTGTTACCCCCACCATGTTCGTGAAGAATCAGCTCGTGATCGCCACCGCGAAGGGCAACCCGAAGCAGATCACCGGCGTGGCCGACCTGACCGAGCCGGGCCTCAAGGTCGCGCTCTGCGCCGCCGAGGTGCCGTGCGGCGCGGCGGCCGGAACCGCGCTGGACGCCGCCGGTGTGAAGCTCACCCCGGTCACCCTGGAACAGGACGTCAAGGCGGCGCTCTCCAAGGTCAAGCTGGGTGAGGTGGACGCCGCCCTGGTCTATCGCACCGACGCCAGGACGGCATCGGCCGACGTGGACACCGTCGAGTTCCCCGAGTCGGCCAAGGCGATCAACGAGTACCCGATCGCGGTCCTCAAGGGCGCGGCCAACCCGACCGGCGCCCGGCAGTTCGTCGACTACGTGCTCTCCGCCGACGGCATCGAGGTGCTGACCGCAGCGGGGTTCCAGGCGCCGTGACGCGACAGAGGGTCCCGCCGGCGCTGCTCGTGCCGGCGATCGGGGGCCTGCTCTTCCTGGTCCTGCCGCTGGCGGGACTCCTCTGGCGTACCCCGTGGTCCACCCTGCTCAGCCGGCTCCGCGAGCCGGAGGTGGCCCAGGCCCTCCGGCTGTCGCTGCTCACCGCGAGCCTCGCCACCCTGCTCTGCCTGGTCCTCGGCGTGCCGCTGGCCTGGCTGCTGGCCCGGGTGACCTTCCCGGGCCGGCGGCTGGTCCGGGCGCTGATCACGGTGCCGCTGGTGCTGCCCCCGGTGGTCGGCGGCATCGCCCTGCTGCTCGCTCTGGGCCGGCGCGGCCTGCTGGGCGGCTGGCTGGACGAGACGTTCGGGGTCAGCCTGCCGTTCACCACGGCCGGCGTGGTGGTCGCCGAGGCGTTCGTGGCGCTGCCGTTCCTGGTCATCGCGGTGGAGGGCGCGTTACGCGGCGCCGACACCCGATATGAGGAGGCCGCCGCCACCCTCGGCGCGAGCCGCTGGATCACCTTCACCCACGTGACGCTGCCGCTGGTGGCGCCCGGGATCGCGGCCGGCGGGGTGCTCTGCTGGGCGCGGGCGCTCGGCGAGTTCGGCGCCACCATCACCTTCGCCGGGAACTATCCGGGGATCACCCAGACCATGCCGCTCGCGGTCTATCAGACCATGGAGAGCGGTGACCTGGACGGCGCCGTGGTGCTCAGCCTGATCCTGCTGGCCGTCTCGGTCACCATCCTGGCCGCGCTGCGCGACCGCTGGCTGGCCGCTCCGTGACCGTGGACGCGCACCTGGTGGTGCGGCGCGGCGACTTCGAGCTGGACATCGCGCTGACGATCGAGCCGGGTGAGACGGTCGCCCTGCTCGGGCCGAACGGGGCCGGCAAGACCACCGCGCTGCGGGCCCTGGCCGGGCTGGCCCCGCTCTCCGGCGGGCACGTGACGCTGGCCGGGCAGGATCTCTCGGCGACCCCGCCGGAGCGTCGCCGGGTCGGCGTGGTGTTCCAGGACTACCTGCTGTTCCCGCACCTCAGCGCGCGGGACAACGTGGCGTTCGGGCCGCGCCGGCAGGGCGTCGACCGGCGCGGGGCGCACGCGATCGCCGACCGCTGGCTGGAGCGGGTCGGGCTCGCCGAGTTCGCCCGGCGCAAGCCCCGGCACCTGTCCGGCGGGCAGGCGCAGCGGGTGGCGCTGGCCCGGGCGCTCGCGGTGGACCCGGCACTGCTGCTGCTCGACGAGCCGCTGGCGGCGCTGGACGCGCGGACCCGGCTGGAGACCCGGGCCGAGCTGCGCCGGCATCTGGCCGCGCACCCGGGGGCGACGCTGCTGGTCACCCACGATCCGCTGGACGCGCTGGTGCTGGCCGACCGGCTGGTGATCATCGAGGGCGGGCGGGTGGTGCAGGAGGGCGACGCGGCGACGATCACCGCCCGGCCGCGGACCGACTATGTGGCGCAACTGGTCGGGCTGAACCTGTTCCGGGGGCGGGGGGACGGTCACGTCGTACGGATAAGCGGGGATTTCGTCCTGACCGCGACCGACGTCGTGCATGGCGACGCGTTTGTCGCCTTCTCCCCGGCGGCCGTCGCGTTGCACCCGCGGCAGCCGGACGGCAGTCCGCGCAACACCTGGCCCGCCGTGCTCACCGACATTCAGCGGCACGGCGACAACCTGCGGGTCCGGCTGGCCGGCCCGATCGTGGTGGCCGCCGACATCACCCCGGCCGCGGCGGCGCAGCTGGACCTGCAGCCCGGCCGGGAGCTGTGGGCCGCGGTCAAGGCGAGCGAGACGAGGGCTTACCCCGCCGCTTGAAGATCCTTTTTGGGTACGCCCTGAGCACCGTCCAGCGGCACCCCTTTTGTGCCGCGTCACGTGTTAGCTTCCGGTGACCGCGCGCACGAGGGGGAGTGGCCGGAATGTCCATGATCGAGGTGCTCGCCTCGGAGGCCGTGCGGGTCATGGCGCCCAGCGTCGCGGGTGCCGCCAGCGGCGGAGCCCGGCGCCTGCTGGCCCTGCTCACCAACCGTGGCGAGCGGCTGCCGGCGGACCCGGCCGGGCGGGTGGCGTTCATCCTGCGCCGGGCCCGGGAGGACGAGACGTTCGCGGCCGAGCTGGCGCAGGAGCTGGTCGCGGTGGACAGCGTCGACGCGGTCGCCGTGGTGGCCCCGGCGCTGTTCGCCGACCGGGAGGAGGTCCGGGCCCGCCTGGCGGCGCCCGGCGTCCGGTTGATCGGCGGCGCGCACGGGACCGGGAAGACCGCGCTGGCCTGGCAGGTCGTCCACGACCTGCGGGAGAGCATCAACGCCTACGCCGTCGTGGACCTGGACGAGTATCGCGACGGCGCGGTGCTGCGGGTGACCGAGGTGCGGCAGGAGGTGCTGCGGCAGCTCGGCGTGCCCCAGGTGGACGACACCGCCCCGATCGTCGCGGATCAGTACCGCCGGGCGCTGCGGCACCGGCGCTTCGCGCTCGTGCTCGACAACGTGGCGGGCGCCGCCGAGGCCGAGGCGCTGGTGCATCCGTGGGAGCACGCGACGGTGCTGGTCACCACCCGGGTGCTGACCCAGGACCTGCGCGTCTGGCATCCGGGCCGGCCCGAGGTGCTCGGCGCGGTCGATCCGGACGGCGCCGAGCTGATCCTGGCCAGCCGCTGCGGGCCGGAGATGCTGGCCGCCGAGCCGGACGCGGTCCGCGAGCTGATCCGGCGCTGCGACGGGATCCCGTCGATCCTCGGGCAGGCCGGCGCCTGGCTGGCCCGCAGGCAGGGCAAGCCGGGCGCGGTCGCCGAGATGGTCGCCCGGCTCCGCGGCGCGGGCGAGGTGGGCACCCTCTTCGACGACTCGGTCCGGCTCAGCGTGGCCGAGCTCGATGCCGGGACCGCCGCCGACCTGGTGACGCTCGCCGGGCACCCGGGCACGGACATCAGCGACGCCGGGGTCGCGGCGCTGCTCGGCCGGCCCGCGGACGATCTGGTGGACCGGTTGCTCGACGCCGCGCTGCTGGTCCGCGGCCCGCACGGCCGGCTGAGTCTGCTGTGGTCGGTCCGCCGCCACCTGCGTCCGGCCGGGGACGACGCCGCCTTCGCGCGGTACCTGCGCTGGTTCCGGGACCTGGCCGGGGCCGCCGACCTGGCGATGGATCCGGCCGGGGTGACCGACCGCGCCCGCGAGGGCCGGTTGCGCCGGTACCCCGCGCCGGAGCCGGCCGCGTGGCCGTTCCCGCACCTGCGGCCGGTCGACTGGCTCCAGGGTGAGGCGCACCTGGTCCCCGACCTGCTGCGCGAGGCACACCACCGCGGCTACCACGTCGAAGTGCTGCAACTGTGCGGGGCGATGGAGGCGCTGCTCACCCTGCGCGGCCACCACTGGCTCTGCCTCGAGGCCAACGCCTGGGGCATCGCCGGCGCCGAGGCGCTCGGCCTCCCGCTCGCCGCCGCGCGGCTGCACGCGTTGCAGGGCCGGATCCACGTGCTGCTCGGGCAGCTGGACCGGGCCGACGCCGAGCTGAGCGCCGCCGAGTCGCTGGTCCCGGACGACGCCGACCGCCAGCTGACGTCGTCGCTGCTGGAGTTCCGGGCGCGCTGGGCGCAGGAGCGGGCCCGGCTCGGCGCGACCGGCGAGCTGGCCTCGGCCGAGTCGATGCTGCGGCGCGCGGTGACGATCGACCGGGCGCTCGACGATCGGCGCGGGCTCGGGCTGCACCTGCGGATGCTGGCGAACGTGCTGGTCGAGGCGAGTCGTGCCGGGGAGGCACTGGCCCTGCTGGACGGGGCCGCGGCGCCGGCCGGGGACGCGCGGAACGCGGCCCGGATCCACCTGGTGCGCGCGAAGGCCTGGCTGTCGCTGGGAGCCGCCGCGGAGGCCACGGGCGAGCTGGACCGGGCACGCGGGCTGACCACGGACAGCGGAGCGACCCAGTACGAGCTGGAACTGGCTGATCTGCGCGGCTGGGCGGCGCACCTGACCGGTGACACCGAGGCCGCCCGGAAATGGTGGGGCTGGGTCGCCTACCAGTACTTCCTCGGCGAACACCCGCGGGCGCGGGAGTTCGCCGACCGGCTCAGCCGGGAGACACCCGGATCGTGACGGGTCGCCGGCCGATCCGGAGCCGGGCGGTCCCGGTCAGCGGCTCGCCCCGCCGGACCCGCCAGTAGGCCCAGGAGGCCAGCGCCCACGGGTCGATCACCGCGCTGTCGGCGCGGAGCAACACCTCCTCGCCGCCGGGTGTCCAGACGCGACACTCGTTCCGCTCCGCGGCGGCGATCAGCGTGGCGTGTGGCCACTGCCGGAACAGGTCCTCCTCGGGTGCCGTGTCGACGCCGAGGATCGCCGCTCCGGCGACCTGCGTCGCGGTCGCGTGTTCGAGGCGGGCCACCACGTGCCGATAGGCGAGTTCCTCGTGCACCGCGCCGAGCGCCGGAAACCGGATGATCGTCACCTGGTCGCCGTCCCGCTGGACGCCGGCCACCCACGCGCCGACCGGCCGTGACGCGGCCGCGGGCACCGGCGGTGGCGGGAACTCGGCGGGCACGGCCGGCTCGGACAGTTCCATGGTCCGATAGAGCCAGGCCCGCAACCTGGCCGCGGTCGTCTCCGGCTCGGCCACCGCGCCGGCCAGGAGCGGCCGATAGGCGTCCGGCACGTGCCCCCGGATCGCCACGTCGATCTGTTCGCGCAGATCGGCGTACGGGTCCAGCCGGGCGCACCGCTCGCCGAGCCGATCGGCCACCGAACCGGGCACGGTGGTGTCGCTCGGTCGTGGGCCGAGCAGCACCGGGACACCCGTCAGCGCGGCGTAACCGGCCAGCGACCCGTGATCGGCGAGCACGCAGTCGGCCGCCGTCAGGGCCGCCTGCCAGCTGGTGTCCGGTTCGAGCACACGCAGGCCGGCGGCCGGGGACAGCCAGGCGCGTACCTGCCACGGGCCGTGCTCCGCCCACACACCCGGATGCAGAACCGCGACCACCCGGTACTCGTCCATCGGCAGCTGCCCGGCAAGGAGTCCCGGCAGATCGGGGCAGGCGCCGAGGAGGGAGTCCGGTCCCCAGGTGGAGGCCAGCACGATCAGCCGCCGGCCGGTCGCGCCGAACGCGGCCCGGTAGGCGTTCCGCCGGTGCCGGCCGGCGAGCATCCGGCCCCAGGCGGGGTCGCCCAGCACCGCGGCCGGTGCGCCGGCGGGCGGGTGCTGTGCCGGGTGCGGGAGGCCGACGGTGACGGCGCCGGTGTGCGGCAGCCGGGCCGGGTCGAGGCCGGCCACGACCGTGCTGCCGGGGTAGTACTTCTGGAAGGCGAGACCGTGCGGGAGCAGCAGGATCGGGCCGTCCAGGTCGGACAGGCCGTCGTTCTCGCTGGCCGACAGGATCAGGTCGAAGCGGGTCTTGCGGGCCTGCGTCCAGGAGATCCGGCGGGGGGCCAGCTCGTCGAGCAGGGCCGTGGCGCCGGCCTCGAAGATCGCCGGGCGCTCGTCGTCGACGGTGAAGACGATCTGGATCCGGTGGTCGGTGGCGATCAGTGAGACGACGTCCAGGAGGCGGGTGAGTGCGGTGACGGTGCGCGCCACCACCAGGACGACCCGCTCATGGCCGACAGTCGTCCACGGGCCGCGGATCCCCGGGGTCCGGGGTCCGGGGTCCGGGGTCCGGGGTCCGGGGTCCGGGGTCCGGGGTCCGGGGTCCGGGGTCCGGGGGAACGATGAATCATGCGCCGAAGTTACGGGCTTGCTCGATGTCTAGCGCATCCCGCCAACCTAGACGGTCAGGCCGCGGCGGGCAGATCCTCCGGATACGCCGTGCCGAGCTCGTGAAAGACCGCCGCGTTCAGGGCGAAGGCGAGCTGCGACTCGGCGACCAGCGTGTCCAGCGCGGCGTCCGGCAGGCCGAGGGCGTCCAGCCGGGTGCGGTAGGCCGTCTTGTAGGCCTTCGGGTCGGCGATCCGGTCGAACCGGTAGAACGCGGTGCCCGCCGAGCCCAGGCCGTAGGTCGCGGCGACCTTGCGCCCGACCAGCTGCCCGCCGGAGAGGTCGCCCAGGTAGCGGACATAGTGGTGGGCCACGAAGTGGGCCGGCGAGGTGTGGCAGTGCTCGCGCAGCCGATCCGCGTACCGCTGGGTCGCCGGGACCGGCCGGACGTGTGCCGCCCAGTCCGGGCCGTACAGGTGGGCCAGGTCGGACTCCAGGGCGGCGATCCGGGACAGGGCCGGATCGGCGAAGTCCGCGGCGACCGGGTTCGCCCGCATGGCGACGGCGGCGGCCTCCAGCTCCCGATAAATGATCAGGTACTGCGCGGTCAGGGCGGCGAAACCGGCGGGCGGGACGGCGCCACCCAGCAGCCGGGTGATGAAACCGCGGGTCTCGGCGTCGCGGTGCTCGGACATGGTGGCCCTGCGGAGGCGTGCGGCGAATCCGGTCATGCGTACGGTTCGTCCTTCCTGGGTTGCCGGTGCCACGGTGGTGATCCCTACGATGGGGGAGAGCCGGCCGGGAATCGTTGCGGAATTCCCGGCCGGTTCCCGTCTCGATCGAGCACCGGCATCTTCAGGTTAGGGTAACCTAACTTCGGCGCGGAGTCAGCCGCCCAGGCTCGCCGCGGCCGCGGCGATCGTCGACGCGAAGTAGCTGACCTGGGTGTAAACGCCCGGCTTGTTCGGCCGCGCGCATCCGTCGCCCCAGCTCACGATCCCGACCTGGATCCAGGCGTTGGCGGCGTCCCGGCGGAACATCGGGCCGCCCGAGTCACCCTGGCAGGTGTCCACCCCGCCGGAGGTGTACCCGGCGCAGATCTCGTCGGTCGCGATGATCTCGCCGTTGTACATCGACCTGGAGTTGCAGGTGGCGTCGCTGACGAACGGGACGGTCGCCTTGAGCAGGTAGCGCTGCTGCGAGCCGCCCTCGGTCGCCGCGCCCCAGCCGGAGATGGTGAAGGTGCCCGAGTCGTACGCCGTGGTGGTCGCGATCGGCAGCGTGGCCAGTCCGTTGACCGGGCTGGCGAGGCGGATCAGCGCCCAGTCCTTGCCGTTCCCGGTGTAGCCGGGCGCCCGGTACACGTAGTTCGACTTGCGGGTGATCTTGCTGGTCGAGTTCAGGTCGACCACGCCCAGGGTGGCGGTGATCGAGGTGTTCGTGCCGGTCCGGCCGACGCAGTGCGCGGCGGTGAGCACCAGGTTCGGGCTGTACAGGGCGCCGCCACAGCCCATCGACAGCCGCACCATGAAGGGGAACTCGCCCTGCGCCGCGCGGGTGCCGCCGACCACGTTCGCGTCGGCGTGCGCGGCTCCGGGCGCGGTCAGCAGGCCCGCGGTGGCGGTAGTGATCAAGGTGGCGAGAACGGTCAGCCATCTGCGCATCTTCGGTTCTCCTCGGTGCCGGGGGGGTGCGCCCGGTGGGGCGCTGAGGAGAGAGTTTCATTCACATCTATGAATTCGGTTATCCCAAATCGGTCATACCGCCGGAGGGTCGCCCGCGTCGCCGTCATGCCGCCTGCCCCCGGCCCTCGGCCGCCGGCCTCCCGGCCCGAGCCGCCGACCTCCTGTCCCGAGCCGCCGACCTTCTCCACCATGCCGCCGATCGAAGCATGGAAATTTCTTATTGACTAGCTGTCTTAACAGTCGTAATTTTCATCGGCAACAGCCGTCGATGAAAAGGATGTCCGACGTGACCGGAGAGAGCGGCGTCACCAGCAGTGACTTCCTGCACCGGGTCCGGGTCGTGGTGGACCGGATCGGCACCGGTCAGGTCGACGAGAAGCGACGTGCTGCCGACCTGCTCACCACCACGGTGCGTAACGGGGGCGTGATCCAGGCCTTCGGCTGCGGCCACTCCGAGGCGCTCGCCATGGAGATCGCCGGCCGAGCCGGAGGCCTGGTTCCGACCAACCGGATCGCGCTGCGCGACATCGTGCTCTACGGCGGTGACTCGCTCGACACGCTGGCCGACCCGATGGTCGAGCGGAACACCGCGATCGCCCACCGGCTCTACGACCTCGCCCCGGTCAAACCGGACGACGCGTTCGTGATCGCCTCGAACTCGGGGATCAACGGTGCGGTCGTCGAGATGGCGCTGCTGGTCAAGGAGCGCGGCCACCCGCTCGTCGCGATCACCTCGGCCGCGCACACGGCCGGCGTCGCCTCCCGGCACCCGAGTGGGCGCAAGCTCGGCGAGATCGCGGACGTGGTGCTGGACAACGGGGCGCCGTACGGCGACGCGATCCTCCCGATCCCGGGCGGCGGCGCGGTCGGCGCGGTCTCCTCGATCACCGCGGCGCTGCTGGCCCAGCAGCTCGTCACCGACGTGGTCGCCAACCTGCTCGCGGCGGGGATCACCCCGCCGGTCTACCTGTCGGACAACGTGCCCGGCGGTAAGGAACACAACGCGGAACTGGAAGCACGGTACGCCGGTCGGATCCGGCGCACCGCCTGAGAGCCCGGTATGCCCTGGCGCAGGGTCTGGCCACCCTGACGGTCAGCCAGGGCCGCCGCTGTGAACGGCACCTCCGCACCGGAGTGACCACCGGCGCGGTCAAGTAGCTCCTCGGAAAGGAGTCCCCCGTGCTTGGCAAGAAATTCGCTGGGATAGCCGCGGCCGTACTGGCCGCCTCGGGCATCGTCGCCCTGAGCTCCGGCTCGCCCGCCGCGGCCGCTGACTGCGGATATCTGTTCGACGACTTCCACTACAACACCTCCTCGGACGCGGCGCTGACCGCGAACGGCTGGACGCCGCGCAGCTACCAGGGCGGTCCCGGCGTGGCCGGGGCGAACTGGTCGCCTGCCAACATCACCTTCCCCACCGCGAACGGGGACAAGGTCGCGCAGCTCACCGCGTACACCGACGGCACCGCGACCGGTACCGGGCACGCCGAGCTGTACTCGACCCAGAAGCGGTACCTGGAGGGCACCTACGCCAGCCGGATCAAGTTCACCGACGCACCGGCGTCCGGGGCGGACGGCGACCACATCAACGAGACGTTCTTCACGATCAGCCCGCTCAACGGGGATCTCGACCCGACCTACAGCGAGCTGGACATCTCCGAGTACCTGCCGAACGGCGGCTGGGGCGAGACCGGGCCGATCAACTACCAGACGACCTGGTACACGTACCGGAACGACCCCTGGTACGCCGACAACCTGCACTCCTCGCAGCGGTCCAGCCTGGACGGCTGGCACGACCTGGTCGCCCAGGTGGCGAACGGGCACGTCGTCTACTACATCGACGGGGTGCAGGTCGGCGACCACGGCGGGAAGTACTTCCCGCGCCAGACGATGACCATCAACTGGAACCTGTGGTTCATCGACCTGGCCACGCACACCGGCGGGAAGAGCACCTACAACCAGCAGATCGACTGGGTGCTGTTCGCGAAGAACCAGGTGCTGTCGCCGGCCCAGGCCACCGCGCAGGCGGCCGCCTACCGGTCGGGCGGGAAGGCGTTCCTGGACACCGTCGCCTCCAGCGGCACGTGCTCGACGCCGACCACCCCGCCGGTGACCCCGTCCTCGACGCCGTCGTCCACCCCGCCGACCTCGCAGCCGCCGGCGACCGGATGCTCGGACGCGCCGGAGTGGCAGTTCAGCTCGGTGTACCTGGGCGGCAACCTGGTCAAGCACGAGAAGAGCAAGTACGGCGACCCCAGCGGCCCGCCGTCCGGCCAGGGCAAGCACCTCTGGAAGGCGCGGTACTGGACGCAGGGCTCGGAGCCGGGCTGGACCGAGCAGTGGCAGGACCTCGGCCCCTGCGCGTGATCTGAGGCAACGGCGGGGCGCTTTCTCGAAAAGCGCCCCGCCGTTCTCCTCACCCGCGCTTGCTGTACCGCCAGCCGATCGACCAGACGATGCCCGAGACGCAGAAGCCGTAGATGGCCGCGTCCAGCAGGTCCACCCGGAATACGAGCGCGATGAGGGACAGCAGGATCGCTCCCACCGAGCCCGCGATGCCGGCGTAGACGGCGATGCCGGCCCAGGCACGTGGCCGATCAGACGGTGCCGCCTGCTGCGCCCACATGTGCACGGCGAACAGCAGGAATGCCATGGTCCACTTCATCTGACTGAACCTCCGCGTGCTCCTAGGCCTTGCAGTTCTTGTTGGTGGAGGGCACGTCGTCGAAGCTGACCGCCGCGATCTGCTGCGTCGGCAGCACCGCCTGCACCATGTTGATCCGAACGACGAAGCAACCCTTCCGGTTCGCCGCCTTGTTGATCTCGTAAGCGGCCGCGACACCGGACACGACTACGGCGGCGGCGCAGGCTCCGGCAGCGACGGGCACCGGGATCTTGGCGCACCCGGTGGCACCGGCGATGATGCCGGCGGCGCTGCCACCCGCGCCGAGCGTGCCCTGGAGAGCCTTCGTAGCCGACCGCTTCCAGTAGAACGAGCAGGTCACGCCGCCGCAGAACTTGACCACGTCGGGGTCGGCCACGACCGGGTACAGGGCGCCCGCGGTGTCGATGTGCTGCGTGACCGTGCCACCGTCAACCTCGTACCAGGTGTGCAGCGACTTGCCGGTGCGATCCTTGGCCCATGGCGCCGCGACGGCGCCCAGCACGACGGCGCCGTCCGCCGTGACGATGTCCAGGCCACCGTCGCCGGCCGGCTCCAGCTTCGCGCCGGACGGCAGGTCGAAGTCGAAGTCGTACGCCTTCGGCGCCTTGGCGTCGTGGAGCGTCACCAGCGCGCGGACGTGGCCGTCGGCCAGCGCCTGAACGGCCGTCGAGGCGCTGCGGCCGGGACGCACCAGGGTGCCGTCCGCCGTCTGCACCGTGGCGCTCCCGGTGACCTTGGGAAGCGTCAGCGCGATGGTGTCAGCCGTACCGGTGCCGATGACGACCGGACTGTCCGCGTCCTTGCTGACGGACACCGCGGCGCCGGTGAAGGTATCGCCTGTCGAGGAGAGGCGGACCACCGGCGCGGACGGGTCGTTGCCGGCGGCGCGGACGACGGAAGCGGTCGCCTCCGGGGACTCGGTCCCGAGCGGTGCGGCCGACGCGGCGGTAGGCCCGGACAGCAGCGTGGCAGCAATGGCAGCGGTGCTGAGCAGGGCGACAGCAGGTTTGATGAGGTTCATGGTCCCGATCTCGGTATGACGAGGAGGCTTTTCTGGTGCCGCTTCTGGGCATGGCGATGCCCGGGTTCGAGCGTTGGAGATCCGAAGCGAGCAGCATCGTCACAGGCCAGATACCTAGTGGATGCGTTGCCGCATGCGGGCCCCCGTACCTCCCGATGCGACGCCAGGGACGTTAGCAACCCATTGCCCGCCGCCGATTCGGTGCTTTCGGACAGTCAGCACTGCTGAGGCAGCAATCGGCCGTACCGAAGAATTGGGTTTGATCGGCATGTTCCGCATGCCGGCGGTGATGGTTCGTGCCCGCCCGACCGTTTTGAACCGGGGGTCGGCGACGATCATTGTGATGTATGACAATTCGACGAAAGGGATCCGATGCATAATTTTTGGAAACTCAACTAATCGTCTCGGCGTGCTCGGGCGGCGGATGTGCGACACACCATGTGGCGTTGCGTGTCGCGGACCGTGCCCATATATAGTGTCCCTCGCAGCTGGTTCGCCCATCCCTAGTGGACGGTCGAGGCAACAGGGAACCCGGTGGGAAACCGGGACTGCCCCGCAGCGGTGAGTGGGAACGACCGCCGTCACACAAGCACTGGGTGCGAGCCTGGGAAGCGACGGCCAGTAGGCACGTGCGAAACGCCCACGAGTCCGAAGACCTGCCAGCGCGCCGCACACGACCGTGTGCGGCGGTCGAAGGCCGCGTGGGACGGCTGACGCCCTCGCGACCTCCGTGCGCCCGGAGGGGAGTGTCGGTGTCTTCCCGCGCGGCGACTCGCGAGGGATGAGGGCCATGACGCTCACACCGGAGAAAACCAGCGTGCCGGGACAGCGCCGGCAGGTCATGCAGGTGCGCAAGCGCAACGGCGAGCTGACGCCGGTCGACGTCAATCGGATCGTGGCGGCGGTGGAGCGCTGGATCACCGGGCTGGACGAGGTCGATCCGCTGCGGGTGGCGACCAAGACGATCAGCGGCCTCTACGACGGCGCCACCACCGAGGAGCTGGACAAACTCTCCATCCAGACGGCCGCCGAGCTGATCGGCGAGGAGCCGCAGTATTCGAAGCTGGCCGCCCGGCTGCTCATCGACCTGGTCGAGCAGGAGGTGCGCGAGCAGGGCGTCACGACGTTCAGCGAGTCCATCACGCTGGGCCACACTGAAGGCCTGATCGGCGACGACACTCTAGCCTTTGTAACGAAATTTCGGGACAAACTGGACGTGGCGATCGACGTGAGCGCGGACCTGCGCTTCGAGTATTTCGGCCTTCGCACCGTCGCCGACCGCTACCTGCTGCGCCACCCCACCAAGCGCGTCCCCATCGAGACCCCTCAGTACTGGCTGCTGAGAGTGGCCTGCGGGCTGTCGCAAACCCCCGACGAGGCGATCGGCTTCTACCGCCTCATGTCGAGCCTCGCCTATCTGCCCAGCTCACCCACCCTGTTCAACTCCGGCACCCGGCACACCCAGATGTCCTCGTGCTTCCTGGTCGACTCGCCCAAGGACGAGCTGGACTCGATCTACGAGCGGTACCACCAGGTCGCCAAGCTGTCGAAGTTCTCCGGCGGCATCGGCATCGCCTGGTCCCGGGTCCGCGGCCGGGGCGCGCTGATCCGCGGCACCAACGGCAAGTCCAACGGCATCGTCCCGTTCCTGAAGACCCTGGACGCCGGGGTCGCCGCGGTCAACCAGGGTGGCCGGCGCAAGGGCGCGGCCTGCGTCTACCTGGAGCCCTGGCACCCCGACGTCGAGGAGTTCCTGGAGCTGCGGGACAACACGGGCGAGGACTCACGGCGTACGCATAACTTGAATTTGGCGAACTGGATCCCGGACGAGTTCATGCGTCGGGTGGAGGCTGACGAACAGTGGTCGCTGATCGACCCGTCGGACGCCCCCGAGTTGCCCGACCTGTTCGGCGACGCATTCACCGAGGCCTATCGGAATGCGGAGAAGAAGGCGGTCCGGACCGTCAAGGCCCGCGATCTGTACGGCCGGATGATGCGCACCCTGGCGCAGACCGGCAACGGCTGGATGACCTTCAAGGACCGGTCGAACGCGCTGTCCAACCAGACCGGCGCGCCCGGCAACACGATCCACCTCTCCAACCTGTGCACCGAGATCCTCGAGGTGAACAGCGACGACGAGACGGCCGTCTGCAACCTCGGCTCGATCAACCTGGGCGCGCACACCACCGCCGGCGGCGTGGACTGGGAGCGGCTGCGGGCGACCGTGCGCACCGCGGTGGTCTTCCTGGACCGGGTGATCGACATCAACTACTACCCGTCCCAGCAGGCCGCCGCGTCGAACCCGCGCTGGCGTCCGGTCGGCCTCGGCCTGATGGGCCTCCAGGACGCGTTCTTCACGCTGCGCCTGCCGTTCGACTCGCCGGCCGCCAAGGAGCTGTCCACCCGGGTGCAGGAGGAGATCCTGCTGACCGCGCTGGAGGCGTCGGCCGAGCTCGCCGCGCGGTTCGGGCCGCATCCGGCCTTCGCCGAGACCCGCGCCGCGCGGGGCGACCTGCACCCCGAGCTGTGGGGCGCGCCGCTCGGCCAGCCCGAGCGCTGGGCCGCGGTCAAGGAGCGGATCGCGGCGGACGGCCTGCGCAACTCGCTGCTGATCGCGATCGCGCCGACCGCCACGATCGCGTCGATCGCCGGCTGCTACGAGTGCATCGAGCCGCAGGTCTCCAACCTGTTCAAGCGGGAGACCATGTCCGGCGAGTTCCTCCAGATCAACACCTACCTGGTGCGCGAGCTGAAGGCGCGCGGCCTGTGGACCGCGGAGATCCGGGAGGCGATCAAACGGGCCGAGGGTTCGGTCCAGGACATCGCCGGCCTGCCGGCCGAGATCAAGGGTATCTTCCGTACGGCCTGGGAACTGCCCCAGCGCGCTCTGATCGACCTGGCCGCCGCGCGGGCGCCGTTCATCGACCAGTCGCAGTCGCTGAACCTGTTCCTGGCCGCGCCGACCATCGGCAAGCTCTCGTCGATGTACCTCTACGCCTGGAAGTCCGGGCTGAAGACCTCGTACTACCTGCGCTCGCGCCCCGCGACGCGCATCCAGCAGGCCACCACCGCCGTCGCTCCGTCAGCGACGACGCCGCTGGTCCCGCCCGCTCGAACCGGTCCCGAGGTCGCCTCGTTCGGCGTGAACCTGCTCGGCGACACCGGCGGCGCGCTCGCCGCGGCCCTTGAGAACCCCGACATCTGTGAGGCTTGCCAGTAATGCTGCTCGACCCTGGAATGGACCTGACCCTGCGGCCGATGAAGTATCCGCACTTCTTCGACCGTTTCAAGGACGCCATCAAGAACACCTGGACGGTCGAGGAGGTCGACCTCCACGCCGACCTGGCCGACCTGGCGGTCCTGTCGGACGCGGAGAAGCACATGGTGTCCCGGCTGGTCGCGTTCTTCGCCACCGGCGACACGATCGTCGCGAACAATCTCGTGCTCAACCTCTATCAGCACGTCAATTCCCCGGAGGGGCGCCTTTACCTCTCCCGGCAGCTGTTCGAGGAGGCCGTGCACGTCCAGTTCTATCTGAACCTGCTGGACACCTACGTTCCCGATCTCGACGAGCGCGCGGCCGCATTCGCCGCGGTCGACAACATTCCGTCGATCGCCCGCAAGGCCGAGTTCTGCTTCAAGTGGATCGACTCGGTCTTCGAACTGCGCGCGCTCAAGACGAAAGCGGACCGGCGGGCGTTCCTGCTCAACGTGATCTGCTTCGCCGCGTGCATCGAGGGGCTGTTCTTCTACGGCGCCTTCGCGTACGTGTACTTCCTGCGCTCGCGCGGCCTGCTCCAGGGGCTGGCGTCCGGCACCAACTGGGTGTTCCGTGACGAGAGCATGCACATGGCGTTCGCCTTCGACGTGGTCGAGCAGGTCCGCCGCGAGGAGCCGGATCTGTTCGACGCGGACATGGAGCAGCAGGTCCGCGAGATGCTCGCCGAGGCCGTGGAATGCGAGGTGCAGTTCGCGGCCGACCTGCTGGACCAGGGCGTCAGCGGAATGTCCCTGGCCGACATGCGGGAATACCTCCAGCACGTCGCCGACCGCCGCCTCCAGGTGCTGGGCATCGAGCCGGTTTACGGCAGCAAGAACCCGTTCGCCTTCATGGAGCTCCAGGACGTCCAGGAGTTGTCGAACTTCTTCGAGCGCCGCGTCTCGGCCTACCAGGTGGGGGTTACCGGGAGCGTTACTTTCGACGACGACTTCTAAATTCAAGACCTTCATATACGCGCGTCCGCTGGGGTGCGGATCGCATGCTCCCGCGCGGGCCGGGTACGGCGATCTGGCCGCCGCAAAACGCCGCCGGTGACGAGGCAACTGATTCCCCGACGCCGGTGGGGTTTGCCGGTGGCGGGGAATCAGCTGCCTCGTCACCGGTTACCAGGCGTTTTGCCGCGGAGCGCAGCGGAGCCAGTCAGCTCCGCGTCCAAAACAATCGCCGCACCCTTCAATGCCCGTGGGTGCTCACGGAAAAGAAGAAACCCGGGACCGGTCGTGCCGGTCCCGGGTTTCTTCCCCTCAGGCTCGGCGGCGGCGCCGGGTGAGCGAGAAGCCGAACAACCCGGTCAGCGCGGCGAGGATGCCGCCGCCGGCGGTCCAGAACCAGCGGCCGGAGAAGTCCGGCAGCCAGTCCATGCTGAAGCCGCTCTTCTCGGTGTCGGCACCGGCCGACGCGGCCGGTGCGGGCGCGGTGAGCACGGTGCCGGGCTGGTTGTCCGGGACCAGCGGCTTGGCCAGTTCGCCCTGGTCGGCGTCCTGGTCACCGTTCGGCGTCCGCAGGGTCAGGCTGACCTTGAGCGGCAGACCCAGATCCGTTTCCGGCACCCGCGTGGTGGACAGGCGCACGTAATAGGTGCCGGGCAGCGGATCCCCGTCCTGCGGCTCGGCCCACGAACGGACCTGCCGCAGCCGGCAGCCGAGCGTCACCTGCGCGTCGCCCTTGCCGGCCACCGGGCTCTGCTCACCGGCCACGCACGCCTGGCGGCGGCGCAGCCCGTCGAAGACCTCGATGATCCACGACTCGTCGCCGCTGCGCCCGTCACCGGGCAGCGTGACCGTCGTGCTGAGGTCCGGGCGCTGTCCGGCCCCGGCGGTGAACTGCCAGTACAGGTAGTCACCGGTGACCGCGCCGACCTCGACCGGCTGGTCCGCGCTGATCGGCACCGCGGTCAGGAACGAGGTGCCGGCCGTCTTCACCGGGGCGATCGGTTTCGGGTCGTCGGCGAACGCCGGCGCCGGCACGGCCGCGATCCCGACGATCAGGGCGCCGGTCGCGGCGAGGTGCTTGATCCGCATCAGTTCTCCCTCCAGGTGGCCACCCAGTAGCGGGTGATCCAACCGGCGAGCACGCCGGCGACCAGTCCGGCGATCGCCAGGACCAGCAGGAACAGGAAGCCGCGGCCGAGGCCGGGTGCGTCCGGGGCGTGTGACGCGTCGACCAGGTCGATGCTCAGCTCGACCGGCATGCCGGGGGCGTCCGCGGCGGTCGCCGTCGACGCGAACGAGTTGCTCACGATCAGGCAGAGCTCGGTCGACGTGGTCTCCCCGTGCTCGTCGGCGTCGCTGTCCGCGGCCTCCGCCGACGCCCTGGCGTCCGCCTTCTGCTCGTCGGCCGACCAGCGCAGGCCCGCGGACAGGACGTCCGCGCGGCCGCTGCCCGCATCGACCCCGCGGACCAGCTCACGGCCGTCCTTGCTCGCGGCTTTCAGGAGTACGCCGTAGTCCGGGTTCAGCGCCCGGTCCAGCGAGATGCTCACCGAGGCGCGCAGCTCCTGGTCCGGCTGCACGGCCACCCGGTAGTAACGGTGCTCGCTGATCTTCTCCCGGTCGGTGTAGACGCCCGGGGCGAGCAGCGGCGCGTTGGTGCAGTCCGCGGTGCCGGTGACCACGGCGGGCTGCACCGGCGGCGGCACGGCGGCGCGGTCGACCAGCTGCTGCACCCGGTCGGTCAGCTCCTGTTCGCTCTTCGCCGCGGCGTAGGTGCCGCCGGTCGCGGTGGAGATGCAGACCAGCTGCTTGCGGGTCTTCTCGTCGGGGGTCAGGCCGAGCGTGTCGACCACCAGGTGAGTGCCCTGCGCGGCCAGTTCCCGGGCGACCTCGCACGGGTCGGGCGGGGTGCAGGTGTCCTCGCCGTCGGTGATCAGCACGATTCGCCGTACCGAACCGGTGTCGCCGAGGTCCTCGGCGGCCTTCTTCAGGGCCAGGCCGATCGGGGTGTACCCGGTCGGCTTCAGCGTGGCGATCGCGTTCTTGGCCTGGACCGCGTTGACCGGCCCGACCGGGACGATCTGCTGGGTGTCCTTGCAGGCGATCTTCTTGTTCTTGCCGGGGTAGGTGGCGCCGAGCACCCGGATGCCGAGCTGAGTGTTCTCCGGCAGCGCGTCGACGACCTTGTTGAAGGCGCGCTTGGCCACCGCGATCCGGGTCTCGCCGTCGATGTCGGCGGCACGCATCGAGCCGCTGACGTCGAGGACCAGCTCAACGCGGGGTGGTTCGGAGGGTTCGGTCTCGCGGGCGTTTGCCGGGGCGGCGCCGAGCAGGGTGGCTGCGCCGATCAATCCCGTTGCTACCACTATGGACAGACTTTTGTGGATCACGCGCCAAGATCATAAAGGCAGCCGCCATCCATGGTGGATGGAGGGGTGACCGCCGAGCCGGGCCCTTGTGGGGCCCGGCTCGCGGGCATCGCGCTTGTGGCGCGTTGGTCCAGGCGAAGCGTCCGCCGGCGGCTCTCCCGCCAGCGGATCAGTGCTTTCGCCGCCTTTCGCCGCCGTGATTCAGGCACGGCGGGCGTACGTGGTCACCTGCCGGCGGGCCAGGTCGTCCAGGATCTCGGCGGTCGCGGACGAGCCGAACCGGGTCACGCCGACCGCCGCCATCGCCAGCAGCGTGTCCAGGCTGCGGATCCCGCCGGACGCCTTGACCTGCACCTTCGACGACACCGCCGAGCGCATCAGGGCCAGGTCGTCGATGGTCGCGCCGGTCGGGGCGAACCCGGTCGACGTCTTCACGAACGCCGCCCCGGCTCGCTCCGCGGCCCAGCACGCCGCCAGCTTCTCCTCGTCGGTCAGGTACGCCGTCTCCAGGATGACCTTGACGTGCGCCGGACCGGCCGCCCGCACGATCTCCTTGATCTCGGTCTCCACCGCCGCGATGTCGCCGGAGCGCAGCCAGCCGATGTTGATCACCATGTCGATCTCGGTGGCGCCGCGCTCCACGGCCTGCTCGGTCTCGGCCACCTTCACCTCGGTGCTGGTGTCCCCGTGCGGGAAGCCGATCACGGTGCCGACGCGCACCTCGGTGCCGCGCAGCAGCTCGACCGCGACCGGCACGTCGGACGGCCGCACACAGACCGAGGCGACCTGGTATTTGGCCGCAATGGCGCAGCCCGACCGCACGTCCTCGAGCGTGAACTGCGGCTGGAGGATCGAGTGGTCGATCATGCGGGCGATCTGCGACACCGTGAAATCCATGGCACTGAACCGTACCTGTCTAGACAGCCACCTGTCTAGACAGGTTGGCCGTATCGGTAGGGTGTGCGTCATGTCCGCCGGACCAGACTTCGCGCCGCGATACTTCCGCATCGAGCAGGAGCTCCGAGCGCGGATCGCCAAGGCACGGCCGCACGATCCGCTGCCCTCCGAGCCGGAGCTGGCCCGCGAGTTCGGGGTGAGCCGGATGACCGCCCGGGCCGCGGTCACCCAGCTGGTCAACGACGGTTTGGCGTACCGTGCGCCCGGTCGCGGCACGTTCGTGGCGGTGCCCACCGGCCCGCGCCGCGCGGACAACCTGATCCGCCTCAGCGAGGAGATCCGCAAGCAGGGCAAGGTCCCGTCGTCCCGGGTGGTCAGCGCCGAGCTGCGCCCGGCCACCGTGATCGAGGCCACCCGGTTGCGGCAGCGGGCCGGCGACGTGGTGGCGATCTACCGCGTCCGGCAGGCCGACGGCGACCCGTTCGCCTTCGAGCACGCCTGCTATCCGGGAGCGCTGAGCGCGCTGCTCGACTTCGACCTCTCCGGGTCGGTGCACGAGGCACTGGTCGCCCTGGGCCGGATCCCGACCCGGGGCACCTCGACGATCACCGCCCAGCCGGCGAACGAGGAGGACGCCAAGGAGTTGGGTGTCCCGGCCGGCACCGCCCTGCTGGTCGAGGAACGCCTGATCCTGGACCAGGAGGGCCGCCCCCTGGAGCTGAGCGAGTCCCGTTACTCCGGCACCAAGTACCGCCTGGACGTGGCCTTCGGCGTCGAGCCCCACCAATAAACCGGTCGGCGGCCCGGATGTGTCCGGGTAGCCTCGTCGCCGTGGCATATCAGATCTACCTCTGAGCTCGCCCGAGCCTGACCCGCCGAGCGCATCGCGCCGCGGGCGGCTCGCCGCTGTCCAGCACAGCCCTCCGCTCAGGGGAAGAATCCGCATGCCTGCCACCATCACCCTGCCCGCGCGCGCCCAAGCCCAGCTCGTAGCCGCCGGGCTTCGCGCCGACCGAGCGCACCTGTCCGATATAGATCTCACCGTCTCGCCCGGCTCGCGCTGGGGCGTGATCGGCGAGAACGGCCGCGGCAAGACCACCCTGCTCCGCCTGCTCAGCGGAGCTCTGACCCCGGACGCCGGCACGGTCCGGCTGACCGGCACTCTCGGCGTCGCCGACCAGGAACTCGCCTTCGCTCCGGCCGACACGGTCGGCACCCTGATCGACACCGCCCTCGCCGACACCCGAGCCGTCCTCCGCGCCCTCGACGAAGCCGCACAGTCCCTCACCGCACTCACCGCACGGGAGTCCTTTGGGCCGGCGGGGTTCGCCGCCGGCCAGGCCGGCGCGGCTGCCGACTATGCGCGGGCGCTCGACGCGGCCGAACTGCTCGACGCCTGGGACGCCGACCGCCGTATCGACCTCGCCCTGGAGAACCTCGGCGCGGTCACCGACCGGGACCGGCGGCTGGCCACCCTCTCGGTCGGCCAGCGTTACCGAGTACGGCTGGCCTGCCTCCTCGGTGCCGCACACGACTTCCTGCTGATGGACGAGCCGACCAACCACCTGGACGCCGCCGGTCTCGCCTTTCTCACCGAACGCCTGCGCTCCCACCCCGGCGGCGTCGTGCTGGTCAGCCACGATCGGGCGCTCCTGTACGACGTGGCCACCACGATCCTGGACCTGGACCCCACTGTGGACGGCCGGCCCGCTGTCTACGGCGGCGGATACGCCGGTTACCGAACAGGGCGGGCAGCCGCGCTGGCCCGCTGGGAGCAGACGTACGAGCAGCAGGCCGAGACCGGCAAACGGCTGACCGGCGCGCTGGCCGAGGCCCAGGACCGACTGGTCGACGGCTGGCGCCCGGACAAGGGGACCGGCAGGCATCAACGAGCCACCCGAGCCCCCGCCCTGGTCCGCTCGGTGCACCGGCGCCAGGACGAACTCCGCCGGCACGCGGTCACCGCCCCGGAGCCGCCCCGGCGCTTCCGCATGCCGATGCTGCCGAGCCTGCCGGGAGTCACCCTGCTGGCGGCCGACCGCGTGCAACGGCGTGATCGGCTGCGGACCCCGGCGACGCTGACCCTCGACTCCGGCTCGAAACTGCTGATCACCGGCCCGAACGGCACCGGGAAGTCGACCCTGCTGGCGCTGCTGGCGGGCCGGCTCGAACCCACCTCCGGCACGGTGCACCGGGCAGAAGCCATCCGGATAGGCCTGCTCTCGCAGGAATCGGCCGGCCCGCCGACCCAGCATTCAGCCGGCCCGCCGCCGCGGGAACCAGCCGGCCCGCCGCCGCGGAAACCAATCGGCCCGCCGCTGCGGGAATCAGCCGGCTCGCCGCCGCAGGAATCAGTCGGCCCGCCGCCGTGGGAATCAGCTGGCCCGCCGCCGCGGGACTCGGCCGGAGAACGCGGCGCGGCGACCGCTTTCGGTCTGCTGTCGGCGGCGGATCTGGGGCGGCCGCTGTCGACGGGTCAGCGGCGGCGTCTGGACCTGGCCGCGCTGCTCGCCGCCGAACCGCACGTGCTGCTGCTCGACGAACCCACCAACCACCTGTCGATCGCGCTGGTGGACGAGCTCACCGAGGGCCTGCTGCGAACCCCGGCAGCGGTCGTGGTCGCCACCCACGACCGCCGGTTACGCGCCGACCTCGCCTCCTGGCCGGAGCTGACGCTGAGCTGACAGCTCGGTCAGAGCCAGACCGTGGCGAGCCAGGCGGTGACCGCGGCGGCGGCCAGCAGGGCGATGTTCAGCCCGATCACCTTCGTCTCGCCGCGCGAGACGTGGGTGATGATCCCGCCGATCTGAATCAGGACCAGGCCGATCGCGGCGGCGAACGCCAGCGCCGTCGCGATCCCGGTCAGCGGCGGCAGGATCAGGCCGACGGCGCCCAGGATCTCCAGGACGCCGATGGTCCGCACCAGCGGCATCGGGATCTGGTCGACCCAGCCCATCATCGGCCGCAGCTGATCCTGGCTGCGCACCGTCTTGAGCCCACCGGCGTAGAGGTAGAACAGCGCGAGCAGACCGGCCAGAATCCAGTACGCGATCTCCATGTGTGCTCCTTCGAAGCAGCCGTGATCGGCCACATCATGGGTCACCATCGAGAGGCTTACAAAAGGCACACGCGTGTGCCTCAGGCACAGGGGGCTGCATGTCCGAGTACGAGCACACCTGCATGATCCGGGGCGACGGCGGCCAGACCCTGCGGGCGATCCTCGACCAGATCTGCAACAAGTGGACGCTGCTCATCGTGGCCACGCTCGATCAGGGCACCCTCCGTTTCACCGACCTGGTCCAGCAGATCCCGGGCATCTCGCAACGCATGCTCACCCTCACCCTGCGCAACCTGGAACGCGACGGCCTGGTCCACCGCAAGGTCTACGCGGAAGTCCCGCCCCGCGTCGAATACACCCTGACCCCGGTCGGCAAGAGCCTGATCCCACCCGCCCTGGCCCTGGCCGGCTGGGCGATCGAACACGTTCCGCACATCGAAGCGAGCCGAGCGGCCTACCGGTCCCGCTGAAGCCTCGGCCCCAGCGGGACGGGCGGGTCTAGCGGCAATGCCAGACCACCGGCTGGATCACCCCGTTCGCGTCGTCCGACTGGCCGCCGATGGTCTTGCCGTCGGCGCTCACGGTGTTGGCGATGTCGGCCAGCGTGCCGGCGCCCTGAGGCGCCAGGCCGGGCAGTTCGATCGTGCTGGTGTCCGCGTGCAGCACGGCGCCGGTGTGCCGGTCGATCCCGGTCAGCCAGCCCTGCGCGTTCACCGCGTCCGGCATGCCGTCGAGCCCGTCGATGACCTGCACCTCCCCGGTGCCCACGTTCCACCGGGCCGTCTCGATCTCGCCTTTCGCCCGGGCCTTCCCGGACGCCTGGCCACCACCGGCTTCGTTCACCACACCGATCACCCAGCCGCCGCTGATGTGGAACACCCGGCCCTCGGCCGGCTTGCCGCCGAGATCCGGTGTCCTGAGAGCGTGGTGCGAGCCGTCCGGCAGCCAGACGTAGGGCGTCTTGTTGTCGATCGTGCCGACGATCGTGCCGTCCTCGTCGATGTCGACCGCCATGGCCGCTTGCGCGCCGGCGGGCATCGGAAGCCGGCGTGCCGTGGCTGTCGCCGACGACCAGAACACCGGGTGGTCACCGTCGTTCCCGACGATCGCACCGCTGTCGTTGATCGCCTCGGCCGACCCGTCCGTGACGCCGCGGAGCTGTGACACCCGGCCGTCGTCGTACACAAAAGGGGTCTTCTTGTGGTGGAGGTAGGACCAGCCCACCGCGGTGCCGGTCGTGGTGACGTCGGTCAGCGACTCCTCCTCGTCGCCCGGCAGCGGCACCTCGGTCCCGGCGCCGTCGTGCCAGATGACCGCCTGGTATCCACCGGCCTGCGGGTAGGAGCGGCCGACGAAGTATGTCCCCTCGGGGTCGGCGCCGCTGATCAGCGCCTTCGGCGCGTTCCGCGGCGCGGCGAGCTGCTGCACGGTGCAGCTCGTGGGTGCGGGCGCGGCCGGTGCGGATTTCGTGGCGGCGGTGTCCACGCCAGGTGTCGGCCGGCCCGGCGCGGCGTGGTCGAGTGCGCCGGAGGCGATCGTGACGCCGGTGACCGCCACGAAGGTCAGGGCGGCACCCGCGTAACCGGTGCGGCGGCGCACCCTGCGGTGGCCGTCGGTGATCGCCCGCCGCACGTCCACCGTGGAGGGGGTGCGCGGCTCGGTGTCGAGAGGACGCAGCAGATCGAAATCGGATGGCATGTCGGCTCCTCAATTCGCGGCGGCGAGCTCCGGCTCGCCGAGAAGTCGTCGCAGCGTGGCCAGCCCGCGGGAGGTGTGGCTCTTGACCGTGCCGGTGGAGCAGCCGAGCGTCGTGGCGACATCGTCGACCGAAAGGTCGTAGAAATAGCGCAGCACGAGCACGGCCTGCTGCTGGCGAGGCAACCGGCCCAGCGCCGCCCGGACCAGCTGACGGTCCTCGACGCCGCTGGACTCGACCGGTGGTGGCTCCGGCGACTGCCGGAACAGCCGGACCCGGGCCCACGCCAGCCGTTTCTCGTCCACATAGGTGCGCACCAGCATGGTGCGCACGTAGGCGTCGAGGTTGGCGGCGGCACTCGCCCGCCGCCATTTCACGTAGAGCGTGGTGATGGTCTGCTGGACCAGGTCGTCGGCGCGGTGCTCGTCACCGGCGAGCAGATACGCCAGGCGGCGCAGCGCCGGGATCCGGGCGGCGACGTACTCGGTGTACTCCTCTTCGGCACCATCCCGCATGGCGTCACCCTCCTGTCGGGTCATCACCCCTCAGACGGGTGCGGCCGCGCATCCGGTTGTCATCGTTCTGCGACTCCTTCAAGCCGGCCGGCGTGTGCTCGTTCCGCTACGGAATGTCGCCACCCGCCGGGTGCATCGACCATCATGATCGGGTGCCCGGCAAAAAACTTGGGAAGTGGCGGGAACCTCGGCGCGGGGTGCCGCGTGTACGGGGCATGGCGGTTTCAGTGGCGGCGGTCGACGATCGTCCGCTCCCCGGCGACACGGCGCACGAGGGAGACGGATTCGAGGCGTTCTACCGTGCCAACGTCGACCGGGTCTACCGCGCGCTGGCGGTGACGCTGCGCCGCGACGAGCTGGCCGGCGAGGCCACCGCCGAGGCCATGGCGCGAGCCTATACGCGCTGGTCAGTGGTGAGCCGCTTGGACAATCCGGCGGGTTGGGTCTTCCGGGTCGGCCTCAATTACGCCACGTCCTGGTGGCGCAAGGTGCGCCGGGAGCGTCCCCCGGCCGACGAGGCGGCCCACCCCGGCCCGGAGCTCACCGAGAGCGCGATCTTCGTTCGCGAGGCATTGGCCCAGCTGCCGACCCCGCAGCGTGCGGTGATCACGTGCCGCATCCTGCTCGACCTGACGACCGCCGAGACGGCCGCCGCTCTAAGCATCAGCGAGGGCACCGTGAAAAGCCGGCTCTCCCGCGGTCTCAGCTCGCTGCGGTCAGCCGTGGACGGCAAGGAGTGACCATGGAACAGATTCCGCGCGACGTGGCCGACGCGGTCCGCGCCACGGCGCAGGCGGCCAAGGGATATGCCGGCGACCTCGACGACGTGCGCGAGCGGGCCCGGCGGCACCGCAAACGGCAGGCGGCCGGCGCGTTCGCCGGTGTCGTCGTCGTGCTCACCGCGATCGGCGCCGGGATCGGTGCCTGGCGGGAGCCCGCGCCTTCGGCCACACCGACGGCCGCGACCAGCCAGGTCGTCGCCCCACGGGCCGAGCCGGCGCAGCGTCTGCTGCTGGACGGCGTCGCCGGCAGCTATCGGGCGGCCGGGTCGCCGGTGACGCTGGACGGCCGGGAGCTGGTCGGCGAGCTGGCCCCAGACGGGCGTCTGATCACCCACGACGTGGTCGGCGCCGACGGCTGGGACCGGTTCGTCGGCCTTCCCGGCGGGGGCCTGGTCGCGCTCGGGGCACACGACACGATGCCCGGCACCGACCGCGAGGACGGCACCGGCGTGGCCGGGTTGGAGATCAACCTGGTGGTGGTCGGCGCGGACGGCGCGGTCCGGCTCGAGCGGGATGTCCGGCACCCGGGCGAGGCGGTCAGCCTGCTGACCGCGACCGGCACCACGGCCTATCTGTGGCGCCCGGCCGGCCTGGTGGCGCACGACCTCGGCTCCGGGCAGGAGCGGGTGCTGCTGCCGCCCGCGACGCTCGATGTCCGCACCAACCTGTTCGACGGCTCGCTCCAGGCGGCCGATCTCGCCGGTGACCGGCTCGTCCTGGCCGCCCAGCGTGATTCCTGCGTGCCCCGGGTCTTCGACACCGCCGCGCGGGCCGCGGTCGTCAGCCTTCCACTGTCCGGCGCCGGGTGCCGCCGGGTGACCGCCCTCCGGCTGTCTCCGGACGGCGCTGTCCTCGCCGCCGCCTACGAGTCGTCGGCGGTGGAGCACGGCTTCCGGATCGCGTTGATCCGGGTCGCCGACGGCACGGTGATGGCGGATCGCGCCGTCGCCGGCACTGAGCGGAAAGTGCAGGCCAAGGCCGGTCCGCAGGTGATCATCGCCTGGCAGGACGACCGGACCCTGCGTGCCGTGGCGGTCCCGGTCGCGTCCGGGACCCATGACCTCAAGCCCTTCACCGTCTCCGTGGGCTGATTCACCGTTCCGACCGCCTCCGGCCGGGACCCGATCCACATCCATTGATGTCTGTCGATCTTCAGGGGGAGCTCGTGACCTTCGTCAAACGCGGCCGCATTCCAGGTACGGACCGGGGGTTCCCGGTCAGGCTGCTGGCCGCCGTGGCCGGTGTCACGGTCCTGCTCTCGCTGTCGGGCTGTGGCGGGGACAAGGCGGACGCGCAGCCGGTGCCCGATTCCAACCTGCCCTCCTTCATGGCACAGCAGACCGAGAAGGAGCCCAAGCAGGCCGACGTCGACGACTACTACGTCAAGTTCAACGACATCATGAAGACCTGCATGAAGGAGCAGGGCTTCGACTACCGGGACTACATCCCGACCACCGACAAGAAGATGTCCCTGGGCCTGACCGACGAGCAGTTCGCCCGTCAGTACGGCTACGGCATCAGCACCCTGATCGACTATCTGGCCCCCGGCTCGCAACGGGTCGATCCGAACATCAACGCGGTGCAGAAGCTCGACAAGGCCGCCCGCGCGTCGTACGGCAAGCAGTCCAACGAGTGCCAGCAGCGGGCGCAGGACAAGATCGGGCCGCCGCCGTCCGGTGGGGCGATCAAGATGAGCACCAAGGATCAGCAGGCCATGGACGGGGTGGTCGCCAAGACCAACACCGACCAGCGGGTGAAAGCGGCGCAGGCGGACCGCTCGACATGCCTGGAGGGCAAGGGCTTCACCGCCGGCGAGGACCTGACCCAGCCGATCTCCGCCGCCGCCGACAAGTACATCGTCAAGTTCGAGAACAAAGCGGGCGAGATGGAGGCGGCCGGTCGCAACAGCGACAAGCTGAAGATCACCGACGTGCTCACCGCGGACGAGATGGCCGACCTCAAGAAGATTCAGAAGCGGGAGATCGCGATGGCGGTCGAGACGTCACCGTGCCAGTCGGCCTATGACAAGGCGTACAAGAAGGTCTTCAACGAGTACCTGCAGAAGTTGCTGCGCGGGGAGAAGTAGGTGGCTGTCCGTTCCCGCCTCGGCTCCCGGCGCCGCCGGCTTGCCGTCCTGCTCGCCGTGGCGGCCGGGGCGGCCGGCGCCGGCGTCTGGGCCGGGCACCGGATCGAGTCCCCGGCGGACGCCGCGCGGCGGGCGTCGCCGCCCGCGGCCAGCCCGATCACCGTGCCGGTGGAGCGCCGGGTGATCGCCACCTCGATCGTGGTCCGCGGCGACGTGCAGTACTCCGAGGAGTACGCGGTCGTCCCCGACCCCGACGTGGGCCAGGGCGCCGGCACGACCACGCCGGTGGTGACCGGGCGGCTGCCCCGCAGCGGCAGCACCCTCAAGGAGGGCACGGTCGCCCTGGAGGTGTCCGGCCGGCCGATCATCGCGTTGCAGGGCACGCTGCCGATGTACCGGGCGTTGAAGCCGGGTGCCAAGGGCGCCGACGTCACCCAGTTGCAGACCGCGCTGCGCCGGCTCGGGCACCTCGCCGGGCGGCCCAGCGGGACCTTCGACGCGGCCACCACCGCCGCGGTCAACCGGCTCTACGACGCGGTGGGCTACGACCCGGTCGCGCCCACCCCGGACGAGACGCAGCAGGTCGAGGCGGCCGAGCAGCGGGTGACCGACGCGCACCAGCAGACCGTCGCGGCGCAGCAGGCGCTGGCCGCGGCCCGGTCCGGCCCGCCCCGATCGCAGGTGCTCGCCGCCGAGGGTGCGGTCGACTCCGCGCGCCGGGCCCGTGACCTGGCCAGGACGGAGCGGGACACGGCCAAACGCACCGGCGCCGACACCGCCACGCTGACCCGGCTGGACAACGCCCTGGCCGACGCGGAGAACGCGCTGGCCGTCGCCGAGGCCCAGCTCGCGGAGCTGACGGCGACCACGGACACCACGTCACTGCGCCGGGCGGTCACCACCGCGCAGGCCACCGAACGCACCGCCCGGACGGCGCTCACCCAGGTGCGCGCCGCGTCCGGCGCCCGCCTGCCGCGCGGTGAGATCGTCTTCGTGCCCACCCTCCCGCGCCGGGTGCAGAAAGTGGAGGCCAAGCTCGGCCAGGCGGTCGAGGGCGCGGCGCTGAGCCTGACCGCGACCACCGCGCGGATCGACACGTCGATCAGTGAGGAGGAGCGCAAGGTGCTCAAGGCCGGCGCCGAGGTGCAGGTCGACGACACCTCCTCGGACGTCAAGTTCACCGGCGTGGTCGCCGAGATCGCCGACACGGCGGGGACGAACGGGGCGTTGGCCGGCACCTACTACGTCCGGATCGACCCGCGGGGTGTCGACCCGAAACGGATCGAGGGGCTGAACCTGCGGGTCACCATGCCGATCGAGTCGACCGACGGCGAGGTGCTCGCCGTGCCGGTCGCCGCGCTGGTCACCGATGCGGCCGGCACCACCACGGTGCGGGTCCGGCGGGGGAGAGCCGATGCGGACGTCCCGGTCACCGCGGGTCTCTCCGCCGACGGGTTCGCCGAGGTCACCCCGGTCGGCGGGGCCCCGCTCGCGGAGGGCGACCTGGTCGTGGTGGGCCAGCAGTGGTGACCACCGAGGTGCTCGCCGTCCCGGAGACCCCGGTGATCGAGCTGGCCGGCGCCTCCCGCGTCTATCCGGGTGCCAGCCCGATCGTGGCGCTGCGTCCCACCGACCTGGCGGTCCTGCGCGGGGACGCGGTGGCCATCACCGGGCGGTCCGGGTCCGGCAAATCCACCCTCCTGCAACTGCTCGGCCTGCTCGACCGCCCGACCGCGGGGCAGTACTGGCTGAACGGCGTGGACACGGCCGCGATGACCGACCGGCAGCGCACCCGGTTGCGCGGTTCCCGGATCGGCTTCGTCTTCCAGTCGTTCCACCTGATCGCGCACCGCACCGTCGAGGAGAACGTCCGGCTCGGCCTGATGTACCGCGGCGTGCCTCGGGCGCGACGCCGGCAGCGCGCGCTCGACGCGCTGGCCCGGGTCGGGCTCGCCGACCGCGCCGACGCGCTGCCCGGCGAGCTCTCCGGCGGCCAGCGCCAGCGAGTCGCGATCGCCCGGGCACTGGCGATCGAACCGGCCGTGCTGCTGGCGGACGAGCCGACCGGCAACCTCGACACGCATACCGCGGAGGACGTGTTGCAGCTGTTCGACGCCATCCACCGGGACGGCCAGACGCTGGTGGTGGTGACCCACGATCAGGACGTCGCGGCGCGGATGCCCCGGCGCCTGATGATCACCGACGGGCTGGTCGTCGAGGATCTGCCCCGCGAGGCCGGGCATGTGGCGTGACCTGTGGGACGAGGCGCTGGCCGGAGTGCTGGCCCGGCCCGGACGGACCGCGCTCACCGCGCTGGGCACGGTGCTGGGCACCGCCACGCTGGTGATCACCACCGGGCTGGCGGACACGGCCGGCGCGCAGATCGTCAGCCGGTTCGACGAACTGGCCGCCACCACCGTGACGGTCGCGCCGACCCCGGAGGACGGGCCGCAGGCCAGAGAGAGCCCGATCCCGTGGGACGCTCCGGCCCGGCTGAGCCGGCTCAACGGTGTCGAGGCGGCGGCGACCATGACCACCCTGCGCCTGCCCGACGCGAAGATCACCGCGACCACTGTGGTCGATCCGCTCGCCGCGAAAGGCGCGGCGGCCACTGTGGTCGCCGGGTCACCCGAGTTGGCGGCGGCCGTGGAGGGCCGGGTCATCGGCCGCTTCTTCGACGCCGGTCACGATCGCCGCGCGGACCGGGTGGCGGTGGTCGGCCGGAACCTTGCCAACTCGCTGCACCTCGCCGACCTGCGGCAGCGGCCGGCGATCTTCGTGGGCAGCCAGTCCTTCACGGTGATCGGGGTACTGGTCGACACTCGCCGCAACGCCGGCCTGCTCGACGCGATGATCCTGCCGGAGGGAACGGCCCGCCGGGTGTTCGGCCTCAAGGCCCCGGAGTCGGTCGTCATCGACACCGCGGTCGGCGCGGCCGCCCTGATCGCGTCCCAGGCGCCGGTGGCGCTGGCCCCGCAGAAACCGGAACTGCTGACCGCCGAGCGGCCACCCGAACCGACCACCACGAAAGCGAAAGTGGCCGAGGACGTCCGCGCGCTTTTCGTCTTGCTCGGCGTCATCTCACTGGTCGTCGGAGGCGTCGGAATCGCTAATACGACACTTGTCTCCGTGCTCGAGCGGATCGGCGAGATCGGTCTGCGCCGGAGCCTGGGCGGGACCCGATTCTCGGTCGCCTCGCTCTTCATTCTGGAATCGAGCATGATCGGCCTGATCGGCGGAATTCTGGGATCGTCGGCGGGCATTCTCGCGGTGGTTCTGGTCGGCGCCGTCAAACAATGGACGCCGGTGCTCAACATCTGGATCATGCCGGCCGCCGTCCTGGTCGGAGCGGTGGTCGGACTGCTCGCCGGGCTCTATCCGTCGCTGCGCGCGGCGAAAATCGAACCGATCGCCGCGCTCCGGGCGCAGGCCTGACGGATGACCGGTCCGTTCGTGGAACGGGCCGCTCTCGTGCGAGAGCGGCCCGTCAGTGCTCAGCGAGTGTTGCGGCCTCGCTGTGCGGTGGGACTAGAAGCCCCAGTTGTGGATCCGGACGGTGCAGGTCGAGCCGGCGCAGCCGGCCCAGTAGGCGTCGGAGTTGCTCTGCTGGTCGTAGAACTGGAAGTTCACCCAGCTCCCGCCGCTGCAGCCCTGCGTGGTGGTGCCCGGGTCGTAGTACTTGATGCAGTTCTGGTAGCCGTCGGTGTAGGTGTCGTTCACCTTGCCGCGGTAGTTGCTGTCCCCGTCACAGGTGGAGGCGTACTGCACCGCCTCCTGGCCCCGGAGGATGCCGCCGATCCACAGGTTGAACGGCGAATACGGGTTCCCGACGCCGCTGCAGTCGGCCATGGCGGGTGACGCCGAGACGCCGACCAGCACGGTGGCGGTGGCCGCAGCGACGCCGAAGCCGGCGGCGATGCGTTTGAGGGTGATGGACATGACGATGAATCCCCGATTCTCGAATAGGGTCATCCTGGAATGCGAGAAAGCAGCTGAACGGAAATGTGATGCGGCCGCAGATCGGCCGGCCGACCATACGAGCCGTCATTCCCAGGTGGCCCCCGCTCCCCGGATCAGCGGATCCAATGTGGAATCCGTTGACCTGAAGTTAGCAGTGGGAAACTGTCCGTGGATACCCGCTGTCCATAGACGTCTATGAATGTCTGAGTTGTCCGTACGGGCACATGGCGAATCTGCTCGGACATGCGTGACGGTATGCTGGCGAGAACGTTTTCCCGGACATTTTTGAAAGCCGGAAAACAAAACCGGCCCGACATCAGTTGATGCTGCGGGCCGGTCGGGCGGATCAGGTGCCGCGTGGGCGTCCCTACTGGTGGTGACGGTTGTCGCGGAGCCAGGTGGCCAGCGCGCGGGCGCACTGGTGCAGATTCTGCTGCCAGGTGGCGGCCGCGGTGGAGCCAGCCTGGTCGCTGACGTGTTTGATGAGGCGGATGGGTACGGAGAAGTGGCTGGCCACGGTGGCCAGGGCGTAGCCCTCCATGTCGACCAGATGCGCGTGGTCGGCCAGGCGGGTGCGGGTGGTCTCCTCGGCGACGAACTGGTCGCCGCTGGCCAGGGTGAGGCCGCGTTCGGCGACCGTCAGTGGCGGGCCGACCAGGTGGCCGGTCAGGGTGTAGAGCGCACGGGCGTCGATGTCGTGCTGGATGACCCTGCTCACCTCGTGGGTGCCGGTGATGCCGCCGCGCAGCGAGCCGGCGGTGCCGAGGTTGATCAGAGCGGACGGGCGCGGACCGGCGGCCAGCACGGCGGTCAGGGCCAGGGCGGCGTTCACCTTTCCCATGCCGGTGATGAGGATGGGCAGGTCACTGTCGAGCATCTCCGCTTCGTCGGAGAGGGCGACGACGAGCAGGGGGCGGTCCGGGCGAATGGTGCCGCTTTGCATGGGCTGTTCCTCGGTCCTGGTTCAGGGGGCCGTGAGGCGGGCCGCGACGGAGGCGGTGAGGGTGTCGAGCAGAGTCCGGGCGTCGGTCTTGCCGTTCGTGGTCACGGGGATGGCGGGGACCTGGCGGATGACGTCGGGGACGGAGTAGTGCGGTAGCCGGGAGGCGAGCAGGCGGCGCACCGCGGGCGGCTCGACGGCGGTGGCCGTCGTGTAGAAGAGGGCCAGCTTGTCGTAGGAGCCGGGCCGCCCGTCCGCGGCGGGCACCGGGACCACCACGCACTGGTGAAGGCCGTCGATGCGGTGGGCGGCGACCTCGATCTCGGCCGGTTCGATCCGGTATCCGCGGATCTTGACCTGCCGGTCGGCCCGCCCCCGGAAGTGCAGCAGTTCGTCGGCGTCGCGCCGTCCCAGGTCGCCGGTGCGATAGACCCGTACCGGGCGGCCGTCGACGACCCGTTCGACGAAACGCTCGGCGGTCAGCTCCTCCTGCCCGAGGTATCCCAGAGCCAGGCCGTCGCCGCTGATGCAGATCTCGTCGTCGACGAGGTGGATCCCGGTGCCGGGGACCGGGCGGCCGAGCGGAATCCCGTCGGTCCGCTCCAGATCGGCCCTGGTGATGGTGTGGTACGTGGCGAACACACAGCTTTCGACCGGGCCGTAACCGTTGGCCAGCGTGATGTCCGGATAGCGACGGAGGAATCGCTCGACATGTGCCGGGGAAAGCCTTTCACCACCCGTTATCACATGCTTCAGGCCGGTGAAGCATTCCGGCTCGAGATCTGTGAAGAGATTGAACAGTGACGCTGTCAGCCAGAGCGTGTTGACGTTCTCCTCGGCGATCAGCCGGTGCAGCACGTGCGGGAGCAGGTGATCGTCGTCGGCGACGACCGCGGTCCCGCCCGTGGTGAGCATGCCCCACAGCTCCAGGCTGAAGGCGTCCCATGCGGGCGGCGATGCCTGGCACATGACCCGGCCGGGCCCGAAGGCGAGCGGCCCGGACGGGGCGAAGAGCCGGGTGGTCGCCCGGTGCGGCGAGAGGACCCCTTTCGGTACGCCGGTCGTGCCCGAGGTGAAGAAGACGCACGCGGGCGCGTCCGGGGTGATCTCCGCCTCGGGCGGGGTGCCCCCGGCAGCGGCCCATTCGTCCAGGCCACGACCGGTCGGATCACAGACCGGCGTCCCCGGCGGGGCGGGCTGATCCGTGATCAGCACTGGTGGGGCGAGGAGCTGGAGCAGGACGCCGACGCGTTCGGCCGGCCAGCGCCGGTCGATGGCGGCGTAGGCCGCGCCGCACTTGAGCACCGCGAGCAGAGTCATCGCGAGGTGGGCGGAGCGTCCGAGGCTGACCGGGACGATCGTTCCCGGTCCGACCCCGAGTGCGGCCAGCTCGGCGGCGCAGGCGTCGGCCGCCGCGTCCAGGGTCCGGTAGTCGACGCGTGATCCGCGATGGATCACAGCGACGGCCTCAGGCTGTTCGGCGGCGTGTGCGGCTATTACCTTGTGTATCAACAATTTAAACCAGCACTTCCTCGGACAGATTTGCTGCCCGACTACGGCCCTGCATTCCGGGGGCCCGCACCACAACGGGGGAACGACGATGGAAAACGACGGCGTCGGTGGCATTTTTCACTGGGAGCATCTTGACGACGAAGCGGTTCGCGTCTACGAGTTCGCCACCAATCGGGCGGATGTGAGCACGACCGAGATCGCGGCGTCGCTGGACGTCGAGGAGAAGGCCGCCATCCGGGCGGTGGAGCGGCTCTCCGCGGCGGGGCTGCTGCGGCCGGCGGGCAGGATGGACCCGCGCGGCTCCGCGCTGGAGGAACGCTTCAGCGCCGTGCCGCCGGACACCGCGCGGATCCAGTTGCTGGCCCCGGTGATCGAGCACATGGCCGGCCTTCAGCAGGAGGTGGACCGGGCGCGGCTGGACATGGAGAACCTGCTTCCCGGTTACCGGGCCAGCCTGCTGCGGCGGGTGTGCGAGAACTCCGTCGAGCGGCTGCACGATCTGGCCAGCGTCCACCAGGCCATCACCGACCTGGCCGGGCGGTGCCGGGGCGAGGTGCTCACCTCGCAGCCCGGCGGCCCGCGCTCGGAGGAGATCCTCCAGGAGTCGCTGCCGCGTACGACGCACCTGCTGGAGCGGGGCGTGCAGATGCGCACGATCTACCAGCACACCGCGCAGTACAGCCCGGTCACCGTCTCCTATGTGGAGCGCGTCACGGCGCTCGGCGCACAGGTGCGGACGTCGGCGGAAGGCATGTACCAGATGATCGTCTTCGACCGCGAGGTCGCGGTGCTGCCGCTGCTGCACGATCCGGTGGGCGCGCTGGTGGTGCGGGAGCCGAGCATCGCCGGGTTCGCCGCCGAGGTCTTCGACCGGGCCTGGGTCGACGCGACGCCGTTCGCCACGGCGATCGACCGGGAGCGGACCCGGTGGACGACGCAGGACATCAAGAGCCGCATCACCCGGCTCCTCGTGGAGGGGCTGGAGGACAAGGCGATCGCCCGCAAGATGGGGATGTCGCTGCGCAGCTGTCAGCGGCACATCGCCGACATCATGGCCCAGCTCGGCGCGCGCAACCGGTTCCACGCCGGCTATCTGATCGCCCAGCAGGAGCTCGACTAGCCGGTCACGCACGGCCGGAGCCACAGGCGGCGGTGAGCTGCGCGGCGGGCACCTCGCGCCGGCCCTCCTCGGTGTCGAGCACGTAGGTGACCCGCCGCAGCGCGTCGGCCAGCGTCCGGGACATGGCCGCGTGGTCGGGCGCGTCACCGGCCAGCAGGTCCAGTTCCCCGGTGTGCACGCCGCCGGGCAGCGCCTCCCCGGCGCGGACATAGGGCCGGAACTGGCGGATGCCGGGGACACGCGCGGCGTCGGCGACACCCCGGATCTCGGCGACCGTGCACGGATAGCTCGGCGTCAGCGTCAGGTGCTGGAAGTAGACCTGAGCCGGTCGGGCCCGCTCGATCTGCGGCCGTTCGCCGAGCGCGATCCGGCACGCCACCTCGACGAGGTCGACGCCGGTGGCACGGCGGGCCAGTTCGGCGATGCTGCCTCCGAGCCGCCCGTTGACCTCGATGATCCGGGGGCCGTCCGGCGTCAGCTTGATCTCGATGTGGCTGAGGCCGCCGGTGATGCCGAGGGCCCGGACGGCGGCGACGGCGAGCTCGGTGACCTCGTCCTCCTCGTGCGCGCCGAGGTGCGACGGCCAGAAGTTCCCGGCTTCGCGGAAGGGCGGGGTGAGGGGGTATTTGCCGGTCACGGCGATGGGGTGGACCACCCCGGCGACGGTTGCGCACTCCACGGACACGTAGTCGCCGTACAACGGTTCCGGGCGTCCGGTGAGGTACTCCTCGACCACGAGTTCGTCTTCCGGGCCGGCCAGCAATGCGCGTACCCGAGTCTCGCCCTCCTCGACCCCCTCGATCAGGAAGGTGTTGCGGCTGCCCTCACCCGAGCGGGGTTTGAGGACGGCCGGCAGGCCGGTGTGGCTGACCGCTTCTGCCCACTGCTCCGGGGAGGTCAGCAAGCGGCTGCGGACCGGGCTCACGCCGGCCTCGGCGAGGGCGGCGCGCTGGCGGTACTTGTCGGTGAGCAGTTCGGCGGTGCCGGGGCCGTGGAAGGGCAGGCCGAGGCCGTCGGCGAGGGTCGCCGTCCGGCGCAGCATGCGCTCGCTGAAGGTCACGATCCCGTCGGGCTTCCACTCCGAGAGCAGCTCGGCCTGCTCGGCGAGGGTCGCGCCGGCCGGTGTCACCAGGTCGGCGTCCTGGAAGAAGCCGGCCATGCCGGCGGCGTGCGCCGACTCGCCGAGGACGATGGCCATCGGCGAGAAGATCCGTGCCACCCGGCTGATCTCCAGGGGCGACGCGGAGCCGGTGTCATAAACCACGGCGAGTCGGGCACGTTCCATGACGGTTGCCTCCGAGTCGTGAGATCAGGAGCGACGGGCGGTGATGTTCAGGCGGACGTAGTCGACGACCGGCTCGGTGAGCCGGGCCGCGACCTCCTGGACGAAGGGGCGGTGCTCCTCGGCCGGCAGCTGGTCGAGGTACGGGCCGAGGATCACCGTGCCGAGGAAGCTCCAGAGCTGCTCACCGGGCTCCAGGCGCGCCGGGTCGTCGAGCAGGTCCACCTGGACGTCCCGGAATCCGGCCTCCTTGAGCAGGACCTCGGTCTCCCCGATCCCGGCGAAGTGCGCCGCGTCGGCGGGACGCCCGAGCACCTCGGCGGCCGCGGTCAGCACCCGGGTGTTGCAGCCCTGCCCGCCGCACTCGGCGACGAACTGGCCGCCGGGACGCAGCACCTGGGCGATGTTGGTGAAGAGGGTGCCGTGGTCGTGGATCCAGTGGAAGGTGGCGACGCTGAAGACCGCGTCCACCGGCTCCGCCACCGGCAGCGGCTTCGTCAGGTCGGCGTTGATCACGTCGACCCGGTCCAGCCGGTCACCGAGGTTGGCGCGCAACTGCTCCAGCATCTTGGCCGATCCGTCGACGGCGACGACGCGGCCGGTCGGCAGCAGGTCGAGCAGGGCGGCCGTGTCCCGGCCGGTGCCCGCGCCCGCGTCCAGAACGGTCTCGTCGCCCCGCAGGACGAGGCGATCCCGGGTGCGCTTGCCCCAGAACTTGTGCGGCAGCGGGAGCGAGTCGTAGGTCTTGGCGTCCCATTCACGGGGCATGGGGGGTCTCCGGTTTCGGTCGGATGGTGACGGTGATCGTCCGGGGATTCCGGACGAGGTCGACGGCGCTGCCCCCGGCGGACCAGGCGGCGAGCCGGGTGGGCTCGGCGTCGTCGTCGGTGCCGTGGCCGGGGAGCAGACACTGGATCAGGATGTCGCGCAGGGCGACCCGGGCGTCGTCGAGGCCGAGCTCCCCGCGCAGGTCGCGCCGGGCCGAGACGTGGATCTCGGCCGGCCCTGGCGAGAGCCACTGGAGGGCCTCCGCGGCCAGGGCGGCGAGCAGGTAATCCTCCGGGCTGGGCGCCCGGTCGGCGCCGAAGAGCTGTTTGGGCTGATCGATCTCGACACCGGCCTGGCCCGCGGTGGCGACGGAGAACGCGCCGGCTTCCCATTCGACCCGCACCTCATGCGTACGGTCGTCGCGGGCGCCGTCGCCACCCGGGGGGATCGCCAGGTGCCTGCCGTCGGCCGACGCCGCGAGGACCCGGGGTGGCGAGCCTTCCGCCAGGGTGCGGTGAACGACGCTGTACGCCTGAACCTGGCCGACAACGATCAGGATCTGCTCGGCCGTCAGGTCGCCGGAGAGGTCCAGCTCGTAACCGAGTCCGCCGTCCCGGTCCGCGTACGCGCGCACCGAGATCCGCTGCGGCTGCGCCCCCTGGAGCGCCAGCGCCGTCGCGGCCGTCGCCGCCGCGGAGGCGCCGAGCGCCGTCAGGACCGCCTCCACCGGGGTCAGCAGTTCCCGGTTCGCCGACTCCGGCGCCCGCAGCCCGACGGTGAAGGGCCGGACCACCCGGGTCGGCCCGAGCCGCATCGGCAGCAGCCGGACCCGCTGGGTTCCGTCGGCGGCCGTGGTGGCCGACGCCTCCAGGGCGAGCTGCGCCTCCCAGGAGGCCGCCCGGCTGGCGACGACCAGGTCCCGCCAGCCGTCCAGATTCACACCCGCGAGCATCAGGCTGCCCCCTTCTCCGCGAGAAGCCCCTGGAGCAGGGCGATCAGCGGCTTCGGACTGTCGATCCCGGCGGCCACCCGGACCAGGGTGGGCGTGACACCGGCCTGCTCCCGTCGCCGTGCGCTCACCCCCGCGTGCGAGCGGAGCACCGGAATGCTGACCGGACCCGGCTGATCCGGGACGGCGAGCGGTGTCCGGGACTCGAAGGAGAGCAGGCCGCCGAAACCGCCGTGCGTCTCGATCGCCCACGGGCTGTCGTCGAAACTCGGCCGGTGCACCACCGTCACGGCCGGGTGGCCGCGCAGGAAGGCGGCGACCTGGTCCGCGTTCGCCGTGTGCGCCGCCATCCGCAGGTCGAGCGTGCGCAGCGCCTGGGCCAGGAGACGGTCGGTCCACCCGTCCGGGCGGCCACCGGCGTGAGCGGCCTGGGCGGTCACCCGCTCCACCAGCCGTCGCGGTCCACACACGACCGAGGCGTCCAGCGCGGCGTGGTCGTCCAGGTACGGGTCGACGGTCTCGACCACCACCGTCGCCCCCAGGTCCAGGGGGCGCAGCAGTGCCGGGGAGAGCCCGGTGTTGTCGACCACCAGCTGAAGGTCGGTGCTGTGGGCCAGCTCCGCCAGCTCGTTGACCGGGATGAGGCGCATCGCCGGATCCGACAGCGACTCGGTGACGATCAGCTGGGTCTCCGGCCGGACGGCCCCGGCCACCGCGTCGACGTCGGCGCAGTCGGTGTACGACACCGTCCGCCCCAGCCGCCGGAAGGAGTCCTCCAGGAACTCCCGGACCGGGCCGGAGATCCCGGCCGAGGCGATGACGTGACCGCCCGGGTTGGTCAGCGCGCAGACGGTCTGCGTCGCCGCCGCGGCGCCGCCGGCGAGCAGCGCGGCGGTCTCGGCCCCGTGCAGTTCGGCGATCCGGCTCTCGGCCGCCGCCTCCCCGGTCGCGGGGCGTTGCGTGGCGGCCTGGTGCAGCCAGGGTGCATCGAGGGTGGGCATCGGCGCGCCCCTCAGCGGCGGCAGACCGGCGCGTCGGAGAGGCCGATCCGCTCGTGGAAGTAGTGGTAGATGATCTCCTCGTGCAGCGCCTCGCCATCCAGCGTCGGCTTGATCGCACGCCCGTCGTCGACCATCTCGACCAGACCGCGCTCCAGCAGGTCGGTGAAGGCCGAGGCGAACGGCTCGGCGTTGAGCAGGTCGGCGCCGAACTGGGTCAGATAGCGGTCGAGCACGATCGGCTGGTTGGCCTTGAAGTTGAAGCCGAGCGCCGTGCCGATCGCCTTGTGCCCGTCCAGCTTGCGGCCGTGCGAGAGCGGCAGGCCCGGCTCGTTCTGCATGTGCCGGACGTAGGCGGCGATGTCGGTCTTGTTGTGCGTCTGCACGAACGAGTCCCGGTTGCCGCTGAGCCAGCCGTACGCCCCCGGGCCGTACGCGATCATGGTGTTGTACTGCTCCCACTTGTTCTTCGACGTCTGTGGGATGTTCCCGTTCTCGTAGGTCCCGGGCCGGCTCCACCATCCGCAGGGGCTGGGGTAGTACCCGTGGTCGAGCATCACCTCGACGGCCGCCTGCCGCATGAGGTAGGTCGTCTCCAGATCCGGGAAGTACCCCTCGCGGACCAGCCGGTCGCGTACCGCCGGGTTGTTCCAGACCGCCCGGTTGCCGATGCCCATCTCCTCGCGGTCCGCGTTGCGCAGCCGGTAGATGGTGATGGTCGGTACGCCCAGCTCGACCAGCGTGGTCAGGTCCTGCCGGACGGACTCGGGGGTCTGGTAGGGCAGGCCGAACATCATGTCGACGTTGAAGGGGCAGTCCGTGGCGATCAGGTTCCGGATCGCCTCCAGCGACTCGGCGGCGGTGTGCCGGCGCTTGGTGAACTCGTTCACCTCGTCCTGGAGGGACTGGACGCCGAGGCTGAACCGGTTGAACCCGAGGTCCCGGGCGAGCAGGAGGTTGTCCCGGGTGAAGTTCTCCGGGTTGCCCTCGATGTTGAACTCCGCGCTGTCGGTGAGCCGGTACTGCGAGCGGACGTGCTCGACCAGGGGCGCGATCGTCTCGCGGCTGTTGAGCAGCAGCGCCGCGGTCCCGCCGCCGATGTAGAAGGACTCGATCCGTGCCTCGGGGATCCAGTCGAAGCGGTCCAGGTAGCGGCGCGACTCCTCGATGAGCAGGTCCTGCCAGAGGCGCAGGGAGGCGTCCTCCTTGCCGCGCGGCACCAGCCGCTTCACGTAGTTGCAGAAGTGGCAGATGTAGTTGCACAACGGCAGGTGGAAGTAGAGGTGGGCGGGCTCGCCCGCGCCGGCGAAGCCGGCGATCTCCTCGGCCAGACTCTCTGCGGAGAGCTGGGCGCCGTCGTTGGAGGTGACGTTGATGTTGTACTGATCCCGCGGGATCTGGAGCTGGGGGTTGCGCTCCAGCAGCGCGCCGAGGTTCAACTCGAGCGGCTGGTGAGGGGAGTCGGCGACCGTGCTCATGACAAAGTCTCCTTCGAGGTTCATCGGTAGTAGGACCGCATGACGTCCGGCACCCAGGCGGGCTCGCGTACCGCACCGGCCGGGGGGACCATCGCGCTGAGGAAGGGCTTGACGTCGAGTACCGGCGTGCCGTCGATCGCGTCGAGCCCCCGGACATGGAGCCGGAGACCCTCCACCGCGACCAGTTCGCAGCGGGAGACGCCGAGGTTGTTCGGGCGCTCCTTGATCCGGTGCGCGAGCACGCCGACCGGCGCCAGGTCCGGGCGGTTGCGGGGCGGTCGCGCGCCGCGCAGCACCTCGTCCGGGTCGCAGAGGTGGAAACGGAAGATCACTTCGAGGTGCGAGAAGTCGCCGATGCCGGTGACGGCCTCGGGGGTGAGCTGGGTGTCGTCCAGCTCGATGACGGCGGTGACCCGGCCCCAGAAGTCGTCGTCGGGGACGGCGCGCGGGCTCCGCACAAAACCGATCGGTTCCACCGAATATCGGGCCTGCGGTGTCATGGTTCTCCTTCCGCCCTGGTCAGTCCGGCAGCGCGGCGTCGACCAGGGCGGCGAGGGTCTCCACGTTCCCGGGCTCGATCATGCTGTAGTGGTGGCCGGGCACGTCGCGGATCTCCAGCCGGCCCACGCGGGCGGTCCAGTCCAGGTCGTAGGGGAGCGCGACCGACTCGACGGCACGGTCCAGGACCCGGTACAGGGTGACGTCGCCCGGGTAACCGGACGGGTCGTAAGCGCTGCCCGCGTCGAGGTTGATCTGGTACATGTCGACCATGCGCAGCAGCCGGTCGCTGTCGAAGTCGGCGGGGAGGGTGCCCGCCGCCACGGCCTCCTTCAGCAGCAGCTCGGCGCGGGCCTCGGGATCGAGGGAACGGACCATGTCCAGATCCACTTCGATCTTGAGGGCCCGTTCCACCAGGGCTTGCAGCGCGAAGTCGTTGTCGGCGCCGGCCTCGATCGTGGGCCGGGTGTCGAGGAGCCCGACCAGGCCGACGGTCTCCCCCGCGGCGCGGAGCTGCTTGGCGACCTCGTAGGCGTAGACGCCGCCCATCGAATAGCCCAGCAGGTGCCAGGGTTTCCCGTCCGGGTGGACGGCGCGGGCCCGGACGATGAAGTCCGCGGCCACCTCCTCGGCCGACGTGAGCGGCTGTTCGCCCGGGAGCAGGCCGACGGACTGGAGCGCCCAGAACGGACGATTGCGGCCGAGCGCCTGCATGAGGCGTACGTAGACCACGGTCGAGCCGGAGACCGGCGGCAGGCCGTAGACCGGGGCCAGGTCCGGATCTCCGCCGCGCAACCGGATCAGCGGGCTGGCGGGCGTCTCCCGATGGCCCCGCCGGACGATCTCGGCGAGCTTGGCGATGGTGTTCGCCTCCAGCAACTCCCCGGCGGTGATGTCGACGCCGAACCGGCGGCGGATCTGGACGACCACCTCGATGGCGAGCAGCGAGTGGCCGCCGACCTCGAAGAAGTCGTCGTGGACGCCGACCTCGGCGACGCCCAGCGCCTGCTGCCAGATGTCACAGATCTGAAATTCACAGGAGTCACGCGGACTGTGGTTCATGGGTCTCCTTCACAGAAACGGCCCAGCGGCAGGCGGGCTGGACCGCGAGCCCGGCGAGGACGAAGAGCGCGCCCAGCACGATCCAGCCGGGGGTGCCCCAGGCGATCAGCAGCGCGGTCAGGATCGCCGGGGCGATCATCTGGTTGACGGCCATGCCGGAGTTGAACAGTCCCTGGTACTGGCCCTGCCGGTCGGCGGGGGCCAGCTCGTAGGCGAGCACCCAGCCGGCCGAGGACTGGACCATCTCGCCGTACACGTGCAGTGCCATGGCCGCGACCAGCAGTGCCGTGGCCGCCAGGGCCGAACGGCCCTCGGAGAGTGCGAAGAGCACGCAGACGCCGAGCAGGACCAGGCCGGCGAGCCGGGACGCGCGTACCGAAGAATTCAGGGTGTCGATGTTCTTGGTCACCCTGACCTGGAGCAACACCACGGTCACGGTGTTGAGGACCACCAGGACGGCCGCCAGCGCGGTCGGCGCTTGAGTGTGGTGGACGATCCAGAGCGGCAGGATGACGTCGAGCAACGGCATGTGCAGGGACATGATCATGTTGAGCACGGTGATCGTGGCGTAAGGCCCGTCCCGCAGCACGGCCAGCTTCGGCTCGTCCGGCCGCGACGGCGCGGCCGTCGGCCTCGTGTCGGGCAGCCGCAGCACCAGCAGCGCGCAGCCGAAGAACGTCACGGCGTCCAGGGCCAGCACCGCGTAATAGGCGCCCGGACGATCGACGAGCAGCGCGAGCGCACCCAGGCCGGCACCCACGGACATGCCGATGTTCGTCACCACCCGCATGCGTGCCCGCGCCCGCACCAGATGCTCCCCGGCGAGCACCGAGGCCATCAGGGCCTGCCGGGCCGCGTACGCGCCCCGGTCGAAGACCGCGTAACAGCAGGCCACGGCCACGAAGGCGGGGAACGAGCCGAGCACGATGTAGGCGGCCGAGGCGAGGCCGGTCAGGCCGATCAGCAGCGCCGCGACGTTCCGCGGGCCGCGCCGGTCGGCCAGGTGCCCGGCCGGAACGCCGGCGAGAACCCCGGCCACCCCCGCGATGCTCAGCCCCAGGCCGAGCATCGCGGGTGAGATCCCGACGACCCGCGTCAGGTAGAGCACCGAACAGGTGGCGAACGCCCCGTTGCCGACGTTGGTGATCAACTGGGCGAGAACGAGGGTGCGGCCGGGGTTCAGCACTTGCGATCCCCGCCCCGCAAGTACCGCCACGGGATCAGCCCCAGCCCAGGTCGGCGGTCCACAGGGCGACGTTGCCGCCGGCGGTCACGCGGTCCACGGTGGGTGCGATCTCAGCGGCACCGACACCCGCGGCCACCATGACAGCCGCCAGGGCACCGCCGAGGAGGCACAGCCACACCCGGCGGTGAATCATCTTTCCACGCATCAGCTTTTCGCCCATCAGCCGAAAGTCAGCGGCTCAGCCCGATCGCTGAACCCGTTGACATCTTGTGGTGGCCGAGGAGCCGACGGTGACAGTGATGGGCGTCGTGATGGCGCTTGGCGCGATTACGACGCCCCCCAAATCAGACAAAACCCAATTTTGGGTACGCGCTCAGTAGTAGTCCCGCATGATCTCCTCCGTCCAGGCCGGCTGACGGACCGTGCCGCGCGGCCCGAACTCGGCCATGTACGGCTTGATGTCGAGCACGGGGCTGCCCGCCACCGCGTCGAGGCCGCTCACGTGAATGTCCAGCCCGTCCACCCGGTGCAGCTTGCAGCGCGACACCCCGATCCGGTTCGGGCGGTTCTTGCCGCGCTGGGCGAAGATGCCGACCAGCGGCCACTCGGTGTTGCCGCGCGGGTGCCGGGCCCCGGTCTCGATCTTGGACAGTGGCACCCGGTCGAACTGGAACACCACCTCGAGGTGGGAGAAGTCGGCCAGCCCGTACAGCGCCTCCGGCCCGAATCGCGAGCCGTCCAGCCGGATCACCGCCTCCACGCCGTCCCACGCGTCGTCGAAGACCTCCTCGCGCCCCCCGACCACGTGCGCCACCGGCTGCGCCGTCACCGCCGGCACGTCGTCCCCGTTCCAGATCTCGTCACGCACCAGCAGCTCTCCCTCGATACCCCGGCGCACGGCCAGGTAGATGTCCGACCCGGGGATCCCCAGGACCGCCGCGAGTTCCCCCTGCACCGCCCGGAGCAGGTCGCCGACGAGAGCGGCCGGATACGACGCTTTGCAGGTCACGAAGCCGATCGGCGGATACGGCCCGTCCCCCTGCCACTGCGGCCGGTACGCGGCGTCGCGGTCCAGCCGCTGCCACGTCACCCAGCAGCGATCCGGGGCGATGCCGAGCGTGTCGGTCGCCGCCTTGGCGATCCGGGCCAGGGCGGCGGAGCCGGGACTGGCGTCCGGCGAGAGCAGGGTGATTACCGGCATGAAGTCTCCCTTGTGAAGAATGAGTCCTCTAGGTCCTACCGTCGCGACCCGCCGGCAGGCAAGATCACCGCCTGTCGCGTCACATCGGACGGTCGGTTAGCCTGGCGCACCATGGAACCGGCTCTCGCGGCACACCCGTTCATCGAACTGCCCGACTACGACCGCGTCCCGGGCACAGCGGCCGGCTCCGCCCCCGGCTCGATGCTCCTGGTCCACGGCTTCGGCGGCGACAAGAACCAGCTCCGTGAACTGGGCGACGCCCTTTGCCCGGCCGGCTCGGCAGCGTTCTACCCGTCCCTGCGAGCTCACGGCGCCAGCCCGAAGCCGATCTGGGGCTATTCGGTCCTGGACTTCGCCGCCGACCTGCACCGCATCGCCGACGTCTTCCCCCAGGAAATCCATGCCGTCGGCTATTCGTACGGCGCCCTGGTGAGCGCCATCTCGGCGACGACGTGGGGCGCCCGCCGCATCCGCAGTCTCGTCGTGATCGACCAGTCCTTCGCCGCCCACCCGGAGGAGCACGAGGTCGACGAGTGGGTCGAGGGCAGCCTCCTGCGCTGGCACTACGACTTCACCCACATGCTCGACTTGTTGCAGCTCCTCGAGGTCCCGGTGCTGGTTCTGGCCTCCCCCGACAGCGGAACGATCTCCCCCGCCGAGGAGAAGGAGCTGCTCGCCCGCCAGAGCCCTCTTCTCACCTACCGGCACATCTCCGGCTCCCACGCCACCTGTTACCGCGACACCCCGCACCTGACCGGCCTGATCGCCGATTTCTATCGAAGCCTCCCGGCCGCCGGATGAAGCCGCGATGGGAGCAGTCCCTCGAAGAGATCGAAGGCGACGTCTGGGGTGCTGCGCCGGCCGACGCCACCAAGCTCATCGCCACGGTCCACGAGCTGCGCCGCAAACCGATCGGCTCGCTGGAGGTCGAGGATCTGCGAGTCCTGCTCGGCCAGCGGGAAGGTGTCCCGGTACTGGTGCCGCGGGCACTGGACATCCTCGAACACGACCCGTTGGCCGAGGGTGATTACTACCCGGGCGACTTGCTGAACGCCGTCCTGAACCGCGTCCCGGCAGACTACTGGGCTGCCCATCCCGGCGAGGCGGCTCGCCTGCATGCCCTGGTCGACACCATCAAGCCGGCGGAAGTCGACGATGACCCGCTGCGGGCCGCCGTTGTCGCCTTCATGGGCCGGTCGGGGTCGTCTCGCTCATCCTAAAAACTCTGTCATTTTAAGTTAGCGTTAACAACCCTGAGTCTGGTTCGACGCGGCGACTTGGGTGGACAATGCAGGCCACGGTCTCGCCTTTTCGGGAAGCCTGCCGAATGGGAGCGCACCCAAAGTGAACTAGCTGCTACGGGCGGCGCCCAGGCATTGATGGATGTTTAGTTAGCGCTAACATGTGCGTCGTAGAGCGCTGCCGTCACGGCTGGCCGATAAGCGTCGGCAGCCGCCAAGACGTTGAGCGGCGCGGCGCTTGCCGGAAGGCCGTCAATGCGTCATCCGTGTCCCGACCTTCGAGGTGAATCAATGCATTTCCCGAACCCCGGCCTGCGGGCCGGCGCCCGGCTCCTCTGCGCCGCTATCGCCGTCGGCGTATCGCTCGGCCTCCTCGCGGCACCGGCCGTGGCCGCCGACGAGCCGATCTGCCTGCGCGGACCGAACCCCACCGTCTACTACAAGATCACTAACGTGGCGACCGGGAAGTCGCTCAACGTCGCCCGCAAGTCCAGGGTGAGCGGCGCCTCCGTCATCCAGTGGACGTACGCCGGCGGCACCAACGAGCAATGGCGAGCCATTTGCGCGGCAAACTGGCAGTACAAGCTCGTCGCCCGGCACAGCGGTCTGGTGCTCGACCTGGCCGCCACGGACGCCGTGCAGACGCACTACACCGGAGTCCTCAGCCAGAAGTGGGGCATCTCGCGAGTCGGCCAGGAAGGCGCTCTCGCGACGTTCCAGCTGTACAACCAGGGAGCAGGCACGGTCATCCAGGCAGCTGCCGACGGCATCGCTGTGAAGCCGGCTGATTCCGATGACAGCAACCGGCAGCAGTTGTGGACGTTCGAAGAGACCGGAGCGGTTTGAGCTGCCGCCGTTCATCTGGCCGGTTCGGATTCCGGCGGTCGCGTTCAGGCAGGGTTCGCCGCCGGGGCTGACGGTGGCCGGGGCGTCGAAGCTGCCGGCGAGCCGGGTCTCGGGCCGGCCAGAGCAGGTGCCGCCGGAGCGGCTTCCGCTCAGGCCAGGGACCCGAAGAGTGCGGCTGCCGCCGCGAAGCCGAGCGCGCCACCATCCACAGCGGACTGCAACGTCACCGCGTCGCCGTCAGTCAAGCGGGTCGGTGGTTCACGCAGGGTGTGCTTGTCATCGTTGAGGCGGATCCGGACGAGGCGGTGCAGGGCACCCTCCGGGGTGAGGACTTTGTCGCGTAGGCCCGGATGTCGGCTGTCCAGGTCGTCGAGGAGGTCGTGGAAGGTGGTGCCGGCGCCTTCGACGGTGCGCCGGCCGCCGGCGCAGACCCGCAGGGCGGTGGGCAGGTGCACAGTGATGGGCATAGCGGTCCAATCAGGTGTCGTAGGCGACTTCCCCGCTCATGACAGCGGCCGTGAAGCCCGGTTCGGTCATCTCCGCGAGGGCCCAGGCGAAGCTGACGGTCAGGCGTAACCGGATGCGGGTTTGTAGGTGCGGATCGGCGCCGGTGGGCAGGATGCCCAGGCCACCGTCGGGTTGTTGCTGCGAGATCAGCAGTGCGGTCGCGGTGGTGGTGAGGGGGTGTTCGTTCAGCGCCAGGTAGCCGATCGCCCGGATCAGTGCCGGGAGCAGGGCGAGGTCGCGGTGCTGGGCGGCCAGGGCGAGGGCGACCGGCAGGGCGGTGGACCAGCCGGCGCGGTCGCGGGTTGCCATCGTCGTGGTGGTGCATCCCCACAGGGAGTCCAGGGCGGCGCGTTCGGCGAGTCCGGCCAGGGCCTGCGGGTCGGCGCGCAGCAGTCCCAGCGCCCAGGCCGGCATGTCGTCCGGACCCGCCGGGGCGGTGGTGTCGGGGAACGGCTGGCGCCGCCCGGTGGCCAGCCGGCGCAGGGGTTCGTCGGCGCCGGCGAACGCGAGCGTGGGCAGGGGGTCGCCGGTCGGGCGGCGGGCGCGTAGCTCCGGGCACATCAGTTCGCAGATCGCCAGGCCGGCGCGCCGGCTGACGGCGGCGGCCGGCCCGTGCGCGGACACCGCGGCGGTGGGCAGGCGGTGCAGGAACCCATGTGCGCGGGTGAGCGCCGCGCCGGCGCGTTCAGTGAGGTTCACTGCCATATTTCCGCTCCCGTTCCGCCGCCGCGAGGGCCGCGACGACCGTGGTGTGATAGCAGGTGCCGAAGGTGTAGGCGTCTGCCTTGTCGCCGTCGACCCCGTCGCGGGTGCTCTGGCGGTACAGCGGTCCGGGGATCTGCCCGCCGTCGCGCTGGGCGTCGGCCAGGCGCCGCCAGCCGTGCCGGACCAGCTCGTGCTCGCCCATGCCGACCAGCTGGGCGCAGAGCATCAGTTCGGCGCTCAGGTCGAGGTCGTTGCGGGCCAGGTAGATGCCGAGCAGGGTGCCGATCAGGCCGCGCAGCCGGGCCAGGCCGGCGGGGTCACCGACGAACGGGGCGCGGCGGCCGAAGTCGCTGAGGTAGAACAGGATGTGCGTGATCGCGTACGCCTCGGTGTCGCTGACGTACAGCGGGTCGGCGCGGTGGGCGAGCATGGTGCGCGAGTACAGCTGCTTGAGGTCCGGCAGGGTGCTGGTGAATCCGCCCAGGTCCAGGGCGTAGCGCAGCTCCAGGGCGGCGAACGGTTGCCGGCCCAGGTTGGTCAGGTCGCCGCATCCGGTGTCGAGCAGGGTCTGTACGGCGTCGTTGAGCTCGTGGACCGGGCGGCCGAACTCCGACAGCAGCGCCAGCAGCCAGACCCGGTAGGTGAAGACCGGGTCGGTGCGGTACAGGCCGGCGACGAAGTCCGGTTCCGCGGTGATGGCCTGCGCGGCGTCCAGGCACTGCTCGGTGACCCGGCGGGTGAGCGGCCCGGCGGGCAGCCGCCGGCACAGCACCAGCAGTTCCAGCACGGTGGTGCCGGGGAACGGGCGGGCCCGGAGGTGCTGCTCCCAGCGGTGCGGGTCGAGCCAGCCGAGGTTGCCCGACAGCCAGGTCAGCGCCTGGTCGAGGATCACCGCCGGGGCCTGGCCGCGAGGGGTGGCGGGCAGTTCCGGGATCAGCGCGGGCCAGGCGGGCAGGCCGATGACCTGCCCGCGCAGACTGCTGTCCGGCATGCTCAGCTCGCTCATGGTCAGCTCCCGACTCGGGCGCGCAGGACGGTGCCCGCGATAGCCAACAGTGCGCCCAGCACGACGAGGTCCAGCCATACCGGAAGCCCGGAGGGGGTGGCCAGCAGCGCGTGCCGGGCGAGGTCCACCGCGTACGTCATGGGGTTGATCGCCATCGCGGTCGCCAGCCAGGACGGCACCTGATCGGGGTTGAACACCGACCCGGACAGGAACAGCAGCGGGTACATGCCCATCTGGACCGCGGCCTGCAAGGTCTGCACCGAGGCGATCACCGTGGCCAGCAGCAGGCCGATGACGCTGAACACCGCGGCGGTCGCCGCGTACACGCCGACGCCGGCGGCGAACGAGAGCACGCTCAGCGGCAGGTCGAGCAGCGGTGCGACGGCCAGCATGACGGCGCTCTGCGCGGCCATCAGCGCGACCGTGGCGGCGACCTTGCCCAGCGGCAGGCAGATCCGCGGCACCGGGGCGACCAGCATCTCGCGCAGCACCCCGTAGTCGCGATCCCAGGCGTAGGTGAGCCCGGAGCTGATCCCGACGGTCACCACCTGCACCGCGATGATCCCGGGATAGACGTACGCGCTGAACGCGACACCGTCGACCGGGGCGATCATGCCGTCGAACCCGACCGCGTAGACCAGCACGAAGAACAGGATCTGGACGGCCTGGGCGGCCAGCACGCCGGGGTGGCGCACCTGCCGGAACAGGTCGCGCTGGGCGATGATCAGGATGGCGCGGGCGCTGGTGACCAGCGCGGCTTCGCCGGCGGGGGCGACCGCCGTGGTCGTGACCATCACAGCCTCACTTCCGCGCCGGCGGCGCTGAGCGCGAGAAAGACGTCGTCCAGGGAGGGGTGCTGCACCGACACCGACAGCACCGGCACGGTGAGCGCGGCGATGATCGCGGCGATCCGGCGTTCCGGCTCGGCGCAGGGCACGGCTATCCCGCCGCCGTGCGGCACGGCGTCGAAACCGGCCGCGGTCAGCGTGGTCAGCGCCAGCGTGTCGTCGCCGGTGGACAGCAAAACCCGCGAAGAGCCAAGACCCGCTTTCAGTACGGCCGGGGAGCCCTGTTCGACCACCGTGCCGCCGTCGACGATCACCACGTCGTCGGCGTACTCGGCCTCGTCGAGATAGTGCGTCGAGTACAGGATGGTGGTGCCCGCCTCGGCCCGCAGCCGGCGCAGGTCGTCCCACACCTGCCGGCGGGCCTGCGGGTCCAGGGCGGTGGTCGGCTCGTCCAGGATCAGCAGGCTGGGCTGGTGCACCAGGGCCCGGATGATCTCCACCCGGCGGGACAGGCCGCCGGAGAGCGCGCTGACCGGGTCGCCCGCGCGGTGCGCGAGGCCGAACTGCTCCAGCAGCCGGGTGATGGCCTGTCGGGCGTCGGGGCGGGACAGGCCGAACAGGCGGGCGTGGAACCACAGGTTCTGCCACACGCTCAGGTCCTGGTCCAGGGTGCGTTCCTGGAAGACCAGGCCGAGCCGGCGCCGGGCCAGGGCCGGCTGCTGCCGTACGTCGTGCCCGAAGATGGTGATGCTGCCCGCGGCCGGCGTCAGCGCGGTGGACAGCGCCTGCAGCAGGCTGGACTTGCCGGCGCCGTTGGGCCCGAGCAGCGCGGTGATGCGCCCGGGTGCGGAGCGCAGGCTGATCCCGTCGACGGCCACCACCTCGCCGTAGGTGACCCGCAGGGTGTCGATGTCGAAGGCGGCGGTCACGCGGTCACCCCGCCCAGCAGCTGGACCAGTGATTCCGGCGGGGGAGTGGTCAGCCCGGCCACGATCGACCGGCTGGCCACCTCGTACGTGCTGCCCGGCAGCGGCTCGACGACCCGGTGACCGTCACCGCGCAGCGTGTCGACGTTGCGGCGTACTGCCGGGCGCCGCCACATCACCTCGTTCATCGCCGGGACCAGGGTGATCGGGGCGTCGGTGGCCAGCAGGGTGGTGGCCAGCAGGTTCGGCGCCAGGCCGTGCGCCAGGCAGCCGAGCAGGTGCGCGGTGGCGGGCAGCACGACGATCTGCTCGGCCCACCGGCCCAGGGCGACGTGCCCGCGGCCGTGGTCGTCGTCGGTGTAGACGGCGTCGCAGATCAGTTTCAGGGTGGCCGGCGGCGTGAACTGCTGCGCGGTGTGGGTGAGGACGGCGACCAGTTGCTGGACGCCGGCGACGCGCAGGGCGTGCAGGTACGCGGGCAGGTTCAGCGCGGCGACCGATCCGCTGACCCCGATGAGCAGCCGCTGCGGCAGCGTGACCGCGGACATCAGCTCAGCGCCAGGCAGCGGTCCCAGGCACGGTCGGTGCCCGGGATGTCACCGGTGAACGGCAGCAGGGTGCAGGCCACCCCGGCGGCGCCCTCCAGGGCGCCGGCCACGTTCAGCGACCGGTAACCGGTGGCGTCCTGCCAGCCGCGCGGCGAGTCGGGCACCAGGTGCGCGAAGCCGAACGGTGCCTGCGGGTCCAGGAACTCCAGCGTCCGGCGGGCGACGCGGGCGGCGCCGGTGAGCAGCCCGGGGTCACCCGAGGCAGTGCCTACGCGCCACAGCACCTGCGCGAACCCGGCCGAGCCGTGGCACACCGTCGGGCCGTCGAGATGCCAGCGCTGCTCGGGCCGGGCCAGTGCCGCGTGCAGCGCCGCGACGGCGGCCTGCCGCCAGCTGTCGACGGCGTAGACGTCGCCGGCCAGGTACAGGGCGCTGGCCACGCCGGGGGCGCCGTAGCACCAGGCCGTCCTGGTGAACGCCGTGCCGGGCCGGTCGGCGGCGACCTGCTCGTCCCAGGAGACCCGGCACGGCCAGTACGCGCCGTGCTCGTCGGTCAGCGTCCAGCCGGTGAACCAGGTGGCGATGCGCTCGACGGCGGCGCGCTGGCCGGGAACCTCGTGGCCGCGGCGGGCGGCGAGCGCCAGCAGGGTCAGCGGCCCGGCGGCGCCGTGCGCCAGTCCCAGGTTGAAGTCGCCGCGTGGGTAGGTCTCCTGGTCCTGCTTGATCGGTTGCAGGTCGGCGGGGACCCACCAGCCGGGCGTCTCGACGCCGTCGACCGTGATCGGCTCGCTGAGCCGGACCAGGTGGCGCAGCGTGCGGTCCAGGGCCCGCCGTGCGGTGGGAGAGTCCTCGGCCGGGTCGTCGACCACGTCCAGCAGCAGCCGGCCGGTCCCGGACATCCCGTTGATCACGTCGTAGGCGGCCCAGGGCACGCCGTGGTCGGTGCGGGCGGCGAACTCGTCGAGGCGGCGCTGCTGGTCGGTGGCGAGCCAGCCGGCCAGGTTGCGGCGCAGCGTCGCATACTGCCCGCTGCCGGTGGCGGCGGCGCAGCTCTGTGCGGCGGTCAGCAGCGCGGCGGGCCCGGCGTGCAGGCCCCGTGCCGGGGACGAGGACATCAGCTGCGCGGCCCGCTGCACGTGCCGGTGCGCGACCGACAACCATCGGGCGTCGGTGCGGGCCAGTTCGGCGTAGAGCAGCGCGACGCCGGGCAGGCCGTTGGACAGGGTCAGCGGCCCCCACAGCGACGCGTTGAAAATCGGTTCCCGGTTGCCGTCGTCATCGGCGATCGCGGCCACGGTGTCCGGGTCGGCCAGCCGGTCGGCCACCAGCAGCACCGCCTCACGGGCCCGGGGCAGCACCGTCACCGGCGGGGTGGGCAGGTCGGTGACGGTCATCGGGTGTGCCTCCTGCGGGCGTGGTTGTCCTGCACGGCGCCCCGGGCGATGCCGAGGATCTCCTGCTCGCGGGCGGAGTCACCGCCGATGAGCCGGTTGCATGTCATGTGCAGCAGGCTGCCGGCGACGCGGGCCTGCGGAGTGCGTGACGCGGTGTCCCGCAGCCGTTGCGCGAACGCCCGGACCGCTTCGTCGCGCTGGTGCAGCACCCGCAGCACGCTCTGCCCGGCCGGCTCACCGGCGAGGGCGGTGAACCCGCTGTCCGGGTCGACCCGCTGGCGCCACCAGCCGGCCCGTTTGCGGAACGCGTCGGGCAGGTCGCGCCGGGACCCGGTGATGGACAGCCAGGCGGCGGCCGGGTCGTCGGCGTACTGCTCATCCACCCAGCGCGCGCCGGGCAGCGGCAGGCCGAACGCCTGCGCCAGCGCGGCCGTGGAGAACACGGTCAGCTCGTCCAGGGTGTACGGAAAATGTGGGTCCTTGGCCAGCCGCAGCAGGTTGATCGCCGCGGTGCTGTCCTGCTGGAAGATCAGTTCGGCGGCGTCGCGGGCCGCCGCGCCGCCGTAGCGTTCCAGTTCCGGGTCGAACTGGTCGAGGCGGTGCCCGCCGGCGATGCCGGCGTGCTGCCATTGGGCGAGCAGGTCACCGACCGCGGTGCCGGCCTGCGCCCACTGCGCCGACGGGGTGCCGTGCAGCCGGATCCGCAGGTGGTGGCCCTGACTGTCGGTGTAGCGGATGAAGAACCACCGGTCGGCGCCGTGCTGAGCGGCGGTCTGCACCAGGGCGGGCAGCTGCTCGCGCAGCAGGTCGTCCTGGCCGCGGCGGGTTCCGTACACCTGGAAGTAGAGCCATTCCCCGGTGGCCGGGCCGGGGGTGCGGTCACCGTCGAGGTGGGCCACGTGCCCGGGACGCGACGGCGGGGTGCGCCGGCGCGAGAGCGGCACGACGATCTCGACGGTGTGCCCGCCGGTGCCGTGGTCGAGCCAGCCCTCGTACTCCCCGGCGACCTCCTGGGCCACCAGACCGGCGTCCTTGCGGACCTCGTCGCGCAGCAGTTCGAGGTGCCAGGGGTTGCTCAGGTCCAGCACCAGCCGCTGGTCGGTGCTGACCACCATGACCCGGCGCGGCACGTCCCACGCCTGCCGCCACGCCTCGACGGCCGCGGCCCAGCGACCCGGGTCGTCGAGGTCGGCGCGCAGGGGGTCGACCCGCCAGGTCGCGGCCGCGATCACGGTACGCCCGTAGCGGACCCGGGGCAGGTACGGCGCGTCGGCCATCGGCCCCCAGTTCCACGGCTCCCAGAGCCGCTGACCCTCCAGGCCGATCTCGTAGAGCAGCCGGGCGGCGTTGGGCGCCTGCACGGCGGGGCTGACCATGCTGGGCAGCTGCGGGATGATCTCGCGGCCGGTCGGCAGGTGGATGGCGCACATCCGCTCGAGGGTCGCGGCGACGCCGATGTCGTCGAGGGCGATCTGTTCCACCCCGGGGGCGTCCGGCAGCCCGACGCTGATGCGCCGGCCGGTGTGCGCCGTGGTGTGCGCCAGGTTCGCCGCCCGGCTGGAACGCGGGGTGAACGCCAGGTCGGCGGTGATCGCCCCGGCGACGTGCTGCGGGCGACGCCGCTGCTCATCGGTCAGCTGCCGGCTGTCGGGCAGCAGGTCGGCGAACCGGGCCATGGTGGCGCCGGCGTGGTGCGAGCCGGGGCTGGGCGACAGTACGACGCGGAAGTCGTCACCGGCCAGCGAGTCCTGGGAGGCAGCCACGACGTGCACGTACAGCTCGCAGGAGTTGGGCAGGTCGGCCGGGTCGGCGTCGTCGTGCAGCAGATCGCGGACGCTGTCCGGGTCCAGGACGATCTCGCGGCGGCGCTGCCGGATCGCCTCCGCGGCCAGCAGGGTGATCCGGCGGTTGCGGGCGATCGAGACCGGCTCGTCCGGCGGGTCGGCCGGGGCCTCGCTGGCCGGCCACTCGTACCCGGCCGGCGCGCCCAGCGACCGGTTGCCGTCGAGCAGTTCGAGCAGCGGCACCACCCGGTCGGCGCCGTAGCGCTCCAGGAACCGCATGTGGTACGCCCGCAGCGGCCGCATCCCGAGCCGGGGCGCCGACATGCGCCAGAGCAGGTCGGCGGCCGACTCCACCTCGGCGCGCACCGCCTCGGGCAGGCGGAAGTCGGCGTCGATGGCCAGGTCGATGTGCAGCGGATTGGTGTGCTCCTGCAACCTTTCGGCGGCCTGGAGCAGTCCGGTGAGCGCGTCGCGGCCCGCGCCGACGGCCACCATGTCGTAGGCGCGGCGGCGCTGGTCGAACGCGCGCAGCGGCGCGGCGGCGGCCGGGGCGGCTCGCTCCAGCACGGTGATGACGTGCTCCAGCGGGTCGCCGCCGTCCAGCGGCGGCCGCAGCCCGGTCATCAGCACCTCTTGCTCGACCAGCGTGATGAGCAGTGCGTCGATGCGCTCGGCGGGCGCGGAGGAGAACTCGGCGGCCAGCGCGGCGCTCAGATCGGCGAACGGGATGAGCCGGCGCGCGCTCCGCACGGCGGCGTCGACGATCGGCGAGTTGCGAATCGACACCGAGGCGCGGCTGGTCTCGCCGGGCCGTACCCCGGGGGTCGACGGGACGTCCAGCACGATTCGGTCCCCGCGCCGCACCAGCGCCTGGTGCGCTTGCAGCGGCAGATACCGCAGGATCGCCGGGTCGGTCTCGAAGCGCCGGACCAGTTTCAGCAGCCAGCCCATGTCGGCGTGGGTGCGGGACCGGTGCCGCTCATGCCATTCGGCTTTCGCGGTGGTGTCGAAGCGTCCACTGGTGACGCCGGCGAACAGGCCGAACGGGGTGGGCCGGGTCCGCATCCGGATGTCGTAGCGCAGCACCGCCAGGGCCGCGCGGCGCAGCTGGGTGAGTTTGAGCGTGTCGGCCTGCCCGGCGGCGACCCGGTCCAGGACCGCGGTCAGCGTGGGAGTCGCCAGGGTCAGCGCCTCGACCAGCCGGGCGTCGCGGTTCGCGGCGTGCAGCACGGCAAGGTAGCCGGCGCGCCCGTCGGCCGGGTCGGTGTTCTGCTCGAGGCCGGTCGCGGCGGACGTTGCCGCCAGCGGCGCCCGTACCAAAAAGTTGTCCCACGCACGCAGCGCTCGGGTAGACATCGTTCACACCCCCGGTAACCTGAACAGAGACAAGGTGGTGCCGGGGGTCGGGGCCTGCCAGCCCCGACCCCGGCAAGGGTTTGTCAGCAGCAGAAGCTGCACTGCGAGCCGCCACCCGCGCTGGTGCAGCCCGGGGTGCACAGCGAGACGCTGGTGATCATCGGCGACGCGGTGGTCATCTCGATGTTCACGTCGACGTCCAGGTCGAACAGGTCGTCCACGGTGATGTCGGTCTGCGGCTTGGTGATCAGGTCGATGGACAAGGTGTTCCTCCTTGATCGGGTCCCGGGATGGGACCGTGCGGTGGTTGGGGGCCGGTGAACCGTTGTGCTCCCCGGCCGAGACCCACCAGACCAGTTCCCGCCGCGATCAGGCAATCGATGAGCGCAACTGTGGCAGGAACGGCAGGGGCCGTGACAGGCCGTACGGAAGCCCGCGGACCGGGGCCGGCGAAAGAGATTGCGTCCGTTGTGAACCTCGGCGCCCCCGCCTGCTACACACAATCGTGTGGAGCAAGACGAGATGCTGATGAGCGCGGTCGCCGGCGGTGATCAGGACGCCCTGCGGGTGCTGTACGAACGGCACGCCGCGGTGATGCTGCGACTCATCCGCCGGCTCACCCAGAATCAGGGCGTCGCCGAGGAGTGTCTGCAGGAGAGCTGGCTGGCGGTGTGGCAGTCGGCTGCCACCTTCCGCGGCGAGGCACCGGTGCGCAGCTGGCTGCTGGGGGTGGCCCGGCGGCAGGCCCACAACCGGCTGCGCAAGGCGAGCCTGACCACGGTGGAGCTCAACGACAGCACCGACGCGGCGGACACCGCCCCGGGCGTCGAGGAGCAGGTCCTGGCGCAGGCCCGTGCCGAGCAGGTGGCCGACGCGATCCGTGACCTGCCCGAACATTTGCGCGAGGTGCTGGTGCTGGTGCTGGTGGAGGAATTGCCGTACCAGGAAGTCGCTGCCGCCCTGGACATCCCGGTCGGCACCGTCAAGAGCCGCATGTCGCATGCCCGTAAGCGGCTGGCAGCCGTACTGACGACCGTCTCGGAGAGAGTTGGCGAACGATGACTCACCTCGCCTTTGAGCAGCTCACGATGGCTGGGCAGGCGTCGGACGCGGCGGCTGCCGCCCACCTGAGCGAGTGCGCGCAGTGCCGGCAGCAGGCATCCGCCTGGACCAAGCTGGCCACCGCCACCCGGGTCGCCGCCGACGAGATGACCGGCCCGGTCGCGGTCCCCGGTTTCGACGCCCTGCTGGGCGGGATGCTGCCGGCCCGGCCGGCCGCGCAGCCTGTCCCGGTGGTGCGGCCCGGCTTCGGTACGTCCTGGCGGCTGGCCGGTTCGCTGGTGGCCGCGCAGTGGCGGCTCGTGCCGCGCAGCCTGCTGCCGCTGACCGCCGCCGGACTCGCCGCCGCGGTCGCGGTCGCCGCGGCGACCCGCGTGCCGGAGACCGCCAACCGGTTGTTCGCCTCGGTGGTCACCCTGGTGATCCTGCTCAGCGTCACCGTGGCCTGCTCCCGGCGCAGCGACCCGCGGATGGAGCTGCCGTTCACCCTGCCGGTCTCGCCGAGCGCGGTGTTCGGCGCCCGGCTGGTCCTGGCCCTGCTGAGCAGCCTGACCATGGCATTGGCCGCGTCCGCCGGTGCGGCCGCCGCCGGCGCCGGGGCCGGCATGGCGGCGATCGTGTCCGGTTGGCTCGGGCAGGCGCTGCTGGCCAGCGCGGCCGCGGTGGCGGTGACGGTGTGGCGCTCGGCGGCGTGGGGAGCGGTCACCGGCGCGGCGCTGTGGCTGACCGGCTCGGTGCTCACCATGCCGGGCGGGGTGCTGGCCGAACGCCTGCAGCCGGTGGTGTCGCAGATCTGGGGAACCACGCCGTGGACGCTGGTCGCCTCGGCCGCCCTGATCGCGGTGGCGCTGCGGGCGATGAAATCTCCGCAACTCGAGCCCTCTGTGGCGTGAACCTTCGCCGCCCCGGCCGCTACCTACTAGGCATGGACGGGTGGTTGCTCTGGTGGTACGACACGCGGCGGTGCGGTCGGCAGCTGTGCGTGCTGCTGGCCGTCACCGCCGCGTTGTGGTTCACCGCCCCGCTGGTGTACTGGGGCTCCTGGCTCACCGCCGCTCTGGTGCCGCTGGCCGCGGCACTGTGCGCGGCCGCGATCGTCGCCCGTGAGCCGTTGGCCGAACTGCACCTGAGCCTGCCGACCTCGCTGGCCCGCACCCTCGGCCGCCGGCTGATCCTGCTGACCGGGCTGCTGCTGGCGGCCACCACCCTGCTGGCGGTCCGCGACTACGTGTGGGCCACCGCCGCGCTGCTGATCGCCACTGCCGCGTACACGGCGGTGGCGACCCGCTCGGTGAGCACCGCCTCGACCGCGGTGTTCGGTGTCTGGCTCGGCAAGCTGCTCGTCGTCGACCGGATGCTGCCCGGCGGCCTGCAACCGGTGCCGCTGCTGGTCGCCGCGGCGGGCTTGATCCTGCTGACCGTGCTGCGGCTGCGCGACGGCGAGGCCCTCATCCACCAGGAAGGTGAATGACATGACGCTGCTCCCGACCGCGGTGACCGGCACCCTGCGCTACGAGACCCGGCTGGTGATGCGCCGCCGCGGACTGTGGCTGTCGCTGATCCCGCTGACGATGCTGATGCTGCTGCTGGTCCTGGTGTCGCAGAAGGTGGCCGGCCTGGCGGACCCGGTCGCCCGGATCGGCACCACCGCGCTCGTGCTGAGCATCTTCGGTACCCCGGGCGTGGCCGTCACCCTCACCGACCGGTTCGCCGTCATGCGGCGTCAGGGCATCGCCGACCTGCTCGACGCCACCCCGGCCGGCAGCGGCACCCGGATGCTGGGCACCCTGGCCGGTCCGCTGGCGGTGGTCCTGGCCCCGGCGGCGCTGATGCTGATCCTGCTGGGTGTCTGGTGGAGCATCACCGCGGCGACCCCGGCGCCGCTGCTGGCCGCCGCCGCTGCCGTGCTCACCGTGATCCTGCCCGGCGCGCTGGCGCTGACCAGCCTCGCCGCCCTGCTCGGTCTGCTGCTGCCCGCGGTCGTGGCCCGCGTCATCGTGGTCGTCACATGGTTCTGGGCGACCGTGTTGACCCCGTCACTGGTGCCGGTGCCGACCATCACCGGCAGCCTGCTGTCCCCGGCCGGCGGGTACCCGGCCGCCGGCTGGCTGCACGCCGACCCCGTCTGGGCCCACCGCTTCCACGACGGCCCGCTGAGCCCGGCCGTCACCGGCCCGGCGATCCTGGCCAACCTCGCCCTGGTCCTGCTGCTGGCCGCGGCCTTCTTCACCATTGCCCGGCTGGTGGCCGGCCGGCGGCCATGACCGGCCGGCCTCAGTCCGCCACATCCGGCACATCCGGGATCGGAGCACACTGATGAACGTCACGATCGAGAACCTGTCGAAGGACTACAAGGGCGGTCACCGGGCCCTCGACGGCATCGACCTGACCGTCGGCACCGGCATGATCGGGCTGCTCGGCGCCAACGGCGCCGGCAAGACCACCCTGATGCGGATTCTCGCCGGCGTCCTGCGTCCCACCTCCGGACGGATCACGATCGGCGGTCACGACCTCGCGACCTCCGCCGGGCGCACCGCCGTCAAACGGATGCTCGGCTACCTGCCGCAGGAACTTCCCCTGTACACCGGACTGACCGGCCGTGAGTTCCTCGACTACATCGCCCTGCTCAAAGGCATCGACGACAAGGGCGCCCGGCGTCGGCAGATCGACCTGCTGCTCGACCGGGTCGGGCTCAGCGACCAGGCGAACCGGCGCATCGGCGGCTACTCCGGCGGCATGAAACGCCGCATCGGCATCGCACAGACCCTGCTCGGCGACCCGCGCCTGATCATCGTCGACGAACCCACCAGCGGCCTCGACCCCGAAGAACGCATGCGTTTCCGTACGCTTCTGGCCAGCCTCGGCGGGGACCGGACCGTCCTGCTGTCCACCCACATCCTGGCCGATGTCGCGCAGAGCTGCCCCCAGGTGGCCGTGCTCAACACCGGCCGGCTGGTCTATTTCGGCAGCACCACCGGACTGACCGACGCCGCCGAGGACCGGACTTATCTGGTGCACTCCGACGGGCCGGCGCCGGAGGGCTGCACCGTGGTCAACGCCACCACCACGGCCACGGGCACCGAGTACCGCATCGTCGGCGACCCGCCCCCGGCCGGCGCCCGCCGTGTGGAACCCACCCTCGAAGACGGCTACGTGGCACTGCTGCAAACCCATCGCGAGACTCAGGAGACCCACCGATGATCAAGACCACCATGGTGACCGCCGCTGCTGCGACCGTGCTGCTGGCCGCGGCCGGCTGCGGCGCCGGCACCCGTGACGCCGATCCCGCCGTGCCGCTGCCGGCGCCGAGCTCGACCACCCAGCAGGTCGCCGCCGAGAACTTCGGGCACCTCTGGCCGCTGTCGGTCGATCACGGGACCATCGAGTGCCGCCCCGGCACCCAGGCCGTCTTCGTCACCGCCGACGGCACCGAGTACGCGCTCAACGGCAAAGCCGAACAGGCCGGGATCCGCAGCGTGGACGACATCCGCGCCCAGGGCAGCGGCGCCGGCGACGTCAGCACGGGCGCCCTGCTCACCCAGGCCATGAAACTGTGCTGACATAATCGGCAATAAAATCACACATTCGTTGAGATCAGCAGCAGCGAATATCGCTCATTTACGATAAGATTCGTCAAGAAGGGTAAGCGAGGATCGCGGATCCTCAAAGCTGTAAATTGTGCGAAACGGGGGAAGTTTCGTTGAGCGGCACAGTCAGAGTGCGCATACACAACGGGCTTCGGGGAATCATTAACGAGGGTCAGGAACCATTCGATGACCTCGATGTGTTCTTCGAATTCGTAGATCCGCAATCCTTGCCTCAGCCCGGCGGTGACCCGTGGCCGATCTTCGTGCCGGTGACCAACGAGTTCCAGGCCGAGTTCGTGCACACGATCCGGCAGAGCGCCTGCATGACGCCGATCATCGCGATCGTCAACGACGTCAACGGCTACCAGACGTACATGGCCATCAAGCACGGCGCCACCTGTGTCTTCAACATTATGGTGCCGGCCGACAAGCAGGCCGACTCGCTGCGCTCGGTGCTGTTCAGCGCCGGGCAGCCGGCCCTGGCGCGGGTGCCGCAGCCCCGCGCCGGCCTGGTCGCCCTGCCGACGGCGGACAGGCAGCCGCGGCAGGTGCTCTCCGACCTGGGCCGCGAGGAGCGCGCGCTGCTCAAGCTGCTGTGCGGCAACGACACCATGTCGGTGATCGCCAAGAGCTTCTACTGCTCGGAACGCTCCATCTACCGCCGGGTCCGCCAGCTCTACGACCGTTTCGAGGTCCCCGGCCGTACCGAACTGCGCGTGGTGCTCGCCGAGACCACCCACCGGGTGCACCCCGCCGCGTGATCCTCCCAGCCCTGCGGTGACCCTTCGCGGTCCCGCAGGGTTTGTCGTGCCCCCATCGCGTCGAGCCACGTTCACGAACCGGCATCGAGCTTCTCATGTCTGACATGGGCAGCGGCTCCGGCGGAGCTTCGTGGCGCACTGGTTCAGTCACCGGCTTCCGTGTTCAGTGTTGCCGTCCGCGTGGACCGTGAAGAGATCCGGTCCATGGGTACAGCCCCCCATCGGCACCGCCGCACCCGTGACCACCCCGGCGCGGCCGCCTCGTGGTGAGCTCGGCCGCAGACGCGGCAAAGGCGGTGCTCAGAGGAGGAATCTGAGCACCGCCTGCCTCACTGCGCGGTCAGCGGACCCCTGCGCCGGCCACCTCGACCAGCTGGAAGAAGCCAGCCTCGAGATCACCACCGGCGGCCAACCCTTGCAGTGAGCCCTCATAGCGGGTCCGGCCCGCCACGACCACGCCGACCCGGTCGCAGATCTGCGCGATCTCCGACAGCTGGTGGCTGGAGATCAGGACCGTGGTGCCGGCCGCGGCCAGGGACCGGATGATCCCGCGCATCTCCCGGACCCCGATCGGGTCGAGACCGTTGGTCGGTTCGTCGAGGATCAGCAACCGCGGGTCGGCCAGCAGCGCGATCGCGATGCCCAGGCGCCAGCGCATGCCGAGCGAGTACTTCGCCACCCGCCGGTGCCGCACCTCGCCGAGCTGCACCTGGTCGATGACGGTCTCGATGCGCTCCAGCGGCACCCCGCGCAGCTTCGCGTGCAGGCGCAGGTGGGTCACCGCGTCCAGGTGCGACCACAGCCCGGGCATCTCGATCAGCGCGCCGACCTGCGCCAGCAGCGCCCGGCTGTGCGGCTCACCGAACAACGTGATGGACCCGCTGGTCGGCCGCTGCAACCCGAGCACCGTCTTCATCAGCGTCGTCTTACCGGCCCCGTTCGGGCCCAGCAGACCGTAGATCTCGCCCTCGCGCACCGCCAGGTCGACGCCGTCGAGAGCGTGGTGCGCGCCGTAGTGCTTGTGCAGATTCTTGATGTCCAACGCGAGCACGGTCAGACCTCCTTACGGGTCATCAGACGGCCACCGGCCAGCAGCACCAGCACGAGGACCACGACAGAGAGCGCCACCGCCACCGGGATGGCATGTCCGGACGAGCCGCCGCCCGGCAGCGGGATACCGTTCGTGCCGACCCCGGCCACCGACTGCAGGATGCGCATCGGCCAGCTGAACGGCACGGCGAACCAGAACGACTTGTCGGCCACGATCAGGCCGCCGAACATGCCGACCACCCCGACCGCGATGCTGGGACCCAGGCCCCAGGCGGCCGCGACCAGGACCGCGATACCGGTCGTGGCCAGGCCCACCAGCCAGGGCAGGAACGCCGCCCCGGCCGCCAGCCCCACCGCGTCGGCCAGCTGGCCGTTGATCGCCGCGGCCAGCAGCAGCATGGCGAACAGCACGACACTGGAGACCAGGCCGAGCAGCGACAGCGCCGCCACCTTGCCGGTGAAGTACCGGTGCCGCGGCACCGCGTACGACAGCATCAGTCGCCAGGAGTCCTGATCGGAGCGGATCGACAACGCCGCAAGCAGGCCGGCGCTCATCGGCACCAACATTCCCCAGAGGTTCAGCGTGGAGGTGCTGAACACCTTCCAGGTGTGCTCGCCGGGCCCGTCCGGGGCGAACAGCGACCCCATGAACAGCGGGACGGCGATCACGACGGGCGCGAGCAGCGCGTACCAGGCGATGAATCCACGGCGCAGCCGTGTCAGCTCGGTACTGGTCACCACCCAGACCGACGGGTTGTCCCGCCGTCCTCGCAGGGCTGCAGAAGCGGTCATCACGAACTCACTTTCCGGTACGCAAGAAACGGTGTCGGCATGTACGTAGCCGGCCGCACGGCACAGGTTCACGGATTCTCGGAACAAAGAATCCTTATGGCAGGGACCTGCCGCCCGACGCCCCGATCACCCGCCCGACGCCGACCCCGATAAGGCGAGGTGAATACGGCGAAAAGCTGCCGCCGGGCGCTGACACGGGACTGCCAGTAAACCTGTCAGCAGATGCGAATGCGGCGATTGGTCTGCAATGGTCATCGGCATCGAGCAAGCCGTACGGGAAGCCGAGCGAAAAGGCCCCGGCGGCCTCATCCACCAGCACGGAGGAACCATGAAGATGCGTCGCGCCGCCGTCATCGCCATCGCCGCGTTCGCGTTCACCGGCATCGGTGCCCCGGCCGCCATGGCCAGCACCACCACGTCCGCCGGCGCCGCGGCCGCGGCCACCGACGTGAGCATCCTGCGGACCTACCACGCCACGGTGCAGTGCCAGATCGTCCGGATCAGCGACAACAACGTCGTCGCCTACGAGCGGGCGGACGGCAGCGGCAACACCGAGCAGGCGGCCAAACTGGACGCCGAGCGCAACATCCCCGTCCCGCAGGGTCACTACAAGCGCCACTGCGACGTCAAGCGCCGGTGGTGACCGCTGCGGCACACCACGCAAGGCGGTAACCACGCCTTCGTCCCAGGCAGGAGAACCGGCATGCCGGAAGACGCAGACATCTGGGAAGTACGACTGGGCATCTACGCCACCGAGCAACAGGCGGAGACCATCAAGGAACAGATCACCAGACTCCTCTGCCCCGACCCCGACCACGCGCCACCCTGCCCCGTGCCCTGGACCGTCCAGCTCCTCTCCCGGTCGGCACTTGACGATGCTGACACGTACGCGGAACTGGTCGAACAGGCAGAAGTGGAGCGCCGTCTCCACCCGTAAGCGAGGCTTCACCGCCTCATGGCGGCGCCCGCCGGTTCCCCCGTGCCGGCGGGCGCTCCACCACCCCGGTCGTATGCCCGAGTGGTCAGGGAGCCGCCTGCAAAGCGGCCTACGCCGGTTCGAATCCGGCTACGACCTCCAGCACCGTCTTCACCGTCCATCTGCCGTCACCGTCAGTGAAACGATGGAGCAATGCTCTGGCCAGTCCTACTCAACACTGCTCCGCGCGACACCCCGTGGGCACTGGGTGAACGGGTCTCGACCCGCCTCAGATGGCTCGATGATCCCGATCTCCCCGAGGATCTGGTGCTGCACCAGAGGGTCGTGCGGGCCAGCCCACTGCTCGATGCCGGCGGACAGCCCTGGGCGCATCTTGTCGAGGCCGGCGACCTGCGCGCGGTCCGGGACGGCGATCATCGGGCGGGTGATGTCGCGCTCGACGGATGCCTGAGCTTCGACGCCTTCCTGAGGATCATCGGCGATCTGCCCGCCACGGTTGGCATCGTCCGGCGAGTCCGAGTTATTCATGACCTGCACGATCGCGGCATCAGCGAGTGGATCCGCCGGCCCGGGGCCGTGCGCCTGACCGACGTTCCCGATGCCTGCCCCAGCCGCCTGCGCGACGAACCGCCTCTCGGCGAACCCGTGCCAGACGATGGGGACCCCGCGCCCGGCACCCTGCAGATCATGAGCCCCGAAGAGTACTTCTCGCTGGCCGGCGACCGGCTGCCCGCGGAGCAGTGGCAGGCCCGGCGCTTCCTCGTCGACTTGGAGATCGCCGGGCCTGCTTGAGTTCGGGCTGCTTCGATTCGAGCCGCCGGGCTGTCGGCTACCGAGCGGTGGCGGGCACGCGCGTTTTGACAACGGCGAGGATCCAATTGGCGATGTTGTCGGTGCGGGCGCCGTTTTCGACGCCGGTGTGGGGACAGCTGGGCCCGTTGCTGTCCACCGCGATCAGGACGGGACGGCCGTGGCCGTGTTCGAGGAAGATCGGTGCGCCGGAGTCGTACGGACAGGGGGTGGTGTCCGGGTGCGGGGCATACCCGGTCAGGCCGGTGACCGCGTCGGTCAGTGAGACGACGCTCATCTGCCCGGTCCGCAGCCAAGTGACCGGTGCCGGGTTGACGCTGGTGGTCGAGCCGTAGCCGGTTACCCGCACGATGGCGCCGATGGCGGGCGGCTTGCGCCCCAGGCGGATCGGCTTGATGTCGCGGACCGGGGTCTCCAGCATCGCGAGGGCAACGTCGGCGGTCGGGGACTGCCGCACAGCGACGATTTTGATTTCGTGCCCGACGTCGGTCTGGGTGAGGTCGGTGCGCCCGACGGTTGCGGTGGTCAGGTCGGCCACCGGGTATTCGACCCGGACGTTGTCGAAGGTCCGGAAGCAGTGCCCGGCGGTGATCACCCATCGTGGTGCGATGAGCGCGCCGGAACAGGCGCTGTTGCGTCGTCCGCCGTCCGCGGTCGGGATACCGGTCATGGTCAGTTTCACCGAGAAGGCGTACTGGCCGAGGGGGACGAGGTCGCCGTTGGCGATCGCCGCGGCGGGCGTGGCCGTGACCGCCAGCCCTGCCGCCGCCGAAAGCAGCGTGATGACGGCGCTGATGATGGTTTTCCGCATCGCTCGCTTCCCTGGACACCGCTAGCTCGACTTAGATGGACGTCAATGGAGTGTAGCGGTGGCCCGAAGGGGCCGCCATCCGCAGTCGGTCACCGATGGTCACGCGATGGTGGGCCAGCCCTCGTGGTGGCGCTGTCCGCCCTGCGATCCGTCTGCCGGATCCTCCCGCCGACGGCACCGCTGGTCAGCGCTGGGTGTTATCGGGTGCGGGTGGTCGCCGCTGGTCAGGTAACATCACGACTTGCGCCCTCGTAGCTCAGGGGATAGAGCGACGGTTTCCTAAACCGCAGGTCGTAGGTTCGATTCCTACCGGGGGCACCTCTACGGCGCGTGCGGCTTGCGGCTCCATGAAGGCGGCTCCGTCAGCGGCCGGGCAAGCCGGAAGCGGCCCGCACGAAGGACTCGATCACCGCATATGTCGGGTGGTCGGCGTCCGCGGTCAGGGGCTTGCCGACGTGGCGGACCGTGGCCGGGGCGTGGTCCGGGGAGACGATGTCGCGGTTGTGGCCGACCCCCGGGACCGTGTAGAAGGTCGTCGGCACCGCGGCGGTGGTCAGGGCATCGAAGAGCAGTTCGCTCTGGTGCAGCGGCACCAGGCCGTCCTCGGTGCCGTGGATGATCAGGACCGGTGGGGCCGCCGGGGTCAGGCGGGCGATCGGATCGGCCGCGGCGACCCGGGCCGGGCAGGTCAGGATCGGGCAGCCGAGCAGCGAGGACTCCGGTGAGAGCGGTGAGGCGTGGCAGGCGTCCAGGTGGAACGCCGCGTTGAACGACGAGCATGCGCCGGGCAGCATGTGCGCGTCCATCTGGCCGAAGTCGATCGGGGCGTACAGGTCGACCACGGCGCGCACGCCGGTGCCGGTGAAGCCGGCCATCAGGGCGGTCCAGCCGCCCGACGAGTCGCCCAGCACGGCGATCCGGTCCGGGTCGAACTCGTAGCGGGCGGCGTGGGCGCGCAGCCAGCGGATCGCCGCCTGGACGTCATTCACCTGGGCCGGGAAGAGCGCCTGCTGGCTGGAGCGGGTGGACACGCCGGCGACCACGAAACCGTGCGAGGTGAAGTAGGGGACGAGCGCCGGGGCGTAGCCCTTGCCGTCGTCGGCGAGCCAGCCGCTGCCGCCCATCACGATCAGCAGGGGGTGCGGGGCGGTGGCCGATTCCGCCGGTAGGTAGAGATCGAGCAGGTGGCCGCGGGTGCCGGCCGGCTGCGCGGGGGCGTAGGCGAGCTCGCGGAACACCCGGGGCGGGCGGGTGGCCGCGGCGGTCGGTGGTGGACCGGCGGCGACCAGCACCGTGAGGGTGGCGACCAGGGCCGCGGTCAGTGCGAGGAGACGGGAAAGCGGTCGGTTGATCATGAGGGCTCCCCGGCACGGATCCACGGTGTCGAGCCGATGGTCACCTACGGTGACAACCCCACGATCCGTGATGCGGGCCGGGCGCGGAATCCCCCGGGCCGGTTACCCCGCCCCACCGAACGGCACGGGTCAATAGCCGTACCGGTGCCGCCAGAAGTCGCGAAACGCGGCACTACTCTGTGCGACATGCCAGCCAAACGCCGCGACGCCGAGGCGAACCGGGACCGGATTCTGCGAGCGGCCCAGGACCTGCTCTCCCGCAACCCGACGGCCAGCATGGACGACCTGGCCCAGGCCGCCGGCGTGGTCCGGCGGACCGTGTACGCCCACTTCCCGACCCGGGACGCGCTGCTCGACGGCCTCTCCGACAAGGTCTCCGGGCACCTGCTCGGCGCACTCGGCGGCACCGACCGTTCGGGGCTCGACCCGGAGGTCGCCCTCGCCGACTTCGCGCTCACCGTGTGGACCGTCGGCGCGGAGTACCGGCTGCTGATGACCCTGGCCGACGCGGATCTGGGCAGCGTGTCGCGGCTGCACGAGCTGCTCGCCCCGATCCGCGCGCAGGGCGTGGAGCTGCTGGTCCGTGGCCGGGCGAGCGGCCGGTTCGCCACCCACCTGCCGCCCGAGCTGCTGACGCTGGCTCTGCAGGGGATGACCCTGTCGATGATCCAGGCGGTGAACGACGGCGTCTGGTCGGACGACGGCGTCGCGGTCGCCACCGGGGTGCTGATCGCGGCGGGACTGCCGCTCAAGGCCGCGGAGGAGGCCGTGGCGCAGGCGCGGAATCTGAAAGTTGCACACGACTGAGCAATAACGCTAACCTGCACGCACCTGTGCAGGTTAGGGGCTCGCCGTGTCTTCCGCGCTTCACCGCTTGGCCGTCTCCGTGGTCCGCCATCGCGGCCGCACCCTGGTCGCCTGGCTGCTCGCCCTGCTGGTGCTGGCCGGCGGCGGGCTGCTGATCGCCCGCGGCACCGACGACGCCTTCACCATCCCCGGCTCCGAGTCGCAGCAGGCCCTGGACACCCTCAAGCGGGTCTTTCCCGAGGTCAGCGGCTCCTCCGCGCAGCTCGTGATCACCGGGGTGGATCCGGTCGAGGCCCGGAAACCGATCACCGACGCGGTAGCCGAGGCCACGCGGGTCGACCAGGTGATCACGGTGATCTCGCCGTTCGACGAGCGATTCAAAGGCAACCGCACCGGTCGCGCGGCGATCATCACGGTTCAGTTCGACGTCGCCTTCATGGACGTCAAGCCGGCTACCAAGGCCGCCGTCGACAAGATCGGCAAGGATCTGCAGAACGAGATCCGGGGCGCGAGGGTCAGAGTCGGCGGGGACGCCTACGCCGACCGGGTGCCGAAGCCCAGCCCGGTCGAGGGGCTCGGCCTGGTCGTCGCGCTGATGGTCCTGCTGATCACTTTCGGCTCCCTGGTCGCGGCCGGCTTGCCGCTGCTCACCGCGATCCTCGGGGTCGGGCTCTCGGTCGGCCTGCTCTACGGCGCCACCCGGGTGATCACCGTCCCGTCCACCGCGGTCACCCTGGCGATGATGCTCGGCCTCGCGGTCGGCATCGACTATGCGCTGTTCATCCTGTCCCGGCACCGCGACCAGCTCCGGGACGGCCTGCCGGTCGCCGACTCGATCGCCCGGGCGACCGCCACGGCCGGCTCGGCGGTCGTCTTCGCCGGCCTGACCGTGGTGATCGCCCTGGTCGGGCTGGTGGTGGCGGACATCCCGTTCCTCACCACGATGGGACTGTGCGCGGCGGTGGCCGTGGCGATCGCCGTACTGATAGCCGTCACCCTGATGCCGGCGCTCCTGTCACTGGCCGGCGAACGCCTGCGGCCGCGAGGCCGGAAAAAGCCGCAAGGCCGGAAGAAGCCGCGCAAGCGGCAGATCGATGTCTATGCGCGCTGGGTCGCGGTGGCGACGCGCCGGCCGGTGATCACCATCGTGACGCTGCTGATCGGGCTCGGCGCGCTCGCGCTGCCGGCCACCGAGCTGCGGCTGGCGCTGCCGGACGGGGCGAGTGAGGCGCCGGGCAGCGCGGCCCGGCAGACCTACGACGCGATCACCGCGGAGTTCGGGCCGGGCTACAACGGTCCGCTGCTGGTCACCGCGGACATCATCGCCTCGCACGACCCGGTCGGGCTGATGAACCGGCTGGGCGCGGAGATCGCGAAGGTGCCCGGGGTGGCGCTGGTGCCGATCGCCACGCCGAACCCCAAGGCCGAGATCGGCATCGTGCAGGTGATCCCGGCCAGTGCGCCGGACTCGCCGGACACCGTCGCGCTGGTCGCCCGGCTGCGCGCCCTGGAGCCGCACCTGCGCGCCGAATACGGCGTGCCCACCGCGGTCACCGGCATCACCGCGGTCGGCGTGGACGTGTCGGCGCGGCTCGGCGGCGCGCTGGTGCCGTTCGGGATCCTGGTGGCCGGGCTGTCGCTGGTGCTGCTCACCATGGTGTTCCGGTCGATCGCGGTGCCGATCAAGGCGACCGTCGGCTACCTGCTCTCGGTCGGCGCGGCGTTCGGGGTGACCGCGCTGGTCTTCCAGCGCGGCTGGCTGGCCGGCGAGCTGAACGTGGCGCACACCGGCAGCGTGATCAGCTTCCTGCCGATCATCCTGATGGGTGTCCTGTTCGGACTCGCGATGGACTACGAGGTCTTCCTGGTCTCCCGGATCCGCGAGGAGTACGTGCACACCGGCGACGCCCGGCACGCGATCGGCGCCGGGTTCCGGGCCTCCGCGCCGGTCGTGGTGGCCGCCGCCGCGATCATGTTCGCCGTCTTCGCCGCGTTCGTCCCGGAGAGCGCCGCGACGGTCAAACCGATCGCGCTGAGCCTGGCCGTCGGCGTCTTCGTGGACGCGTTCCTGGTCCGGATGACGCTGGTCCCGGCGGTGCTGGCGCTGCTCGGCGACCGGGCCTGGTGGCTGCCGCCGCGGCTGGACCGGGTCCTGCCGTCGTTCGACGTGGAGGGCGAGGGCGTCACCCGGGAACTCGCCCTGGCCGACTGGCCGGAACCGGGCGCCACCGACGTGGTCGCCACCGACCAGGTGCGCATCGGGCCCGGCGAGATCGTCACCGTGGTGGGCGACCAGAAGGCGGCGAGCGCCTTCCTGCTCGCCGTCGGCGGCCGGGCCACCAGCGTGCCGGGCCGGATGAAGACGCTCGGGCGGGTCCTGCCGCAGCGCGCTTCCGAGGTACGCGACGAGGTCGTCCTGATCCGCCGCCCGGACCCCGCCGAGATCCTGGCGGCCGCCGCCGTGACGCCGCCGCTGCTGCTGATCGACGGCTTCGACCGGGTGCCCGACCGCGCGGCGGTGCTGGCCGGCCTGCGGGCCGCGGTCGACCGCGGCAGCACGGTCCTGGTGACCGGTTCCGGTCACGATCCCCAGATCCCGACGAGCATCAAGGTGTCCGCATGACGAAGAAGTGGATCGGGGCGCTGCTCGTGCCGCTGCTGGCCGTGACCGCGCTGCTGGCCGCCTTCCACGACCCGGCCGCCCGGCTGGCCACGGTGACCGCCGCGATCGTCAACGGCGACGAGCCGGTCGAGCGTGCCGGGCAGACCATCCCGCTCGGCCGGGAACTGGCCGCCAAGCTGGTCGCGCACACCGGCGACAACTACACCTGGGTGCTCACCGACGCGGACGACGCCGCGGCCGGGCTCGACTCCGGGAAGTACGCGGTCGCGGTCACCATCCCGGCGAACTTCTCCCGCGCCGCGATCTCCACCGGCAACGCCGAGCCGGCGACAGCGGAGCGGGCCCGGGTGGACGTGACCTCCTCCCGTACGTCGAACGGGTTTGATCCGGTGATCAGCCGGACCCTGACCGACGCCGCGGTCGCGACCCTCAATCAGACCGTGGTCGAGACCTACCTGGACAACGTCTACCTGGGCTTCGGCAAGATGCACGACCAGCTCGGCGAGGCCGCGGACGGCGCCGGCAAGGTGTCCGACGGCGCGAGCCGGGTCGCCGACGGCAACAACCGGCTGGTGATCGGGCTCGGCCGGCTCGCCGCCGGCAGCGGCGCGCTGGCCGACGGCACCGACCAGCTCAGTGCCGGTGCGTCCACTCTGGCCGGTGGGACGGCACGGCTCCGCGACGGCGCCGGCACGCTGGCGACCGGAACCGGGCAGCTCGCCGCAGGCGCCTCCCGCCTGGCCGACGGCGCCGACCAGCTCGCCGGCGGCACGAAGCAACTGGCCGACGGCCTCACCACGCTGCGCAGAGGCACCGCCGAGCTGCCCGCGCAAACCCGGGCGCTGGCCGACGGCGCGCGGCAGGTCGCCGACGGCAACCAGCGGCTCGCGGACACCGTCGTGCCGATCGCGAACCAGGTGGTGACCGGTATCGATCGGCTCCCCGATCTCACCTCGGCGGCGCGGCAGGCCCGCGAGCTGGCTGATCAGTGTCAGACACCGGCGGACGTGTGCGCGCAGCTGCGCGAGGCCGCCGACCGGCTCGTCGACGCCAGCGGCGACGCCGAGTCGGCCAAGTCCGGGGTCCGCGCCAAGGTGGTCGAGGTCCGCGACGGGATCACCGATCTGGCCGACGGCGCGCAGCGGGTCGCCGACGGCGCCGACCGGCTCGCCGACCGCACCCCGCAGCTGGCCGGCGGGATCAAGCAGGCCGCGACCGGCGCGGTCACCGTGCACCACGCGGCCGGGCAGCTCGCGGACGGGGCCGGCGAGCTCCGGACCGGTGCCGGGAAGGCGGCGAGGGGTGCGGCCGCGCTCCGCGACGGCGCGCGGCGGCTGGCCGGGGGAGCGGACGACCTCGCGGCCGGCGCGCGGGACGCCGCCTCCGGCGCCGATCAACTGACGTCCGGCGTACGGCAGGCCGGCGCCGCCGGACGCCACCTCGCCGACGGGTCGACCCAGCTCGCCGGCGGCGCGTCCGACCTGGCCGGCGCCCTGGACGACGGCCGTGCCCAGGTGCCGACCTACTCGGCCGCGGAACGGGAGCACCTGCGCGCCGTCGCGGCCACCCCGATCGCCGCCACCGGACACGGCTTCGGCGACCTGGGCGGGCTCGCCGCCGGTCCGATCGTGGTGCTCGTGCTCTGGCTGGGCGCGCTGCTGCTGCCCTATCGGGGCCGCGACCCGCTCACCTGGCGCGGCCCGACCTGGCGCCTCGCGATGATCAATTTCAACCCCCTGCTTCGGTACGCCCTGGGCCAGGCTCTCGTGGTGACCGCGGCCGCCGAGGTGTTCCTGCGTCTCGGCCCGTGGCGGCTGCTCGCCCTGCTGGCCGTCGACGGGCTGATCGCGGTCGTGTTCGCGCTGGTGGTGCAGGCCCTGGTGGTCGGGTTCGGCGCGACCGGCCGGCTGCTCGGCGTGGTGGTGCCGGTGATCGCGCTGGCCACCGTCGTGGTCTCCGGGGTGCCGGGGACGCTCGCCACGGTGGCGAGCTACCTGCCGACGTACGGTCCGGTGTTCGCGGTGCGGGCGTTGACCGCGCACGGCGGGGCGGCCGGGTCGGGGATCGCGCTGACGGCCGGCTGGCTGCTGATCGGGGTGCTCGGGGTGCTGTGCGCCACGGCGTATCGGCGGACGGTTCGGATCGTGCCGGTTCTCGCCGTGGCCTAGATGTCACGCCGTGGCACGAAGATGGGATGGAGGCGTTCCCAGGTTTCCCTAGTGTTCGGGGTGGTCCTGTTGATCCATCTCAGACCTTGAGGAATCCACGATGAACTGGCGTCCCGTTCTCGCTGTCCCGGCCGTAGCGGTTGCCGCGCTGGTCGCGCTGACCGCCTGCAAGCAGGACACCGTGGCGGCTCCGGCTGCCCCGGCCGCGTCCACGACTCCGACGGCGGAGGCCGCGCCCACGACCACCACTAAGGCCAAGAACGCCGGCACGACGCCGAAGAAGACGACGACGAAGACGTCGACGCCGACCAGCGACCCCGGCGACCCGGACGCGCCCACCTGCGCCACCGCCGACTTGAAGATCACGGTCGACGACGCGGACGGCGCCGCCGGGCACAGCATCGCCCCGGTGCACTTCCGCAACACCGGAGCGGACTGCTGGATCGAGGGTTACCCGACGGTCGTCACCGGCGACGGCGCCACGGCCGCGAAGACCCCGAACGGTTACGGCGGCGGCCTCGCCGACAGCACCGGCGAGCCCTCGCCCTACCTGCTGAAGAAGGGCGAGACGGCGTCCGCCGTGATCGAGGCGCTGAACGCCAACCCGGACGGCACCGCCTGCCAGCAGATCACCAGCATCCGGGTCAGCCCGCCGAAACAGCGCGACTCGGTCAAGCTCACCTGGTCCGGCGGGTGCGCCGAGTTCCAGGTCCACCCGGTCATCCGCGGCCGCACCGGCCAGGAGGGCTGACCGGGAAACGCCGACAGCACGGTGTCGCCGCGTCCTCGCAGGATGGGTTCAGCAGCGTTTCCCACGAGCGAGGAGAACGAAGCATGTCGCGTGCCGACGAACTGGCCGATGCCTGGGTCGCCTTCTGGAACGGCGACCTCGGGCGGGCCGGGACACTGCTGACCGACGACTTCCGGATCCACTTCGGCGGCGGCGACGAGGCCGCGCTGGCCGGCGACGAGGTCCGCGGACCGGCCGCGATGTCCGCCTATGTCGAGGACTTCCGCAAACAGCGCGAGGGACCGCGGTTCTCCCTCGACGAACCGCCGATCGCCGGGGACCGGGGCTTCGTCATGCGGTGGAGCGTGCGGCGGCCCGGCGTGCACCGCGGCGGGATCGACCTGCTGCACGTGACCGGCGACCGGATCGCCGAGGTGTGGTCGGTCACCGGCGAGCGCGCCTTCGCCGCCTGAGGGGTCCGATCAGGCGGTGACCGCGGGGAGGATCTTGCCGGTGATCTCCCGGAGCTGGTCGACCTCGGCCGGCGAGAGGTGGTCGAAGATCAGCCGGCGGACCTCGGCGACGTGGCCCGGGGCCGCCGCCGCCAGCACCGCCATGCCCTCGTCGGTGAGCGAGGCGATCTGACCCCGCTTGTCGAAGGCGCACGCCTTGCGGGCCATCCAGCCGCGCTGCTCCAGGCTCGCGACCGCGTGCGACAGGCGGCTGGTGGTGGTGCCCACCATCCGGGCCAGGTCGGTCATCCGCATCGACCGGCCCGGAGCGCCGCTGAGCGTCGCGAGGATCTGGTAATACGCGTGAGGGATGCCGGCGTCGTCGCGCAGCTGCCGGTCGAGCGCGCTCGGCAGCAGCATCAGCAGCTGGGTGAGATTCAGCCAGGCGGCCATCTCGGGGCTGCTCAGCCAGTCCGGCTCCGGGTGGGCGGTCACGACGGCATCCTGAATCATGTCGTTTGCATCCCCATGACGTGGGCGTTGATGTCCCGTACCGCGTCGCCCAGGTCCGGAACCTCGAGCACCTCGATGCCGTGCGCCTGGAGCGTCTCCACCCCGGTGCAGTCGGCGAAGTGCAGCGGCTCGCGCAGCGCCAGCACCACCCGGCGGATGCCGGAGGCGAGGATCAGCTCGGTGCACGAGACCGGGCGGGACTTGCGGGTGGTGCACGGCTCCAGCGAGGTGTAGATCGTCGCTCCGGCCAGGTCGAGGCCGCGCCCGGCCAGCTTGGCGAGCGCCTCCTCCTCGGCGTGGAAGTGCGGGTCGGTCTCCCCGGTGTAACCGGTGGCCATCGGGTTGCCGGCCGCGCCGACCACCACCGCGCCGACCGCGTAGTGCGTCGGCGACGGCGGGGAGAGCCGGGAGAGGTCGATGGCCGATCGCGTCCAGAAGCGGTCGGCATCGGTGTAAGACGTCATGCGGCACCGGTCAGGTCGAGGGTGTGCGCGGTGTGGTCGCGCTTGGCAGCAAGGTACCGGGCGTTCGCTTCGGACAGGTGAACTCCCGTGCGGATCTGCTCCGTCACCTCGACGCCGAGGTCGCCGAGCTGGCCCGCCTTGTCCGGGTTGTTGCTGAGCAGGCGGATCCGGTCGACGCCCAGGGCGAGCAGCATCTGCGCGGCGGCGGTGTAGTCCCGCTCGTCCTCGCCGTGCCCGAGCGCCAGGTTCGCCTCGTAGGTGTCCAGGCCGGTGTCCTGGAGCGCGTAGGCGTCGAGCTTCGCGTACAGCCCGATGCCGCGGCCCTCCTGGCGCAGGTAGAGCAGGATGCCGCCCTGCTCGGTGATCCGCTCGGCGGCCTCGCGCAGCTGCGGGCCGCAGTCGCAGCGCTGGCTGCCGAAGACGTCCCCGGTGAGGCACTCGCTGTGCGGGCGGACCAGGGGGTTCGTCGCCGTGCGCCAGTCGCCGAGGCCGAGGGCCAGGTGCTCGCGCCCGTCGGCGAGGCCGATGAAGGTGAACACCTCGGCGGTGGTGCGGTAGCCGTCCGGGAACTCCAGTGGCACCGTGACGCGGGTGCGGACTCGTGCCTCCGGAGGACTCACGCGCGCCGTCTCCCGGCCGATCGTCACCGTCATGGCCAACCCCCATGGTTGTTGAAGTTTCACCAACACTATTCGCCGGTTGCTCTTGAAACTTCAACAACGAAAGGAGTGGGTTACATCACGATCGAATCACTCAACTCACTCGGCGCGCATCTTCCTGCGTGGGCAGGGGGCGGGTTGCCGGGTCCGGAATGAAGTAGTCGCTCTTCTTGATGCGCTGTTCCGACTCCGGGAGCCGGCCACGCTGCCGGGGGATCTTCACCATCCGGGGAATGTGCTTCGCGCAGTGGATGTAGGCCTCGTGCACCCGGACGACCACCCACAACCGCGCCCGCAACCCCGGTGGCGTGCCCGCCCGCTCGTCCGGGTCCTCGACGATCTCCGCGGTGCCGTTCACGTGCAGGCCGATGACCTCCCGGAAGTCGATGAAGAGCAGCCCGACCTGGGCGTTCTCGGTGATGTTGCCGAGGCTCGCCAGTACCCCGTTGCCCCGGTACTCCGGCCAGCTGAGGCGCTCGTCGTCGAGCACCCGGACGAATCCGGGCGGGCCGGCCCGGAACGTGTTGTCGCACGCGCCGGAGCGGTCTGCCGTGGCCAGGAACATCATCTCCTGCCGGCCGATGAAGTGGCGCATCCGATCGTTGAGGCGGGGCAAGGTCTGCCGCGCGGCGAAGGCGTCGGCCCGCTCCCGAGTGCCGAGTTGATCCTGAAGCTGTCGTTCACCGTCGTTCATGATGGCCCCTCTGCCGCCCGGACACCGACGCCCCGTTCGGAAGAGTGTCAGAGAGTAGCCGCCTGATCGCACAGCGTTGCAACTTGCATCTATTGCCGTCTATTGTGGCTGATCGCGCGGTGGATGTGCCGCATCGTCGCAGCGCTCGGGCCCGAGACCACGGCGCCGTGATCCGCGACCGGGCGCCGATCAGCCGACCCGCATGTCACCCGAACGGGTTACCCGATCGGCTGACGTGGCTGCCGAGTGACCCGGGGGCGGCTCACGGTCGCCTCTGTTCGGCGAGGGGTGAAGCCGGTCGGGAGGCGTCGCGACGGGAACGTATCGTCACGCGCTGTATAGACAGCCGACAGGTAACAATCCGTAGTGGACAGACGGGCGGCTCGCCGCATCCCTCTTGAGTGGTCGTTTAGGACCGATTCGGGGCTCTACTTCGCGGGGCACACCCCGTTCCGTTACCTGATCGAGAAAGGAACGTCATCGTACGTACCTACGCTCCGGCCCACTCACTTCCATCGGAGGACCAATTTCGATGCGTCCATACATACGCAGCGTGAGCCCACCGGCTCTCCGGGCCCTGGGCGCGGCGGCCCTGGCGACGGCGCTGGGTCTCGGCTTCTCCGGGCCGGCCTTCGCGGCCGAGGCCCAGATCCCGTTCATCAGCGAGATCCACTATGACAACGTCGGCGCGGACAGCGGCGAGGCGATCGAGGTGCAGGCGCCGGCCGGCACCGACCTGTCCGGCTGGCAGATCGTCCTCTACAACGGCACCGGTGGTGCCACCTACGGCACCGCGGCCACCCTGAGCGGCGCCGTTCCGGCGGCCGGCGTGGTCGTGCAGACCTACCCCACCGACGGCCTCCAGAACGGCGCCCCGGACGGCGTGGCCCTGGTCAAGCCGGACGGCACGGTCGCCGAGTTCCTCAGCTACGAGGGCAGCTTCACCGCCACCAACGGCCCGGCCTCCGGCCGGACCAGCACCGACATCGGAGTCTCCGAGACCAGCAGCACCCCGGTCGGCGCGTCGCTCCAGAAGATCGACGGCGTCTGGCAGGTCGCGGCCACCAGCTCGTTCGGCACCGTGAACGGCGGCGGGACCACCGACCCGGAGCCGCCGGCCACCGGCTGCACCACCACCGTCACGAACACGATCGCCGAGGTGCAGGGCCCGGGCGCCGCGTCGCCGCTGGCCGGCAGCAAGGTGACGATCGAGGGCGTGGTCACCGCCGTGCACACCACCGGCGGTTTCAACGGCTTCTACCTGCAGACCGAGGGCACCGGCGGCACGCACGCCGGCACCGCCTCGGACGCGGTCTTCGTGTACGGCGTGGCCGCCAACCTGCCGGCCGTCGCCATCGGGGACAAGGCCCGGGTCACCGGCACGGTCACCGAGTTCAACGGCCTCACCGAGGTCACCCTGGGCGCCAAGACCGACACCCAGGTCTGCGCTACCGGCGTGACCGTGCCGGCCGCCGTCCCGCTGAGCCTGCCGGCCGGCGACGACGCGCGCGAGGCACTGGAGGGCATGCTGGTCGCCCCGACCGGCAAGTACACCGTGTCGGACACCTACCCGGTGAACAACTACGGCGAGCTGGTCCTGGCCGCCGGCGACTCGGTGGCGAAGGTGCCGACCGACGTGGCGAAACCCGGCAGCGACGAGGCCAAGGCGCTCAAGGCCGCCAACCGCGCCGGCCGGATCCTGCTCGACGACGGCCGGACCACCAACCTGTCGACGGCGAACGTCGCGCCGCCGTACATCACCAAGGACGCGCCGGTGCGGACCGGTGACACGGTCGCCTCGTTCGGCCCGGTGGTGCTCGACTACGCGTACGGCGACTGGCTGCTGGAGCCGACCACCCCGGTCGACGCCACCACCCCGGCCGCGAACCGGACCACCTTCACCGCGACCAACCCGCGTACCGCCGCCCCGGCGGCCGTGGGCGGGGACGTCAAGGTGGCCAGCTTCAACGTGCTGAACTACTTCGTCCACTTCGGCGGCGACGCCCGCGGTGCGACCGACGCGGCGGCGCTGGCCAAGCAGCAGGCGAAGATCGTCTCGGCGATCTCCGCGCTGGACGCCGACGTGGTCGCCCTCATGGAGATCGAGAACTCGGTCCGGTTCGAGGCGAACGACCCGCAGCTGGCGCTGAAGACCCTGGTCGGCGCGCTGAACGAGCGGGACGGCGCGGGCACCTGGGACTACGTGCGCACCCCGGCCGAGCTGCCCGGCCCGGCCGAGCAGGACCTGATCACCACGGCGATCATCTTCAAGCCGGCCAAGGTCACGCCGAAGGGCGCGTCCCGGTCGCTGAGCGACGAGACCGTGTGGTCGAACGCGCGGGAGCCGATCGCGCAGACCTTCACCGCCGGCAGCATCGACTTCACCGTGGTGGCCAACCACCTCAAGTCGAAGAGCGCCTCGGTGACCCCGACCGGCGACAATGTGGACACCGGCGACGGGCAGGGCCCGTACAACGGCGACCGCAAGCGCCAGGCGGCGTCGCTCGTCGAGTTCGTCAAGGGTGTGGAGAAGGACAGCGGCACCGACAAGGTGATCCTGCTGGGTGACTTCAACTCGTACACCCAGGAGGACCCGATGCAGGTCCTCTACCAGGCCGGATACACCGACGTGCACACCACCAAGGCGCCGGGCAAGTCCTCGTACGTCTTCGGTGGCGAGTCCGGCTCGCTGGACCACGCGCTCACCACGCCGTCGCTGACCGACCGGGTCACCGGCGTCGACATCTGGAACATCAACTCCGTCGAGTCGTACGCCTACCAGTACACCGGGTACGCGCCGTTCTACAGCCCCACCCCGTACCGGGCCAGCGACCACGACCCGGTGGTGATCGGCCTGGACACCAGCGCGCCCAAGCCGTTCGACCTCCAGCTGCTCAACATCAACGACTTCCACGGCCGGCTCGAGGCCCCGACCGCCGGCACCGGTGGCGCGGCCCAGCTCGTCGGACTGGTCGACAAGCTGCGCTCGGAGAACCCGAACACGGTGTGGAGCTCGGCCGGTGACAACATCGGCGCCTCCACCTTCATCTCGGCGATCGACGGCGACAACCCGACGATCGACGCGCTGAACGCCGGTGGCCTGGCCGTCTCCGCGGTCGGCAACCACGAGTTCGACAAGGGCATCGCCGACCTGACCGGCCGCGTGCAGAACCGGGCCAAGTTCCCGTTCCTGGGCGCCAACGTCTACCAGGACGGCAAGCGGGCGCTGCCGGCGTATTCGGTGCTGACCGTGAACGGCGTCAAGGTCGGCTACATCGGTGTGGTCACCGGTGAGACCAAGTCGCTGGTCAGCCCGGACGGCATCAAGGGCGTGGAGTTCCACGACCCGGTGGCCGAGGCGAACACGGTCGCGGCGCAGCTCTCCGACGGCGACGCGGCGAACGGCGAGGCGGACGTGATCGTGCTGCTCGCCCACGAGGGCGCGGCGACCGCGAACATCAACTCCGCCGAGGCGCTGCAGAACGACCCGGTCTTCGGGAACTTCACCAAGGTCAGCGCCGACATCGACGCGATCTTCAGCGGGCACACCCACCAGCCGTACGCGTTCGAGATCCCGGTCCCCGGCACCGACAAGACCCGTCCGGTGCTGCAGGCCGAGGACTACGGCGTCAAGCTGGGCCGCGCGGTGCTCACCTACGACCCGGCCACCAAGTCGGTGGTCAAGTCGACCGCCGAGCTGATCGACGTGAAGGGCTACGCCGAGAACAGCACCGTGGCCGGCATCGTGGCCACCGCCAAGGCGACCGCGACCGAGCTGGGCAAGCAGAAGCTCGGCTCGATCACGGCGGACATCAAGCGGGCGTACTCGGCGACCGGGTCCGAGGACCGCGGGTCCGAGTCGGTGATGGGCAACTTCATCGCCGACGTGCAGCTCGACCAGACCAAGGACGCCGGTCGCGGCGGGGCGCAGATCGCCTTCATGAACCCGGGGGGCCTGCGCAACGATCTCGCCTTCGGCACCGACGGCACGGTCACATACGCGCAGGCGTTCGCGGTGCAGCCGTTCGCCAACGACGTGGTCACCAAGACCCTGTCCGGCGCCGACATCAAGAACGTGCTGGAGGAGCAGTGGCAGCCGGCCACCGCGTCCCGGCCGGTGCTGCACCTGGGCTCGTCCAAGGGCTTCACCTACTCGTACGACGTCAACCAGCCGAAGGGCTCGCGGATCATCGCGTCCTCGATGAAGCTGAACGGGGTCACCATCGACCCGAACGCGTCGTACCGGGTCACGATGAACTCCTTCCTCGCCTCGGGTGGCGACAACTTCACCACCCTGGGCAAGAACCCGGCGACCAAGACGACCACCGGTGACAACGACCTCACCATGCTGGTCAACTACTTCGCCAAGTACAGCCCGATCACCGCGGACACCACGCCGCGCAGCACCCCGGGCGTCTTCGACACCACGGCTCCGGCCGGGACGTACGCGGTGAACGCGGCCGCGATCTGGCCGGGCCAGACGGTCACCCTCACCCAGTCGGCGCTGTCCGACGACGTGACCGCCGCCGGCAAGATCAAGCAGGTGGTGAACTGGGGCGACGGCAGCGCGGCGGAGACGCTCGAGGCCGGCGCGACCACGGCGACCCACAAGTACGCCGCGGCCGGCAGCTACCCGATCACCGTGACGCTGACCGACGAGGCCGGCAACGCCGCGACCGTCTCCGGCGGCACCGTGGCGGCGGCCGCCCAGACCGGCAAGTACACCCTGGACAAGTGCCTGGTGTGGTCCGGCGAGACGGTCACCGTGCGGCCCACCGGGGTCACCGGCGCCGACAGCTTCCAGGTCAACTGGGGTGACGGCACGGTCGGCGGCCTGACCCACGTCTACACCAAGGGCGGCAGCTTCACGGTCACCGCCACCCCGGTGAACGCGGCCGGCGCCGGCACGGCCGTCAAGGTCGGTCCGGTGCTCGTGGTCAAGGACGTCCTCGCCCCGATCGTCGGCCTGAGCCTGCCGCGTGACGCGGACAAGGCGGCCTCCTGGACGCAGCTCAACGGCACGGTCGTCGACCTCGGCGCGGGTGTCGGCACCGTCTCGGTGAAGCTGATCGAGGAGCGGTCCGGCAAGTGGTACTACTACGCGGCCGGCACCTGGACCGTCGCCTCCTCGGAGAAGGACGCGACGGCCAAGGCCGCGGCGGTGGACGCGCTGCTCGACCCGTTCTTCGGGTGGCACGCGACCGTCTCCGGCGTCGACAAGGGCACGCTGAAGGTCTCCTACTGGGCGACCGACAAGGCGGGTAACCAGTCGTACGTTGCGACGCACACCCAGCGGATCACCAAGTAACACCAGCGTTGTCCGGGCCCCCGTCGCGTCGCGGCGGGGGCCCTCCTAACGGAACGCCGCGTCGCACTGCTCGAGGAACGCCGCCAGAGCCGGACTGGTCCGGTCCTGCCAGATCAGCGCGAGCAGCGCCGGGATCTCGATCCCGTCGATCGGGACGCTGACCAGGTCGGGATGCGCGGCGGCCATCGACTCGCTGAGCACCGCGACCCCCAGACCGCGCCGCGCCAGGCCGGCCACCGTGTCCGGCGAGGTGGCGACGAGCGCGACCTCCGGTCGCAGCCCGGTCTTCCCGGCGAAGGCACGATCGAGCACGTCGCGGATCCCTGTCCCGACGGGCAGGCAGATCTTTTCGTACGCGGTGAGCGCGGTGATCGTGACGCTGCCCCGGGCAGCGAGCTCACTGTCCGGCGCGGCCAGAGCCACCAGCCGCTCGCTCACGATGATCCGCGACTTCAGACTCTCCGGCGGCTCGCCGGCCAGCCCCGCCAGGGCGACGTCGAGGCTGCCCGCGCGCACCCCGGCGACCAGGTGATCCGAGTTCGCCTCGGCCAGCTCCAGCTCGATGCCCGGATGCTCCCGGTGGAACGCGGCGAGCGCGTCGAACAGCGGCGCGACCTCGCACCCGGTCACCATCCCGATGGTCAGCCGGCCCCGGATCAGCCCCTTGACGTCGTCGATCGCGTCCCGCAGGTCGAGGGTCGAATCGAGCGCGGCCCGGGCGTGCTTGAGCGCCGCGGAGCCGGCCTCGGTGAGCCGCGCGACCCGGCTGCCGCGGTCGAACAGCTCCGCGCCCAGCTCCTGCTCCAGCGCCTTGATCTGGGCGCTCACGCCGGACTGGGTGATGTGCACGCGCGCCGCGGCCCGGGTGAAGCTGCCGGTCTCGGCGACCGCGACGAAGTATTCCAGCTGCCGCAGATCCATGAGTGGCGATTGTAGTTGGTATGAAAACCATTCGTTGGACTTGTGGAGCCGCGCGCGGCAGGGTGGAGTCATGAGCGACCGCGAGAAAGCAGACCGTGAGAAAGCAATGCATCCCGAGGACCTGACCCGTTTGTTCGTCGAGCGGGCGAATGCGAAAGACGCCGAAGGCCTGGCGCTGCTCTATGAGGAGGATGCCGTGATGGCCTATCCACCCGGCAGCGAGACGGTCGGCCGCGCCGCGATCCAGAAGCTCTGGGCCGACCTGCTGCCGAAAATGCCGGCGTTCGAGCCCGAGGCGCCGCTGCCCACGCTGATCAGCGGCGACCTGGCCCTCACCTCGACCCCGCCGAGAGACGGGGCCGGGGCGCGGGCACAGGTCGTCCGCCGCCAGCCCGACGGCTCGTGGCTCCGGGTGCTCGACCACCCGGAGCTGGGCCGATCCTGATCTCAGAAGGCCAGGCGCTGACCCACCCGCAGCCGGTTCGGGCTGCTCAGCCGGCTCGCGTTGGCGCGATACAACGCCTTCCACCCGCCCTTGACGTGGTAACGCGCGGCGATGCCGGAAAGGGTGTCGCCGCGCCTCACCACGTATGTGCGGGTGGCCTTGAGCGGTGTCGTGTACGACGCGAGGCGGTACGGGCTCACCGACGTGCTCTTGCGGGCCTTGGTGAGGCCACGCCGCCCGCAGGTGGGCCAGGCGCCGATGCCCTGGTTGCGGAGTACCCGTTCGGCGACCAGGATCTGCTCGCTCTTGGACGCGAGGTTGGCGGTGGAGCCGTACTGCGCGCCACCGTGCGCGCGCCAGGTGCTGCGGCTGAACTGCAAACCGCCGTAATAGCCGTTCCCGGTGTTGATGCGCCAGTTTCCACCGGATTCGCACTGGGCTACAGCGTCCCAGTTCACGTTCGGGGTGGCGCTGGCCGGGGAAGCCTCGACGGCCAGCAGACCGACGGCGCCGGCCAGGCCGGCCACGGCGAGGCCGAGAGTGCGCTTGAGCGCACGCGGATACTGGGCTCGCCGGGAGAGGACACGACGAACCCGCTTGTTCAGGTGAAGCATGAAGTTTTCCTCCACGCCTGCGAGGTGAGCTGTCGGGTTCGGGCCGAGGAGCCCGGCCGCGTCAGGTGCGGCTTCACCCCGAGGCGCACTCCGGAGAGCGCGCCGAGGAACTGTGGGTCCCCCGCTCCATGCCTGTGGGTTGTTGACCGTGACCAGCAGGCAGGACTCGGCGTTCCGGCCACGGTGTCCGCGATGGCGGACTGTCGACGGTAGCCACCGCCTCACGGAACTGACCAAGTCCGGAAGCGGGGCCGGTGACTTTGTTCTCACAAATTAGCCGCTTTGATCTTCCTTTGTGTGAATAACTCCCCGAGTTCTCAGGCCGCGTCGGGATTTGCCACCACGGTGGTCCGTCTTTTGAGGGAAATCGGGCGGCGACAGGATTGGCGGGGTCCGGAGTGGGTAAAGCTTCACTGCTTTTTAGAGTTTCGACCTGCTTTGTGGAGATTCGGCAAGCGGAGCCGGCGTTGTGGCTGCATGCCGCGATGTTTGTTACCGACGGGTTGCCTACGAGCCCGGCATAGGGTGCACAATCTCCGACCATGAGCGATCTCTCCCGAGACTTCGACGTCGTCGTCTACGGCGCGTCCGGCTTCGTCGGCGCCCTGGTGGCGAAACACCTCGCCGGATACGCGCCGGCCGGCACCCGCATCGCCCTGGCCGGCCGCTCCGCGGCGAAACTGGCCGACGTCAAGTCCCGGTTGAACGTCGACTGGCCGGTCCTGATCGCCGATGCCGCGGACACCGAGGCGCTGACCAGCCTGGCCGCTCGTGCCCGCGTGGTCATCACCACGGTGGGTCCCTATGCGAAATACGGACGCCCGCTTGCGCACGCCTGCGCCGCGGCCGGCACCGACTACGTGGATCTGACCGGTGAGGTGCTGTTCGCCCGGGACAGCATCGACGAGAACCACGAGCTCGCCCGGAGCACCGGTGCGCGGATCGTCCACTCCTGCGGCTTCGACTCCATCCCGTCCGACATCGGGGTGCACGTCCTGCACCAGCAGGTCGAACAGGACGCAGCGGGCGAACTCACCGAGACGACGCTGGTGGTGACCAGCATGCGCGGCGGGGTGAGCGGCGGGACGATCGACTCGATGCGGAACCAGGTGGACGTACTGAAAAAGGATCCGTCGCTGCGCAAGGTGGCGGGCAGCCCGTACTCGCTGAGCCCGGACCGGCACGCCGAGCCGAAACTCGGCCGGCAGAGCGACCTGGACACCTTCCCCGCCTCCGAAGTGGATCCGAAGCTGCGCGGGCGGCTCGCCCCGTTCGTGATGGCGTCCTACAACACCCGGGTGGTGCGGCGCAGCAACGCGCTGCGCGGCTGGGCCTACGGTCGCGGCTTCAAGTATCGCGAGGCGATGAGCGTCGGCGCGTCGCCGCTCTCCCCGGTCCTGGCGATCGGCACCAAGCTGGGCCTGGGCGCGCTGATCGCCGGCCTCGCGGTGCCGCCCACCCGCTTCCTGCTGGACCGGCTGCTGCCCAAGCCCGGCGACGGCCCGAGCGAGAAGACGCAGCAGACCGGCCACTTCACCATGGACATCTTCACCACGACGACCACCGGGGCCCGGTACACGTCCCGGGTCCGTGCCAAGGGCGACCCGGGTTACGCGGCGACCGCGGTGATGCTCGGGGAGTCGGCGCTGGCGCTGGCCCTGGACCGGGACGCGCTGCCGGCCTCGGAGGGTGGCGTCCTCACCCCGGCCACCGGCATCGGCGACGCGCTGGTGAGCAGGCTCCGGACCGCCGGCTTCGAGATCACCGCCCGCAAGCTGTAGGCGATCACACCCGGGCGATCAGCTCGAAGACGTGCCAGTGCTTGGGGCCACCGAACGCGGGACCCACCTCGTCCTCCTCGTGCCAGTGCTCGACGGTGAGGCCGGTGGCCAGGGCGGTGGCTTCGGCGGCGGTCAGGAAGGTCATGCCCGGGGTGCCGGCCCAGGCGTCGTGCACCCCGAACAGGTCCACGGCGACCAGGCCGCCGGGGCGCAACGCGGCCCGGATCAGCGTCCACAAGCGATCGAATGACGCGCGCGACTGATAGGGCAGCGCGTATCCGGCGTAGACCAGGTCGGCCGGTGGCAGCTCGGTGATCTGCTCGAAGCCGAGCAGGTGGGCGGTCAGCGCCGGGTGGGTGCGGTCGGTGGCCGAGAGCATGGTGGGTTCGCTGTCGTAGGCGTGCACCCGCCAGCCGCCGTCCAGCAGGGCACGGGTCTCGCGGCCGGCGCCGCAGCCGAGGTCGACGGCGGTGCGACCGGTCTCCCGGCCGGCCAGGTCCAGCGCGCGGCGGAGGGTCTCCCGGGGCTCCCGGTCGCCCTGCCCGGCGTTGTAGCGGGCCCAGTGCCCCTCGGCGTGCACCGGTGGGGTGCCGGGTGTGCCGGAGGGCGGCTGGCCGGAGGGCGTACCGGAAGAAGGCGGCATGGAGGTCATCCTGCCGTGCGGGGCGGGATGCGGGGAGTCGCCCGGAGGGCGACCCGCGATGCGATCGGTGATCCGACGGGTGAGCGGTCGAGAATTTGATGAGCGCGACCTGTGGATCGCCACTAGCCGGGTACGGGTCATTGTGGGCAGGATGCGAAGGGTGACCGCCAGCCCGTTGCCGCACCCGCTGACGTTGGCGGGCAACGGCGTCGTGCTGCGCGAGTGGAGCCAGGACGATCTGGACGATCTGGTCGTGCTCCTGGACGAGCCGCAGATCGCCCGGTGGACCCCGATGCCGTCACCGTTCGATGTGGAGGCCGGCCTGGCCTATCTCAAGCGTGCCCGGCAGGGGCGGCTGACCGGGCGGCGGATCCAGCTCGCGATCACCGCGGACGGGGGCTTGCCGCTCGGCGAGGTGCTGCTCTTCGGGGTCAATCCGGCACTGCGCGAGGCCGAGCTGGGTTATCTGGTGGGCGCGCCCTATCGGCGGCGGGGACTCGCGGTGGCCGCGTTGTCGCTGCTCACCGACTATGCCTGCGGCACGCTGCGGCTGAGCCGGCTGCTGCTGCGGATCGACCCGGGCAACTCGGCGAGCACCGCGGTGGCCCGCCGGTGCGGCTATCGGCTGACCGGGGAGCCACCGATCCCGCAGGAGGGGCCGTACGGGCCGACCAGCCTGGACACCTGGGAGTACGTGTCGGGCCTGCCGGGCGCCCGCCGCGAACGCCTGAGAAATGTCGCATCCCGGCGGTACGGTCGTCGCACCTGACCGACGCGGGAGGTGAGCGAGTGATCGAGGTGGATCGGGCGCAGGTGCTGGCATTCCGGCTCGCTGCGCTGGGACTGACCGAGCGCGGTGATGCGCGGCCGGCTGACCTGCCGGTGCTCGACCTGGGCGTGCAGGAGTACACGCCGGGCTCGACCCATGTCGCGCTGGCCGCCCGCACCAGCGCCGAGCTGGACGACGACCGGCTGGTCACGGTCTGGGCGGCCCGCGGGGCGCCGCACCTGCACCGGCGGAGCGACCTCGCGGCCCTGACCGCCCAGCTGTGGCCGGTCAGCGACGCGGACGCCGCCGCGCGGATCAAGAGCGGGCAGATTCCGGACGGGATGCGGCGGGGGATCGCCGCGCTGCGGGTGACCGCCGAGGCGTTCCGTGCGGTGGTGCGCGCGCCGATGCCCCGCGGCGAGGCGAGCACCGAGGTCAGCAAGCGGGTGCCGGCCGAGCTGACCTATGACTGCGCGGCCTGCAAGGCGCGGCACATCGCCGGGAATGTCTGGCAGCAGGCCGGGCTGCCCGGCGGGGTGCAGGTGCTTTCCCGGGGGCGGGAGGCGACACTCGGCCCGCTCGACCCGCCGGTGCCGGATCTGCCCGCGGGCAATCGGGGCATCGGCGAGCTGATCGCGACCTATCTGCGGTTCCTCGGGCCGGCGGGGCCGGCCGAGGTGGCGAAATATCTGCTGAGCACGACCGCCGAGATTCGCGCGAGGTGGCCCGCGGAGCTGGTGGAGGTGCGCGTCGACGGGCGGAAAGCCTGGCTGCCCGCCGACCGGGTGCCCGCGCTGGAGTCGGCGGCCACGCCCCGCGGGGTGCGGCTGCTGCCGGCGATGGATCCGCTCTTGCAGAGCCGGGATCGGGATCTGCTGGTGCCGGACCGGGCGCGGCAGAAAGAGGTGTGGCGGGTGCTCGGCAATCCCGGTGTGGTGCTGCTCGACGCGGAGATCGCCGGGGTGTGGCGGCCGCGGATGGCCGGGCGGAAACGGGTGGACCTGACGGTTGCCGGGTTCGCGCCGTTCACGGCGGCGCAGCGGGAGCTGATCGAGACGGAGGCGATGGTGGTCGCGCGTGCCCGGGCCGTCCCGGCAGCGACCGTGGCATTCGAGTGAGCTTGGAGCGCCCGGCGGCTGTGGCGTTCGAGCGAGCCGGGCGGTCCGGACGGCTTTGGGTTCCGGTGGGCGGGGCGTGGCCGGCGGCTCGGGGTCCGGTGGGCGGGGCGTGGCCGGCGGCTCGGGGTCCGGTGGGCGGGGCGTGGCCGGCGGCTCGGGGTCCGGTGGGCGGGGCGTGGCCGGCGGCTCGGGGTCCGGTGGGCGGGGCGTGGCCGGCGGCTCGGGGTTCCGGCCGGCGCGGCGTGCCCGACGGCCTGGGGTTCCAATGGGCGGGGCGTGCCCGGCGGCTCGGCGTTCCGGTGGGCGGGTCGTGCCCAGCAGCTTGGGGTGCTCCGGTAGGCGTGTCCCCGGCGGCTCCGGGCGAGCTGGGGGTATCCGACGGGCTTTGGTTTCCCCGTGAGGCCGGAGTGTCCGGCGGTGACCGAGCTGTGCGGGTGGGCGCTGCGTGTCCGGCGGCGACTACGGTGTTCGGGTGAGCACGATCGGGTTCCTGCATACCGCGGATGTGCACGTGGCGACGTTCCGTGACCTGGTCGCCGAGCTGGCGCCGGGGTGGCGGGATCGGCATCTGGTCGATCCGAGCCTGCTCGCCGACGCGCGGGCCGGGCTGCCGGTGGAGGAGCGGGTCCGGGCGCGGCTGGCCGAGCTGGGCGGGGCCGACGTGATCGTCTGCACGTGTTCGACGATCGGGCCGGAGGCGGAGCGCGCCGGGGTCCTGCGCGGGGACCGGCCGATGGCACGGGCCGCGGTGGCGGCCGCGGGCGGCGGGCGGATCGCGGTGGCGTTCTCCGTCGCGTCCACTCTGGAGCCGACGACCGCGTTGCTGCGGGACGAGGACCCGGCGGCGGATCTGCTGCTGGTGCCCTGCCTGGAGGCCTGGGAGTTCTTCGAGGCCGGTGACCTGGAGCGGTATTACGCGGTGGTCGCCGAGCGGCTGCGCGAGGTCGACGCCGAGGTGATCGTGCTGGCGCAGCCGAGCCTGGCGCCGGTCGCGGCGCTGCTGCCGGGGCGGGTCGTGCTGTCGAGCCCGCGAGCGGCGGTGCTGGCCGCGACGACCCTTCCCGGCCGGTGAGTCCACTGGCCCGGTGAGTGGGCACGGAGTGCGGGTGCGGCTCCCGAGGGCCGGCCGGGCGGAGTGTGCCTTGCGGCAGGAAGCCGCGGGTGCGGCTCCCGACGGCCGGCTGGGTGGAGTGCTCCTTGCGGCAGGAAGCCGCGGGTGCGGCACGCGATGGGGGCGGGACGGATCGAGCCCGCGCCGTGCCGGGCGCGGGCTCGATGGGTGGTGGGTCAGCGGGTGCGGAATTTGTGCAGACGGTAACCGGCGGCGATCGCGGTGACGACGCCCCAGACGGCGACGATCATGGCGGCGATCCACCAGCCGACAGCGCCGAGGACGATCGCCGCGACGGCGATCACGGCGGCGACGATGAACAGCGCTAACGGCGGGCGGGGGGTCGGCACGCTGAAGTTGCCCCCACCCATCCGGGCGCAGAAGTCAGGGTCGTCGCGCCGGAGCTGACGCTCCAGCTGTGCCAGCCGTCGGCTGTCCTCTTTGCTGAGCATGTTTTGCTACCTTCCGGTCCGCCGCGCCGGTGAAGCAAGGATCGAGAGTCGGCTATCCCGATCAAAGCCCATTGTTACCTCTGAGTTGCTTCCGTGATACGTCTGCGTGTGCCGAATTTTCCGGCCGAACTACCCGTGCGCCGTGGAGGACGCGCCCACTGGGTGAGATGACCGGGATGTCGTCGGTAACCGGTACAACGGGTTTGCCGCCTTTCGATGACGGTGCCGGTAGTCCGAAAGCCGTCCCGCATTCCGGACTGTTCGGGTCAGATAGCGATAGAAACGGCAACGCGGCGCCCGTGAGAACGGGCGCCGCGCCGAGGATGCGGGGTGGTTTCAAGCGCGCGAGCCGCCGAACACCCAGACGCGCAGCATCAGGAACCGGACCGCGGTGGCCACCAGGTTGGCCAGCACCAGCACCGAGAGCTCGACGAACCGGGACGGCTGTCCGGTGGCCGCGCCGAGCAGGGCCAGCGAGCCACTGGTCAGCGCCAGCCCGAGGCCGAAGACGACCAGACCCTGTGCCTGGTGACGCAGCGCCCCGTCGTTGCCCCGCACCCCGAAGGTGAGCCGGCGGTTGGCCGCGGTGTTCGCGACGGCGGTGACCAGCAGCGCCACCAGGTTGGCCGCCTGCGGGCCGATCCCGACCCGGAGCAGCGCGTAGAGCACCAGGTAGGCGAGCGTGCTGGCGACGCCCACCCCGGCGAACCGGATCAGCTGGCCGGTCAGCCCGGTCGGGACCCCGTCGACCGGCAGCGGGTTGCGCCCGAGTTGCTCGCGCAGGGCGGCCAGGGGCAGCTTGCCGGTGCTCAGCGCGCGGGTGATCCGGACGATGCCCTTCAGGTCGGCGATCGCGGTGGCCACGATGTCGACCCGGCTGTCCGGATCGTCGACCCAGTCGACCGGGACCTCGTGGATGCGCAGACCGGCTCGCTCGGCGAGGACCAGCATCTCGGTGTCGAAGAACCAGCCGGTGTCCTCCACCATCGGGAGCAGCCGGCGGGCGACATCGGAGCGGATCGCCTTGAAGCCGCATTGCGCGTCGGAGAAACGGGCGGCCATGGTCGTACGCAGAATGAGGTTGTAGCCGCGCGAGATGAACTCGCGCTTCGCGCCCCGGACCACCCGCGAACCTCGCGCCAGCCGTGATCCGATCGCCAGATCGGAGTGCCCCGAGATGAGCGGCGCGACCAGGGGAAGAAGGGCGCCGAGGTCGGTGGAGAGGTCGACGTCCATGTAGGCCAACACGGCGGCGTCCGAGTGGGTCCAGACGTGGCTGAGCGCGCGGCCGCGGCCCTTCTGGGTCAGGTGCACCGCCTCGACCTCGGGATAGGTGGCGGTCAAGTGCTGCGCCACCGCGGCGGTCCCGTCGACGCTCGCGTTGTCCGCGATGGTGATCCGGAACCGGTACGGGAAGTGCGCCGCGAGGTAGGCGTGCAGCCGCCGGACGCTGGGTTCGAGGTCGGCCTCTTCGTTGTGGACCGGCACGACGACGTCGAGCACCGGGGCGGTGACCCGGGCCGAACCGGAATCCGGCGAAGGCAGCGTCGAAAGGCTCATGGGAACCAACCTCCGCCGCCTGGCTTTGCGCCTTGTGTGGCGAAACTGTGCGCTGTCTGTGAGTTGGGCCGAGCTGGCCGTCGCCCGATATCGCCGCACATTCGGCGCGGACAATCCCGTGACGCTGGCAGCGGAGGTCAACTACGCGATCGTCCGGCGCGCACTGGGTGATCCACGTGCTTCCGGCATCGGTCGGACGGTCCTGTCCACATTGCAGGCGACGGTGGGCGTTGCGAAATGTCGGTGAATCCGGCAGTGCGCAGCAGCTTTTGGACACTACACTGGGCAGCCTTCGTAGAGTTCTGGGCCGCGATCATCCGAGCACGATCGGTGCAGCCCGCGGTGCGATGGCCGAATGTGACATCGAACCGCCTCCGATATGATCAGGCCGCCATGCCGGGAGGGCGAGAATGACCGCAGGAATCACCCTCTGCCTGTCCAGCGACTCCGTGCTGGTGAACTCGCTGCCCGAGCTGGTGGCGGAGGTGAGCCGACGCTGGGAGGCTTTCGCGGCCTTCGGAAACTTCGCCCCCGATGATCCCGGTCCGATCTGACACGCCGCTTCCCGCTGCCGATCCGGCGTGGCCGCATCGATTGCTCGACGTCCGTGCGCTGCGGGCCGGCAACTGGCGTCCTCGCCCATTCCGGGAATTCGTCATCAAGGTGCATCAGCGCTGCAATCTGGCCTGCGACTACTGCTACATGTACACGATGGCGGACCAGTCGTGGAAAACCCGGCCGGCCACCATGCCGGCCGAGGTGGCCCGGGCCGCCGCCGACCGGATCGGCGCGCACGTGCGCGCCCACGACCTGCAGCGCGTCCGGTTCATCCTGCACGGCGGAGAGCCGCTGATGGTCGGCCGGGAGGGGCTGCGGTCGATCGTCGGCACGTTGCGCGCCGCGCTGCCGAAAACCTGCGCCGCCGACGTCGGCCTGCAGACCAACGGGGTGCTGCTGGACGAGCCGATGCTGGACGAGCTGCAGGCGCTCGGGGCGACCGTCGGGGTGAGCCTGGACGGGCCGGCGGTGGCGAACGACAGACACCGGCGGACGGTCAACGGGCGGGGCAGTTTCGCCGCGGTGGACCGAGCGCTCACGCTGCTCAACCGGCCGGAGCGGCGCGGGGCGTACGCCGGGCTGCTCTGCACCGTCGATCCGCGCACCGACCCGGTGGTCTGTTACGAGACCCTGCTCGGCTACGCGCCGCCGGCCATCGACCTGCTCTTTCCGCATGCGAACTGGGCCGAGCCGCCCTGGCGCCCGGCGCCGGACGCCACGCCGTACGCGGACTGGCTGATCGCCGTCTTCGACCGGTGGTACGGCGCGGAACGGCAGGAGACCCGGATCCGTCTCTTCGAGTCGGTCATCAGCCTGCTGCTCGGTGGTGGCAGCCGCAGCGAGCAGGTCGGACTCAGCCCGGTCGCGGTCGCGGTGATCGAGACCGACGGCGCGGTGGAACAGGAGGACTCGCTCAAGTCCGCTTATGAGGGGGCCTGCGCCACCGGCGTCAACGTGCTCACCGGCGACCTGGACCAGGCACTGGTCCATCCGGGCGTGGTGGCCCGCCAGATCGGCTGGGACGCGCTTGCCGACGACTGCCGAGTCTGCCCGTTGCACCAGGTGTGCGGGGCCGGCCACTACGCGCACCGGTTCCGGCCGGGCGACGGCTTCCGGAACCCGTCGGTCTACTGCGCCGACCTGACCCGCCTGATCACCCACATCCACCGCCGGGTCAGCGCCGACCTGGACCGGCCGAACGGGACCGCACCGCGATGATCCGGCCGCTCGACCTCACCGCCACGCAGTTCGCCGGACTGGCGAGCGGGTACGGCGGTGCCGCAGCGGTGCGCGCCCTCGCGCACGCCCAGCTCAGCAAGCACTTGCTGCTGATCAAGTTCGTGGTGGCCACCTGGACCGGCAACCCGGAGGCCCGGGACCGGGCGGTGGACGTGCTCACCCGGGCCCAGGCCGCCGCGGCTGCGCTCACCGGCATCGACGCCGACCTGATCGGGCAGCCGATCGACGGCGGGCTCCGCGACGTCCACGCCGGCTGGCAGGAGCGGTTGCGCACCTAGTTCCGGCGCCGGCCGGCCGGTAGCGGGACCATCCCCGCTGCCGCGATGCCGCTTCCACCGTTGCGGTTCTTTGGGGGTACGACTGGTGGTCACGTGCCGATCGGCCCGCGAGGTCCGTCCCACGCACGACCGCGACGCGTGTCGTGCGGGTCCGCCGGCACCCCGCGAGGCCCTTGGCCGGTAGCGGTCCCGATCCGGGTTCGCCACGCCCAACCCCCTCGGAAGCCGGCCGGGGCCGGGGCGCGCGCCGCGGACCGTGCCGGCCTCGGCCTCGCGATGGGGCGGCGGACCCGCACGACACGCGTCGCGGTCGTGCGGGAGCCGGGCATCGCGAGCCGGCTGCCACGGGGCCGGCAGTCGTACCGGAAGAAGATCCGCAAGGGGGAAGCGGCATCGCGGCAGCGGGGATGGTTGGCGGGAGCGAGGTCAGGTGGGGGCACGTGGTGACGGGCGGCTCCATCGTGGAGCCGCCCGTTCTGTTGCCGGTCGATCAAGCGGTGGTGCCGGTAACTCCGGTGGTCAGGTCGTAAACGGTGGTGTTGCCGACGGTCTGCGCGGTGAAGTTCTCGGCCACCCAGGACGCGATCTGGCTGCTGTCATTGCTACCGGATCCGCCGCCCCGGCCGGCGCCTCCGCCGAAGCCGCCTCCGCCTCCGCCGATGAAGTAGTGGATCTTTCCGGCGGCGACGTATTCCTTGAACTGGGCCAGGGTGGGGGAGGGATCGGTGCCGTTGAAGCCGCCGATGGCCATCACCGGCTCCTCGGTGGCCAACTGGTAGCCGGAGGCGTTCTGGGAGCCGACGGCGGCGGCGACCCAGGTGTACTCGCCGGCGTTCTGCTCCAGCAGGGCCTTCATCTCGGCGCTGACGGAGGCGGCGTTGAGGAGGCCGCCCATGCCACCGCCTCCCCGGTTGCCGCGACCCTGGTTCTGGCCTCCGCCCTGGGCCGGTGCGCCGCCGGGGGTGCCCCAGCCGGGGAAGCCGCCCTGGTTCTGGCCGGTCTGATTCGGGCCGCCTCCGGGGAAACCGCCCTGGTTCTGGCCGGTCTGATTCGGGCCGCCTCCGGGGAAGCCGCCCGGGAAGCCGCCGCGGCCGCCTCCCGGTCCGCCGAAGCCGCCGGAGACCGCGGGCCCGGCCGACGGGATCGACCCGGTGTGCGGCTCGGACGCCGTCTGCACCGCGTACGCCGCCGGCCCGGCCAGCGCCGTGACCAGCGCGACCGCCCCGCCCACCAGGGCGATCCGGCGGGACAGCCGGAACGAGGCGACCACCGCGACCGCCGCCACGATCCCGGCCACCAGGACCGGCGTGCGCAGCCACGGCAGGAAGTCGGAGCTGCGGCCCAGCAACACGTACGACCACCAGGCGGTCACCCCGATCGCCGCGCCCAGGGTCAGCGCCGCGAACAGGTTGGACCGGTGCCTCCAGAGCAGCGTCACGCCCATGCCGATCACCGCGCCGACCGCCGGCGCCAGCGCCACCGTGTAGTACGCGTGGAAGATGCCCTGCATGAAACTGAAGATCAGCCCGGTGACCAGCAGCCACGAGCCCCACAGCAGCAGACCGGCCCGCTGGAGGTCGGTGCGTGCCCGGCGGGCGGTGATCACCAGGCCGGCGGCCAGCACGATCAGCGCGGCCGGCAGCAGCCACGAGATCTGACCGCCCTGCGCGCTCTCGAAGAGGCGGCCCCAGCCGGTCGACCCCCACATCCCGCCGCCGTTGCCACCCCGGCCGCCGCCGCCGACGCTGCCGGTCTCCTCGCCGTTGAGCCGGCCCAGGCCGTTGTAGCCCAGGGTCAGCTCCAGCAGGCTGTTGTTCTGCGAGCCGCCGATGTACGGCCGGGCCGACGCCGGCACCAGCTCGACGATCGCGATGTACCAGCCGGCCGAGACGATCAGGGCGCCGAGCGAGAGCAGCAGCTGCCCGATCCGCTTGCCGAGCTTGGGCGGGCCGGCGACCAGGTAGGCGAGGCCGTACGCCGGGACGACCAGGAGCGCCTGGAGCATCTTGGTGAGGAAGCCGAAGCCGACGAAGACGCCGGCCAGCACGATCCACCTGGTCGAGCCGCTCTCCACGGCGCGCAGGGTGGCGTAGGCGCCGGCCACCATCAGCAGCACGAGCAGGGCGTCCGGGTTGTTGAACCGGAACATCAGCACGGCCACCGGGGTCAGCGCCGAGACCGTGCCGGCGATCAGGCCGGCGGCCGGGCCGAAGCCGCGTCGCACGGTGGCGTACAGCAGGCCGGTGCCGGCGACGCCGAGCAGCGCCTGCGGGACCAGGATGCTCCATGAGCTGAGGCCGAACAGGCGTACCGAAAGCGCCATGATCCACAGCGAGGCCGGCGTCTTGTCCACAGTGATCGAGTTGGCCGCGTCGGACGAGCCGTAGAAGAACGCCTTCCAGCTCGCCGATCCGGCCTGGACCGCGGCCGAGTAGAACGCGTTGGCCCAACCGGACGCGCCGAGACCCCAGATGTAGAGAACGGCGGTGCCGATCAGCAAGGCGAGCAGGGCCGGGCGGACCCACCGGGCGTCCTTCCGCACTGCCGGAGGCGCCTCGTCCAGGGTCGCTTCACCGTCGACGACGGCTACTGAAGCGGAGGGTGCGACGGATGACATCGAGGTACTCCCAGAGCTGGCTGATGCGTACTCGATGAACTATTTACACCGGCGCTGTCGCATCCTTGTGCCGTCGCTGTGCGCTCCCTGTGAGTCCCGCCGGGCGCCGGCGGGACCCACCGCGAAGTGGTTCAGAGGGCGCGGCGCTTGGCCGACGCCGCGGCCAGCCGCTCCAGCGTCGCGACCGTGCTGTCCCAGCCCATGCACGCGTCGGTGACCGACTGGCCGTAGGTCATCTCGGCGCCCAGCTCCTGCCGGCCCGGCACCAGGAAGCTCTCCAGCATCACGCCGCTGATCGCGCGCTGCCCGGCCTCCATCTGCCCGGCGATGTCCTCGGCCACGATCGGCTGCCGGTTGTGGTCCTTGTTGCTGTTGCCGTGCGAGCAGTCGATCACCAGGCGCTCCGGAAGCCTGGCCTTGCGCAGCAGCTGCACCGAGGCCTCGACGTCGGCGGCGCTGTAGTTCGGCTTGCCGCCACCGCCGCGCAGCACCAGGTGACAGTCCGGGTTCCCGGTGGTGTGCAGGATCGCCGGGGTGCCGGAGTAGTCGATGCCGGGGAAGACGTGCTGCGCCGCGGCGGCCTGGATCGCGTCGACCGCGGTGGAGACGCTGCCGTCCGGGCGGTTCTTCATGCCGATCGGCATCGACAGGCCGGACGAGAGCTGGCGGTGCACCTGCGACTCGACGGTCCGGGCGCCGATCGCGCCCCAGGCCACGGTGTCCGCGATGTACTGCGGGGTGATCGGGTCGAGGAACTCGACGGCCACCGGCAGCCCCCGGCTGACCACCTCGAGCAGCAGCTTGCGGGCGATCCGCAGGCCGGTGCCGACGTCGCCGGAGCCGTCCAGGGCCGGGTCCATGATCAGACCCTTCCAGCCGACCGTGGAGCGCGGCTTCTCGAAGTACACCCGCATCACGATCAGCAGGTCCTCGCTGAGCCGCTCGGCCTCGACCTTGAGCCGGTCGGCGTACTCGCCGGCGGCGGCCGGGTCGTGCACCGAGCACGGGCCGACCACGACCAGCAAGCGCTGATCTCGGCCGTTGAGCACGTCCTCGACCTGCTTGCGGCCGGCCAGCACGGTGTCGTGCAACTCGCTGGTCAGCGGCAGCTCGTGGTGCAGCAGCGCCGGGCTCATCAACGGGACGACCTTCTCGATGCGCTGGTCGCGGACGCGCTGCACCTCAGGGGCGGTCATGGTGATCTCTCTTTCTCGACCGGCCCTGTCGCGAGAGCCGGTTTGCTCGGGGGCAAACAAAAAGGCAGCGACGTCGTCGCTGCCTCAGCCGGCTCTGGCGGGTGTCTCAGGTCATGCGGTCATGGCCGAGGCACCGGCGTGAGCCGGCCTCGTAAACCAATAGAACGACCATCCCCGAGACATGCCCGCCAGCATAGCCGCGCTCAGCCCACCCGGGGCAGATATGGCGTGTGATGTTCAGCAGTTGGGACGACCTGCGCCGGGGCGGCGGGCAGCAGCACGGTGAAGATGGTCTGCCCGGGACGGCTCTGCACGCCCACCTTGCCACCGTGCGAGGTGACCACGGCATGCACGATCGACAGGCCGAGACCCGTGCTGCCGGCCGCCCGGGACCGGGAGCTGTCGCCGCGGGCGAACCGCTCGAAGATGTGCGGCACCAGCTCGGCGTGGATGCCTGGACCGTTGTCGATCACCTGGAGCACGGCGGCGTCCGGCACGGTGCCGACCTTGACCGTGACGGTGGAGCCCTCCGGGGTGTGCGTGCGGGCGTTGGCCAGCAGATTCGCCAGCACCTGGTGCAGCCGGGCGCCGTCACCGATCACGGTGACCGGCTCGTCCGGCAGGTCCAGCTGCCAATAGTGCCCCGGACCGGCGGCGTGCGCGTCGCTGGTCGCGTCGACGGCCAGCATGGTCAGGTCGACCGGGTCCTGGGCGAGTGGGCGGCCGGCGTCCAGCCGGGCCAGCAGCAGCAGGTCCTCGACCAGGGTGGTCATCCGCTTCGCCTCGGACTCGACCCGGCCCAGCACGTGCGCGAGCTCGTCCGGGATCGGCTGGCGGCTGCGGCGGCTCAGCTCGGCGTATCCACGGATGGCGGCCAGCGGCGTGCGCAGCTCGTGGCTCGCGTCGGCGACGAACTGGCGGACCTGCATCTCGCTGTTGTGCCGGGCTTCGAGGGCGTTGCCGATGTGGTCGAGCATGCGGTTGAGGGCGGCGCCGACCTGGCCGACCTCGGTGCGGGGGTCGGTGTCGGACTCGGGCACTCGCTGCGCGAGTTGCACCTCGCCTCGGTCGAGGCGCAATTCCGCGACGCGGCTCGCGGTGGCCGCGACCCGATCCAGGGGCTTGAGGGTACGCCGGACGATGAGCGCACCGGCCCACCCGGCGATGAGGAGCGCCCCGAGCACCACACAGCCGGTGAATCCGGCGACGGTGAGCAGGGTGGAATTCATGTTCTCCAGCGAGAGGCCGACGTAGTAGGTCTGGTCGCTGTTCCGCGCGGTCTCCTTGGTCATCAGATACTCCGGCAGGTCCCCGCCGAGATCGACCTCGACCTCCCGGTCAGCGGTGACCCTGTCCCGGACGGTGGCCTGCCCGGTGGCCGAGAGCGGGGTGAACTGCTGGCCGTTGTCGGTGAACTGCACGACGCCGCCTCGCAGTGTTCCGTCGTCGGCCTCCCACAGCAGGATGGTGTCGCGCTGGATGCCGTTGAACACCGGCCGGTTGCCGAACGGGCTGGTCTCGTCCTGGGTGGCGTTGTCCTGGCCGGACGGGAGCTGCGGGCACGACCGCTGGCCGGAGTGACCGCCCGGATTGCCGGGACCGCCGCAGTCGAAGCCGATGCCGAGCCGCTTGGTGGCCTCCCGCAGTTCGGTGACCTTCTGGTCGTGCAGCGACTTGTAGACGTAGATCTCGGCGGTGCCGCCGACGACGAGGCCCAGCACCGCGAGCAGCGCGATCATGATGGCGACGATGCGGGCGCGCAGCGGCCAGCCCGCCGGGCTGCGCCAGCGGGCGGGACGGGAATGGGCCGTCTCGGCAACGCGCACAGTCAGTCCGCCGGCTTGAGGACGTACCCGGCGCCACGCATGGTGTGGATCATCGGCGCCCGCCCGGCGTCGATCTTCTTCCGCAGGTACGAGATGTACAGCTCCACCACGTTCGCCTGGCCGCCGAAGTCGTAGTTCCACACCCGGTCCAGGATCTGCGGCTTGCTCAGCACCCGCCGCGGGTTGCGCATCAGATAGCGCAGCAGCTCGAACTCGGTCGCGGTCAGCGTGATCAGGTCACCGCCCCGCCGCACCTCGTGCGAGTCCTCGTCCAGCGAGAGGTCACCGACGATCAGCTGCGACTCGGTACGCATCGGCGCGTGCCCCATCCGCCGCATCAGCCCCCGCAGCCGCGCCACCACCTCTTCCAGGCTGAACGGCTTGGTCACGTAGTCGTCGCCCCCGGCGGTGAGCCCGGTGATCCGGTCCTCCACCGAGTCCTTGGCGGTGAGGAACAGCACCGGCACCTCGGGCGCCTCCCCGCGCAACCGGCGCAGCACCTCGAGCCCGTCGATGTCGGGCAGCATCATGTCCAGGATGACGGCGTCCGGGCGGAAGTCCCGCGCGGTACGCACCGCGGAGAGCCCGTCGCCCGCGCTCCGGACCTCCCAGCCCTCATACCGCAGGGCCATCGAGAGGAGCTCGGCCAGCGTCGGCTCGTCGTCCACCACGAGTACGCGAACCGGGGTCCCGTCGGGCCGCCGGAGTTCGGTGCTGGAGTCTGCGTTCGCCATCGTCATGCCCTCACTGTGCGGGGCGACGCTCTGCGCCGGCTTTCTGTTTGCTGTGCGCCACCTGTGAGCCGCGTACCGTGCCGTCATTGTCTTCGGCAGAACAGCTGCGCTGGTTGAGCGCGAGCGCGTACTTCAGCCGCCGGAACACTCGCCGTCAGCCCGACGTTGTGCAAGCGTTGGTCATCGAGGTTTGTTCGCGGCCTGTCTTGAGCTTCGCCTCTCCACCGTCGCGAACGCACCTCGCCGTCGGGGCGCGAGCGTGGGGAGCTGCACGTGGATCTTCTCGAGGAGTACCGCAGGGCCACTTTCTTCTTCGAGTCCGGCGACCCGCTCGGCGCGGCCCGGCTGCTGGAGCCGATCGTCGAGGCGGAGCCGCAGAACGCCGCGGTCCGTCAGCTGCTCGCCCGGGCCTACTTCAACTCGGCCCAGCTGAACGGCGCGGAGACCCAGCTCAGAGCACTGATCGAGCATGATCCCTCGGATCACTACGCGCACCACGTGCTCGGCCGGACCCTGGAGCGGGCCGGCCGTTTCCGTGAGGCGTTGCCGCATCTGCGCCTGGCCGCCGCGATGAAGCAGCAGACCGACTACCAGGAGGCGTTGCGCCGCGTCGAGACCTGGCTCGGCAAGAACGAATCGGCTTAAGGTCTGTGCCATGAAGCTCAAGCTCGACCTGCACGACATCTTCAACAAGGGCCACGAGATCGACCGGGCCCTGCGGGGGATCATCGACGAGGCGATCCAGAAGAAGGCCGCCCTCGTCGAGATCATCCCGGGGAAGGGCAGCGGCGCGCTGAAGAAAAAGGTGATCCGCTTCCTCGACCAGAAGGAGATCAAGCAGCTGTATCACCGGATCGAGAAGGACGGCGACAACTGGGGACGGCTGTTCGTGCACTTCCGCCACGAGGCCCCGGCCGGCCGCCGCGGCCGGGGTCGGTAACGCCTCCCTAGAACTCGTACGTCTTGGCGACCGCGACCATCTCGCTGCTGTGCGAGCCGAGGACGCCGACGCCGGCCGGCCGGGCCTGGAAACCGGGCATCTCGGTGACGTTGTCACTGGCGTCCATCGCTCGCAGCTTCACCGGCCCGGTGCCGCGGACGGTCAGCGCGACCTCGACGCCCTCGGGCGGCGGGGCGTGGAAGATGAAGCCGAAACCCCATCCGCCGCCGGCCGCCTTGTCGACCGGGACCACCCTGCCGCCCACCGTCGCGGTGACCACCTGGTCCGCGGCGGACACGTGCAGGGTGACGAACCGGACCGCACGCTGCGGTTTCACCAGCAGGGTGAGGATCCGGTCGGCGCTGCCGGGGCTCTTGAGGTCGCTCGTCACGGTCACGTTCGGCGCGGGCAGGTCGGCGGCCTGAGCGGGGCCGGTCCGCAACTGCTCGTCGCCGAAGGCGGGCAGCGTCTCGGCCACCGGTTTCGGGTCGCCGGTGACGTAGTGCGAGGTCCACTCCTGGGTGCTCGCCTCGGTGCTCAGCCACTCGGCCCGGCCGGTGTCGGCGTCCAGCGCGTACATCAACTGGGTGAGGGACGGGTGCTCGGCGTCGAATCGGTCGGCCACCAGGCCGGCGGCGGTGCAGACCAGCACGGTCAGTGAGGCGACCAGGGTGGGCAGGGCGCCGCGACGGCGGGCGCGGGCCGCGGGCAGGCCCTGCACCGGCTCGCCGGACGGGTGGACCAGGTCGATCACCGGCAGCAGGGCGAGCAGGAGCAGCACGGTCAGGAACGCGCCGGCCGCGCCCATCCCCATGCCGAGCGCCGGGAACAGCATGATCACGGTGGGCAGCAGGATCACCACGGCGACCAGAGCGCCGGCGGTGATCGCGGCGGTGGCGGCCCAGTCGCGTACGAAAAGAGCCACCAGGGCGGCGAGCGCGCCGGCCAAGGCCGGCAGTGTCGCCAGGTAGGCGCCGCCCGGGGTGAGCGCGGCGAGCACCACGCCGAGCCCGGCGAGCCAGCCCAGGCCGGCGACCGCGAGGGCGGCCGCGCCCAGCCGGCGGCGCAGCAGGGCGAACCAGCAGACCACCACGGCCACGGCCAGGGCGATCACCGCGACCCGGTAGAAGCCCGGACGGTACGGGTCGATCGGCAGCGCGCCGTACTCCGGGCGGATCAGCGTGAGCACCGTCCAGAACAGCTGGGCCAGCACGGCCGAGACCACGATCGGGGCCAGGGTGAGCACGCCGGCGAGGGCCAGCCGCCGGCCGGTCAGCCGGCCCTGCCGCCGGGCCAGCCAGGCCAGCGCCACGACCGCGACGACGGCCAGCAGGGCGAGCGGCCAGATCAGCGCGCCCGGATATCGGACCAGCAGGCCCGGCACCGGGAAGTAGGTGGCGTCGCCGGTGTCCCGCAGCTGCGACTTCAGGTCCTCGCCGGCCAGCTCCCGGGCGACGGCCAGCGCGTTCGCCCCGTGGTGCTGGAGGCTGTCGCGGTCCATCGCCGACGGCAGGTCGGTGGGCGCGTGGTAGACCGCGGCGCCGTCGATGTACGCCGAGTTGAGCCCGGTGAACGCGGCGTCGCGGAACGCGGTGAAATCGGTGTCGTTCGGCAGGCGGCGGTAGATCTCCACGGCGAACGAGGTACCGACCGGGTACGGCGCGTGCGAATACGCCTCGACCAGCTTGGCGTTGCCCGGCGAGGTCTCGAACATGATCGCCGGGCCGGAGCTGCCGCGCGCCTCCAGGTTCAGCACGACGCCGCTGTCCCGGGCCAGCGGATGCTGCCGGACGAACGCCTCGGCGCCGCACAGACAGGCCTCCTCGGCGTCGGTGAGCACCAGCACCACGTCGTTACGCAGTTTCCCGCCGTTGGTCAGTGCGCGGGCGGTCTCCAGGATGGTGGCGGTGCCGGCCGCGTCGTCGTTGCCACCCGGGCCGGTCTGCGCCGAGTCGTAGTGCGCGACCAGGAAGACCCGGCCGGTCGAGGCGCTGCCCGGGATCACCGCCACCACGTTGCGGACCCGGGCCAGGCCGGTGCCGCCCGCGCTGGAGGACAGCTCGCCGCCCTGCACCGAGACCGTGTCCTGCACCTCCGGGCTCAGCCCCAGCCCGCGCAGGGTCTGCACGAGATAGTCCCGGACCTGGTCGTTGGCCGCGCTGCCGGCCGGGTGCGGCCGGGTGGCGATCGTCCGCACGTGCTCGAAGGCGCGCTCGGCGCTGAACTCCCCGGCCGGTGCCGAGACCGGCGCCGCCGCCGGCGGCAGGACGGAACGCACCGCGGCGAAGCCCGCCAGGGCCAGCACGGCGAGGACGGCCAGCGCGGCAAAACCACGCCGAGCCGGCCGGAGGAGAGCGGCGTCACGCATGGGTGACATCTAACAGCCGGGGTACGACATCCGGGTACCCGGTAGATCAATTGCAACGTGCAATAGCGTTGTCCGGGTGACAGCCTCGCTCGACCCGGCCGCCGTCATCGCGGAGTTCATCGACGCGGTGGCTCCTTACGACCCCGCGCCGGACGCCCCGCCGGTCGTCCTGCTCGGCCTGCGCACCGCGCACGGTGACCAGGTGTTTCCGATGAGTGATCACCTGATCCGGGCGATGTGCCGTGCCCTGGTGTCCTATCGCGATCCGGAGGACCGGGGCGAGTGCGTCGCCTGTGGCGGCCGCCACCTCGACGAGAACCTGCACTGCCGGGACTGCGGGCAGCTGCACGGCGTCCTCGGACAGGTGATCGCCGACCATCTGCGGCGGGCCGCCGAGGCCGGCGACTAGATCACGACGTGATGGCTTGTGTTGTGCCGTTGCGCCCGGTGGTACACGATTTCCGGGTCACCTCTGCGTCGAGTGGGGATTCTTAGATGATGGAGCGTTCGCTCGCACCCCGCACGTACGCGCTCAATCGGTTGGAGCGGCTGCGGATTCTGCTGGTCGAGGACGACGAGGGCGACGCCTTCCTGGTCCGTGAGCTGCTCAGCGAGACCGAGGCGCCGTTCGAGCTGACCGTCGCCAGCACCCTGCGCGAGGCCGGTGAGCTGGTCGCCGAGGCCGACTGCGTGCTGCTCGACCTGGGCCTGCCGGACGCCGAGGGCATCGACGGGCTGCGCAAGCTGCTGTCGCTCGCCGGCAGCGCCGCGGTCTGCGTGCTCACCGGCCGTTCCGACGAGCACCTCGGCGTCCAGGCGGTCGCCGAGGGCGCCCAGGACTACCTGGTCAAGGGCCAGGTCGACGGCGTCTGGCTGGTCCGCGCGCTGCGCTACGCGGTGGAGCGCAAACGCGCCGACGAGAACGCCCGCCGGCTGCGCGAGGTGGAGCTGCGCCAGGAGGAGTCGGCCCGGCTGGAACGCGGTCTGCTGCCCAAGCCGCTGATGCAGACCAGCGAGGTCCTGGTCGAGACGTTCTACCGCTCCGGCCGGGCGGCCGGCCTGCTCGGCGGCGACTTCTTCGACGTCGTGCAGGTCGGTGACGACCGGCTGCACCTGATCGTCGGCGACGTCTGCGGGCACGGCGTGGACGAGGCCGCGCTCGGCGTCGAGCTCCGGGTCGCCTGGCGGGCACTGATCCTCGCCGGGGTCCCCGAGGAGCAGGTGCTGGCGTCACTCGAACAGGTACTGATCACCGAGCGGCGGGCCCGGGAGGTGTTCGCCACGGTCGCCTCGGTGGTGATCGACCTGCCGGGCAACCGCGCGACGGTACGGCTGGCCGGGCACCCGCCGCCCGTGGTGCTCACCGAGGACCGGGCCGCGCCGGTGCACGCGCGTACCGGGATCGTGCTGGGGGTGCGTCCTACCCCGACACCCGCTACCGAGTTGGAGTTCGCCGGCGATGACTGGTCCCTGCTGATGTACACCGACGGCCTGATCGAGGGACGCACCGGCGCCGGCGACGAGCGCCTGGACGTCGACGGCCTCTGCAAGCTGCTGGACGAGCCGGACGCGCGCCAGGTCCCGCTGACCGGGCTGCCGGCCTGGCTGGTCGGCCGCGCGGACCAGAACAACGGCGGCCCGCTCACCGACGACGTGGCGATGCTGCTGATCTCCCGGGGGAGTGGGCGGTGAAGCGGCTCGACGTACGGTCGTGGACCCTGCGCGGCCGGATCGTCGCGCTCTGTGCGGTGGTCGCCCTGATCCTCACCTGCCTCGGCGTCTTCGCCGCGGTCACCGCGGCCGCGCACAACCGCCAGCTCGACGACGTGCTCGACCGGGCCAGCCCGATGCGCGCCGCCGGCGAGGCGCTGAGCACCGCCATGGTCGACCAGGAGACCGGCATCCGGGGCTACGCGATCACCGGGCAGGATTCCAACCTGGACCCGTACCGTAAAGGTCTGAAAGATCAGGGTGATCAGATCACCCGGATCGAGAGCCTGCTGCACCCCACCGACCGGGACATCCAGATCACGCTGGACGAGGTCAAGACCCGGATCGACGCCTGGCACCGGACGGTGGCCGAGCCGGTCATCGAGACCGTGCGGACCAAGGGCGTGCAGGCCGCGCAGGACCAGATCGAGGCCGGCAACACCACCCAGTTCGACGAGCTCCGCGCCGCGATCAACCGGATGCAGGACCACATCCTGCGGCTGCGGGCGGCCACCGCGAACGCCGCCAAGGGTTCCAGCCAGACCATGGTGGCCATCGAGATCGCCGCCGCCCTGATCGTCCTGCTGGCCGGTGTGTTCCTGCTGATCCTGCTGGACCGGCTGGTCAGCCGCCCGATCCTCGACCTGGCCGACCAGGTGCGGCAGGTGGCGGCCGGGGACTACCAGCGGCACATCGAGAGCGCGCACGGCTCGCCCGACCTGGTCGCGCTGGCCGCCGACATCGACGTGATGCGCCAGCAGATCGCCTCCGAGCTCACCGAGGTGCGGGAGGCGCGCCAGCAGGTCGAGTGGGTCAACCAGCAGTTGCAGAGCCAGGCCGAGGAACTCACCCGGTCGAACCGGGACCTGGAGCAGTTCGCCTACGTCGCCTCGCACGACCTCCAGGAGCCGCTGCGCAAGGTGGCGAGCTTCTGCCAGCTGCTCCAGCGGCGCTACGCCGGGCAGATGGACGAGCGCGCCGACCAGTACATCGGGTTCGCGGTGGACGGCGCGCAGCGGATGCAGCGGCTGATCAACGACCTGCTGGCGTTCTCCCGGATCGGTCGCCTCACCACCGGCTTCACCGACGTCGACCTGGACCGGGTGCTGGGCGAGGTGAAATCGCAGCTGGAGGCACGGGCCGGCGGGGAGGCCGAGATCACCTGGTCCGCGCTGCCCACAGTGGAGGGCGAGGAGCCGCTGCTCACCACGCTCTTCGTCAACCTGGTCGGCAACTCGCTCAAGTTCCGTCGCCCGGACGTCGTGCCCGAGGTGCGGATCACCGCCGAGCGGGACGGCAAGGAGTGGCGGATCAACGTGCGCGACAACGGCATCGGGATCGAGGCCGAGTTCGCCGACAAGGTCTTCGTGATCTTCCAGCGGCTGCACGCGCGGGACGCGTACGAGGGGACCGGCATCGGACTGGCGATCGTCAAGAAAATCGTCGAATACCATGGCGGACGGATCTGGCTGGACGTCGGCGTCGCCGAGGGGGCGTCGATCTGGTTCACGCTTCCGGTGCTGATCGGCGCCGACGAGCCGGACGAGGAGCGGGAGAGCCGAGAGGTGGTGGACGCGTGAGCATCGAGCGCGAGAGTGGCACGCCGATCGAGGTGTTGCTGGTCGAGGACGACCCGGGTGACGTCCTGATGACCCAGGAGGCGTTCGAGGAGCACAAGGTCCGCAACCGGCTGAACGTGGTCTCCGACGGTTCCGAGGCGCTGTCCTACCTGCGCCGCGAGGGGCAGTATGCGGACGCGGTCCGTCCCGACCTGATCCTGCTCGACCTCAACCTGCCCAAGCGGGACGGCCGCGAGGTGCTCGCCGAGATCAAGAAGGACGACGACCTGGGCCGGATCCCGGTCGTCGTGCTCACCACCTCGTCCGCCGACGAGGACATCCTGCGCAGCTACCAGCTGCACGCGAACGCGTACGTGACGAAGCCGGTGGATTTCGAGCGGTTCATCGCGGTGATCCGGCAGATCGACGAATTCTTCGTCAGCGTCGTGAAGTTGCCGCCGCGTGCTTGATCAAGTTTCCGACCTGATCCGGGAGGTCGCGCAGACCGTCGTGCTGCCCCGCTTCCGGCGGCTGGCGGCCGACGAGGTGCACCAGAAAGGCCCCGGTGACATGGTCACCATCGCCGACCAGGAGGCCGAGCGGGCGCTGGCCCGAGGCCTGACCGCGCTGCTGCCCGGGTCGTCCGTGGTCGGCGAGGAGGCGGTCGCGGCCGACCCCGCGGTGCGCGACCGGGTCGGTGCGGGCGGCGCGGTCTGGATCGTCGACCCGGTCGACGGCACCAACAACTTCGCCGCCGGGCGGACGCCGTTCTGCGTGATGGTCGCGCTGGTCCGTGACGGGGAGACGACCGCGTCCTGGATCCTCGACGTGGTCGAGGACCGGATGACCGTGGCCGAGGCCGGCGCCGGCGCCTTCCGGGACGGCGAGCGGGTCACCGCCCGGGCCGACAACCCCGGGCCGGGCGACCTGCACGGCGTGATCGCCAACCGGTACTTCCCGGGCGACATCCGGGCGCACGTCGACGCGCACGCGACCACGCTGGGCGGCTTCACCACCGGCCGGCACTGCGCCGGTTTCGAGTACCCGGCGATCGCCACCGACCTCCAGCAGTTCGCCATGTTCTGGCGGATCCTGCCGTGGGACCACGCGCCCGGCACGCTGATCGTCCGCGAGGCCGGCGGCGTGGCACGGCACCTGGACGGCGAGGACTACCGGCCGGCGCACCGGCGCAAGGGCCTGCTGGTCGCGGCGAACGAGGAGATCTGGAAGACCGTGCACACCACCCTCTTCCCGGACGGACCGCCCACGATCGAGGACTGATGCGTCATCCGTGTCCGATCTCACAGTGCGATCCGGCACGGTCACTCGGCGATCTACCGTGCGGGTATGACGTCGTACCTCGATGAGCTTTTCGGGTTGGCCGGCCGGACCGCGGTCGTGACCGGCGGCAGTTCCGGGATCGGCCGCGAGATCGCCCTGGGTCTGGGCCGTGCCGGAGCGCGCGTGGTGCTGGTCGCCCGGCGGCCCGATCCGCTCGCCGAGGTGGTCGCCGAGCTGGAGAAACACGGCGCCGAAGGCGGCGCGGTCAGCGCCGATCTGGCGGACCGCGCGGCGGTCCGGGGTGCGATCACCGAGATCACTTCCCGGTACGGCGAGCCGGACATCCTGGTCAACTCGGCCGGGGTGAACCTGCGCCCGCCACTCGATGAGCTCACCGACGACGTCTGGGACCTCACCCTGGCGGCGAACCTGACCGCCCCGTTCCTGCTCGGGCAGGCGTTCGGGCCGGGGATGGCCCGGCGCGGCTGGGGCCGGATCATCAACCTGGTCTCCCAGCAGGCGTTCCGCGCCTACGGCAACAGCGGCGCCTACGGAGCGGCCAAGGCCGGCCTGGTCGGGCTGACCCGGTCGCAGGCCGAGGCCTGGTCGTCGCACGGTGTCTGCTGCAACGCGGTCGCGCCCGGGGTGGTGCACACGCCGCTCACCGAGGCGGTCTTCGCCGATCCCACGAAAGTGGCCGCGCACGCCGCTCGTGCCATGATCGGCCGGAACGGCCTGCCTGAGGATTTCGTCGGTTGTGCCGTTTTTCTGGCGAGTGCGGCGAGTCAAGCGGTAACCGGTCAGACACTCTTCGTCGACGGTGGATATTCGGCGACCTGATCGATCTCCCTTTCTCCAGGTCCGGCACGGTAAAGTACCCGCGCTCCCGACTTGGAGGTTTTCGTGGCGGCCCTCTCCCCGCGCCGGTGCACCGCCCTGCTCGCTCTCCTCGTTGCCGCGCTCACGGCGATCCTCGTCGTGCCCGGCACCCCGGCGCTCGCCGCCGACCCGGAGGGCGGGTCGAAGAAGCTGCGGGCCAACCTGGAGGCCGCCGCCAAGGGATACGACCAGGCGAAGACCAAGCTCGCCGCGTCCAAGAAGCGGCAGGTCCAGCTGGCCGCCACGCTCAAGAGCGCGCAGGGGCGGTCCGACCTGCTCACCAAGCGGGTCTCCGCGGTGGCCAACCGGTCGTACCAGATGGGCCGGATCAGCACCGTGATGCTGCTGCTCAACAGCAGCTCGCCGGACAAGTTCGTGGAGCGGGTGCAGGGCCTGGACATGCTCGCGCAGGTGGACAGCAGCACCCTCGCCGACTACCGGACCGACATCGAGACCATCCGGAAGGCGCAGACCGCGCTGACCGCCGAGATCACCGAGCAGCAGCGCCAGGTCACCGTGATGGAGCGGAAGAAGAAGCAGGCCGAGCTCGCGCTCGCGGAGGTCGGTGGTGGGTCGGCCGGCGGCTTCATCGACGCGAACTCGCCGGCCGCCGCCCCGGCGCCGCGCAACTCGGACGGGTCGTGGCCCAAGGAGTCCTGCTCGATCAAGGACCCGACGTCGAGCGGGTGCCTGACGCCGCGGACGCTGCACGCGTACCAGGAGGCGCGGTCGGACGGGTTCACCCACTACACGGTCTGCTGGAGCCAGCGGTCGTCGGGTGAGCACCCGAAGGGGCGGGCCTGCGACTTCTCGGCGAACGCGAGCACGTTCAAGACGTCGGCGGCGACCGGGAGCGACAAGGCGTACGGCGACCGGCTGGCCGCCTACTTCGTGAAGAACGCCGACAAGCTCGGCGTGATGTACGTGATCTGGTACCGGCAGATCTGGATGCCGAGCACCGGCTGGCGGGCGTACAGCGCGACCGGTGACGCGGCGGCGGTGCACACGAACCACGTACACCTCTCCATGCTCTGACCCGATGGCCGGATAGCATCCGGCGATGGAGACCGCGCCGCCCCGCGCCCTGCCGTCGGCCCTGGCCAGTGCGCTGGCCTTCGGCGCGAGCGGCGCCGTCCTGGTCCTGGAGATCGTCGCGCTGCGCCTGGTCGGGCCGTACGTCGGGGTGACCCTCCAGGTCAGCAGCTCGGTGATCGGCATCTCGCTGGCCGCGATCGCCTACGGCGCCTGGCTGGGCGGCCGCCTCGCCGACCGGTACGACCCCCGGATGCTGCTCGCCCCGGCCCTGATCCTCGGTGCGATCGGCGCCGCGGTCACCCTGCCGCTGGTCCGCTGGGGCGGTGAGCTGCTGCGCGGCGGTGCCGCCCCGGCCGTGCTCCTGCTCGCCGCGCTGGCCGTGTTCCTGCCCGCCTTCGTCCTCTCCGCGATCCCGCCGATGGTGGTGAAACTCCAGCTCAGCAGCCTGCGGGAGGCCGGCACCGTGGTCGGCCGGCTGTCCAGCGTCGGCACCCTGGGCGCGATCACCGCGACGCTGGGCACCGGGTTCGTCCTCATCGCGGCGATGCCGAGCAGCGCGATCGTGCTGAGCTTGGCGGTGCTGCTGGCGCTCGGCGGGCTCACCCTCGGCTGGTGGCTGCGGCGCGACGAGACCCACCCGGAGCTGCCCGGCTCGCCGCGGTTCCGGGCCCTGCTGGCCACGATCGGGCTGCTCGGGGCCGGGATGGGCGCGATCTCGCCGACGCCCTGCGACATCGAGACGGCTTATCACTGCGCCCGGGTGGAGGCGGACCCGGACCGTCCCGGCGGCCGCCTGCTGCTGCTCAACTCGGCCCCGCACTCGTACGTCGACCTCGACGACCCTCGCCACCTGGAGTTCGAGTACGTCCAGTGGATCGGCGCGGTCGCCGACGTGCTCCGCCCGGCCGGCGCCCCGATCGACGCCCTGCACATCGGTGGTGGCGGCTTCACCGTGCCGAACTACCTGCGCGCCACCCGCCCCGGCAGCGACCAGCTGGTCCTCGAGCTCGACGGTGAGCTGGTCGAGCTGGACAGACGCGAACTCGGCCTGGTCACCGGCCCCGACCTGCGGGTCCGGGTGGGCGACGCCCGGGTCGGCCTGACCGAGCGCCCCGCGGCGGGTTACGACCTGGTGGTCGGCGACGCCTTCGGCCACCAGGTGGTGCCCTGGCACCTGGCCACCCGGGAGATGGCCGCCGAGATCTCGCGCACCCTGCGGGACGACGGCGTCTACGCCCAGAACGTGATCGACTACCCGCCGGACCGGTTCATCCCGACCGAGGTGGCGACCGTCATGGCCGTCTTCCCGCACGTCGCGCTGATCGCCCCGGCGGACGCCCTGGCCGGCGAGGCCGGCTCCAACTTCGTCATCGTGGCTTCGCGCCGCCCGCTGCCGCTGGCGGCGCTCATCGCCCGGCTGGCCCGGATCGAGAAGCCGGTCGAGGTACTCACCGGCGACGAGCTCGCCCGGTACGTCGGCAGCGCCCGGGTGCTGACCGACGACTACGCGCCGACGGACCAACTTTTGGGGTGATTCGGGCAGTCTGGGGAGCGATTCGCGACGGGTTTTGGTGTGCGCCATCGGAGCGTGAGCTGATCGGGCGAGAATCGGCGCATGGGGCGTACGGAGCGAAACGGTCATGTGGGATCGCTTCGTATCGCCGGGCGTTATCGCCTCGTCGAGAAGCTCGGCACCGGTGGCATGTCCGTGGTCTGGCGTGGTTACGACGAGACGCTGGGCCGTGAGGTCGCGGTCAAGGTGCTCTCCTCGCAGCTGGCCGAGGACCGCACGTTCCGGGACCGGCTCCGGCAGGAGGCGCTGGCCGCCGCCCGGCTCTGCCACCCGCACATCACCGGCGTCTACGACTTCGGTGAGGCGCTGCTCACCGACCAGCGGCTGACCGTCCCCTACGTGGTGATGGAGCTGAACGACGGCGAGTCGGTCGGCGCCCGGATCGGCCGGCAGGGCTCGCTGGACTGGCGCGAGGCCGTGATGGTCTGCGCCGAGGTCGCCTCGGCGCTCGCCACCGCACACGCCCGCGGCGTCGTGCACCGGGACGTCACCCCGGCCAACGTGATGCTCACCGGCTCCGGCGCCAAGGTGGTCGACTTCGGCATCTCGGCGGTGGTCGGCCAGCGGGACGCCGGCCCGGACGGCAGCCTGCTCGGCACCCCCGCCTATCTGGCCCCGGAACGGCTCGCCGGCGCCCAGGTCTCCGCGGCCACCGACGTGTACGCCCTCGGCCTCCTGCTCTACCGCGCCCTCACCGGCCGGATGCCGTGGCCCGCCGAGAGCACCGCCGAGGCCCTGCGCGCCCACCTGTACGCCGACCCCGACCCGGTCCCGGACCTCCCCGGCATGCCGCCCGCCGTCGCCGACCTGTGCCTGCGCTGCCTCGCCAAGGACCCGGCCGACCGCCCGCCCTCGGCTGAACTCGCCCGCGCCCTGGCCGCCACCGTCGGGGTCCGCCCGATCATCCCGCCGCTGCGTCCGGGCGAGCTGTCCACAGTTCCGGCCGTCCCGGCCGCCCGGGGCGTGGCCCCCGCACCCGCCGACGGCAAGGGCCGCCTCGGCGGCACCCAGGTCCTCAAGCTGCGACTCCGCGCCGGCCTGCGGATCGGCGCCCTGCTCCGGCTGGGCCGGGTGCGGCCGCTGGGCGGCGGCGTCTTCGTCGGCTCCCGGCCGCGCCGCAACCGCCCGGCGGCGGCACGGAACCGGCTGTCGGCGGTCGCCGCCCTGGCCAGCGTGGTCCTGCTGGCCGGCAGCGCACTCAGCTGGTCGGCCCGGCGGGAGGCCGCCGACGCCGGCCGCTCCAGCGCCTCGGCCGCCGGTCCCGCCTCGGGCGGCGGCGCGGTGCAACGGGTCCGCTGCGCCGTCCGTTACCAGGTAAGGCGCGACTCGGGCGGCACCTTCGAGGCGCGACTGACCGTGCAGACGACCGGCGGCACGAACGGCTGGCGCGTCGACTTCTCCTTCCCCGGCGGTCAGCGGCTGGCCGGCACGCCGAAGTCGGTCGCCCAGCGCGGCCGGCACGTCATGATCCATGGCCAGGGCCGGAGCCGGGTGGTCACGCTGCGCGGCGGCTACCGGGAGCGCAACCCGCTGCCGCTCTCGTTCGCCATGAACGGGCACCCGTGCCGGGCCGAGGTGCTCGGCAGCGTCAGCGAACCGGCCCCGGTCGCGGACGACTCGGTGAGCGCGGCCTCGGCCGAGGACCGCCCCGGCCCCGAGGAGACCATCCGCAAACGCAAGCGCCCGTCGTCGCGGCCCGGCACCGGCTCCCGCAAGCCGCAGCCGCCACCGCCACCGGCCGGCCGCTCGCAACCGCCCCCGGCCAAACGCGGCGGTGGCTTCTCTCTCGCTCTCTGATCAAAGGGGTCAGGTCGCGCGGATAGGGTCGACTCCATGACAAGACTGGCAGTGGTCACCGGTGGTGGCACCGGAATCGGCCGGGCGACGGCCGGCATGCTCGCGGGCGAGGGTTACGACGTGATCATCGTGGGGCGGCGTCCCGAGGTGCTCGCGGACGCGGTGAAATGGATCGGCCCGCAGGCCTCGGCGATCACCGCGGACGCCGCCGACCCGGCACAGATCCCCGCGGTGGTCGACGCGATCGCCGGCCGCGCGGTGGACGTCCTGGTCAACAACGCCGGCGCGTTCATCGGCGGCGACGAGGACAGCCTCGACGCGGTCGCCGCGCGCTGGCGGGCGAACCTCGACTCCAACGTGCTCACCGCCGTGCTGATGACCACGGCGCTGCTGCCGCTGCTCCGCCGCCCGGGCGGCAAAATCATCCTGACCAGCTCGATCGCGGCCCAGCGGGGCGGCGGCGGGCCCTACTCCGCGGCCAAGGCCGCCCTGCACGGGTACGTGCTGGACCTCGCCACCAAGCTTGGCGCCGAGGGCATCACGGCCAACGTGATCTCGCCCGGATACATCACCGACAGCGAGTTCTTCGACGGCCGGATGACCGCGGAAGGGCACGCCTCGCGGGTCGACGCGTCGCTGCTGAAGCGGGCCGGCGAGCCGTCGGACATCGCCGAGGCGGTGCGCTGGCTGACCGGTCCGGGCGGCGGCTTCGTCACCGGTCAGATCATCAACGTCAACGGCGGGACCGTCCTGGGTCGCTGAATCCATTTTCGGTACGCGTAAAGCCCCTGCCCGTGGTACCCGGTGGCCGGATCACCCGGCCGCCGGGCCGGGCGGTCGCGGTCAGTGGCTTCCGCCGGGTCGGGCCGTCCCGCTCATCGGTGGCCGGGTGCGCGTCACGGGCGGCCGGTCCCGGTCATTGGCGGCCGGGTTTCGTCTTTGGCGGCCGGTTTCCGTCTTTGGCCGCCGGTTCCCGTCTTTGGCGGCCGGTTTCCGTCTTTGGCCGCCGGTTCCCGTCTTTGGCGGCCGGTTTCCGTCTTTGGCCGCCGGTTCCCGTCTTTGGCCGCCGGTTCCCGTCATTGGCCGCCGCCGGTGAACCGGCCCTCGTCCGGCCGGTTCGGCCGGAACCGCAGGCCGGACCAGCGCTCGTCGATCGCCACCTGCCCGCACGGCCGCATGTCGAAATCGGCCACGATGGGCCAGAGGGTGTCCCGGTTGATGTCCGCCTTATTGCCCTTCGGATAGGCGATCCAGAACGCGCCCGGCTTGTCGAGGTCGGCCCGGTGCTCGGTGAGCTGCTCCCGCACACTGGCGGCGTCCTCGGCGAAGAGCACAGCGGTGCCGGCCGCGGCCAGCGTCCCGGTCTCGCGCACGCCCTCCGGCATCGGCGTGAGCAGCGGCAGGCGAGCCGGTTGGTTGAGCCAGACGGTGGAGTTCGGCTTGATCAACAGCTTCTCGGCGATCGTTTTGCTCATGTGCTGAGACTTCCATTCAGGGGTGGGTCCGGGTCGGGTTTGCGCCGAAGCCAGCCGCCCGGCGGCCGCCTGGTGGCGGACGAGCCCCGTCGCCCCGGGCGCCCGGCCGGTGTGCTGCCCGCATGGCTTCCTCCTGCCGCTGGACTTCGGATGCCCACGCAGCTTGGCCCAGATCTCGTGAACTCGCATCCGAGCCTGTGGACAACGGCGGAATGTGGATAACTCCGGTTCTGTCGGTGGGGGCTGGTAGACATGCCGGGTGACCGAGACGACGCGAAACACGGCCGGAGCGGCTGAGCGGGCGAGTGTGCGGGAGCGCGCCGAGGAGGTGCTGCGCCGGCTCGCCGGCGAGCACGCGAGACTGCGTGAGGATCAGTGGCGCGCCATCGAGGCGCTCACCGTGGACCGCCGGCGGGTGCTCTGCGTGCAGCGCACCGGCTGGGGCAAGTCGGCGGTCTACTTCGTGGCCACCGCCCTGCTGCGGGCCGCCGGCTCCACCGGCCCCACGGTGATCGTGTCCCCGCTGCTCGCCCTGATGCGTAACCAGGTGGACGCGGCCGCCCGGGCCGGCATCCGCGCCCGCACCATCAACTCGGCAAATCTCGAGGAGTGGTCCGAGATCGAGCAGGAGGTCCGGGCCGGCACGGTCGACGTGCTGCTGATCAGCCCCGAGCGGCTGAACAACCCCGACTTCCGCGACAACGTGCTTCCCGGCCTGGCGCACAGCACCGGCCTGCTGGTGGTCGACGAGGCGCACTGTGTCTCGGACTGGGGTCACGACTTCCGGCCGGATTATCGGCGACTGCGGACCTTCCTCGGTGGACTCCCGGCCAGCACCCCGGTGCTCGCCACCACCGCGACCGCCAACGCGCGGGTCACCGCCGACGTCGCCGACCAGCTCGGCGACGCCCTGGTGCTGCGCGGCCCGCTGGACCGTGACTCGCTGCGCCTCGCGGTGCTCCGGCTACCCGACCCGGCGCACCGGCTGGCCTGGCTCGCCGACCACCTCGAGCGGCTGCCCGGCTCCGGCATCGTCTACACACTGACCGTCGCCGGCGCGACCGAGGCGGCTGACTTCCTGCGCTCCCGCGGGTTCGCCGTCGCGACCTACACCGGCAAGGTCGAGGACGCCGAGCGCCGAGCCGCCGAGCAGGACCTGCTGGACAACAAGATCAAGGCGCTGGTGGCCACCTCCGCGCTCGGCATGGGCTTCGACAAGCCGGATCTCGGCTTCGTCGTCCACCTGGGCGCGCCGAATTCACCGATCGCCTATTACCAGCAGGTCGGCCGGGCCGGCCGGGCCGTCGAGCACGCCGAGGTGGTGCTGCTGCCCGGCCCGGAGGACGCGGCGATCTGGCGTTATTTCGCCTCGCTCGCCTTCCCGCCGGAGGAGCAGGTGCGGGCGGTGCTGACCCAGCTCTCCGCCGAGCGGCCGCTGTCCACCCAGGCCCTGGAGCCGCTCGTCGACCTGCGTCGCAACCGGTTGGAGCTGCTGCTCAAGGTGCTCGACGTGGACGGCGCGGTGCGTCGCACGCGCGGCGGCTGGCTCGCCACCGGCGAGCCGTGGACCTATGACACCGCCCGGTTGCGGCGCGTCGCCGAGGCCCGCGACACCGAGCAGCAAACCATGCTTGAGTACGCAGTGACCCCCACCTGCCGGATGGAGTTCCTCCGCCGGTGTCTCGACGACCCGGAGGCGGCGCCCTGCGGCCGGTGTGACAACTGCGCCGGCCCGCTCTTCGACGCCGACGTGTCGTCCGGTTCGCTGGCCGCCGCCGAGGCGTTCCTCGGCCGGCCCGGCGTGGAGGTCGCGCCGAAAAAGATGTGGCCCACCGGCATGGCCGCCGTCGGCATCTCGCTGAAAGGCAAGATCGGCCCCGCCGAGCAGATCGAGCCCGGCCGGGCCGTCGGCCGCCTCTCCGACCTGGGCTGGGGCGCGCGCCTGCGCGGCGTGGTCGGCCCGGACGCGCCGGACGCGCCGATCCCGGCCGAGCTGGCCGCCGCGGTTGTCGAGGTTCTCAAGGCCTGGGCCCGGGGCGACGACGCCTGGTCCCAGCGCCCGGCCGGCGTCGTCGCCATCGGCTCCCGCCGTCATCCACAGCTTGTCCACAGCCTCGCCGACCACATCGCAACGATCGGCCGCCTGCCGTTACTCGGCAGCCTGCCCTCGACCCGCTCCGGGGCGGACACCTTCCGGGGCAACAGCGCCCAACGGGTCCGCGCCCTGCACGACGCCTTCCCGGTCCCGCCCGACCTGGCCGCCGCCGTGTCCGCTCACCCCGGCCCGCTGCTCCTGGTCGACGACCTGGTCGACTCCGGCTGGACGATGACCCTGGCGGGCCGAGTCCTCCGCAGGTCCGGGGCCGACGCCGTCCTCCCGCTCGCCCTCGCGGTGGCCGGCTGACCAAAGACCCGCCCACCCAGCCCCGCCCCACGGTCGGCTCGTCCCACGGTCGGCTCGTTCTGCGGTCGGCTCGTTCTGCCGTCCGCTCGTCCCGTGGTCCGTTTGTCACGGGCAGGCGCCTCGTTGCCCATGATCCGCTGGTCACGGGCGGTGTGCTTATCGCCCCCGGTCGTTTGTCGCGCGCGGTGCACCCGCCGCCGGAGGTCCGGTCGGCGCGGCGCGGTGGGCCGGCAGCCGGAGGTGCGCTCCTCGTGCGCGGTGCTCGTCGTGCGCGATCCGCTCGTTCTGCGGTCCGTTCGCTCGGTGGTCCGTTTTGCTCAGGCCCGGGCGAGGTCAGGGCCGGGCGAGGTCAGGGTGGGCGAGGTCAGGGTGGGCGAGGATGGCGTTCCGAGTGGGGCGGCGGTCGAGCTCCATGTAGCGGGAGGCGCCTTCGAGAGGGGTGAAGCCGGAGCGGCGGTACACCTCGTGGGCGTCGCGGGTGGCGAGCAGGAGGCGGAGGATGCCGCGGGCGGTCATGTCCTCGACGATGCTGTCGACGAGCCAGCCGCCCAGGCCGCGGCCGCGGTGTGCCTGGTCGACGAAGACGTCGCAGACCCAGGCGAAGGTGGCGCCGTCGGTGACCACCCGGGCGAAGGCGACCTGCTCGTCACCGGCGAGGACCGAGTAGGGCACGGAGCCGGCGATCGAGCGGCTGACCAGCTCGTGCGATCTGCCGGTGGCCCAGTAGGACTCCTCGTCCAGCCAGCGGTGCACTCGATCGACGTCGACCCGGGTCGCGTCGTCGGTCAGGACGTAGCCGTTGCGCTCGCGGTTTCCCACGGATGACTCCTTTGCCGTTTGGATTCCGTCGGCATGGTGTCACGCCGACCGCTCCGGCCCGCCAACTCATTCCCACTGATTGACGAAGAACGAGCCACCCACGCTGACGGCCGCCGGCGCCGGGGTGTGACAGTTCGCGGATACCGGCGGGGGGTATGCTGGGCGCATGTCCGACGAGCCGACTCCGCAGCACGGACCGCATGGTTACTCCGGGGACAAGGCGGCCCTGGTCAGCCGCCTGCGCCGGATCGAGGGGCAGATCCGCGGCCTGCAGCGGATGGTCGACGAGGACACCTATTGCATCGACGTCCTGACCCAGATCTCCGCGGCGAAAAGCGCGTTGCAGGCGGTCGCGGTCGGCCTGCTGGAGGACCACCTGGCCCACTGCGTGGTGGACGCGGCCCGGGCCGGCGACCCCTCCGCCAAGGTCAAGGAGGCGTCCGACGCGATCGCCCGGTTGATCAAGTCATAGGCGTCGCGGGGAACCGGATCGGTCCGGCGAGCGACATTAGTTTCAGACGCCCAGCAGAGCGAAAGGCTTCATCATGGCTGTGACCAGCACCTACACCGTCAAGGGCATGACCTGCTCGCACTGCGTCAACGCGGTGACCGAGGAGCTCGAGGGGCTTCCGGGCGTCGCCGGCGTGCAGGTCGACCTCGGCTCCGGTGCGGTGACGGTGACCAGCGAGGCGCCGCTCAGCCAGGATGCGGTCCGCGGGGCCGTCGACGAGGCCGGCTACGAGCTCGCGGATGCCTGACCAGCCCCAGAAAGCCCAGCCCGCCGAAAGCAAGGCCGCCGAAAGCAAGGCCGTGGGAAGCGAGGCCGAGAGCAACGCCGAGGGCAAGGCCACCGAGAGCAAGGCCGTCAAGGCGGACAAAGCCGACGAGGCGAGCCCAAGCGGCAAGAAGCCCGGCAAATGGGCACTGGACGTCGACGTCAAACCGGACACCGGCGAACCCACCCGCAACGAAGGCTTCCGTTTCGCCGCCTTCGGCGCCCTGCTGATCGTCGTTCTCTTCGCCGGCTACGGCCTGGGCCGCCTGAACAACGGGACTCCCGCTCCGGCCGCCCAGACCCCCAGCGCCGCCCCCACCGCGATCAACGAGAACATGCCGCACACCCACGGCGCCACCGGAGCCGGCACCACCACGACCGCCGGCGCCGCGGTCGGCGGCCTCTCGCTGAGCTCCGACGGCCTCACCCTGCACCCGGCCGCCACCACGTTCCAGGCCGGAAAACCCCAGCCTCTCCGCTTCACCGTCGACGCCACCGGCGGCGCCCCGGTCACGTCGTACGCGATAGTGCACGACAAGCCCCTGCACCTGATCGTCCTCCGCCGCGACCTCACCGGATTCCAGCACCTGCACCCGGAGATGGCCGCCGACGGCACGTGGAGCGTCGACCTGACCCTGCCCGCGCCCGGCGTCTACCGGATGATCGCCGACTTCACCGCCCTGGTCGGCGGCCGCCAGATCGCCACCACGCTGGGCACCGACCTCATCGTGGCCGGCGACTACGTCCCGGTCCCGCTGCCCGCCCCGGAGCGGACCACCACCACCGGAGGGCTCACCGTGAGTTACGCCGGCACCCCCGGCACCCAGGCCGTCCAGCCGCTGCTGATGACGGTGACCGGCGGCGCCGTCGAGCCGTACCTGGGGGCGTACGGCCATCTCGTGGTGATGCGCCAGGGCGACCTGGCGTACGTGCACGTCCACCCCGAGCAGCAGCTGGTCGACGGCAAGGTGAAGTTCTGGATCACCGCGCCCAGCCCCGGCGACTACCGGATGTTCTTCGACTTCCAGGTCGCCGGGAAGGTGCACACCGCCGCGTGGACCCTGCGGGTCAGTTGAGCATCACCGCGAGCGCCGGTTTCACCTGCCACTGATCGAGCAGCGCGTCGTACTCGGCGCGCTGCTCTCGCGTGGCCGGGGCGCCGGTCCGCCGGGCGCGGAGCAGCAGGTTCCGCGGGGTGTGCGCGGAGTCGATGAACTCCACCACGTCCACCCGGTAGCCGTTGAGCCGGAGCAGGCCGGCCCGCAGGGAGTCGGTGAGGACGTCCGCGAAGCGCTCCCGGAGGATCGCGTGCCGGGTGAACTCCCCGTACGGCGTGGGCGACGCGCCACCCTTGAGCTGCGCCGCGATGTCGTGGTGGCAGCACGGCGCGGCCAGCACCCAGCGCGCCTCCCACCGGACGGCACGGGCCAGCGCCTGGTCGGTGGCGGTGTCGCAGGCGTGCAGGGCGAGCACCAGGTCCGGCGTGAACGGCAGCTCGGCCGCCTCGATGGTGCCGGCCACGAAGGTGACCTCGGCGGAGCAACCCAGCCGCTCGGCGACGGCGCTGTTGCGTACCCTCTGGTCCTCGCGGACATCGACCCCGACGACCTGGACCGAGACGCCTCGCCCGGCCAGATAGCGGTAGGCGGCGAAGGTGAGATAAGCGTTCCCGCAGCCGAGATCGACGACGCGCAGCGGCGTCGGCAGCTCGTCGGGCAGCGTGGCGGCGAGGGCGCGCAGGAACGCGTCGATCTGCCGGCGTTTGGCGGCGTTGCCCCCGATCACGTCGAAGAGCGGGTCGCCCGGATCGAGCAGCCACTGCTTGGCCCGGTCGTGCTGCTGCGCGGCGGCCGGGGTGGTCACCGCGGCGGACCGGTGCACCTGGGCGTCACCCTTCTTGGTGATCCGCACCTGTACGGTGGCCGCGGCGGTCTCCACGTGCCAGTTCCCGAACGGCTCGGCGAGCAGCTCGTCGATCGCGGCGGCGGCCTCGGCGCCGGGCGCGATGTTGCGGGTGAAGGGGCGGGCGCCGTCGTCGGTGACGATCTGGAGCCGCGAGCCGCTCTTCAGGGTGACGGGGCGGATCTGGGCGCGGGTCACCGAGGGGGTCTGGCCGCGGCGTCGTCCGGCCGCGACGGCCCGGATCAGTCCGGGCGCGAGGAGGAGTTCGCGCACCTCGGCGAGCGCTTGGTCGAGCGGTTGTGGCATAACACCATTCTGCCCGCAGGTTGGGATGCCCCCGAGGGGTGTGCGGGACGCCCCGCCCCGCTAGGTTGGTCCGATGTGGCATGCGGAGACCGGAGCGCCGGCCACCGGCCTGCTCTCGGCCCAGGTGCAGCAGATCCTCGCCGACATGTACACCGTCGCCCGGCACAGCCGCTTCGTCCGTGACCTGACCCTCGGCCGCCTGCCGATGGCGGCATATGCCGAGCTCACCGGGCAGCACTGGTTCGTCTACGAGTCGCTGGAGCTGGCCACCACCGCGATGGCCGACGACCCGGTGGCCGGCCGGTTCTGTTTCCCGGAGCTGTTCCGGATCCCGGCGCTCGAGTCCGACCTGCGGTTCCTGCACGGGCCACGCTGGCAGAGCCGGCTCGTCGCGCTGCCCGCGACCACGACGTACTGCACCCGGATCCGGTCGGCGGCGTTCGACCGCGCGACCGGTTACGTGGCCCACCACTGCACGCGTTACCTGCACGATCTCGACGGCGGGCAGTGGCTGGGCGCGGCGGTGCTGGAGGCGTTCCGGTTCCGCCGCCAGGGCTACCGCTTCTTCGTCTTCGAGGGCGTCGACCCCGAGCTGTTCCAGGCGCGTTATCGCACCCGCCTCGACCGGGTCCCGTGGAACCGCGCCGAGCAGGACGCCTTCCTCACCGAGGTGGCCGCCGCGGCCCAGCTCAACCTCGACCTGCTCACCGATCTCGAGAACCGCTGGACCTGACCGACCCAGGATCAAGACCGGCTTTGCGTACGCCGTGGGACCGCGTCCAGCGGTCCCACGCGCGAGCGGCGATCAGGCCTCGGCGGTGGTGCCCACGCCGGCGTCGGAGCCACCGGTCATGCTCTCGGCCGGCTCACCGGCCTCGGCGGCCCGGCCGGTCGTCCGGCGACGGCGGCGACGCGGCTTGGCCTCGGCGTCCCCGTCGGCGGCCGGAGCAGCGGCATCCGCGGCCGGGACGGTCAGCTCGGGGGAGCCGGATCCGGTGGCGTCCCCGGCGTTCTCCGAGGTGCCGGAGTCCGAGAAGGTGACCGTGGTGGCGGGGCTGCGCCGGCGCCGGGTCCGAGCCCGGGGAGCGGTCGCCTCCTCAGCGGTCGCCGACGAGGCATCCGTGGCAGCGGGCGCTTCGGGCGTACCGGAAACGTCGGCCTCCGGACCCTCGACGACCCGCCGCCGGCGCCGCTGCCGCTGGGGCCGCTCCGCGTCCTCGGACGAGGACGACGGCGAAGCCGAGTCACCCGGCGAAGCCGGAGCGGACCCGCCACGCGACCGCCCACCGCGGCCCGGGCGCTGCCGGCGACCCCGGCCACCGCCCCCGAGGTCCTCCTCGACCTCGGCGGAGAGCCCGGCCCGGTTCCGCTCCGCGGTCGGCAGGGTGCCCGAGACGTCGGCCGGAATGTCCAGGTCGACGTAGAGCGCCGGGCTGGTGTGGTAGGTCTCCGGGGGCTGCGGCATGGTCAGGCCGAGCGACTTGTCGATCAGCACCCAGCGCGGCATGTCCTCCCAGTCGACGAAGGTGACCGCGACACCGGTGGCGCCCGCGCGACCGGTGCGGCCGATGCGGTGCGTGTAGGTCTCCGGGTCCTCCGGGCAGTCGTAGTTGATCACGTGGGTGACGCCCGAGACGTCCAGGCCACGGGCCGCCACGTCGGTCGCCACGAGCACGTCGATCTTGCCGCTGCGGAACGCGCGCAGGGCACGCTCCCGGGCGCCCTGGCCCAGGTCACCGTGCACCGCGGCGACCGCGAAACCGCGGAAGTCGAGGTCCTCGGCGACCCGGTCGGCGGCCCGCTTGGTCCGCGTGAAGATCATCGTGAGGCCGCGGTCCTTGGCCTGCAGGATCCGCGCCACCATCTCGATCTTGTTGAGCGGGTGGGTGCGGTAGACCACCTGCTTGGTCAGCGGGTTCGGCCCGCTGTCGGTGGTGTGCCCGGCGTGGATGGTCATCGGGTTGTGCAGGAACCGGCGGGACAGCGCCACGATCGGGTCCGGCATGGTGGCCGAGAACAGCATGGTCTGCCGCTGCTCCGGGAGCATCGCCAGGATCTTCTCGACGTCGTCGAGGAACCCCAGGTCGAGCATCCGGTCGGCCTCGTCGAGGACCAGCGCGCGGACCGCGTTCAGCTTGAGCTGCTTCTGCTTCGCCAGGTCGAGCAGCCGGCCGGGGGTGCCGACCAGGATCTCGACGCCCTTCTTCAGGGTGTCGACCTGCGGCTCGTACGCCACGCCGCCGTAGATCGGCAGCACCCGGACGCCGCGCGTGCTGCCTGCGGCGGCCAGGTCGCGGGCCACCTGCAGGCCCAGCTCACGGGTCGGGACGACGATCAGGGCCTGGGGGCGGCCGTCGGCGCCCTCGGACGGCGCGAGCACCCGCTCCAGCAGCGGCAGGCCGAAGCCGAGGGTCTTGCCGGTGCCGGTCGGCGCCTGGCCGATCAGGTCGGAGCCGCGCAGCGCGATCGGCAGCGCGTACTCCTGGATGGCGAAGGCGTGCGTGATGCCGGCCTTGGCCAGCGCCTCCACGGTCTCGGGGCGGACACCCAGCTCAGCGAAGGTGGGGCTGTCCGGGCGGACCGGGGCGCGATTCGTTACGGGGACTAGAGCCTGCTCATTGTCGGTCATGAAGTTTTACGGGTGCCCTCTCGTGGTGCGCCCGTTGAGTGTCTGGGGCGCGGTCTGGTTTGGCGCGGGCCGCACGCTCGAAAGCGGGCCACACGCAGGCCGTCGAACTTGACAGATCGACGGCGACACCAGCCAGTCTACCCGACCCAATAGCAGACGCACGCGAGAGCAGTTACGGGAGGGAACGCTGCGACCAGCGCGCCCTCCCGTTCCCTGATTAACGGGTGGTGAAGCCGAACGGCCGGTGCGAGGCCTCGGCGATCTCCACGTAGGCCAGCTTGGCGACCGGGATGATCACCTTGCGACCTTTCTCATCCGTGAGCGAAAGGACGCCGTCCTTGGCCAGTGCCTCGGACACGGCCTGCTCGACCTCCGCCGGAGACTGGGCGCTTTCCAGCACGAGCTCACGCGGCGACTGTTGCACGCCGATCTTGACCTCCACGGAGTCCTCCTCTGTCAACCCGTGTACCGCTTGGAAAGGCTATCCGATTTCCGGTGCCGTTCCGGCCGTTGAACCGCCCTGCAGCGGGAAGCTCGCGATCCCGCGCCAGATCAGAGCGGCGACGAGGCTCTCGGCTTCAGCTTTGGGCGTAGGACGCCCGTTCGCCAGCCAGTACTGCGCGGCCGCACCGGAGGCGCCGGCGAGGCCGGAAGCGAGCAGCTTCGCCTGGTCCGGCCGGAGCCCGGTGTCCGAGATGATGGTCTCGGTCAGCGCCTCGATGCAGCCCTGCTCGACCCGCTCGACCCGCTGGCGCACCTGTGGATCGTTGCGCAGGTCGGACTCGAAGACGAGACGGAACGCCTCGCTCTCGTGGTCCATGAAGTCGAAATACGCCCGGACCGCGCCCTTGACGCGCTCCTTGTTGTCCGGGGTCGCCTCCAACGCGCCCCGGACCTTGGCGATTATCGCGTCGCAGTGCGTGTCCAGCAGGGCCAGGTACAGCTCCAGCTTGCCGGGGAAGTGCTGGTAGAGCACGGGCTTGGAAACACCCGCGCGTTCCGCGATGTCGTCCATCGCGGCGGCGTGGTAGCCGTGCGCGACGAAGATCTGCTGGGCGGCGGCCAGCAGTTGCTTGCGGCGTGCCGAACGTGGCAGCCGGGTGGGGCGAGTGGTCTGAGCCCCGCCGGACGCGGCGGTCATATCTGGTGAACCTCCAGGGGGTCGGTCCCCGCGGTTTGTCGACGCGGATTGCCCGGATCGGCGCTTGTCGCGGTCGTGCGGGCAATTGTCGCGACGCTGCAACTTATCGCCACTGCAACCACACGGTAGCCTCAGCGGGGGCGAGCGAGGAGCACGCGGTGGATGAATCAGGGCATTCCGGAGACACCGGAGCCGCGGGTGGCGGCAACGGTGCCGACGCGTATGACCGCAATCGGATGAACGGCTGGGCGAACAGCGAAAGCCCGTGGTCGAACGCGGGTGCGGCGCTGGAACAGGAGGCGGACCTGCCGCCGTGGCGGCGTGGTCCGGCCGGTCGCCAGCCGCTCCCGGAGCACCCGTTCGGGCCCGCCCCCAGCTCGGCCGTGCCGGCGCAGGCACTGCCGCCCCCGGGGTTCGGGGACCTGTCGCAGCCCACCGAGATTCCCCCTTCCGGGAACACCGACATTCCGCCGTCGTGGCCCGGCGATCGCAGCCGGCTTGCTGACATTCTCGGTCACCGGCCGCGTCCGGTCGATCCGGCGTCGCCCACGCCGTCCAGCGCGCCGCCGTTCCCCTATGAGGGTGACCTCGACGATTCCTACCGCGTCGTCGCGCCACCCCCGGCGCAACGCGCCGCCGTGCCGCTGACCCGGCCCACCCCGCCGGGTCCGACCCAGGGAGATCCACTGAGCCGTACCGACGCGCCGTCCGACCCGATCCGATCCCGGCACGCACTGCTCAACGACACGTTGGCGCAGGGGCTGCCCCGGGTGGAGCCCACCGCACCGGTGGGCGACCAGCGATCGGTGGACAACGGGCCCCTGCCGGGCCTGCCGACGTACGATGCCAGCAGCTTCGCCCGCCGGGGCTACGAGCCCGCCCCCTCCTCCTACCTGTCCGACCCGACCGAGAGCCCGAGCTCCGCGCTGGACGAGCCGAGCGGAGCCCTGCCTCAGCGCGTCCCCGCCCAGCCGGACGTGCCGCGAGTTCCGGAGCCGCCGTCCGTGGAGCCATCGGCCGAGGCGCCTGCCCTGGCGCGCATCGCGACGCACCTGCGTCGCGGCGACGTGGTGCCCGCACAGGAGCGCCAGGAGGGCTTCGACGTGCAGGCCATCCTGGCCGCCGTGCGCGAGGTGGACGGGGTCCGCGACGCGTCGCTGCGAGCCACCCCGGCCGGTGCGCACAGCCTCCGGCTGGACCTGGCCGACGGCGCGGACGCCGCCGAGGTGAGCCGGCACGTGGCCCGCCTGCTCCAGGAGCGGATGGGCCTGGACGCGGCGATGCCCGGGACCCTGCCCACCGCCCCGCCCGTGCCGCAGCAGGTCCCGCGCCCGGCGCGCGCCGCGGTCAAGCCGGTCTCCGCGGCCCCGGTGTCGGCCGCGCCCGCTCCCGCCCCCGTTTCGGCGGCGCCGGTCACGCCGGTTACGCCGGTCGCGCCGGTGACCCCGCCGGCTCCGGTCACGCCGGCCCCGCTGACGACGTCGCCACCCCCGCTGCCGCAGCGGCCCGAGCGGGTCGCCGCGGTCCGCCCGCGCGACCTCAACCAGCCCCGCCCGCTCGACCCGGGCGACCGCCCCGGCCCCCGCGTGCTGATCGAGAACGTGCACGTCAACACGTTCGGCGCGGACGCCACCGTCGAGGTGCGGCTGCGCGCCGGCGAGCGGACCGCCTCCGGCGTCGCCACCGGCCCGGCCGTCGACGGTTACCTGCTGCGCCTCTGCGCCACCGCCACCGCCGGCGCGGTCGACGAGCTGCTCGCCGCCTCGACCCACGCCGACGGGCCGGCCCGCTGCTTCGTCGAGCACGCCTCCGCCGTCTCGTTCGGCTCCACCCAGGTCGCCGTCGTCGTGCTGCTGCTCTCCTGCGGAGGCGGCTGGGTCGAGCAGCTCGCCGGCTCGGCCGTCGTCACGGGTGACGACCGGCACGCCATGGTGCGGGCCACATTGGCTGCCGTCAACCGGCGTGTCGAGGCACTGTTGGCTTGATGAAAGGCGCTGTTCTGGCCGGCGACACCGCGGTGTTGCCGGAGGGTGAGGTGCCACCGCCCTGGCCCGCGCGACGGGTCACGGTCGGCGGCGCGATGCTGCACGTCCGGGACACCCCGGCGTTGCGTCCCGACGCCGAGCCCGCGGTCTACGTGCACGGCCTCGGCGGCTCCTCGCAGAATTTCACCGACCTGGCCGGCCTGCTCGCCGATCGGTTCGACGGGCAGGCCGTCGACCTGCCCGGTTTCGGTTACAGCGACCCCAGCCCGCGCTATTCGATCCCGGCCTTCGCGGCGACGCTGATCGACTATCTGGAGGCCGCCGGCCGCGGCCCGGTCCACCTGGTCGGCAATTCGCTCGGCGGCTCCATCGCGGTGCGGGTCGCCGCGCTCCGCCCCGACCTGGTGCGCACGCTCACCCTGGTCTCCCCGGCGATGCCGTTCCTCGACCCGCGCCGCACCGCGCAGGGCCCGGTGCTGCCGCTGCTCGCGCTGCCCGGCGCGGAGCGTCTGATGGCCTGGGCGCTGACCCGGATCACCGTGGAGCAGATGGCCGAGCAGGTGCTGGCCGCCTGCTTCGGGGACACCACCAAGGTGCATCCGCAGCGCCGCGCCGAGGCGATGGAGGAGATCCAGCTCCGTTACACGGTGGCCCACTATCCGCGGGCCTATCTGGGCACCCTGCGCGGCCTGGTGAGCAGCTTCCTCCGGGCGTACCTGCCGGGCGACAACTCGCAGTGGCGTCTCGCCGCCCGCGTGCAGGCGCCCACGCTGGTGATCGGTGGTCTCAACGACAAGCTGGTCGATCCGCGCGTGCCGGCCCAGGTGGCCAGGGCGATCCCGGACAGCCGCCTGCTGATCCTGCCCGGCGTCGGCCACGTGGCGCAGATGGAGGTGCCGCGGCTGGTCGCCCGCGCCATCGCCGGCATGCTCGACGAGACGGCATAACCCCGGTCTCACAAGATCGACTCAGGTGGGTGCGAGTCGCGCTCATGTGCGAGGCTGAACCGCGAGATGATCGCTCCCGTCGCCCCCGTCCTCGAGCCGGAGACTCCGCCGCCCGCGGACGACCGGTGGCGCCAGTGGTGGCTCGCCCTGTTCGCCGTCACGATGGTCCTGCTCACCGTCGTCACGATGGCCTACCGCGGCGCGTCGTCAGCCCCCTCGGCCGCCCTCTCGATCACGCCCACGCCCTCCGTCCCGGTCACGCCGTCCCCTTCGGCCCCGATCCTGGAGTCGACGCCCGCCTCGGCTTCGCCCTCGGCCACCCCGACGCCGGTCGCCCCCAAGGTCCTGCAGATCGCCGGGGCGGTCCCGGCACACGGTTCAGGCACTTTCGCGTACGCGGTGAAGCGCGCCCCGATCCTCGGCGCCAAGGGCCCGATCCGCCGTTTCCGGGTCGCCGTGGAGAAAGGCAGTGGCGAGGACCCGGAAGCGTTCGCGACCCAGGTGGTGAGCACCCTCGGTGACCCCCGCAGCTGGATCGGGAACGGCACCCTGCGCCTCCAGATGGTCGGCGCCGGCGAGACGGCCGACTTCACCGTCTACCTGGCCACCCGGGACAGCGCCGGCCGCATGTGCCAGCGGGGCGGCACCAACATCCGGATCGGCGGCGTGCCGTACACGTCCTGCCGCGCCACCGGCCAGGCGATCATCAACCTGGACCGCTACCGGAAGTCGGCGAAGCCCTATCTGAACGCCAAGGTGCCGCTGGCGACCTACCGCAACTATGTGATCAACCACGAGGTCGGCCACGAACTCGGCCGGCACCACGAAGGGTGCCCCAAGTCGGGTGGGCCGGCCCCGGTCATGGTCCAGCAGACCCTCACCACCCGCGGTTGCGTCCCTTACGCCTGGCCCCGCCTGAACAACAAGCCCTTCGCCGGCCCCCACCTCTAGCCCTGTCCAGCCCACGCCTCCTGTCCCGTCCGGCTCGCGCCACTGGCCCGGCCTCTTGTCCCGTCCGGCTCGCGCTGCTCGCCCGGCCGCTGGTCCTGGGCGGCTCGTGCTGCGGGCCCTCTTCGGTTCCCACCGCTCGCCGTGTCCGGCCCGCACTGCTGTGGCCTCCTCGGCCCCACTCACCGCGCTTCGGCTCTGCCGTGGGGTCGGCGAGGTGCCGTCGTCGCTGGTGGTGCATGCGCGGTGAGGTGGGGTCCGGTTCTTCCGGTGGGGAATCCGATTCTCCTGTGACGAGCGGCGAGTCGTGGCAGGCTGGCCCTTGTTATGGCAAACGCGACAAATGCCTCTCCTGATCCAGCGGCCGGCGCGAACCCGTCCGCCACCGGCCGCCGCGCCCGCACCGAGCCGACCCGCGCCAAGACGACGTCCGCCGCAACCGCGACGTCGTCGAAGGCCGTCATCACCGCACAGGCCGACACCGCAAAGAAGTCCGTCCGAACGCGGAAAGCAGCCACCGAACCGGCCCTGCCGGCAGGCACCCGCGCGACGACCAGATCCACCGTCGTCAACACCCGGTCAACCGCGGCCTCGGGCACCCGCCAGTCGGCCTCGGCCTCGGGTACCCGCCAGTCGGCCTCGGCCTCGGGTACCCGCCAGTCGGCCTCGGCCTCGGGCACCCGCCAGTCGCCCGCGGCCTCGGGCACCCGCCAGTCGGCCTCGGCCTCGGGCACCCGCCAGTCGCCCGCGGCCTCGGGCACCCGCCAGTCGCCCGCGGCCTCGGGCACCCGCCAGTCGCCCGCGGCCTCGGGCACCCGCCAGTCGGCCTCGGCCTCGGGCACCCGGCAGCCGACCGCGGCTGGAGGCGCCACCCGGTCAAGCGTGGCCGGTGGCGCGGGCCGGTCGACGATGGCGGATGGCACGGCGCGCAAGACCGCTGCCGCGAGTTCCGCCGACGCCGCCTCTCGCAGGACCGCTGCCGCGAAGTCCGCTGCCGCTAGCTCTGCCGATTCCGCTTCTCGCAGGGCTGCTGCGAGCTCTGCTGGTTCGCTGTCTCGCAGGACGGCCGTAGCGAAGTCCGCTGCCGCGAGCTCCGCCGATTCCGCCGGTCGCCGGACGGCCGCCCGGAAGTCGGTCAGCGGAATGGCCGGGGGAGCGACTGCGGGAAGGACGGTTGCCCGGAAGACGGCCAATGGGTCGACCGCCGGCACGGTCTCGGGGAAGTCGACCGGGGGCACGGTCTCGGGAAAAACGTCGGCAACCGCCCGGAAGTCAGTCGGCGGAACCGGCGCGGGAGGCGCCGGCCGAGCCGCGAAAGCGGCCGCCGCGATCGGGGAGCCCTCGGAGGTCGGCAGAACGGCGGCCCAACGCCGGGCCGCCGGGGAGACCACGCCGGCCCGGCGCCGTGCCGTGCCCGCTGACACCGGGACAGCCGCGCGCCCGCGCAAGACGCTCTCCACCGACGTGCCGGCCGCCTCGGTGGCGACACCGCGCAAAACCGTCGTCCGCTCTGTCGAGCCCGGCCGTCCGGCGCTGCACGCCGCCCCGGAACGGAACCCCTCGGCCCCGGGCGGTGGCCGCCACCGGCGGAGCGCCGAACCGGCCGTCCCTCCGGTCGGCCGCCACCGCTCGGCCACGGAGGAACCACCGGCCCGCCACCGAGCCGATCCCGCGACCACCGAGCCGCCGACCTCCACACCGTCGATCTCGGGACCTTCACGGTCCTCGACCCTGACTCCTGGCCCGTCCTCCTCCAGGTCGTCGTCCCGGGGAACGTCGGGCTTCGGGCAGCCTGGCTCAGCGCAGCCGGGCTTCGGGCAGCCTGGCTCAGCGCAGCCGGGCTTCGGGCAGCCTGGCTCAGCGCAGCCGGGCTTCGGGCAGCCTGGCTCAGCGCAGCCGGGCTTCGGGCAGCCTGGCTCAGCGCAGCCGGGCTTCGGGCAGCCTGGCTCAGCGCAGCCGGACTTCGGGCAGCCTGGCTCAGCGCAGCCGGACTTCGGGCAGCCTGGCTCAGCGCAGCCGGGCTTCGGGCAGCCTGGCTCAGCGCAGCCGGGCTTCGGGCAGCCTGGCTCAGCGCAGCCGGGCTTCGGGCAGCCTGGCTCAGCGCAGCCGGACTTCGGGCAAGCTGCCTCAGCGCAGCCGGACTTCGGGCAGCCTGCCTCAGCACAGCCGGACTCCGCGCCGCAGGGCCCGTTGCGGCCGCAGCCTCCCGCCGAAGCGCCGTCACGGCACTCGGCGCCCCGGCACGCCCAGCCCGCCGCCGCCCCGCCCCCGGTGGACCCGGAGACGGGGCTCCCACCCGGCATGACCCGGGGAATCCTGGAACTGGCCGCCGAACGCCTGGCCGCCGCCCGTGCCCTCCCACCCGAGCCGGAGCCGGAGCCCGAGGCCGAAGAGCCCGAACCGGTCGAGGAGACACCCCGCCCCGCGCCCCGCCGCCGCTCGTCGAGCGCCGCCGGACTGCGCAACACCGGTGCGCCCGCCGCCGGGACCCGGCCCGGTTCCGGTTCCCGGCCGCCCCTGGCGTCCCGTCCCCCGGCCGGCCCGCCGGAGGCCGTCCGGCCGCCGACCACCCTGCCCGAAGCCGACCCACCGCACCCGCCGGCCTCACCGGAAGCGACCCGCCGCCGCTCCTCAGCGGCCCCGGAGGTCCCACAGCCACCCGCCGAGCCGGAGCAGATGGCGGATGTCGCGCCGGAGCGCCCCAGCCGTCGTCGCCCGATCGTCCGTCCGTTGAAGGCCGCGACGATCACGTCCACCCAGCCGGATCCGTCCGGCCCCGCCGCCCAGTCGGGCTTCTTCGCGCCCGCCCGGCCCGCCGGCGAACCGGCCTCGACCGACCGGCCCGTCGGCGAACCGGCCCTTCCCGCCCGGCCCGCCGGCGAACCGGCCCCGACCGCCCGGCCCGCCGGCGATCCGGCCCGGCCCGCTGGCGAACCGGCCCCGACCGACTGGCCCGCTGCCGAAGCGCCGACCGGACCGGACCGATCTGCCGGCGAGGCGCCGACTCCCATGGGCTGGTCAGGCGGCGGGACGCAGGTTCGGCCCGACGGCGAGGCGCCCACCCGGGCCGAACGGTCTCGCGGCAGGTCGGCGAACGCGACACCGGGTACCGCCGGGAGCACGGGCTCGCAGTCCACGGCCTATCAAGAGCCGGGCGAGAACCTCACGCGGCCCTCGGCCGTCCCAGCGAGGACCGCCCGCCCGATGCCGGAAGCCGAAACCGCCCACCCGATGGCGGAAGCGGCCCGGCACGCTGAGGCGGCCCGGCACGCTGAGGCGGCCCGGCACGCTGAGGCGGCCCGGCACGCTGAGGCGGCCCGGCACGCTGAGGCGGCCCAGCACGCGGAAGCGGCCCGGCACGCTGAGGCGCCAGTGGCACCGGCCGGGAACCGGCCGGCGCTGCCCCCCCACACCGGCGACACCATGCCGGGCACGGTGCCCGACACCGCCGAGATCCCGCGGGTCACCGCCGACCAGACCTGGGCCGACCCGGCGACCGAGGAAGCACACGACGCCGCCTGGTTCTGGTCGACCGAGCACCCGCCGCCCGGCCTCCCGGAAAGCCTGCGCCTGCCGGCCGGGATCCCCGACGGCCTGTGGCATCCGGCCGAGGAGCGCACCCCGCCCCCGGCCCACGAGCAGCCCGTCCCACCCCCCGCCGAGCCCGAGGCGGCTCTGGTCGTACCGAAATCTGTGGAATTTGTTCCTCACGAGGAGCATGCGGAGCCGCCGGTCGTGGAGATCGACCGGACCAGTCCGCCGCCCGACGTCGACGGTCAGGCGGAGAGTCCGGCGAAGCTGACGCCGTCCGGCCGCAAGCTGCTGCGTCGCCGGCGCCGGGTGACCTTCCTGGCGTACGTCCTGGTGGTCGCCCTGGTTTTGATCGTCGGTCATGAGCTGCGGGATCGGCAGCGACCCGCGGCGGTCGACCAGGAGACGGCCCAGCGCGCGGCCGGACCGGCCGGCGGTGAGCAAGCCGGCGACGTGGCGGCGAAGAACGAGGCGGACCGGGTCGGCTCGGTGCAGGGTGCGCCGCCGGAGGCCGGCAAGACGGGCGATTTCCGGTACGCCAGATCGCGCGGCCCGATCCTCGGCGAAGCCGGCAAGATGCACCGGTTCCGGGTGGCCGTCGAGGAGACGGTGTCCGGGGTCGCGCCGGCCGATTTCGCCGAGTCGATCGACCAGACCCTGGGTGACCACCGGAGCTGGATCGCGAGCGGCAAGCTCCGCCTGCGCCGGGTGCCGAAGTCGGATCCGAACGCCGAGTTCACCATCTTCCTGGCCACGCCGAAGACGTCGGAGCGGATGTGCGCCACCGGCGGCCTGCACACCGAGGGTTTCACCTCGTGCCGGCTGCCGGGCGAGGTGGTGATCAATGCCGAGCGCTGGGCCACCGCGATCCCGGACTACGAGGGCGAGCTCGACCAGTACCGCGAGTACGCGATCAACCACGAGGTCGGGCACCAGCTCGGGCACGGCCACGAGGCCTGCCCCGGCGAGGGGAAACCGGCGCCGGTGATGCTGCCCCAGACGTACGGTCTGGAGGGTTGCGTCCGCAACGCCTGGCCCTACCGGGACGGGAAGCGGTACGCGGGCGAGCCCAGGCCGTAAATATTCCGCGATCCCGCATGTCGGGCCCGTGGTGGACGTCATGGGCACAACCGCGCCGAACGAGCAAGAATGGGCGGCGATCCTTACCACCGAACCCGGGGAGTGAACTGTGGCTCTGCCCCCGCTCGTCGAGCCGGCCGCCGAGCTGAGCGTCGACGAGATCCGCCGCTATTCGCGTCACCTGATCATCCCCGATGTCGGGATGGACGGGCAGAAGCGGCTGAAGAACGCCAAGGTCCTCGCCGTGGGCGCGGGCGGCCTCGGCTCGCCGACGTTGCTCTACCTGGCCGCGGCCGGCGTGGGCACGCTCGGCATCATCGACTTCGACACGGTCGACGAGTCCAACCTCCAGCGCCAGATCATCCACGGCGTCTCCGACGTCGGCACGCCCAAGGCGGAGTCGGCGGCGCGCAGCATCGCCGAGGTGAACCCGCTGGTCAACGTGGTCATTCACAACACCGCGCTGGACCGCGACAACGTCAAAGAGATCTTCAGCCAGTACGACCTGATCGTCGACGGCACCGACAACTTCGCCACGCGCTACATGGTGAACGACGCGGCCGTTCTGCTCGGCAAGCCGTACGTGTGGGGCTCGATCTACCGCTTCGACGGCCAGGCCTCGGTCTTCTGGGAGGAGCACGGTCCCTGCTACCGCTGCCTCTACCCGGAGCCCCCGCCGCCCGGCATGGTGCCGAGCTGTGCCGAGGGCGGCGTCCTCGGCGTGCTCTGCGCGTCGATCGGCTCGATCCAGGTCAACGAGGCGATCAAGCTGATCACCGGCATCGGTGAGCCGCTGGTCGGCCGCCTGATGGTCTACGACGCCCTGGAGATGGAGTACCGCAAGATCAAGGTCCGTAAGGACCCGAACTGCGCGCTCTGCGGGGAGAACCCGACCGTCACCGACCTGCTCGAGGACTACGAGGACTTCTGCGGCGCGGTCTCCGAGGAGGCGCAGGAGGCGGTGACCGGCTCGACCATCACCGCTCGTGAGCTCAAGGACTGGCAGGACACCGGCAAGGACGTGTTCCTGGTCGACGTCCGCGAGCCCGCCGAGTGGGAGATCAACCGGATCCCCGGCGCGGTGCTGATCCCCAAGGGCGAGATCCTGTCCGGCGAGGCGCTGGCCAGGTTCCCGCAGGACCGGCAGATCGTGCTGCACTGCAAGTCCGGGGTGCGCTCGGCCGAGGCGCTCGCCGCGCTGAAAGCGGCCGGGTTCAAGGACGCGGTGCACGTCCAGGGCGGCATCGTCTCCTGGGTCAACACGGTCGACCCGTCGCTCCCGTCGTACTGATCGCCGTCACACCGGAGAGTCATGATCTTGACTCTCCGGTGTGACAGTGCCGTGCCGGAATCGGACCATTACGACAGATGGCTGATTGGTCCGCCGAAACACAGGAGGGCCGGGTAGCGTCTCCACCGTGGTCGATATTGATGCCGCGATCGGTTACGTCGTGGCCCATGGTGACCCGGTCGAGCGTGCGCGCCTGCACTACTTGCGGACCGGGCAGCCGGCGTCCTCGGAGATCATCGACCGGATCGCCGCCGGCCAGATGCCGGAGGGCGGGTGGCCGGCCTCGGCCGACGGCGAGGTTCCCTCGGTCGACGCCACCTGTTTCCGCCTCGGTGAGCTCGACGATCTCGGCGGCCTCCAGGCCGGCCCGGTCGCCGAGCGCGCGCTGCACTGGCTGGCGCACGCCCAGCGCCCGGACGGCACCTGGCAGGAGCACGAGCTGCTCGCCGACCAGGCCCCGGCGTGGGCGCTGCCCGGCGACCCGGAGGCCACGCTCTACCTGACCTCGGTGGCCGGTTTCTGGCTGACCGCGGCCACCGTCGAGGTCGATCCGTACCAGACCCGTGGGCGCTATGGTGACGTGCTCGCCTCGGCCGCCGCGTTCGTCGCCGCCCAGCTGCGGCCGGACGGCACCTGGCCGTCCTTCCTGGCCGCCGGCTGGCACATCGCCGGCCTGCTCTATCAGCAGCAGTATTTCTACGAGTCGTCCCGGGTGCAGCTGGTCCTGGGCGAGCGGCTGCCCGACATGTCGCCGGCCGACGTGGCCGCGATGGCCGCCGCCCTGCGCCGGGTCAACCTCGGCGACGACTGGCTGCTGCGGAACGCGTGGAAGCGACTGGCCGAGACCCAGCGCACCGACGGCGGCTGGGACAGCAACGAGGGCCCGATCTTCGACGTCAACATCACCCTGACCGCTCTGCGCGCCTGCCGCTGACCGGACTCACCACACCCGGAAGCTGTCCGGGAAGATGGTGAACCCGTGCCGGCTCGCCGAGTTGGCGCAGCGCAGCCAGCCCGGCGCCGCCGCGCATTCGAGGTCGTTGAGGCGCAGCCCCGAGCCGTTCGGCAGCAGTTCGGCGCCCTCGTGGTCGACCCCCTCGGCGGCGCACGTCCGCGCGCCCTTCTCCGGACCGTCGACCTCGAAGAGTTCCCTCTGCCCGGTCGGGCACGGGAGTCCGGCGCCGGGCGCCCAGCCGCCCTCGCCGCTCACCTCGCAGCGCGCCACGTCGTAACCGGTCGAATCAATCATGAAGCAGGTGACGCCGCCCGCCTCGGTGACGAAACCCTGCGCGTCGGATCGCACATCACGGAAGGTGATGGCGGCCTGGCCGGCCGGACCCGACGGGCTGGGCGCCGCGGTGGGCGAGGAGGCGGCCACCGGGGCGGCCGGGCCGGGCCGATCGCCGCCGGTCACGGTCGCCGCGGTCACCGGGACCGCGATCAGCAGGAGGGTGAGGACGCCCAGGGCCGCCAGGTGGTTGCGCTTGCGGCGCCGGGTCACGGTCCGCGTCACCGCCGCGCCGCTGACCTTGGCGTACGGCGTGACCGCGTCCCGGAACGCGGCGAAGGCGTCGGTGAGCAGTTCGTCGTCGATGTCACGCACGGTTCGTCTCCTTCTCGGTGAGCTGGGCGGCGAGTGCGGCCCGCCCGCGGTGCAGCCAGGACTTGACGGTGCCCTCGGCCACCCCTTCTTGGGCGGCGATCTCGCTGACGGGCAGGTCGGCGAGGTAGTGCAGGATGACCGCCCGCCGGTGCCGGTCGGGAAGGGTGGCGAGCGCCCGGGCCAGCGCGACCCGGTCCGGGCTCGGCTCTGCGGCGTGCTCGACCCGGTGCCGGCGCAGGAAGCGTCGGGCGGTGCGGGCGCGGCGCCACTGGCTGGTCGCCAGGTTCCAGGCGACCCGGCGGACCCAGGCGGCGGGGTCGTCGTACTCCGAGACCTTGCGCCACCGGGTCAGCGCACGGCAGAACGCCTCCTGCACCACGTCCTGCGCGGCGGCCATGCTGCCGGTGTAGGCGAACAGCTGGATCGTCAGTGGCTGCGCGCAGGCCTGGTAGAACTCCTCGAAGTCGCCGTCCGGGGACGTCACCACTCGCCGCCTCGCTCTCCGTCGGTGGCCGTCGTTCGCCGGCCGATCGGGGTGGACACGCCGTGGCACAGGCCTCGGTTGCAGTCGATTTTTCCGCGGTGTCAAGGCCGGCAACCGAACTGCACCCGGCGCCACCGGATTGAACCCGAACGGCTACCGGGGCACACCCGGCCGGAATTACTCACCGTAATAAGGGGCCATTGGGTAAAGCCGGGCATTACTCCATAGTTGGTGCAGGCCCGACACGGGCCTGGGCGAGACGAAGATCCGCTGGGCGATAACGATGGTCGCTCCAGTCCAGCGGGGAGTCAGTAGCGAAACCGGCGCCTGCGAAGACCGATCTTTCTTCGAGGAGCCACATCCATGCGTAAGTCCGTGAAGAACGCTGTCGTCGTCGGTGCCGTCCTCGCCGTCACCACCGGCGCCGGCGCCGCCTACGCCGCCTGGTCGGCCACCGGCACCGGCACCGCCGCGGCCAAGGCCACCACCGCGCAGGCGCTCACCACGGAGAGCGTGACGGTCGACGGCGACCTGTTCCCGGGCGCCGACGGCGACGCCAAGCTGACGATCCACAACCCGAACAGCTACCCGGTCAAGGTCACGACGGTGACCGGCAGCACCGTCACGGTCGACAGCGGCCACGCGGCCTCGTGCGCGGCGAGCAACATCACCTTCGCCAACCAGACCGGGCTCGCGCTCACCCTGGCCAAGGGCGAGTCGAAGACCTTCACCCTGGCGAAGTCGGTCCACATGATCGCCGACGCTGAGGACGGTTGCCAGGGCGCCACGTTCACCGTCGCGGTCTCGCTGAGCGGCGTCAGCAACGCCTGATCGTTCGCCTCCGGCCGGTGGGAAGTCCTTCCCACCGGCCGGTAGTCACTGACCGGAGAGGGGGAGTCATGCGGTACACACCAATGGCCGCGGTCGTGGCCGCGGTGCTACTGATCGGCGCGGGCGCGTCGACCAGGCACGACGACCCGGAGGTGGCCGTCGAGGCCACCCTCGCCGGTCAGGGCACGCCGGCAAAGCTCGGTGTCGGCGGGTTCCCGGTCACCGGGCTGTACCCGGGCGCCGAGCAGCGGATGACCGTCATGGTGCACAACCCGTACCGATTCCCGGTCACGCTGACCGCGGTCTCCGGCAAGGTCACCGCCGTCAACCGGAAGGGCTGCACGGTGACGTCGGCCGACCTCACGATCGGCCGCTACGCCGGAAAGCCGGCGCTGCCGGCCCGGATCGGCTCCGGGCGGCTGATCCGCATCGGCTACCTGCCGGTCCGCATGCCGCGCACCGTGGCCAACGCCTGTCAGGGCGCCACCTTCACCCTCCGGCTCAGCATCACCGCGCGGAAGGCCAGCAAATGACACTGCCGCGTTCCGCCTATGCCCTGTCGGCCGCCGGCCTGACCGCCGCGCTGCTCGCCGACTCCGGTGTCGCGTTCGCCGCCTGGGCCGCCCGGGGCACCGGGCAGGCCACCGCGGGCGCCACCAGCCTGGCCACGGTCACCGGGGTGACCGCCACCGCGACCGATTCCTCGGTCCGGGTGGACTGGTCGGCCGCCGGTCCGGCCGCCGGCTACCGAGTCTTCCGTTACGCGACCGGCAGCAGCACCCCCGCGGCGATCGGTTCCGGCTGCTCCGGCGTGCGTGGCTCGACCAGCTGCACCGAGACCTCCGTCCCGGACGGCACCTGGCAGTACGCCGTCCGCGCGGTCCAGGGCCCCTGGTCCGGCCCGGCCGGCACCCGCGCCTCGGTCACCGTCTTCACGCCGGTGGTCACGTCCGGCACCGCCGCCGTCACCTTCCCGGCCGCCGCCAGCAAGCACGGCTCGGGCACCTGGGCCAGGAACTGCACCGGGTTCTGCGGAACGGCCACCCCGTCCACCGGCGCCACCCTCACCAAGGTGCAGGTCAGCGTGCGGCGGACCGGTGGCGGCTACTGGACCGGCAGCGCGTTCACCGGGTCGGCCGAGCAGTTCCTCACCGCCACCGGCAATCTGGCGAACTGGCAGATTCCGTTCGCCTTCAGCAACTTCGCCGACGGCGACTACGTGCTGCACGTGGTCACCACCGACAGCGCGAACCAGACCGTGAACGTGACCAGCGGGTTCAGCGTCGACGCCACGCCGCCCACCATGGTGGACGTGCAGGCGGCCAACAAGGCGGGTAACACGGCCGGCCAGCTCGACGCCGGTGACACCCTCGAATTGACCTACAGCGAGCCGATCAGCCCGGCCTCGATCATCGGCAGCTGGGACGGCTCGGCACGATCGATCACCGTCCGGGTCGCCCAGTGCGCCACCTCGGGTTGCAAGACCCCGGACACGCTGACCTTCCTGGACTCGGCGGGCAACTTGCTGCCCCTCGGCACGGTCACCATGGGTGTCGCCGGGTACTTCAAGAAGTCCTCGCCCACGGTCGACATGCCGGCCACGGTCGTGGTGAGCGGCAGCAAGGTCACGGTGACGCTCGGCACGGCTCCCGCGGCCGGTCAGCTGAACACGGTGACCCAGGGGACCATGTCGTGGACCTCCGGCGCGGTCCAGGACATCGTGGGGAACGTCCTCGTGACGAACCCGGTGCCGGTGCGGCTCGAAACCGGCGCGGCGGACATCGACTTCTGACGACGAAGACGCCGAAGGCCCCGCGACCGCACGAGAGGTGCGGGCGCGGGGCCTTCGCCGATGAACCCGGGTCAGCGGGTGTGACCGTTGCCGGTCACGACGTATTTCGTCGAGGTCAGCTCGGGCAGCCCCATCGGGCCGCGGGCGTGCAGTTTCTGCGTCGAGATGCCGATCTCGGCGCCGAAGCCGAACTCGCCGCCGTCGGTGAACCGGGTCGACGCGTTCACCATCACGGCGGCCGCGTCCACCCCGGCGACGAACCGCCGGGTCGCGGTGACCGACTCGCTCACGATCGCCTCGGTGTGGCCGGTGCCCCACTGGCGGATGTGGTCCATCGCGTCCTCCAGCGAGTCGACCACGGCGACCGCGATGTCCGCGGAGAGGTACTCCCGGCCCCAGTCCTCCTCGGTGGCGGCGACCACGTCGTCGCTGTACCCGGCCACCCGCGGGTCACCGTGCACGGTGACGCCCCGGGAGCCCAGTTCCTCCAGCACCAGCGGCAGGAACGAGTCGGCGATCTCCGCGTGCACCAGCAGCGACTCGGCCGCGTTGCACACCGAGTTCCGGTGGGTCTTGGAGTTGATCGTGATGGCGAGGGCCTTCTCCAGGTCGGCGTCGGCGTCCACGTAGACGTGGCAGTTGCCCACCCCGGTCTCGATCACCGGCACCGTGGACTGCTCCACCACCGTCTTGATCAGGTCGGCGCCGCCGCGCGGGATCAGCACGTCGACCAGGCCGCGGGCGCGCATCAGCTCTTTCACCGAGTCGCGGGTGGTGGCGTCGAGCAGCTGGATGCTGTTGGCCGGCAGGCCGGCGTCGGCGACCGCCTTGCGCAGCACCGAGACGATCGCCGCGTTCGACGAGAAGGCCGAGCGGGAGCCGCGCAGCAGCGCCGAGTTCCCCGACTTGAGGCAGATGCCGGCGGCGTCCGCCGTCACGTTCGGCCGGCCCTCGTAGATCATGCCGACCACGCCGAACGGCACCCGGACCTGCCGCAGCTCCAGGCCGTTGGCCAGGGTGGAGCCGCGCACCACGTCACCGATCGGGTCGGGCAGGGCGGCGAGCTGACGCAGGCCGTCGGCCATCGCGGCGATCCGGGCCGGATCCAGCGCGAGCCGGTCGATCATCGCCTCGGAGATCCCGGAGTCCCGGGCGACGGCGACGTCGACCGCGTTCGCCGCGACGATGTCGTCGGTCCGCTCGACCAGGCGGTCGGCCATCAGCAGCAGCGCCGCGTCCTTCTCCGCGCGGGTGGCCGCGGCCAGGTCGATGGCGGCGACCCGCGCGGCCGCGGCCTGCTCCAGCACGCTCATGTCAAACCCTTCATAGGAGCTCTCATAGGAGTACGAGGTCGTCCCGATGGACCACCTCTCGTTCATAGCCCGGCCCGAGCGCCGCGGCCAGTTCCGGAGTGGACCGGCCGAGCAGCGCCGGCAGTTCCACCGCGTCATAGTTGACCAGCCCGCGGGCGACCGGGGTGCCGGAGCCGGCATCCACCAGGTCGACCGGGTCGCCGGCCGCGAACGAGCCGTCCACCGCGGTGATCCCGGCCGGCAGCAGCGACTTGCGGCGGGCCACCACGGCGGCGACCGCGCCCTCGTCCAGGTGCAGCCGGCCGCGCGGCGCGGTGGCGTGGGCCAGCCAGAACAGCCGGGCCGCGGGACGGCTGGCGGACGCCTCGAAGAGCGTGCCCACCTCGTCGCCGGCCAGCGCGGGCGCGGCCAGCGGGGCGGCGGTCAGCACCACCGGGATGCCGAACCCGGTGGCGATCCGGGCCGCCTCGACCTTGGTGACCATGCCGCCGGTGCCGACGCCGGACTTGCCGGCCGAGCCGATCGCCACCCCGTCGAGGTCGGCGTCGCCGCGGACCAGCGGGATGCGCCGGGAGGCCGGGTCGGACGGACTGCCGGTGTACAGCGCGTCCACATCGGAGAGCAGGACCAGCAGGTCGGCCTGGACCAGCGCGGCGACCAGCGCGGCCAGCCGGTCGTTGTCACCGAACCGGATCTCCTCGGTGGCCACCGTGTCGTTCTCGTTCACGATCGGCAGGGCGCCCAGGTCGAGCAGCTTGCGCAGCGTCCGGTACGCATTCCGATAGTGCGCCCGCCGCGTCACGTCGTCGACGGTCAGCAGCACCTGCGCCACGGTCAGCCCGTGCCGGGCGAACCCCGCGGTGTATCGCCCCATCAGCAGACCCTGGCCGACGGCGGCGGCGGCCTGCTGGGTCGCCAGGTCACGCGGCCGGCGGGGCAGCTGGAGCGGCGCCAGCCCGGCGGCGATCGCACCGCTGGAGACCAGCACCACCTCACGTCCCGCCCCGGCCAGTCCGCCGAGGACCTCGACCAGGGTGTCCAACCGCTGCTCATCGATGCCGCCCGCCGCCGTGGTCAGCGAGGACGACCCCACCTTGACCACGATCCGGCGCGCACCGGTCACCACGTCCCGCACTCGGCCCATTCTGCTCGGCCGCCCGGTGCCGAACCGCCGCGGATCCCATATCGTGGCCGGTGATGACACCCGAGGAGTACGTCGAAGCGGTCCTCAGCCTGGTCGAGAGCATCCCGGAGGGCCGGGTGATGTCGTACGGCGCGATCGCCGACGCGCTGGCCGAGCGGTCCGGCCGCAACTCGCCCCGGCAGATCGGCGGCATCATGGCCCGGCACGGCGGCGGGGTGCCGTGGCACCGCGTGGTGACCAGCGCCGGCCGGCTGCCACCCGGCCACGAGCGGGAGGCGCGGGCGCGACTGCTCGCCGAGGGCGTACCGTTGCGCGGCGACCGGGTAAGGATCGACGAGGCCGGGTGGGCACCTGATGGAGACCGGACAGGCGAGTAAGACCGCGTACAGCGCGGCGCGGTATCGCGCGGCGCACCAGGTGCTGGAGCAGGGGTCGATCTTCCGGGATCCGCTCGCCCTGCGAGTGCTCGGCGCCGACGCGGAGAACCTGGAGCAGGACGCGCCGCGGCGCGGGATGCGCCTGTTCATCGCGGCCCGGCACCGGTTCGCCGAGGATCATCTGGCGGCGGCGGTGGGTCGTGGCGTGCGCACGGTGGTCGTGCTCGGCGCGGGGCTGGACACGTTCGCCTATCGCAATCCGCACGCCGGCCTCGAGGTGATCGAGATCGACCACCCGGACACCCAGGCGTGGAAGCGTGAGCGGCTCGCCCAGGCTGGGCTCGCCGTTCCGGCGAATCTGCGATATGTCGGGATCGATTTCGAGAAGCAGAGCCTGGGAGACGAGCTGGAGCTCGACGGTCCGGCGTTCTTCCTGTGGCTGGGCGTGGTGCCCTATCTCTCCGAGGAGGGCTTCGGCGAGACCCTGAAGTTCGTCGCCCGGGAGAGTGGCAGCGAGGTCGCCTTCGACTACGCCCAGTCCCCGGAGCGGATGCCGGCCGAGCGGCGCGCCGCCCTGGAGGCCCGCGCCGCCCGGGTCGCCAAGCTCGGGGAGCCGTGGCTCACCTTCTTCGAGCCCGAGGAGATCGCCGCCGACCTCGAAAAACTCGGCTTCGGCGAGATCGAGGACCTGGGCCCGTCGCAGCTCGCGGCCCGCTACTTCGACCGCCCGGACGTCCCACCGGAGACACCGGGCGGCCACGTCCTGCACGCCCGGCGCGTCTGACCGGTTTCCGGCACCACCCGCGGACAGGGAGGAGCGGGCGGACCCGCCGTACACAAAGCTCTCAATCAGCAAGCCCGGCGAACCGTGCCGTCGCCCGCATCTGCCACCCGAAGAATCCCCGCCGATCCTCTTCGATCGTGTTGTTGAGCTGGCCGAACAACTCCGCGCTGACCGCACCGCAGAGGTGCAGGAAGCCGTACATCGTCGCCCCCACCAGATGCGCCGGCACGTCCGCCCCGAAGTGCTGGGCGACCGCGGCCATCTCCTCCCCGAACCGCCCCTCCGGCTGCGGTGGCACATCGGTGAGCTTCCCGGCCGTCAGGGCGTCCCGCAGCACCCCGGCCAGCAGCATGATCACCCGAATCGCCGGCTCGATGGTGTCCTGCGGCGCCTGGTACCCCGGGACCGGACTGCCGTAGATCAGCGCCCACTGGTGCGGGTTCTCCAGCGCCCAGTCCCGGACCGCGTGCGAGATCGCCACCCACCGCGCGGCCGGCTCCGCGCCCGGCGTGTCCTGCCGCGCCGCGGCCTCCCCGACGGCCTCGTAGGCGTCGATGATGAGCGCGGTGAGCAGGTCGTCCCGGCTCGCGAAGTACCGGTACACCGCGGACGAGGCCATCCCCAGGTCACGGGCGACGGCCCGGAGCGAGAGGTTCGCCCCGTCGGTGGCCAGGTGGCGGCGGGCCACCTGCTTGATCTCTTCAGTCATCTCGGCCCGGACGCGGGCGCGCAGGTTGGCGGCGCTCATGGGGCCAGTGTGCCACAACGAGAGCACTGCTCTTGCACGTGACGAGAAAACATGGCATCGTCGTTCTCAACAGAGAGCACTGCTCGCAAAGGAGAACAGCAATGTCGCACGTGATCATCGGTTCCGGTCCGATCGGTTCCGGGGTCGCCCGGATCCTGACCGAGCAGGGCGAGCGGGTCCGCATCGTCACCCGCAGCGGCAGCGGCCCGGAGCACCCGCTCGTCGAGCGGGTCGCCGCGGACGCCTCCGACGCCCGCCGGCTGACCGAGCTGGCCCGCGACGCCGAGGTGATCTACAACTGCGCGAACCCGAAGTACACCGAGTGGGCCGACAAGTGGTTCCCGATGAACAACGCGATGATCGCCGCGGCCAAGGCCTCCGGCGCGGTCTACGCGATCACCGGCAACCTGTACGGCTACGGCCCCCAGCCCGGCGGCCGGATGACCGAGGACACCCCTTTGGCGGCCACCGGGCGCAAGGGCAAGATCCGGATCCAGATGTGGCAGGACGCGCTGGCCGCCGGGATCCGCACATTCGAGGCCCGCGCCTCGGACTACGTCGGCGCCGGCGCGGTCAGCACGATCTCCGCGGTACTGCTGCCGGCGATCGCCAAGGGCCGCACGGCCTGGGCGCCCGGCGACGTCGACGCGCCGCACACCTTCACCTACACCGGCGACATGGCCCGCACCCTGGTCACCCTGGCCCGGGACGAGCGCGCGCTGGGCCGCGCCTGGCACGTCCCGTCCGGGCCGGCGATCAGCATGCGCCGGCTGGCCGAGCGGTACTGCGCGGCGGCCGGCGTGCCGCAGGTCACGGTGCGGAGCCTGCCGCGGTTCGTGATGCGCACGGCCGGCCTGGTGGTGCCGATCGCCCGCGAGCTGGCCGAGATGGACTACCAGTTCTACGCGCCGTTCCTGATGGACAGCTCGCACACCGAGCGGGTCTTCGGCCTGGCCCCGACCGACCTGGTCGTCGCGCTGCGGGAGACCGCCGCCGCGTCCGAGGCGACCGCCGCCCGCCGGATGTGACGGGCCTTTTCAGAGGATCAGCCCGACGCCGCCCCGGCGCGGATCACCGGCCGCGCCGGCCTGGCCGACCGCGGTCACCCCGCCGAAGTAATGGTTGAGGTCCGGCCACTCGACCACCTGCCAGCCGGCATCCCGCAGCGCCGTCAACTCCTCCGGCGGGCACCCGTGTTCGGCGTGGATGGTGTCCTCCACCGCGTGGAACCGGGGCCGGGCGATCGCGTCCGCCACGTCCAGCCCGTCCACCAGCACCCCGAGCAGCGTGTCCACCAGCGCGGTCCGGATCCGCGAGGCACCCGCCGACCCGGCTGCCACGGTCAGCGAGTCGTCCGGCCCGATCACCACGAGCGGGCACATGTAGGACGACATCCGCCGTCCCGGCACCAGCTCCTCGGTGAGCAACTCGCCCTCGCCGAGCATCGAGTTCAGGTTGATCCCCAGCCCGGGCAGCCACACCCCGGCGCCCAGCCCGAGCGTCGTGGTGATCACGCAGGCGTTCCCCTCCTGGTCGACCACCGAGACGTTCGTGGTGTCGCCCAGTCGCTGCGCCCCGAGGTCGCGCAGCGCGGTGGCCACTCCGACGGCCCGTCCGGGCCGGGACAGGTCGGCCGGGAGCGCGCCGATGGTGTCCACGGTCCGGTTCAGGTCGTGCCGGGCGCACACCCGGTGGCCGCCCAGCGTCGCGTTGTCCACCGGCGCCTCGGCCACCCGGTAACTGGCCAGGTCGGCCGGGCCCAGCGTGCCGCCGGCCTCGCGGACCGTGGCGACCAGCAGATCCGCGTACTCCCCGGTGTAGAACACCTCCGGCCCGTCCGCCGCGAGCGCGTCCATCGCGGTCGCGAGACCGTGGTGGAACAGCAGCTCGTCGCTCTCCAGCAGCCGGCCGCCCGGCTGGTAGGCGCCGGCGCCGTCGCCGTAGGCCAGCGCCGGCGCGCACGACTTCAGCGTGCGGGCGTGCGCGGCCGGCAGCAGCACGCCGGTCCGGGCCAGGCCGGCCGCCGGGGCGACCACGTCCGACCAGGGCAGCCGGCCCCAGCGCCGGTGCACCTCGCCGAGGCCGGCCGGCACGCCGGGCACGGCCACGCTGGCCCCGCCGATCGAATAGATCTGTGGCAGTCCGCCGAAGAACACGTCGACCGCGACCATCGGCTCCGGCTTGCGGTCGCCGTCCAGACCCGGGACCGCGACGAAGAAGTCCAGGCAGGTGACCTCGCCGGTGCGCGCGTCGAAGTAGGTGGCGAACCCGCCACCACCGATCCCGGTGTAGATCGTCTCGGCGACACAGCAGGCCAGGACGGCGGCGACCGCCGCGTCGGCGGCAGTGCCGCCCGCTTCGAGAATCCGCACTCCGGTGCGGGCGGTCGCCGGATGGCTCGCGGCGACGCCGGCCGCAACGCTTCCCATGCGGCGAGCGTAGGCGGCAACGCCCGATCATGGTTACGATGCGCGTCGATGACGCCCACCGGTCCTTCTTCCGTGGTAACCCGGGCGAGTGTCCTGCCCAGGCGTGTTTTGGCTGGGTATGCCCTCGGTTCCCTGGTCACCGGAGCGTTCGGCACGGTGCCCGGTTTGTTGCTTCTGCCGTATCTGACCGACACGCTGGGTGTCGCAGCGGGCGTATCCGGCCTGCTCGTGCTCCTGCCGAAGGCGTGGGACGTCTTGGTCAACCCGCTCGCCGGTCGGATCTCCGACCGCAGGGGCTCCCGCCGGCCGTTTCTGCTGGTCGCTGGACTAGCGCTGAGTGGGCTGTTCGCTGCCATCTTTCTCGCGCCGTTCCCGGGCAGCGCCGCCTCCGGGGCCTACGTCGCGATCGCCTTCCTGATCGCCGCCACCGCCTACGCCTTCTTCCAGGTGCCCTATGTGGCGATGCCGGCCGAGCTGACCGACGGCTACTCCGAACGCACGCGTCTCATGACCTGGCGCGTCGCCGTCCTGGCGCTCGCCATTCTGATCTCCGGGGCGCTGGCGCCGTTCGTCGTCGAGGCGACCGGCGGCGGCCGGACCGGACACCGGTGGTCCGGGTTGTTCGTCGCCGCCCTGATCGCTGCCGGCACGGTCTGCACCTTTTTCGGTACGCGTGGAGCCGAGTCCCGCATAGCCCGCGAGGCCGAGCCGTCCCTGCTAGCCCAGCTGCGCGTCGCGTCGGGCAACGCCCCGTTCCGTGCCCTGCTGCTCTGCTGGATCGTGCAGGCCGCCGGCATCGGCACCATGCTCGCCGGCGTGCAGTACTTCGCCGACCACGTGCTGCGCCAGGAGGCCGGCGGCACGTTCCTGTTCGCCGCGTTCGTCGGCCCGGCCCTGCTGGTCATGCCGATCTGGACGGCGCTCGGCAAGCGCTGGGGCAAGCTCCGCTCGCTGATCCTCGCCTCGCTGCTCTTCGCGGCCGGCGCGTTGTCGCTGCTCACCGCCGAGGTGCTGCCCGCCGTCGTGGTCTACCTGACCGTGGCCGTGATCGGCGCCGGATATGCCGGCCAGCAGGTGTTCGCGATGGCCATGCTGCCGGACTGCATCGCCTTCGACACCGCGCGCACCGGTCGCCGCCAGGCCGGCGTCTTCACCGGCCTGTGGACCGCGGGGGAGACCCTCGGCCTCGCGCTGGGCCCCGGCATCTACGCCCTGATGTTGCAGATCTTCGGCTACGTCTCGTCGGCGACCGGGGAGGCCGCGGTGCAGGACGCGACCGCGCGGCTCGGCGTGCTGCTCGGGTTCACCGTGCTTCCGGCGCTGCTGGTCGGCGCCGGGGTCGTGCTGCTCCGCGGCTACCAGGAGAGGATCAAACCATGATCGACGCGCTTCCCGAGAAGGGCGTCCCGGCCGACCAGATCCTCTCGGAGCTGCGCGGGTTGCGGTCCGCCGATCTGCCCACGCACGGCGGGCGGCTCTTCGCGTACGTCTACGACCCGGCCGTGGCCGGCCTCGACGAGCTGGCGCGGCAGGCGTACGCCGTCTCCGCCTCGGTCAACGGTCTCGACCCGACCGCCTTCCCGTCCCTGCTCGCCATGGAGAACGCGCTGGTCGGCGCGGCCGCCAAGCTGCTCGGCGGCACCGCGGCGACGGTCGGCAGCGTGACCAGCGGCGGCACCGAGTCACTGATCCTCGCGGTGAAGGCGGCCCGGGACGCGCACCCGTCCATAGCGAACCCGCGGCTCGTCGTCCCGTCCACCGCGCACGCGGCGTTCGCCAAGGCCGCGCACTACCTGAGGGTCGCGCTCGACGTCGTGCCGGTGAAAGATCTCCGTGCCGACCCCTCCCTCGTCGAGGCGGCGATCGGGCCGGATACCGTGCTTGTCGCGGCCTCCGCGCCGTCCTACGCGCACGGTGTGGTCGACCCGATCCCCGCTCTCGCGGCCATTGCCCGTGATCGCGGCGTGCGGTTCCACGTCGACGCCTGTTTCGGCGGCTGGATCCTGCCCTACCTGCGGCGGCTCGGCGCCGACCTGCCGCCGTTCGACCTGTCCGTGCCCGGCGTCACCAGCATCTCGGTCGACCTGCACAAGTACGCCTACGCGCCGAAGGGCGTCTCGGTGCTGCTGCACGCCTCCGAGGAGCTGCGCCGCCCGCAGTACTTCGCGTACGCCGACTGGCCCGGCTACACGATGATCAACCCGGTCATCTCGTCCACCCGCTCCGGCGGCCCGATCGCCGCGGCCCTGGCCACCCTGCGCTCCCTCGGCGACGCCGGTTACCTGGAGCTGGCCGCCGCCACCCGCGAGGCGGTCGGCATTCTCGGCGACGCGGTCCGGGCCGTCGACGGCGTCCGCCTGTACGCCCCGCCGGAGACCAGCGTCGTCTGCCTGGCCTCGGACGGCGTGGACCTGTTCGTGCTCGCCGACGAGTTGGCGGCGCGCGGCTGGCACACCCAGCCGCAGATGGCGTACCGGGACCTGCCCTCGACCATCCACCTCACGGTGACCGCCTCGGTCCGGCCCACCGCCGCGTCGTTCGCCTCGGACCTGTCCGACGCGGTCGCCGCCGCCGAGGCCCGCGGCCCGGTCCAGGTCCCCAACCTGCCCCCACTCTCCCCGGAGATGATCACCCCCGACTTCATCGCCGGCCTGGCCGCCGGCCTGGGCCTGGGCGACGGCGACTTCAGCCGCATGGCCGAGGTGAACACGCTGCTGAACGCCGCCCCACCGGCCCTGCGCGAGGCCCTGCTGACCGGCTTCCTGAGCCTCCTCCAACGTCCCGCGGCAAACGAGGTAGGTTGACCGGATGGCCCTTCCTGGCGTGCTCGGTGAACCCATCCGGTTCGTGCTGAACTGGGGGCGCCGGTATTCGCTGTGGGTGTTCAACTTCGGGCTGGCCTGCTGCGCGATCGAGTTCATCGCGTCGAGCATGAGCCGGCACGACTTCATGCGCCTGGGCGTGATCCCGTTCGCGCACGGCCCGCGCCAGGCCGACCTGATGGTGGTCTCCGGCACGGTCACCGACAAGATGGCCCCGGCCATCAAGCGGCTCTACGACCAGATGCCCGAGCCGAAATACGTCATCTCGTTCGGCTCCTGCTCCAACTGCGGCGGGCCGTACTGGGATTCGTACTCGGTCACCAAGGGCGTCGACCAGATCATCCCGGTCGACGTCTACGTCCCGGGCTGCCCACCCCGCCCGGAGGCACTCCTGCACGGCATCCTCCGTCTCCAGGAGAAGATCGCCGCCGAGCAGTCCGGCCCCGGCGGCGTCTCCCGCCCCGACCCCCTGGCCAAGAACGCGGCCGCGTTAACCGCTCCCGTGGTGGCCCCGCCGGTCTAGCGTGATCGGCATGAGCGAAGCGTCGCGTGCCGACTTCATTGTTGACGTCCTGACTCGTGAGTTCGGCGAGCTGATGGCGATCGATCCGGCGGCGTTCCGCCGCAAATTCCGGAAGATGGCGGCCTCCCCGTTCGCGTTCTACCGGGGCAGCGCGTCGCTGTTCTACGCCGACCAGGTCGGCGACTACCGCGACGACAGTTACCTCGACGAGCGGACCAGCCGGGTCTGGATCCACGGCGACCTGCACGCGGAGAACTTCGGCACCTACATGAACTCGTCCGGCCGGCTGGTCTTCAACGTCAACGACTTCGACGAGGCGTACGTCGGGCCGTTCTCCTGGGATCTGAAGCGTTTCTCCGCCAGCGTCGCCCTGATCGGTTACTCCAAGGCGCTCTCCGACGACAACATCTCCGCGCTGGTCACCGTGTTCGCCGAGTCGTATCTGACCGAGCTGCGGGCGATCGCGCACGGCGGCGACGACGCGATCGGCTCGATCACCCTGGAGAACGCGACCGGGGCGCTGCGCCGGGTGCTCCAGGAGGCCCGCCTCAACACCCGGGTCGACCTGCTCGACGGTCAGACCACGATCGACGACTACGAGCGCCGCTTCTCCCTCGGCGACGGCGTCTACGAGGTCGACGAGGCCACGGTCGAGCGGGTGACGGCCGCCTTCCAGCAGTACCTCGGCACGCTGCCGGACGCCGGGCGGACCATCTCCACCAACATCAAGGACATCAAGCTGCGCAAGGGCGTCGGGATCGGCTCGGCCGGCCTGCCGTCCTACAACCTGCTGCTGGAGGGGCACACCGAGGCCCTGGAGAACGACGTCGTCATCTACATGAAGCAGGCGCAGATCCCGGCCGTCGCGCGGTGGATCGACGACGACCGGGTCCGGTCCTACTTCAAGCACCAGGGCCACCGGACCGCCGAGTCGCAGCGGGCCCTGCAGGCGCACGCCGACCCGTGGCTCGGGTTCACCGAGCTGGACGGCGTCGGCCAGCTGGTCGCCGAGGTGTCGCCCTATGCGGCCGACCTGGACTGGTCCGACGTCAACGAGCCGGAGGAGCTGTCCGGGGTGATCGCCGACCTGGGCCGCGCGGTGGCCCGGATGCACTCGGTCGCCGACGACGAGTCCAGCCACGACCTGGTCGACTTCTCGACCGAGGAGGCGATCGTCGCGGTCGTCGACAAGGACGAGGCCGGTTTCGTGCGGCACCTGGTCGATTTCGCGCACAAGTACGGTGACCAGGCCCGCGAGGACCACCAGGACTTCGTCGACGTGTTCCGCAACGGCCGCATCCCCGGCCTCTGAGGTCAGATGCGCTCCACCCGGTATCCGACGGCAGCCCTGTTCCGGGCGTCCTCGGACGCCCGGACCTCGAAGGTGCCGAGCTTGGTGCCGGCCGGCATGGTCACGTCGAAACGTCCCACCGTCCCATCGCAGGGCTGATCGTAGGTCTTGAGCGGCTTGGCTGAAGGAGTCAGCTGGGTGTTCCCGACCCGGGCCCGGACCGATCCGGTGCCGACGCAGGCGATGGTGATCCGGTAGACCCCGGCCCGTGCCGTGTCGTCCTCTTCACCGTCACCCACCTCCAGCCAGGAGGTCGACGCGTTCTCTCCCACCAGCTGTCCAGCCTCGGTCTGCATCCGGGTCATCTCCTCGGAGGAGATGTTCAGCGCCCAGGCCACGCCGACCCGGCCCGCCGCCGCCCGGTCGGCGTGCGCGCCGACGAGAATCTGGTGCCGTTCCCCGGTGAAGGTCACCCGGACCTTCTGCTGAACAGGGTTCCGGGCACACGGCAGGCTGAGGTGGGTGTCGCCGGCGCTCAGGTCGACGGTGCCGGTGTCGCCGACGCAGGCGGCGACGAAGTCGTATTCCCTCGGGATGACTTGAAGTCCGACGGAGACGTCGTCGGTGATCGTCCCGCCGGTCACCTGCGGCCAGCTGTTGAGCCGGATCGCCCGGGCGGCGTCCAGAGCCAGGCTCTTCCGCGCATCCAGGGAGAGCGGCGTGCCGGGCTGGGCCGGTGGTGCCGGCCGCAGCGGCTTCGCGACCCCGAGACCGACGCCGGACGCCAGCAGGACGGCCAGTCCGGCGCCGACCGCGGTCCGCCGCATCCGGCGGCGCCGGACCGTGGTCCGGGCCGCGTCCACGCCGGGCGGCATGATCGTCGCCATCGTCTCGGACCGCAGGTCGGCGAAGAGTCGCTCGAGTTGATCGTTCATCGCTCGCCTCCGGCGGTGTCGGTCAGGTTCAGTTGGACGGCCATCGCGGTCCGGCCGCGGTGCAGCCAGGACTTCACGGTTCCCTCGGCCACCCCCTCGCGGCGGGCGACCTCGGCGACCGGCATGTCCGCCAGGTAGTGCAGGACGAGGGCGCGCCGTTGCTTGTCGGGCAGTTCGGCGAGCGCCGCGATCAGCGCCACCCGGTCCGGTTCCGGCCCGTCAGCCCGCGGTTCGCTGCTCGGCTGCCGGCGCAGGAAGCCGAGCGCGGTCCGCGCCCGCCGCCAGCGGCTGACCGCGAGGTTCCAGGCGACGCGCCGGACCCAGGCGACCGGATCGTCATATCGGGAAACGGTCCGCCACCGGCTCAAGGCCCGGCAGAAGGCTTCCTGTACGACGTCCTGCGCCTCCTGGCGATCGCCGAAGTAGGCGTACAACTGCACGGTCAGGTCGGCGTAGTGGGCGGCGTACACCTCGTCGAACGTCGGCGGGTCATGGTGCACGGCGCTCGACGTCCCCGATCTGCTCTCGGCGATGGCTGTCACGGCGACTACACGTCCGTGCCCGGCAGCAGGTTGCGGACCGTTTGCGGACCGGCGCCCGGCGGCAGACCGTGGACCGGCCCCAGATCATAGGATGACCAGCATGACGCCCGAAGAGGTCGGAGATCGACTGGTAGCGCTGCTGGCGACGGAGGACGACCCGGCCCCGGGCGCCGTCACCGCGAGCGTCTCCGGTGGTGGCCCCGGCCACGCCCGCGCGGTCGTCGACGTGCCGGTTGCCCGCTGGTGGCACGCGGCCACGATCGCCCAGGATCCGGGCGCGCTGGGCTGCGACTTCTTCGACTGGCTGTCCGCGGTGGACGAGCTGGAGGACGGGTTCGACGTGGTCGCCCACCTCTGGTCGACCCGCCGCCGGCACGGGGTGCTGCTGCGCGCCCGGGTGCCGCGCGCCGATCCCGAGGTGGAGTCCCTGGTGGACCTCTATCCGGGTGCGGCCTGGCACGAGCGGGAGACGCACGAGATGTTCGGCATCGTCTTCGCCCGTCATCCGGATCTGCGGCCGCTGCTGCTGCCGCCGGAGTTCGAGGGGCACCCGCTGCGCAAGGAGTTCGTGCTGGCCGCCCGGGTGGCCAAGCCGTGGCCGGGCGCCAAGGAGCCGGGGGAGTCGGAGGCCGGGACGGCCAAGCGCGCCCCGATGCGCCCGCCCGGCGTCCCCGACCCGAACGAGTGGGGGCCGATGAAGGGCAAGATCCCGCCCCCGGAGACCCCGGCACGTCCGGCCCGGGGCGAGCGCCCGGTGCGGACCCCGGGCGAGCGACCGGCGCGCTCACCGCGTACCGAAAACGCGGCGGCAGCAGAAAAGCCAGCCGCGACCGAAACGCCCACCGCGACCGAAAAACCGGCCGCGACCGAAACGCCCACCGGGATTGAAAAGCCCACCGCGACCGGGGAAGAGGCGAGCTGATGCCACTCTGGCTGGACCTCCTCATCCGGGTAGCCGGCGTCATGGTCGGCTTCCTGGTCCTCCCGCTGCTGGTCGGCCAGGCCGAGCACAAGGTCATGGCCCACATGCAGGGCCGCGTCGGCCCGATGTACGCCGGCGCCTTCCACGGCTGGGCCCAGCTGGTCGCCGACGGCGTCAAGTTCGTGCAGAAGGAGGACGTCCACCCGCACGGCGCCGACCGCACCGTCTTCCGCCTGGCCCCGATCGTCGCCCTCTTCCCCTACCTGGTCGTCATCCTGACCATCCCGCTCGGCCCGCACGGCCTGGTCGCCCAGCGCCTCGACATCGGCCTGTTCCTGGTCCTGGCCATCCTCGGGATCGGCGTGGTCGCCGTGCTGATGTCCGCCTGGGCCTCGGCCAACAAGTACAGCCTGCTCGGCGGCCTGCGCGGGGCCGCCCAGCTGCTCGGTTACGAGCTTCCGCTGGTCCTGGCCGCGGCCAGCGTCGCGATGGCGGCCGGCACGCTCAGCCTGCCCGGCATCGTCGAGGCCTGGCGCCCGTGGTGGCTGATCTGGCAGGCCCCGGCCGCGATCGTCTTCTTCATCGCCGGTCTCGCCGAGATCCGCCGCCCACCGTTCGACATGCCGATCGCCGACTCCGAGCTGGTCTTCGGTTACATGACCGAGTACACCGGCCTGCGCTTCGCGTTCTTCCTGCTGGCGGAATATGTGGGCATCATCGTCATCGCCGGCCTCACCACGGTCCTGTTCCTGGGCGGCTGGCACGGCCCGTTCAGCGATCAGCTCGGCTGGCTCTGGACGCTGCTGAAGATCTTCGCCCTGTCCTTCGTGATCATCTGGTTCCGGGTGACCTATCCCCGGTTGCGCGAGGACCAGCTGCAACGCCTCTGCTGGCTGATCCTGGTCCCGCTCTCCCTGGCCCAGCTGATCCTCACCGTCGCGGTGAAGTCCCTGCTCTAACGCTCTTTCATGTGCCGGGGCCGCAGCCGCTCGATCGGGATGCTGATGGCCCACGGCTCCGGCACGTCGAGGCGCACCTCGTACGACCCGGTGGGCCGGTAGACCTGGCCCTCGGGATCGAGCGTGTGGGTGTGGACGACCAGCCCCTCGAAGGTCTCGATCCGCCAGTAATAGGGGATCCCGGCGGCCGCGTACAGGGCGGGTTTCGTGATCCGGTCCATCGCGATCGACGTCGGCGACACGATCTCGACCGCCAGCACGACCTCTTTGGGGGTGTAATAACCCCGCCGCGCTGTGCCGCCTTGTCGGTCGCCACCAGCACGTCCGGGATGAAGGACCGATTGTTGCTCATCCGGATCTCGACACCCTGCGTCACCTGAAGGTAGTCCGGGCAGCTCTCCTCGAGAGCCACCATCAGGCGGCCGGCGATGATTTGATGAATGTCCGTGGGGGAGGGGGACACGAGCAGCACTCCATCGAGCAACTCGCGGCGCAGGCCGTCGTCGGGCAGGTCTTCGAGATCCTCAGTGGTCCAGCCGGACGCGCGGGGAATGTCACCGATCGCCATGGTCATCTGGGCCTCCGAACAGGGGTAGCAACACCCGCAACCGAACGTTACTCCAAGATACGGCCGGGTCGACCTCGCGTCACTCGAACGAACCGGGCAGGATATGCCCTTGTGACTGATGACGGCGATCGCCCCGTACCCGGCAAGGGTTTGATCAATGGTCTTGCCGTCACGCTCAAGACGCTGACCAAGAAGACCACCACCCAGCAGTACCCGGACGTCGAGCCGGAGCTGCCGCCACGCTCCCGCGGCGTGATCGCGCTGCTGGAGGAGAACTGCACGGTCTGCATGCTCTGCGCCCGCGAGTGCCCGGACTGGTGCATCTACATCGACTCGCACAAGGAGGAGGTCGTCGTCCCCGGCGCCGCGCGCGCCCGCCAGCGCAACGTGCTGGACAAGTTCGACATCGACTTCTCCCTCTGCATGTACTGCGGCATCTGCATCGAGGTCTGCCCGTTCGACGCGCTGCACTGGACGCCCGAGTTCGAGTACGCGGAGACCGACGTCCTCTCCTTGCTGCACGACAAGAACCGGCTGGGCGAGTGGATGCGTACCGTGCCGCCGCCCCCGGCGCACGACGTGCTGGGCGAGCCCTCCAAGGAGGAGGCGACCGCGGCGCGCAAGGCCGCGGGTCCGGGCGCGGCCACCGCCGCCAAGACCGCAAGACCGGCTTCCGTACGCCCTGAGCAGCCACGCCCGGAGTCCGCCTCGTGACCGTCGCCGATGTGCTCCTGCTCGCGCTCGGCGCCGTCGCGGTCGGTTCCGGCGCCCTGGTCGTGACCAGCACCCACCTGGTCCGCTCCGGCCTCTACCTGGTCGTCAGCCTCGGCGCGATCGCCGGCCTCTACCTGGTCCTCGGCGCCGAACTGGTCGCCTGGGTGCAGGTCCTGGTCTACGTCGGCGCCGTCGTCGTGCTGCTGCTGTTCGCGGTGATGCTGACCCGCGCCCCGATCGGCCCGTCCGCCGACCTGGACCGCCCGACCGGCCCGTCCGCCCTGATCGGCGGTGGGGTCGGTCTCGGCCTGGCCGCGCTGTTCGCCGACGCGTTCCGCTGGATCGAGTACCCGAGCCCGGACCCGGGCACCGCCGAGACGGTCGGCAAGGAGATCTTCGGGACCTGGGTGCTGCCCTTCGAGGTGCTCTCGATCCTGCTGCTGGCCGCGCTGGTCGGCGCGATCGTGCTGTCCCGCCCCGACATCGGGGCCCGTCCGGCGCCCCCCGCCGAGCCGGCCGAGTCCGAGGAGGCCCCGGCCTAGATGCACGTGACCATTCCGTACGTTGTCGGCGCCGCCCTGTTCGGCCTGGGTGTGTACGGCGTCGTCCGCCGTCGCAACGCGATCCTGGTGCTGATGGCCGTCGAGCTGATGCTGAACGCGGTCAACCTGATCCTGGTCACCGCGGACGTCTCGCTGCGGTCCGCGCTGCGCGGCGTCCCCGGCGAGGCCTGGGCCACGCCGAACGCGCAGCCCGGCTCGGGCGGCGTGTTCGCCCTGTTCGTGATCGTGCTGGCGGCCGCCGAGGTCGGCGTCGGCCTGGCGATCGTTCTTCAGTACTACCGGATGCGTAAAGCCGTCGCGATCGACGAGGTGCGGCTGGACGCCGACGCGGAACGGGTGGACGGGTGAGCGTCGACACCGCTGCTTCGTTGCTGCAAGTCGTACCGTTGCTGGCCGGTCTGCTCGGCCTGCTCCTGCCGCCGGGCGACGGTCTCGGGCCGCGCCGCCGGATCGCCGCCGGCCTCGGCGTGGCCGGCGCCGCGGCCGCCCTGCTGCTCGCGCTGCGCCTGCTGGCCGACGACGGGGGCCCGTTCGAGACCGGCGTCGAGCTGGTCCGGTTCGGGGACATCCCGGTGACCTTCGGCGCGGCGATCAGCCCGCCGGTGGTCTACGTGGCGATCGCGGTCAGCCTGGTCGCGCTGATGGTGCAGCTCTACTCGATCACCTACCTGCACGACGACCCGCGGTACGCGCCCTACGCCGCCCAGATCAGCCTGTTCACCGGCGCGATGCTGCTGGTGGTGACCGCCAACGACCTGATTCTCATGCTGATCGGCTGGGAGGTGATGGGCGCCTGCTCGTACCTGCTGATCGGTCACGACCGCCGGCTGCCCGAGGCCCCGGCCGCCGCGGTGAAGGCGTTCCTGGTCACCCGGGTGGGTGACGTCGGCTTCCTGCTCGGCATCGCCGTGCTGGTCACCGGGGCCGGCACCGCGCGCCTCGACCAGGTGCTCGCCACCGACTACCGGCCCGCCACGCTGACCGCCGCGCTGCTGCTGCTCCTGGCCGGGGTGGCGGGCAAGAGCGCGCAGTTCCCGCTGCACACCTGGCTGCCGGACGCGATGGCCGGCCCGACCCCGATCTCCGCGCTGATCCACGCGGCCACGATGGTCGCGGCCGGCGTCTACGTGGTGTTCCGGACCTACCCGCTGTTCAAGCAGTCCGCGGTGGCCCTCGCGGTGCTCGCGGTGATGGCCTCGATCACCATCCTGCTCGGCGCCCTCTCCGCGATGGCCCAGGACGACCTGAAGCGGGTGCTGGCCTGGTCCACGGTCTCCCAGATCGGCTACATGACCGGCGCCCTGGCTGTCGGCTCGCCCGCCGCGGCCCTGTTCCACCTGCTCACCCACGCCGCCTTCAAGGCGCTGCTGTTCCTCGCGGCGGGCGCGGTGATCCACGCGGTGGGCACCAACTACCTGTCCCGGATGGGTGGCCTGCGCGCGCACATGCCGGTCACCTTCTGGTCGTTCGTGATCGGCCTGGGCGCGCTGGCCGGGCTGCCCCCGCTGGCCGGGTTCTGGTCCAAGGAGACCGTGCTGACCGCCGCCGCGCACGCCACCGACGGCGGTGAGCCGGTGCCGGTCTGGGCCGCCTGGCTGGTCTGGCTGGCCGCGCTCCTCGCGGTCGGCATCACCGCCTGGTACTCGATGCGGCTGCTGCTCCGGGCGTTCTTCGGCCCGTCCCGGGCGTACGGGCCGGACGGCCCGGACTGGGAGATCGGCTTCGACGACGCGCGTTACCGGACGCCGGCTCTCCCGCACGACCCGCCGGCGCTGATGCGCTGGCCGATCCTGCTGCTCACGATCCCGTCCGCGCTGCTCGGCCTGGCCGCCTTCGCCCCCGGGTTCCGGCACGCGCTGGAGCTGGACGACCCGCACCTCGGCGTGATCGTCGCCCTGCCGATGCTGCTGCTCGCGACCGGGGCCGGCACCGCCTGGTGGCTCTGGTGGGGTGCGCCCGGCGTCGACCCGGTCGAGGCGCTGGGCCGGGCCCGCCCGCTGTTCGCCTCCGGGTTCCACCTGGACCACGTGCAGGGCGTGCTGGTCGTGCGCCCGGTGAAGGCGCTGGCCCGGCTGGCCACCGCCACCGACGAGCGGGTGGTGGACGTCGCGGTGGAGGGCACCGGCACGGCGACCCGCGGGCTCGGCGGGATGTTCGCCGACGCGCACCGGACCGCCGCGCTGCCCGGCGCCGCCGTCCTGGTGCTGTTCGGCGCCCTGATACTCGGTATCGTCGCGTGGCTGGGGGCCGCCTGATGTCCTGGTTGCTTCCCACGATGCTCGCGGTGCCCGGACTGGGCGCGGCGCTGGTGTCGCTGCTTCCGGCGGCCCGCGACCGGCAGGCCCGGATCGTCGCGACCGTCTTCGCCGCGATCACCTTCGTGCTCACTCTCGCCCCGCTGCCGCTGCGCGCGGACCGCGGCGACATCTGGTTCGCCTACGGCGACCGCCCGGTGCCGCCTTTGCTGCCCTGGCTGAACCTGGATCTGCCCTGGGTGCCGGCCCTCGGGCTGCGGTTCCACCTCGGGATCGACGGCGTCTCGTACCCGCTGGTGGCGCTGACCGGGCTGCTGACGCTGCTCTGCTGCGCCTACACGGTGCGCAAGGTGCCCGAGGGTGGCGGCAGTGGGCGTACGCTGACCGTCCTGCTCTTGATCTTGGAAGTGGGTGTCCTGGGCACCTTCCTGGCCCTGGACCTGATCCTCTTCTTCGTCTTCTTCGAAGTCGTGCTGCTGCCGATGTACGCGGTGATCGCCGGCTGGGGCGGCGAGAACCGCCGGGCGGCCGCGCGCAAGTTCGTGCTCTACACGCTCTTCGGCTCGGTCCTGCTGCTGCTCGGCGTGGTCCTGGTGGTGACCAAGGCGGGCACCGGCGACCTGGTCGCGCTGACCGGCGCCGCCGAGCTCAGCCGGACCACCCAGTGCGTGGCGTTCGCCCTGCTGGCCGTCGCGTTCGCGGTCAAGGCGCCGCTCTGGCCGCTGCACACCTGGCTGCCCGACGCGCACACCGAGGCGCCGACGGTCGGCTCGGTGATCCTGGCCGGCGTGCTGCTCAAGATGGGCACCTACGGGCTGATCCGGGTCGGCGTCGGCGTCGCGCCGGAGGGCGCCGCCTGGGCCGCCCCGGTGCTCGGCGTCCTCGCGGTGGTCGCGATCCTGGCCGGGTCGCTGATCTGCCTGCGGCAGCGCGAGCTGAAGCGGCTGATCGCCTACTCCAGCGTCGGGCACATGGGTTTCGTGCTGCTCGGCATCGCCACGCTGACCGTCACCGGCCTGCAGGCCGCGCTGCTCGGCAACGTGGCACACGGGCTGATCACCGGCCTGCTGTTCTTCCTGGCCGGCACGATCAAGGACCGGGCCGGCACCGGCTCGCTGGCGCAGCTCAGCGGCCTGCGGGAGACCGCGCCCCGGCTGGCCGGCCTGTTCGGCTTCGCCGCCGTCGCCTCGCTCGGCCTGCCCGGGCTGGCGGGCTTCTGGGGCGAGGCGTTCGCGGTCATCGCGGCGGTCCAGCGGGGCGGTCCGCTGTGGGTCATCCTGGCGGTGGTCGCGGCCGTCGGCGGCGCGCTGACCGCGGCCTACTTCCTGCGGCTGCTGCGCGGGCTCACCCACGGCCCGGCCACCCCGACGGTGCACGCGCTGCGCCCGTCGATCGCCGCGGCCGAGTGGTTCGCCTGGGCCCCGCTGGTGCTGCTCACCCTGGTGGTCGGCGTCCTGCCCGCGCTGGTGCTGTCCGAGACCGCCCTGCCCCTGACCACCCTCCTGGGAGTCCACCCGTGAGCCAGTCGGTCAACCACGTCGCGCTGCTGCCGCTCTACGCCGCGGCCGGCACCGCGATCCTCGCCTTCCTGGCCGACCTGTTCGTCGCGAAGCGCGCCGTCACGATCGCCGCCACCGCGCTCGGCGCGCTGGCCACCGCGGTCGCCGCCCTGGCCGTCGGCGCCGAGGCGGGCACCTTCTGCACCACCGGCGCCTGCTCCTGGGTGCCCACCTGGCCGGCCGCGGTCACCGCCGCGCTCTTCGCCGCCCTGACCGTCGGCGTCCTCGCCCTCTCCACCCCGGCCCTGCGGCTGGCCATCGCCCCGGCCGGCGAGTTCTGCTTCCTGCTGGCCTGCTCGATGACCGGCGGCGTGGTGGTCGCCTACGCCGGCGACCTGATCACCCTGATCGTCGGCCTGGAGACGCTGACCCTGCCGCTGTACGTGCTGGTCGGGCTGCGCCGCTTCGCCCCGGGCGAGCGGGCGACCACCGAGGGCGCCGCCGCCTCGGTCACGTTCTTCCTGATCAGCGTGGTCTCGACGGCCGTCACCCTGCTCGGCGCCGCGCTGAACTACGCGGCCACCGGCGCCCTGCACCTGGCCCTGCTGACCCCGGCCACCGGCGTCTTCGGCCCGCTGGCCGGCGTCGGGGTGGCCCTGCTGGTGATCGGCCTGGCCTTCAAGGTCGCCGCCGTGCCGCTGCACGCCTGGGCCCCGGCCACCTACGACGGCGCGCCGGTCCCGATCGCCGCCTACCTGTCCACGGCGTCCAAGCTCGGCGGGGTCCTGGCCCTGGCGGCGATCGTCAGCCGCCTGGACGCCCGGGCCGTGACGGCCGTCCTGGCGGTCCTCACGATGACCGTCGGCAACCTGGTCGCCCTGCGCCAGACCCGGATGGTCCGCCTGCTCGCCTGGTCCTCGATCGCCCAGGCCGGCTACATCCTGGCGGCCCTGGCCCTGGGCGCGCCCGGCGTCCCCGCGGCCCTGGCCTACGCCGTCTTCTTCGTGGTCCTGGAGCTCATCGTGTTCGGCGTGGTCGTCGCGCTGCGCCCGCCCGGCGCCGACGGCGGCCCGCTGCTCGACTACCGCGGCGCCGGCCGCCGCCACCCGTGGCTCGGTGCCGCCATGGTGCTGGCGCTGGCCGGTCTCGCCGGCCTGCCCCCGGGCCTGGCCGGCCTGTTCGCCAAGCTGTCCGTGGTCAACGTCCTGGTCCAGCGGAACTGGGCCTGGCTCGCCGCCGTGGTCGTCCTGAACGCGGTCATCGCGCTGGCGTACTACGTCCGGGTGGCCGCGTCCCTGTACACCCTGCCCCCGAGGATCGGCCTGAGCGTGGCCGACCCGGTCCTGGTCGACGCGGCCCTGCACCCGCGGCTCCCGATCTCCCGCCCGGTGGCCGCCACCCTGGTCGCGTCGGTCGCGGTCGCCGTGGTGCTGGGCTTCGCCCCGCAAGTCCTGTTCGACGCCCTTACTTGACGCGGCGGGTGGTGCGGGCCACCAGCGACTCGTACTCCGGGTGCTTGTCCAGCCACTCGGCGACGAACGGGCACATCGGGACGACGGTCCGCGCTTTCGCCCGGGCGTCGTCCATCGCCGCCCGGGCCAGGGCCGAGCCGACCCCCTGCCGCTCGAAGGCCGGGTCCACCTCGGTGTGCGTGTACACGACGATCGGCCCGGTCACCTGATAGGTCAGCACCCCGGCCGGCGCCCCGGACTCGTCCCGAGCCTCGAAACGCCCCTTCTCCGGCACGTCGGTCACCGCGAATTCCATCCCGTCATCCAACCACGGCCCCGGGACGGATCAGCCGAGACGCTCGAGCACCTCGTCCCGCAGCGACGACGGCAGCTCCGGCGCGTCCAGCAGGCGCGCCAGCCGGGACTGGTCCCGCATGTAGATCTCGAACGCCTCGGTCAGCGTGAGCCCGTGCGCCGGCCGCTCGACCACCGCGATCCGGTCACCCGGCGCCAGCTGCCCGGGTACCAGAACCCGCAGGTACGTCCCGGGCCGGTTGGCCGCCGTGAACCGTTTCACCCAGCGCGGCTCGGCCATCCGGTTCTGGAACGTCACGCACGGCAGGCGCCCGAACGTGACCTGCAACACCAGTCCGGACCCGAACGCCCACTTCTCGCCGATCACCGCGCCGAGCAGGTCCAGCCCCGAGGTTGTCAGGTTCTCCCCGAAGATCCCGGGCGGCAGCTCGCGGTCCAGCGACTCGGCCCACCACGCGTAGTCCTCCGTGGCGTACGCGTAAACCGCCTGGTCGTTCCCGCCGTGATTCTTCGTGTCCCCGATGTGGTCGCCGACCAACCCGCTGTGCAGCCCGACACCCTTCAACCCGGGCGCCCGCACCTCCACCGGCGCCGACACCGGCAACTTGTGAATGCCGGTGGACGCGACGCCCTTGCCCATCGGCGGCGCCGCGGCCGCCACGTTGACCGACAGCACCGTCCCGACCGTCATACGAACCTCACCATCGCTCGATCCTCCACCGGCCGATAGCCGAGCCGCTGGTACAGCGCGTTGCTCGTCGGGTTCGCCAGGTCGGTGTACAGCACCACCTCGCTCGCCCCCTCGTCGAGCGCGGCCCGGGTGGCGGCCGTGGTCGCCCCGCCCGCGTAACCGCGCCGCCGCAACTCCGGCGGTGTCCAGACCCGCAGGATCCGGACCATCCCGGCCTGCGGGCGGGACCGGATCGCCATCGCGACCGGCCTCCCGCCGTCGATCCACAGCGTGACCCCGGCGTACGCCAGGTGGTCGTCGACGAGCTCGGACGTGTCCTCCCGGGGCTCGCCGACGAACGCCTCGAAGTCTGCCACCCACGTGAGCAGCAGGTCGCGGTCGGCCACTGTGGCCGGTCGGGCGAAGCCGGGCGGCGCCGGGTCGGGCGGGGTCAGCGTGCCGAGCCGGAACAGCCGGGTCCGCATGCCGGCCACATAGGACCGCTCGCCGGCGAACGCCGGGATGTCGCCCTCCGCCATGGTGACGCCGGAGATCGGCCGATCCGCCAGCGCCTCCACCGCCGCCGGTACCGCCTCGGGAGGCAGCGAGCTGAACAGCACCGGGTGCGGCGGGGTTTGCAGCAGCACCCCGTCCACCGCCCCCGACGACGTGGTCCACCAGCCGAAGAACGGATCAGCCGGACCGTACGCATGCCGCCCGCGGACCCGCAGGTTGTCGATCAGGGTGAGGAACACCGTGTGCCGGACCGGCGACGCCCGCAGGAAGTCCCCCGCGGCCGCGGCGAACCTCTCCAGGTCGGATGTGATCTCCCAGGTCATCCGGCCATGAAAGCAGACTTACATCCCCCACGCCTTCGCAATTCTGGCCAGGGTGTCCCGCCGGGTCGCCGGGTCGTAGACGGTCCCGGCCAGGATCAGCTCGTCCGCCCCGGTACGCGTGACCAGCGTGTCCAGGGCGGTCACCACCTCGTCCGCCGTTCCCGCGTACTGCGTGCCCGGCAGCGACTCCAGCATCTGCCGGTCCAGATCGGACAGTTGCCGATCGGCCGCGTCGGCCGGCGAGACGATCGAGCCGAGCCGCCCGGTCCGCAGGCTCAGCGCCATCACCCGGCTGGGCCCGGCCAGGTATCGCGCCTCCTCGGTGGTCTCCGCCGCGATCACCGAGGCGCTGACCATCACGTGCGGCTCGGGGAACCGGGGCGACGGCTGGAAACCGGACCGGTACAGCTGGAGCGCGGCATCCACATCGGACGCGATCGCGAAGTGATATGCGTAACAGAAGGGCAGGCCCAGCGCCGCCGCGATCTGCGCCCCGTACGTCGAGGAGCCGAGGATCCAGACCTCCGGGTGCGAGGTCGGCGCCGGGGTGGCATGCAGCCGCCCGGCCTTGCCGGCTGCCCGTTCGTCGCCGAGCAGCCCCAGCATCGTCTGGAGGTGCTCCGGGAAATGCTCCACGGTCAGATAGGGCGAGACCCCGCGCAGCGCGGCCGCGGTGGCCTGGTCGGTGCCCGGCGCCCGCCCGATCCCGAGGTCGATGCGATCCGGATACAGCGCCTCCAGCAGCGCGAACTGCTCGGCGACCACGAACGGCATGTGGTTCGGCAGCATCACCCCGCCGGACCCGACCCTGATCCGCCGGGTCTGCGCCGCGACCGCGCCGATCAGCACCGGCGGGGTGGTGGACGCCACCGCCGGCATGTTGTGGTGCTCGGCGACCCAGAACCGGGCGTAGCCCAGCTCGTCGGCCGCCTGCGCGGTCGCGATGGTGCCGCGCAGTGCGTCGGCGCTGGTGTGCCCCTCGCTGACGGTGGCCAGGTCCAGCACGGAAAGCGGTACTCGGGTCATGCCCCGAAATTACCTCCGGCGCTGCTGGTGGCGGATCACCTGCACGCCGACCGTGACGGCGGCCAGCGCCACGCCGGGCACCAGCATCCAGGCCGGCCACGGGTACACCCAGTCGTTCACGGTCTCCCGGACCAGGGCGTAGACCACCAGGTTCACCGCGGCGAGCGAGGCCCAGACGGTCCACAGCACCAGCAGCGCGACCGGCATCCGGCGAGCCGCGCGGCGTGCCTCGGCGCTCCGCCGGGCGTGCACCTCGGCCGCGCTCGTCCCGGGCCGCGGCAGATCCTGGACCAGGACCAGCAACTCCGCGTACGTCCGGGCGGCGTAGGCGCCGGCGACGCGCTCGTCGTACTCGTGCAGGGAGAGCCGGCCCTCGTCGAGCGCGCCCTTGAGCTGATCGGCGATCTGCTGCCGGTCGGCGTCCGCCGCGCGCAGCGTCTCGACCTGCTCGGAGCGCCGGCCGGGGCCGGACACCTCTTTAGCCATGACCGCGCTCCTTCGGGTACGCCACCTCTGCGCGTCAGGCTATCCAAAGTGCACCAAAAAAGGGTCGCGCCGAGCGAACCCGGCGCGACCCCGCTTCCTCCCCAGGAAGTCGCTAGACCGGCTCCGCGGCCAGGGCGCCGCTCAACCGCTCCGCCGCGTGCCGGTCGGCCCGGGCCATCGACCCCTCCGGGATCGCGGCGACCGCGGCGGCCAGCATCAGCACGACGGCCGCGAAGACGAACGACCACGGCAGCCCGCCCGGCTGGTCGACGATCACGCCGGCCAGCGCGCCGCCCGCGGCGCTGCCGGAGACCGACACGGTCACCATCCAGGTGTACGCCTCGTTCAGCATCCCGGCCGGCGCGAGCCGGCCCACCAGGCTGGTCTCCACGGTCAGCGCCGGCGCGATGGTGGCGCCGCCGAGCACCAGGGCCACGCCCAGGTGAAGCGGGCTCGGCATGAACGCCAGCACCAGGAAGCTCAGCGCGACCGCGCCCAGCAGCCAGGCGAACTGCCGGGGCAGCGCCATGGCCGGCCGCCGGGTGCCGAACCAGATGCCGCCGATCGCCGAGCCGACACCCCACACGCCGAGCAGCACCCCGCCCAGCGCCTCGTCGCCACCGTGCTGCGCGGCGTAGGCCGGCACGATCACCCCGGCCGCCCCGAACGCGACGCCGAGCGCGCTGACGCAGAGCAGCAGCGCCGGGAAGCCGCCGGCCCGCAGCGGACCGAGGCCCTTCGCCGCGTGGTCGGCGTGGTGCGCCCCGCGGTGCCGCATCACCGGCAGCCGGGAGACCCAGGTCGTCCCGACGAAGGTCGCCATCGCGGCGCTGACCAGCGCGGTCGCCGGATTCGTGGTCAGCACCAGCAGGGCCGAGACGAGCATCGGGCCGAGCACGAAGACCAGCTCGAACAGCGAGGTCTCGGCGGCCAGCGCGGCCGACCGCAGCCCCTGCCCGGCGCTGCCCGGCGCGGTCATGTCGTTCCAGGCGCGGCGGATCGCCGCGGTCAGCGGCGGATAGGTCGCGCCGGCCGCGGCCGAGGCCGCGAAGATCCAGGTGAGCGCGTCCTCGCCGCCCCGGCTGGCCAGCAGCAGGGCGCCCAGCGCGAGCGGGTGCAGAATCGCGGTGGCGAGCAGGATCGGCGCCGGGCCGATCCGGTCGGCGAGCCGACCGGCGACCGGGCTCAGCGCCGCGCCGGCCAGGGCGTAGACGCCGCCGGCGAGTCCGGCGGACGCGTACCGCCCGGTGGCCTGCTCGACGAGCAGGAGCAGGCCGAGCGGGGTCATCCCGATGCCGAGCCGGGCCAGGATGCCGACTATCAGCAGGGTCCGTCCGCCCGGGAGCTGCCACACGCCAAGGTACTGACGCAACGCGGTCACAGGCGGAACCTCCAGGACTTGGTGTAACGGCCAACAAGGCTTTCGACGCTAACGCCGACACTGCCGGAACACACCTGAAACAGGTCCGCCTGTCATGCGGCTCACCATGACAGTGACGGCCGCGCCGATGGGCGCGGCCGTCAGTTTCCGGTACGGGAGATCAGCGCACGTACGGCCGGGACGCCCCGCTGGTGAGCGCCGCCTGCTCGTGCAGCCGCCGCACCCGCTCCTGCATCGGCGGGTGGGTGGAGAACAGCGCCGAGACGCCACCGCCGCGGAACGGGTTGGCGATCATCAGGTGCGCGGTGCTGGTGAGCTGCCCGTCGGCCGGCAGCGGCACCCGCTGCGTACCGTAATGAATCTTTTCGAGCGCGCTGGCCAGTGCCAGCGGGTCGCCGGTGAGGGTGGCGCCCGAGGCGTCCGCCTGGAACTCCCTGTTCCGGCTGATCGCCAGCTGGATGACCGACGCGGCCAGCGGGCCGAGGATCAGCATCAGCAGCAGCGACGCGGGGTTCGAGGAGTCCTCGTCGTCCGACCCGCCGAACGGCAGGAAGATCGCCAGCTGGGCGAACATCGTGATGATCCCGGCGAGCGCGCCCGCCACGCTGGAGATCAGGATGTCGCGGTTGTAGACGTGCGACAGCTCGTGGCCGATCACGCCGCGCAGCTCCCGCGTGTCCAGGATCCGGGTGATGCCGACCGTCACGGCGACCGCCGCGTGCTCCGGGTCCCGCCCGGTCGCGAAAGCGTTCGGCTGCATCGACGGCGAGACGTACAGCCGGGGCATCGGCTGCCCGGCCTGCTGGGCCAGCTCGCGCACGATCTGGTACAGCGCCGGGAACTCGGCCTCGCTGACCGGCTGGGCGCCCATCGCCCGTAGCGCGATCTTGTCCGAGTAGAAGTAGCTGACCGCGTTGGTGACCAGCGAGAAGATCACCGCGATGACCAGGCCGGTGCTCCCGCCGAGCCAGTAGCCCACGGCCAGGATCAGGCCGGTGAGCAGCCCGAGGAGGGCGGCCGTCTTGAGTCCGTTGTGATGGGTGTGCACGTTCGACTCCTTCAGCATGCGGGCTCATGACCCACACTCCAGAGAACGCGAAAACCCTGCACGTTCATCCGTGAGAACGCTGTGAGTTAGCTGGATCGGGTGGTCCCCGGAAAACGAGAACGGCCCCGGAGTCATGACTCCGGGGCCGTCCTGCCTGCCTGTGGCGGGTAGAGGATTCGAACCTCTGTAGCTTTCGCGACGGATTTACAGTCCGCTCCCATTGGCCGCTCGGGCAACCCGCCTGGGCAGCCACCACGCTTTCGCGCGGCAGCGGAGATGAGCATAGCCGTACCGCAGGGCCGCCTCGCAACCGGGTACGGTCGGCATGTCGCCGGGTCAGCACGGCCCGAGGGCGGCATCGACAAGCATCCAGCCGCAGGAGTCTGATCATGGCAGCCAACCCGTCGTTCGACATCGTCAGCAAGGTCGACCGGCAGGAGGTCGACAACGCTTTCCACCAGGCGGAGAAGGAGCTGAGCACCCGGTTCGACTTCCGGGGCACCGGCACCGAGCTCGCCAAGTCGGGCGAGGCCTTCACCATCACGTCGGAGACCGAGGAGCGGGCCGCCGCCGCGCTCGACGTGTTCAAGGAGAAGCTGGTCAAGCGGAACATCTCGCTGAAGTCCCTGGACGCGGGGGAGCCCCGGCAGTCCGGCAAGACCTTCAAGATCGACCTCAAGGTGGTCGAGGGGATCGAGGCCGACAAGGCCAAGGCGATCAGCAAGAAGATCCGCGACGAGGGGCCGAAGGGCGTGCAGGCGCAGATCCAGGGCGACCAGCTCCGCGTCACCGGCAAGAAGCGGGACGACCTCCAGGCCGTGATCGCCCTGCTCAAGGCGGAGGACTTCGGCGTCGCCCTCCAGTTCAACAATTACCGATAGGGTGTTCGGCCGGTCCTGGCAGCAGGGCCGGCCAAGGGTGCTGACCTGGGTAAACGCCGTTGGTCATGGTCATCTTTGGTCAACGCTTTGGGACGTCTGACGGCCCAGAGTCGCCCCAGCGGCCCCGAGATCGTCGGATTCATGTCCTAGCCTTCGTCCGTGCGATCCCGCCCGCTACCGGAGCCAAGGACGCTGGCGCTCTCCTGGGCTGACTGGCTGCCGCTGAACGATCGGGTGGCCCGTCTCCGGGTACCGCGCGGCCCAGGGCTCTACCGCGTGAGGCGGGTGGGGGAGAGCACTCTGGCCTACGTCGGGCAGAGTTCGGGGCTCCGTGGCCGGCTCAGCCAGCTTTGCGCCCTGTATGGCGACGAGATGCCGTACAACGACCCGCACACCGCCGCTCCCTGCCTCTGGGTGATGCGCACCGCGGAGGGCGCCGAGTTCGAGGTCTCAGTGGCTGAGCTCGCGGGGGATGTCCGGGAGCGCAAGCTCGCCGAGTGCGTCGTGGTGTCGGAGCACCGGGCGGAGTTCGGTCGCTCGCCGACGGCCAACTTCGGGCGCATGCCGGACGGTTGGATCAAGTCCACCGGCAACAACGCCGCGCTGGCGAAGTCCGGGCGCCGAGCTCGCGGGTATCAAGATCCCGCTGTCACTCGATCGCTGGATTATGCCCCGGTGCTCGACCTGGACCATGCCCCCACCGCCCCTGAGTGGGCCGGCCTCCCGTGGAGTCCTTGGCGCCCCGGGCTGATCGCCGAGCCGACTCTGGGCGTCTACCGAATCCGCAGCGCCGGGGAGCAGCACCTCGTGTACCTCGGACAGGGCCGGATCGGGGCTCGGCTGACCGCTCACGCGGCCAAGAGCCGCCTCGAAGACCACCGCCAGCGGGCCGCGTTCACCGGCGACCTCGAAAGCTCCTGGGCGGCCTTGCCGACCTGCACTGCGGCCCAGCTCCTGGAGGTCGAGTGCGACCTCATTGCCAGTCACGCCCTCTTCGCCGGCCTCGCACCTGAGGCCCAGTTCTTCGGCTGAAGTGTCCGCTGAGTCACAGGCAGCGCCCGGTTCAGATCCGGTGGCAAGTCGCGAAGCGGTGCGGCAGCGATCGCCGGAACCAGCATCGGAGATCAGCCAGAGGCGACGATCGTCATGGCCCTGAGCAGCGAACTGGCCGGCGCGCCGGCCGATGCCGACCGAAGGCCGAGAGAGGGATTAGCGGCTACAGAACCTGGCACGGGTAAGCCGGATTCATCTTGGTAGATGGTGACTTTGGATACCTTTGTTTGCGCCACTTGGAAGAGCGTTTGCAAGGGCGAATCTAGCTAGTTAATGCAGTGAAACAGTCGGTCAGCCATTTGAAGCTGAAAAGATCGACCGGCCCGAGCTGGGGACTCGAGCCGGCCGTGGACTGGCAGGGTCAGCGCCGGAGGAACATGCGGAGAAGCCGAAGGGCGCGGCGGCGCCGGCCCTCGTCCGGGGAGTAGAGATTGATGATCACTAGGGCCGTGACCGTGATGAGAAAGATCGCGGACGTCCACTCGACTGAGGTGCTCATGCCTCCAGCTTGGATCCCCGGGAGAGGGCGTTTACGCAGGTGGACAAACCTTTCCGTCATGATCCGTAGCTTTCTGATGACATACGAGTTCCACCATTGTGGATCGCTGTCCTTTACAAATGTTTACAGGGCTGCCAGGCTGACGCGCTGTGTCCACTGCCGACCTAGGTGAGTTGAGGGCCTTCGTTCAGCGACTGCATCGCGACAACGGTGAGCCGAGCACGAGGGAGATCGCACGTCGACTCGATGGCGCAATCAGCCACACGACGGTTGCCAAGATCCTTAAATGTGACAAGCCACCTGGCTGGGAGCAGTTCGAGGGCGTGGTAGAGGCGCTCGGTGGTGATCCAGACGAAGCGCGTCAGGTCTGGGTGGCCTTCCGCGACGCCACTGCTCCGCTGTCTGAGGTGCAGTCCACCGCTACGGGATCACGGCGCAACACGCCGTGGATGATGCCAGCCCTGAACCGGCGCCCCATCGACCGCCCCGATCTCACAGCACAGATGCTGCGCGTGCTGACTAGCGGAACCGGAACGACGGTCGGCATCACCACTGCTGTCCACGGGGCTGGCGGATTCGGCAAGACAACCCTCACCTCTTACGTCTGCTCCCGGCCGGAGTTGCGAGAACTCTTCCCGGGCGGACTCCTTTGGATCACGGTCGGGCAGGACAGACAAGGTCCCGACCTCGCTTCCGCTGTGAACGACCTTTGTGAGCAGCTCACCGGAGCTCGGCCTGCGTTCACTGATCCAGAGCAGGCGGGTCATCGCCTGGGCGAGTTGCTCGACGACGGGCCAGCGACCCTGCTTGTGGTTGATGACGTCTGGGACGACAACCAGCTCCGCCCGTTTCTGATCGGCGGACGGCGCTGTACAAGGCTGATTACGACGCGAATTCCCGGCCTGATCCCGGACGACGCCGAGTTCGTCCATGTCGACCAGATGGAGCAGCGTGAGTCCGAGACCCTCCTGGGTGCGGGGCTGCCGAAGCTTCCATCGCAGCAGGTACGGCGCCTCCTGGAGCTGACAGGTCGCTGGCCGCTGCTAATGGCTTTGCTCAACGGCACCCTGCGCCGAGCAGTGCGCGATGGCAATGACCTGTTGTCTGCGGTGAACTGGCTGGTCGGCCGACTCTCGACCGAGGGACCCGCTGCGCTCGACATTCGGGTGACCAAGGGCCGCGACCGTGCCGTGCATGCCACCGTGCAGGCAAGCGTGGCCATGCTGACCGAAGCCGACCGGGAGCGATACCGGGAACTTGCGATTTTCAACGAGGACGTTGACGTCCCCTTAGAAGCCTTGGAGACTCTGTGGTCCTCGACGGGCCAGTACTCCGCGGTCGACAGCATGCGCCTGGTCGCCGATCTCGTCGACCTTTCTCTCGTCGCGGCATACCAGCAAGCCAGCCAGTCGATCCGTTTACACGACGTCCTCCGGCTGTACCTGCGCCACGAGGTCGGCGCCGAGCGTCTGCACGAACTCAACGCTCTCTTTCTGGACGCCAATCGCGCGCCCATGCTGGGCCGCTGGTGGTCTCTTCCAGAGAACGACTATCTGTGGCAGCACCTCACCTACCATTTGGAGGAGAGCGGCCAGACAGCCGAACTGAATGCACTGGTAACCGATCTACGATGGACTGTGGCCAAGAGCCAGCGGTACGACGTCGCCGCTGTGGAGGCCGACCTGGCGCGCTCTGACACGCCGATGGCCGCTGAGCTCAAGGGCGCACTCGCCCGGGAAGCGCACGTGCTACAGCGGATCACTCCCAAACACGCCTACCCCGCTGTCTTGATCAGCCGGCTGTCCGGCACTCCAGCTCTGGCTCAGATAGTTTCTGACTACGAATCGACCCTGTATCGAAGCCAGCCGTGGCTGGAGAATCGCTGGCCGCTGCCCGGGCAGAGTTCCGCGCTGATTCGTGTTTTCGCAGGCTCTGACCATGCCCTCACGGGTTGTTCCATATCACCAGATTCCGACGCTGCCTGGATCGCGACCACGGGCTTCGGCGAGACGGTGGACATCTGGAATCGCACCACGGGCCAACGCCTCTTCCAGCTCCGCGGTCACCAAGATGCAGTGACGAAATGTGCCTTCGCCCCCGATGGCCTAACGTTGCTCAGCGTCGGAGTGGACGGCACTGGACGTATCTGGGACGTAGTAACCCGCAAGCTCCGAACGACGTTGTCCGGCCACGCCGGTGCCGTCAACGGCTGCACCATCACGCCAGATGGTACCGAAGTCGTGACCTTCGGCGACGATCGAACCGCACGCCGATGGCGGGCCGACGACGGCACCCTCCTATCCGTATTCGAGGATCATTCCGAGCGTTTGTTGGCCGGTGGAATCGCCCCGGACGGATCGTGGATCGTGGCAACTGCCGCGGACGGCTCAGTTACCTGCTGGTCGGTCGCCAGCGGCGAGCGTCTGCACAAGATTCGCGCGCACATCGGAGGTGCCCTGGCATGTGCTGTGGCGCCAGACGGTTCTTGGTTCGCAACCGGCGGGGAAGATTCCGCCGTCCGGATTTGGGATACCGAGACATTCCGGATGCTTGCCGAACTTCGTGATCATCAGGGCCGAGTCAACGCTGTGGCAGTGGACCCATCAGGTGAGGTCCTCGCGAGTTGCGGCGACGACCGAGCGGTCCGCCTATGGGATCCGCACCACAGCCATCGACTGGCCGTGCTGTCTGGGCACAATTACTTCGTTTCCGACTGTACGTTTAGCCAAGATGGCACGTCTTTGCTCACGGCCAGCCGCGACAGGTCCGCACGCTTGTGGAAGCGAGGAGCTACCGAGACCGTGGCAGAGGCGAGCACTACGCGTCGGCGTCTCGTGGCCTGTGCCTCCGACATTCATTCCGGCCGGGTGCTGACCGGTGGACGCGACGGGATGGTGCAGATTTGGGCAGCCTCCGGCGAGCTGCTGCATGAGGTCGCGGGGCATAAAGGTCCCATCACCGCAGCTGCGGTGACAAGCGCTGGTGATATCGGTGCCACGGCTGGATGGGACGGGTCCGTCCGCCTCTGGGACATGCAGACCGGCAATGAGCGAGCCAATCTCCACATTGATGGTGCGAAGTTCGAGAGCTGCGCCTTTTCGAGGGATGGGAAAAGTATCGTCGCGGGCGCCCACGATGGTTGCTTGACGCGGTGGGACGTTGTGACGACAGAGACAAAGCAGGTTATCCCCGGACACGGTAACTGGGTATCGGGATGCACTTTCTCGCCCGACGATGCCGTCCTCGCCACGACAAGCTGGGATCGGACTGCCCTGCTGTGGTCAATGCCTCGCGGATTGAAACAGCATCATCTGACCGGACATCTAGGCGAGGTCCTATGCTGTTCGTTCGCGAATTCGGGCAATCGTCTGATCACCGGAAGCGACGACACGACCGCTCGCGTGTGGGACCTGTCGGGTGCCGCTGAGCCGCTCATTCTCCGCGGACATGAGTCGGCGATCACCGGTTGCGACCTCAACCGGCTTGGTAATCTATTGGTGACGTGCGGAAATGACGCGACGATCCGGGTTTGGGACTGGATGCGTGCGGAGAACGTGGCGACTATTCGTGTCGCCAGCACACTCTCAGACGTTTGCTGGGCCGACGGTCGAAGCACGATCTGTGCCGTGGGCGAGGCGGGCATCCACATGTTCTCCTTCCGGCAGGTAGATTCCGGAGGTGCCCTCCGTGAGCCAACCGGACGAGGGGTCGCGACAGTTCGTCCAACGGACTAGCTAAGAGTTCCGAAACCTCGGCATGGGCGGATGATCCTTTAACCATCCGTCACCGTCGACCCGCCATCACTCAGACGGCCGCCGTCGGAGCCCGCCGCGTCGAGGCTTGAGGTAGGCCGACGAGTCGGCCTACCTCGTCGGCGGGGCCGGCCGCACAGACGATGACGTACAGCATCTTGCCATCAGGGTTCATGCGGTGATCCTTGGAGGTCTTGAAAGGGGCGAGTATCTCCCTCCGGCCGGACCGCTGAATATCGGCTATGAGGCGGGAACGGGTTCGCCAGCGACGAGGTCGAGGATGGCTGCAAGAAGCGCGGGGTTCACGGCGATGGTGGCACTCGACCCGGTGTGATGCGGCGTTCCGTCCTGGTCGACGAGGACTGCGCCGGCCTCCCTGGCGATGATCACTCCGGCTGCGGTGTCCCACGGTTTGTTGGCCAGCATGACGGCGGCGTCGACCTGGCCGGCGGCCAGCCAGGCGAGGTCGATGGCGGCGGACCCGTGCATGCGTACACGCTGCACCCTGCTGGCCAGGCGCTGAGTGAGGGCGAACCTGGTGCGGTTCTTGTCCTCAGCACCATCGCCCACGGCGTAGTCGCCAAGGGCCACTACGGCGTCGCTGAGTCGAGCGGTGGTGCTGACGGCGATGGGCTGGTCATTGGCGTGGGCGCCGAGGCCCTCGGCTGCGTGGTAGCGGACGCCAAGGAAGGGGAGGTCGATGACACCGAGAACGGAGCGATTCCCGGTGATGAGGCCGAGGGAGATGCCGCACAGAGGTGAACCGTGGACGAAGTTGACGGTGCCATCGACGGGATCGAGCGCCCACAGCAGGTCGCCTGCTGCTCCGCTCGGGCCGTTCTCTTCGCCGAGGAAGCCGATGTCCGGACTGCGCTCCGCCAGAAAAGCGCGTACGCGTCCCTCGATGGCGAAGTCGACCTCGGAGGCCATGTCCCGATCGCCTTTGGCGGTCAACGCACCGGGTTGCATGGTGCGCATGATGTCGCGGGCGAGGTCGACGGCCTGGTGGGCGATCGGTAGCAGGTCGGCGTAGTCGGTCATCGGGGCTGGCCACCGCTCCAAAGCTCGTCGAAGGTGCGCTCGAACACGTGGTACAGCCCTGCGGCCGGCCACCGTTTCTTGATCACCATGGTCGGGGACTCGACGCCTCGCGCGTGCGGTAGGTACTGCTGCGCGACGCAGAGCGAGTCATTGATCAAAGTGACGTTGACACGGATTGTCTGGTCGTAGGTGGCAACCTCGATGCGGTCCCGAATATCGGCGGCCAGCCGGTCGCGGACGCGGAGCACGCCTTGCAGGTTGAGCATGGTGAGAGCGCCGAGGTGGCCCACGGTCATGTCTTCTTCGATCTCGCGCTGGCGCATCGCGGCGCCGGCCGGGTCGAGGAAGAGCAGGCGGAGGCGAGCACCGTTCTCGACCAGCTGGGCGAGCTGGCTGTCGGCGTACTGCTGGCAGATCAGGTTGAGGGACAACCCGACGGCGCGGATGTCGGTGGCGCAGTCGAACAGGGCGTGCGGCGGCATCTTGGAGGTGAACTCCGACCTGCTCGGGTAGACCGCCTCCACGTCGGCATACCGCTCGGCCAACGCCTCCTCGGCGAGAGCCTGGGCATACGGCGCGGGCTGAGCGGCTATCACATCGCCAGATAGCGTCGTGGTGGGCGCGATGCCGTGGCCGCGGTCGCCGAGCAGCAGGACCACGCGGGCCTCGCTGGGCATACAGAGGCCGGTTGAAATCCTGGTCAGGACGTCGATGCTGCTGACTCGGCGACCTCCGCCGATGATCTCGCTGACTTGAGCTTGGCTGAGGCCGGTTGCGACGCCGAGGTGTGTCTGGCTGACCCTGGTCTCGCGCTGGACCAGGCGAAATACCTGAGCGATATCGCGGGCGGCCAGGGCGTCGAGCATCGCGTCGGTGTCCCATAGATGCTCTGGCACGGAGAAGGTCGTCGCTGTGCGCGTGCTCAAGGGTGCCTCCCCTGGTCACTCCCGGCGTATCCGCGCTTCGGACAGCGGCCCGTGGTCGGTATCCGGTCGCCGGATAGAAGTTACTCCTTGATGGACTACCGCGTGTGATGGGTTGGACGCTGCTCAGCGACCACGATCAGCGCATGGCGAACTTCTCGGGGGTTTGTCGGTCCTGCGAGGGGCTGGCGGCTGGCGTCACGGCGTCGGACGGTGCAAGTCGGCGAGGCCACTGTGCGGCTGGTCCGGCGCGCCTGCCAGGACTGCACGATGGCGCGACCCTGCATCCCCAGCGACTTCGCCCCGTGCATCGGGCAGTTCCTGGCCACCCGCGGGCTGCCCGATCCCGTGCTGGCGAGGGAGCCCCAGTGAGCGGCGCTCCACACACCCAAACGAGCAGCTATTCCATACGCGGTCGTGGTCGGCTGACGCCGGACGGTGTCCGCGAGATTAGCTTCCGCCGTTCTCATGGTCTTGGCCGCGGACTGCGCGCCGAGGATGTCCGGCAGTTCATCGATCAGGTCTCGGACGACATGGCGTCGCTCTACGACGAGCTGGCCGCTGTGTACGCCGAGAACCACCGAATCAAGACCGCAGTGCCACCGTCGGCCCTTCATGATCAGGCCAACCGGTGACGGGAGCGGGCGTTCCCCGACGGAGGGCGGTATGCATGAACGCCCGGCCTAAATCCCCGAACGGGCCTCCGCCGGTCCGTCAGCCGAAGACCGGCGACGTGGTACGCCTGACCACCAATGCGAGCGTGCAGTTCGCCGGCGACTGCGCGATGATCTTCCGGATCATCCGCGTCGATCCGCGGGAGACGTACGCCGGCTGGGTCTGGCTGATCGGATACTCCCTCGACGCGAGCGGCAGGGCGATCGAGCGCCGGGAAGTCTTCGTACAGATCGCCGGGCTGGTTTACGTCACGACGCCTCGCGTGCCTCCGGCGGGTGACGAGGTCGGATAGCTGTCTCTGACACTGGTGTCCCGTCCGTGCGGCTTACCTGGGGGAGTGCCGCAGCGACTTCACCCAGAGTGCATCGAAGTCGCAGGGCTATGAGCAGTCGATGCGGTGCCAGGTCGTGTCGTGCTGCCACCGCAACTCGAAGCGCACGCACACGATCTGGTCCGTCTGGCCATCGGCCCCGCCCCGCATCTCGGCGTCGGCCCAGGAGTGCGGGTCGGCCAGATCCTCGTTGTCGTTGGCCCGCGAGGCCCGGACGGTCCCGCCGTAGTTGGTGATCGCACCGGTCAGCGCCTGGAATCCGGCCGTCGGATATTCCCCCGGGCTGAGCGCCGCCACCGCCAAGTCGACCTTGCGGGCGATGACTTTCGCGTTGACGTCAACGGCTGACCAGGCCGGGTCATAGGTGTTGAGTCGATACAGCACCCAGGCCACTCCGCCGGCCAGGACCACGAGGATCACCGCGACGGCTCCGACGAGAAATTTGATCACCTTCACGGTGTCAGTGTCCGTGCGCCCAGCAAGGTCCGAACCAGCGGCGGCAATTACCGCCAAAGCGCGGATCGCCGCCCGGCCCGGTCGCACACTGGGGCGATGAGTACCGAGGTGCTGGGCGGCGTACTCGGCCTCGCGCTGTTCGTCTTCGGCATGCGGATGCTCGTCCGGGACGAGGCGCCGGGCATGATCGCCCACTCGTTCCGGTCGGCCCGCGACGCGGGGTACTACCACCTGCTGTTCGGCCTGGCCTTGCTGATCTACGTGGGCGGCCTGCATCTGAACACCGCGGTGGCCGGGCAGGCCGCCGCCGTGATCGCCGTGCTCCTGGTCGGCATCGCCCTGGTCCGGTTCCGGCCGCGCGGCCGCGGCCCGACTCGCAAGGCGTAGCCGAATAGGCTGAGGGCCCGACTCGCAAGGCGTAGCCGGACAGGCTGAGGGCCCGACTCGCAAGGCGTAGCCGAACAGGCTAAGAAGGTGCCGTGGACCTCGCCCATGCCGTTCTCTCCTTCGCCGTTCTCGGCGCCCTCCTCACCATCACCCCCGGCCTGGACACCGCGCTGGTGCTCCGCTCGGCCGTCACGATGGGCCGCGGCCCGGCCTTCGCCACCGCCCTCGGCGTCGGCACCGGCGCGCTGACCTGGGGCGCGGCCGCCGCGGTCGGGGTGTCCGCGCTGCTCACCGCCTCGACCGTCGCCTACACCGTGCTGCGGGTGGCCGGCGCGGCGTACATGATTTTCCTGGGCGCCCGCATGATCCGCGCCGCCGTCCGCGCCGCCCCGATCGAGGAGGCGGCCCTCGCGCCCGCCGCACCCACCTGGTGGAGCACGTTCGGCAAGGGCCTGCTCACCAATCTGCTCAACCCCAAGGTCGGCGCCTTCTACATCGCGGTCCTCCCGCAGTTCATCCCGCCGGACACGTCGCCGCTCGGCGTCGGCCTGCTGCTCGCCCTGGTGCACGACCTGGAGGGGCTGGCCTGGTTCGCATTGATCATTTTCGGCGCGCAGGCCGCGCGCGGTGTCCTCGCCCGCCGCGCCGTCCGGCGTAGCGTCGACGCCGGCACCGGCGCGGTCCTGCTCGGCTTCGGCCTGCGCCTGGGTCTTTCCAGCCGATAGGGGAAAGAGCCGATAGGGACAGAGGCGATAAGGACAAGGCCGATAAGGACAAAGCCGATAGGGAGAGAGAAGGTGGCAAGCGCGGTGATCAACCCCGTGGTGGACCTGGACTGGCTGCGCGCCCACGCCGGCGAAGTGATCCTGGCCGACGTGCGGTGGTACCTCGACGGCCGGTCCGGGCACGAGGCGTACCGGAAAGGGCACCTGCCCGGCGCGGTCTTCATCGATCTGGACACCGCGCTGGCCGCACCGGCCTCGCCGGCCGAAGGCCGGCATCCGCTGCCGGACCCGGAGGTCTTCGCGGCGGCGATGTCCGCGGCCGGCATCGGGGACACGACGACCGTGGTGGGTTACGACGACGCCGGCGGCGTCATCGCCGCTCGGCTCATCTGGTTGCTGCGGGCGCTCGGGCGCGAGGCCGCGCTCCTCGACGGAGGCCTGCTTGCGTACGACGGGGAGCCCACCACCGAGATCCCCGCCCCGCCGCCGGCTGTTTTCACCCCGCGCCCGTGGCCCGCCGAGCGGCTGGCCGGCCTGGCCGAGACCGTCGACGGCGGCCACGTGGTCCTCGATGCCCGGGACGCGGCCCGGTTCCGTGGCGACACCGAGCCGGTCGACCCGCGTCCCGGCCACATTCCCGGCGCCCGCAACCTGCCCTGTCGCGACAACGTGGCCCCGGACGGCCGCTTCCTCCCGGTCGCCCAGCTGCGTGAGCGGTTCGCCGCGGTCGGGGCGGACGGCTCCACCGAGGTGATCTCGTACTGCGGTTCCGGGGTGACCGCCTGCCACAATCTGATCGCTCTGGAGCACGCCGGTCTGGGGGAGGGGCGGCTGTATCCGGGCTCCTGGTCGCAGTACAGCCACACCGATCGTCCCGCCGCGACGGGCGACTGACCTTCTCCGTCTCAGTCGGGCCGGCCGGCGAGGCCGCGGGCGTCGTCCGCCGAGTCCGGGTCCAGGCTCTGGTAGCCGGTTTGTTCGTGCTGCCGGGCCTGGTCCTCGATCCAGCGCTGGTGCGCCTCCCACGCGGCCTGCTTGCTGCTGCCGAGCGCCGCGCCGATCTGCGTCCACGAGGCGCCGGCCGCGCGCGCCGACCGCACCATGGCCTGCCGCCCGTATCCGGCCTTGCGGATCACCACTTCGCTGAGGGCCAGCATCTCCAGCGTCTCGGCGGGGGAGAGGGCCGTGCCGCGGTCATCCGGGTTCATCGCGGCGAGCGCGTCCCGCATCCGCAGGTCGTCGTAACGCCGAGTAGCGGTGATCAGCGTGTGCTGTCGTTCCAGCTCGTCCGGAGTCGTCATGACAGTCACTCTTTCGTCAAGCAACCTTGACGTCAAGGCGCCTTGACGCAGTGAGGTGAATTTACCTCACTTCTCCCGCTAAATCGGTTATAAAGCCGCCAATTCTTCAGGTTGGACAGTCATGGTCGACTCAGCCGTTCGGCCAGGTTTTGCCGGAGCGCCACCGCGACCCGCCGATGAACACTCCCTGTCGCACAAGCGGTGTGGCACCATCAGATGACCCGTCGGGAACTGACTTTCCAAACTGGGAGCGAACATGTCTGCAAGAAGGCTGGGCCGCCTCGCGGGCTTGGTTTTCGTGCTCGTGGCGGCCTTCGGCGGTATCGGCGCTGTCAGTGCCGCGCAGGATGGCTCCGACAGCACGTCGGCAACTGTGCTTACGACGAATGAGGCCGTTTGGGGCTAGGCCCATCGTCACATTGGTGCCTGGCGCGGGTCTGACTGGAGCAGTTGGCCCTACAGGATAGGAGCGCCATGAGCGGGCCTCGGGTGCCTTCGCGGCGTTCCTCCGCCTATGCCTGGCTGGTCACCGCGCCGCTGGCCCTTTTCGGTTTCACCTGTTTCGTCATATCGCTCAGAGCCGACGAGCGATGGCACCAAGCTTGGCTCGGTGGCGTGGTGCTGCTCATCGGCGCGGTTCTGGCCAATGTGACGGTGACGCACATCGTCATCGGCCGGCAGAGCTACAACATGGTGATCACCGAGATCCCATTGGTTCTCGGGCTCTATTTCGTCCCCCCGGCGTCGTTCATCGCGGCAATGACGGCCGCCGCTCTGGTGACGAATGTCCGGAGCATGGAATCCACCAAGCTTTGGTTCAACGTCGCCCGGCAGGCCGCCAGCAGTTCCGCGGCTCTGGTCGTCATCGCGCTCCTGCCGGACATCACCGGGCCCGGCCCCACCACGTGGGTGATTCTTTTCTTCGCGGTGATGACCAGTGTCGTCGTGTCGCACGTCGCGGTGGCCGGCGTAATCGCCCTGGTGCAGAGCCGGCATGCGGGCCGCCAGGCATTGACGGCCGGCATGCCGACCCTCGCGATCGCCGCGATCAACATCATCATCGGCCTGGTCTTCCTGATCGCGATCGAAGCCAACCGGTGGGCCGTGGTGCTCCTCGCCGCGCTGGTGCTGGCGATGATCCTGGTGTTCCGCTCGTTCGCGGGCATCTTCCGGCAACACCGGACGCTCACCGAGGTCTACGAGCTCACCGTCGCCCTTCGCGACGAGACCGGCACCGGCGGTCTTCCGGACGTGCTCCTGGGCCGGGTGCGTACGCTCATGCGCTCCGAGTTCGCGACCCTTTGGCTGCCGGTTCAGGGGCGGCACCCCGAGGTGCTGCTCACCTCGCGGGTCGACGACAACGCGGCCTTGTTCGACATCTCGCCGACGCCGTCCGTGCTCCGGGACCGGGTGATGGAGACCGGCCGCGCGGTCTCGGTGGGTTCGGAATTCGATGAGACCGCCGATCTGCGCGACCTCCTGCGAGCCAAGAGGCTGCGGGACATCGTCGCGGTGCCGCTGCGGTCCGGGCAGATCACCATCGGGACGCTCGAGGTGGTCAACCGGCTCGGGTCGTACACGACGTTCCGGGACGCGGACGTGCAGGTTCTGGAGACGATCGCCGCGCACGTCGCCGGCGCCGTCGAGAATTCCCGGCTGGTCGACCGCCTGCGCTACGACGCCTACCACGACCGCCTCACCGCCCTCCCCAACCGCCGCCGCATCATCGACGCCCTCGCCGAGTCGGTCACCGTGCGCGCCGAGGACGAGGTCGTCGCCATCCTGCTCTTCGACGTCGACGGCCAGCGCAACGTCAACGAGTCGATGGGTCACGCCGCCGGCGACAAACTGCTGGTCGAGGTCGCCGAGCGGATCCGCGGCATCGCCGACTCCGGCGCCCTGGTCGGCCGGATCGGCGGCGACGAGTTCGTGGTCACCCTGCGGACCGCCAGCATCGAGGCGACCATCGAGCTGGCCACCCAGATGCGCGAACGGTTGCGCGGCCCGATGGCGGTGGGCACGCTCACCCTGGACGTGGACACCGCGGTCGGCGTCTCGGTCTACCCCGACCACGGCAGCGACCCGGAGACGCTGCTCCAGCGCGCCGAGCTGGCCGCCAACGCGGCCAAGGTCCTTCCGTACGGTGTGCAGCCCTTCCACCCGGCCCTGGAGTCCCGCGCGGTCCGCCGCCTGGGCATCGCCGCCGACCTGCGCCGCGCGATCGACAACGACCAGCTGGAGGTCTACTTCCAGCCCAAGGTGACGCTGGCCGACCGGCACGTGCTCGGCGTGGAGTGCCTGGCCCGCTGGGTGCACCCGGCGCACGGGGAGGTCGCCCCGGAGGACTTCGTGGCGGTCGCCGAGCACACCGGCCAGCTCGCCCGGCTCACCGAGGTGGTGCTCACCGCCGGCCTGCGGCACTGCAAGGCCTGGGCGGACGCGGACCGGCCGCTCTCCATCGCGGTCAACCTCTCCGCCCGTACCCTGCTCGACTCCCGATTCCCGGACCTGGTCCAGGAGTTGCTGGAGGAGCACCGGGTGGAGCCGGGCCAGGTCACCTTCGAGATCTCCGAGCCGGGCATGCTCAGCGACATCGAGCGGGTCCTGCCCACCCTCTACCGGCTGCGCGACCTCGGTGTCCGGCTGAGCGTCGACGACTTCGGCACCGGCGCCTCCTCGCTGGGCTATCTCCGCCAGTGGCCGGTCCACGAGGTGAAGATCGACGACACGTTCGTCCAGGGCATGGCGACCGATTCGGGGGATCTCGCGATCGTCCGGGCGATCGTCAGCCTGGCCAGGGAGTTCGGTCTCACCGTGGTGGCCGAGGGCGTGGAGAGCGAGCTCACCCTGGAGTTGTTGGAGGAGATGGGGTGCGAGATCGGTCAGGGCTACCTGTTCAGCCGGCCCCTGCCGTTCGAGCGTCTGGAGGCCTGGCTGAGCGCTCAGACGGAGCCGGAGTCCACTCCCACCGGCGAGGTCCGCAGGCTACGAGCAGTCATCTGACCTGCGGTTTCGTGTTGTTGGGGGGTCGATTTCACCCCGCGGTCCAAGCCGTGTAGTCTTACCCATGCAGCGAGCGAGAGATCGCAAGCAGCAAGCCCCCTTAGCTCAGTCGGCAGAGCGTCTCCATGGTAAGGAGAAGGTCTACGGTTCGATTCCGTAAGGGGGCTCTACCGGGTTCGTTCCCGCCCCGCCCGGCGTTGGACGTGAGCCTGGCTCGGCGGTGTAGCTCAGATGGCAGAGCAAGCGGCTCATAATCGCTGTGTCGCCGGTTCAAGTCCGGCCACCGCTACTCTTCAGTGGAGTCTCAAATCCGAGGCCCACTTTGCAGAGCGACCAACTGAGCGTCTACGCTGGTTCGTCGTCAGTTAGATTCCGTTAGCAGGAAGGCACCCCGCCGTGGCCAAGGCGACCGACGTACGTCCGAAGATCACCCTGGCGTGCACGGAGTGCAAGGACCGGAACTACATCACCAAGAAGAACCGGCGTAACGACCCCGACCGCATCGAGCTGAAGAAGTTCTGCCCGCGCGACGGGAAGCACACCCTGCACCGCGAGACCCGCTGAGCTGTCAAAAGCCAAGCAATAGCGCCGTCCGGAGTCACTCCGGGCGGCGCATTGTAGTTTGTGGGGTATGCCCCTGGATCAGACGTTCGTCGGCCGCACCTGGCCGCCCACCGAGACCTACCTCGTCGGCCGGGAGAAGATCCGCGAGTTCGCCCGCGCGATCGGCGCCACCGACGCTGAGTACCACGACCCCGAGGCGGCCCGCGCGATCGGCTACCCGGATGTGGTGGCCCCGCCGACCTTCCCGGTCGCCATCACCATGGCCGCCAGCCGCCAGGTGATCAACGATCCCGGCCTGGGCCTGGACTACAGCCGGGTGGTGCACGGCGACCAGCGATTCGCCTACACCCGCCCGGTGGTGGCCGGCGACGCCCTGGTCTGTGTGAACTCGGTGGACGAGATCACCACCCGGGGTGGTCACTGGTTCATCACCACCCGCACCGAGGTGCGCACCGAGGCCGGCGAGCCGGTCGTCACGGTGTGGTCGAAACTGGTCCAGCGCGGCGAGGAGCACTCCTGATGACCGAGATCCTGGAACCGCAGACCTTCCGGGTCACCCGGGCCGACCTGGTCCGTTACGCCGGTGCCTCCGGCGACTTCAACCCGATCCACTGGAGCGAGCGGATCGCGACCGGTGTCGGCCTGCCCGGCGTCATCGCGCACGGCATGTTCACCATGGCCCTGGTCGGCCGCGCGGTGACCACCTGGGCCGGCGCCGCGGACGCGGTCAAGGAGTTCAGCGTGCGGTTCGCCCGGCCGGTCCCGGTGCCGGACACGGACGAGGGGACCGAGATCGTCGTGACGGCCACGGTGAAGGAAGTCACCGAGGATGGGGAAACCCGGCTCGCCCTGACTGCCACGTGCAACGGAGACAAGGTACTGTCTCTGGCACAGGCGCTCGTCAGGAAGCGGTAGCCCGGGTTGGGATAACCAAGGGCGTACCCGTACACTGGTGCGCCGTGGGGCTGTGATTCGCAAGATGACAGCTCCGCAAAGGGGTGTAGCTCAATTGGCAGAGCAGCGGTCTCCAAAACCGCAGGCTGCAGGTTCAAGTCCTGTCACCCCTGCGCAATCCTCCTCGACGTGCCCGCCCGGTGCGCGGTTTGCACAGTCCGCGTCCGGTCGAGTGCTGACGGGAAATCACCACCACCGACGACGGAAGTAGGGCGAAGTGGCCGACAAGGACCGGCCCGGTGACGACGTCCCGGGCGACGACGAGCTGCTCGCCGACTCTGCCGGCGGTGACGACACCGATGAGGCCGACGACGCCCCGGTGACCCGCGGTGGCGGCACGGCTGTGGCCGAGCGCACCAAGGACGACGACACCCCGAAGACGAAGAAGGAGCGCAAGCGCACCGGAGTCTTCGGCCGGATCGGCGGCTTCTTCCGCGAGGTCATCAGCGAGCTTCGTAAGGTCATCTGGCCGACGCGCAAAGAGCTGCTGACCTACACCGGTGTCGTGATCGCGTTCGTTACCGTGATGACGGCGATCGTGGCGGTGCTGGACTACGGATTCGGCAAGGGCATCCTCTACCTGCTGGGTGGTCCGTCCTCCTAGCCCGTCGGACGCCAACCGAGTGACTTATCTGGAAGTGAGCGAGCGTGCCTGAGTACGACGACGAGACCGCGCAGTTTGCTGACGAGCAGTCGTCGCCGGTCACCGAGGAGTCGGCCGAGGAGCTGGCCGACGAGACCCCGGTGGCGGTCCAGGCGCCCGAGGCCGACGAGGACTACGACCCGGTCAAGGAGCTGCGGCAGAAGCTGCGGTACGCGCCCGGCGACTGGTACGTCGTGCACTCCTACGCCGGTTACGAGAACAAGGTCAAGACCAACCTCGAGACCCGGATCACCAGCCTCGACATGGAGGATTTCATCTTCCAGGTCGAGGTCCCGACCCGCGAAGAGGTCGAGGTCAAGAACGGCAAGCGCAACCAGGTGCAGGCCAAGGTCTTCCCCGGCTACATCCTGGTCCGGATGGATCTGACCCCGGAGTCCTACTCCTGCGTGCGCAACACGCCCGGCGTGACCGGCTTCGTGGGCGCCACCGACCGGGTCGACCGGCCGGCGCCGCTCTCCCTCGACGAGGTGCTGAAGTGGCTGGCCCCGGCCGTCCAGGCCGAGGAGAAGAAGGTCAAGCCCGAGGTCAAGGTTCTGGACTTCGAGGTGGGCGACTCCGTCACCGTCACCGACGGCGCGTTCGCCTCGCTGCCGGCGTCGATCAGCGAGATCAACGCCGACCAGCAGAAGCTCAAGGTCCTGGTGTCCATCTTCGGCCGGGAGACCCCGGTCGAGCTGAACTTCAACCAGGTCACCAAGATCTGATCGCCGGGTCCCCGGCGAGATCAGTGGGAGGGGCCGCCGTCGAGCGGCCCCGCCATCAACCACAGGAGTACTGAGTAATGGCACAGCGCAGCAAGGTGTACCGCGCCGCGGCGGAGAAGATCGACTCCAACAAGCTCTACGAGCCCAAGGACGCGATCGCCCTGGCGAAAGACACCAGCTCCAAGAAGTTCGACGCCACCGTCGAGGTCGCGATGCGCCTCGGTGTCGACCCGCGTAAGGCCGACCAGATGGTCCGCGGCACCGTCAACCTGCCGCACGGCACCGGTAAGACCGCCCGCGTCATCGTGTTCGCCCAGGGCGCGAAGGCCGAGGAGGCCGTCGCGGCCGGCGCCGACGAGGTCGGCACCGACGAGCTCGTCGCCCGGATCCAGGGTGGCTGGCTGGAGTTCGACGCCGCGATCGCGACGCCGGACCAGATGGCCAAGATCGGCCGGATCGCCCGGATCCTCGGCCCGCGTGGCCTCATGCCGAACCCGAAGACCGGCACCGTCACCATGGACGTGACCAAGGCCGTCAACGAGATCAAGGGCGGCAAGATCACCTTCCGGGTGGACAAGCACTCGAACCTGCACATGATCATCGGCAAGGCGTCCTTCACCGCCGACCAGCTGATCGACAACTACGCCGCGGTGCTCGACGAGGTCCTGCGGGCCAAGCCGTCGGCCGCCAAGGGCAAGTACCTGAAGAAGGTCACCGTCACCACCACGACGGGCCCGGGCGTCCCGGTCGACCCGAACGTGCAGAAGAACCTCAAGGGCGACTCCGCCCAGGCCTGATCCTCGATCAGCGCACGAAGCCCCCGGGGACATCCCCGGGGGCTTTTTCGTGGAATCCTTGCCGCCATGCGTTTCGACGGCGTCTGGTTCCGGTACGCCCGCCGCGCGCCCTGGGCGCTGCGCGAGGCGGCCGCGACGGTCGCGCCCGGGCAGACCGTGGTGGTGCTCGGTCCCAACGGCGCCGGCAAGTCCACCCTGCTCCAACTCGCGGCCGGGGTGCTGCGCCCGGTGCGCGGCGCGGTCAGGGACCGGCCACGGACCGTCGGCTGGGTTCCCGAGCGCTTCCCGGCCGACCAGCCGTTCACCGCGCTCGGCTACCTGCGCGCGATGGCCCGGCTGCGCGACGCCCCGCCCTCCGCCGCCGACGACTGGATCGACCGGCTCGGCCTCGCCGAGCACACCGGCACCCCGCTGGCCGCCCTCTCCAAGGGCACCGCGCAGAAGGTCGGCCTGGCCCAGGCCTTGCTCACCCCGCCCGGCCTGCTGGTGCTCGACGAGCCCTGGGAGGGCCTGGACGCCCGGGCCCGCACCCTGGTCCCGCAGATCGTCGCCGAGGTCACCGGGGCCGGCGGCGCCGTCCTGGTCAGCGACCACCGCGGCGAGATCGCCGGCCTGCCGGACGCGACCCACTGGTCGGTCACCGCCGGCACGCTCCAGGTCGAGGCCGCCGTCCCGGCCGCTTCGCGACCGGAGACCGACGAGGTGGTGGTCGAGATCGCGGTGCCGCGCACGGCGGCCGACGACGCCGTGGTCCGGCTCCGCGAGTCCGGTCACCGCGTGCTGGGCGTCCGGGAGATCAAGGACTTCGAGGTACGCGACGAGCACCCGTTCGCCGCACGCGAGGAGGACAGACGATGATCGCGCTGGCCGGGATGCGCCTGACCGGGTTCTTCCGCGGCGGCCGTGCGCTCGCCCCGCTGATCGCCGTGCTGGTGGTGCTCGGCGTGCTCTACGGCGGGGGAGCGTCCCCGGCCGCCACCGCCTACGGCTACTCCGCCGCCGCGCTGTTCCCGATCCTCGCCTGGCTCACCAAGGTCCTGCTGGACACCGAGCCGGACGTGCAGCGCCGCCTGGCCCGGCTGGCTGTCGGCCCGGTCCGGGAGGGCGCCGCCGGTCTGCTGGCCGCGCTCGTCGCCGGCGCCGCGGTCTGCGCCGTCGCGATGGTCGTCCCGCTGCTGTTCCACGGCATCCGGGGCCCGGAGGCGGGATCCACCGAGTCGTCGCTCGGCGTCGGCATCGCCCTCGGCGTGCTGGCCCACCTGCTGTCCCTGGTCGCCGCGGCCGCCCTCGGCGCGGTCGCCGGCCGGGCCGTGACCCGCCGGGTCCTGCCCGGCGTGGCGGTCCTGGTCACCGGCTCGATCCTGGCCATCGTGCTCGGCCTGACCAGCTCGTTCGCGCCGTGGCTGGTCCCGCCGGTGATGGCCACGGCTCGCGCGCTCAACGCCGGCGCCACCCCCGCGACCGGCACCCTGGTTCAGCTCACGGCGTGGTCACTGGCCTGGTCGGCGGTGGCGCTGACGACGTACGGGTTCCTGCGCCGGGCACGCTCCTGACCACTCGATTTGGTTTTTCGCGGGGTGGCCGCGTACCGTAGCTTCTCGAAGTTCCACCCACAGACCGCTGGTCGCCGCAGCAACCGTCGCGAGACGGACGCCGCGGCCGAAGGTCCCGCAAGAGCGGGCGACCTGCGCAGGGAGAACGGTTCGTGATGTGACGGCGTGCCTCGCGCATGCCGGAGGTCCGCCCCGTGCCCTGCGCCGGGGCGTTTTGCTTTTCCGGGCCCTCTCGACCAGTGGCAACGAGCACTGAGGAGAGGAGGGACATGGCGGACAAGCCGGTCCGGGCCGACAAGGCCACGGCCGTCGCCGAGCTGACGGAGAACTTCCGTTCCTCGACGGCCACCGTGTTGACCGAATACCGCGGCCTTACCGTGAAGCAGCTCACCGAGCTGCGCCGGGCGCTCGGCCAGCAGGCCAAGTACTCCGTCGCCAAGAACACGCTCGCGAAGCGTGCGGCGGGCGACGCCGGCATCGAGGGCCTCGACGCGCTGTTCACCGGTCCTACCGCGCTCGCCTTCGTGAGCGGTGACGTGGTCGAGGCGGCCAAGGGCATCCGTGCCTTCGCCAAGGCCAACCCCGCTCTGGTCATCAAGGGCGGCGTCTTCGAGGGCAAGGCTCTCTCGGCGGACGAGGTCAACAAGCTCGCTGATCTCGAGTCCCGTGAGGTTCTGCTGGCCAAGCTGGCCGGCGCCATGAAGGGCAACCTGAGCAAGGCCGCGGCCACGTTCCAGGCTCCGCTCTCCCAGGCCGTGCGCCTGGTGGACGCCCTGCGTGACAAGCGCGAGAAGGACGGTTCCGCCGAGGCCGCCTGATCGGCCCCGGGGAACCCAAGCACGTTTCACACCAGAAGCTAGGAAAGGTTGCCATCATGGCGAAGCTCAGCACCGACGACCTGCTCGACGCGTTCAAGGAGATGACGCTGATCGAGCTCTCCGAGTTCGTGAAGCAGTTCGAAGAGGTCTTCGACGTCAAGGCCGCCGCGCCGGTCGCCGTCGCTGCCGCCGCCCCGGGTGGCGCTGCCCCCGAGGCTGCCGCGGAGCAGGACTCGTTCGACGTCGTTCTGGAGAGCGACGGCGGCAAGAAGATCCAGGTCATCAAGGTCGTGCGTGAGCTGACCGGCCTGGGCCTCAAGGAGGCCAAGGACGCCGTCGAGGCCGCCCCCAAGGCGATCCTCGAGGGTGTCAACAAGGAGAAGGCCGAGGCCGCCAAGGCCAAGCTCGAGGGCGAGGGCGCCAAGGTCACCCTCAAGTGATCTGACGCTCTTCAGCGTTTTCCTTCGATGGCGGAGATCCGACACGGGTCTCCGCCATCGGCGTTTTTCCGGGCATCGGTGCTGGTCAGCGGGGCAGGTTCGAGCAGCTGACGGGCCAGGTGACAAAGCGTCACAAAGCTCGCCATCCATGCAGTAAGGTCCCTCTGGTGCGCGTGCCGGACGAGCGGGTGGGTCCGACCCGCGGCACAGCCCTTGACTGTGTGTCCCCTGACAGGCACGCTGATGGCAGCAAGTTTCCGCGCTTGCGACAGCCGCCCCGTGGGTATTCGGTTCACCCGATGACCACGGACCGGCACCCGAGGAAGATGAGCCGCGTTTCTTGAGCGGCCCCGGCCACGGTGTTGACCGCGATGGTGCAGGTCAGCGACGTCGGGGACACGTTCCGCAGGCCACTTCGTGGTGTGGGCTGGACAGCGGTTAGCCGAGCGGCTACACTGCTAGTTTGCGCTGCCTTCTGTCTTGACGCCTGTCGTTGTATCCATGTCTCTGTATCTCTTGGGGCGTGGATGTCGACGGGTGTCTTTTGGAGTGCACGCAGACCAGTTGCACCAGCAACTCAGCCGCATAGCAGCACCGGTCCTCGGAAGGACGCATCTTGGCAGCTTCCCGCCCTGCGAAGACCAGCCGTACGTCGAGCGCTTACGCACCCCGCCGTGTCTCTTTCGGCCGGATCACCGAGCAGCTAGAGGTCCCCAACCTCCTCGCCCTCCAGACGGACTCCTTCGACTGGCTGGTCGGCAACGAGGCTTGGCAGGCCCGGACGACGGACGACCCGCACGCCCACTCGGGCCTCGCAGAGATCCTCGAAGAGATCAGTCCCATTGAGGACTTCTCCGGCACTATGTCGCTGTCCTTCTCGTCTCCCCGATTCGACGAGGTCAAGGCCTCGATCGAGGAGTGCAAGGAGAAGGACCTGACCTACTGCGCGCCGCTGTTCGTGACCGCGGAGTTCACCAACAACACGACTGGCGAGATCAAGAGCCAGACCGTGTTCATGGGTGACTTCCCGATGATGACCCCCAAGGGGACGTTCGTCATCAACGGCACCGAGCGCGTCGTGGTGAGCCAGCTCGTCCGCTCGCCGGGCGTGTACTTCACCAAGGAGCCGGACAAGACCTCCGACCGCGACCTCACCAGCGTCAAGGTCATCCCGAGCCGGGGTGCCTGGCTGGAGTTCGACATCGACAAGCGCGACACCGTCGGTGTCCGCATCGACCGCAAGCGTCGCCAGGCCGTCACCGTCCTCCTCAAGGCGATCGGCTGGTCCGCCGACCAGATCCGTGAGCGCTTCGGCTGGTCCGAGCTGCTCATGACGACGCTGGAGAAAGACCACATCGCGGGGCAGGACGAGGCCCTGTTGGACATCTACCGCAAGCTGCGTCCGGGCGAGCCGCCGACGCGGGAGAACGCGCAGACCCTGCTCGACAACCTCTTCTTCAACCCGAAGCGGTATGACGTCGCCAAGGTCGGCCGGTACAAGTTCAACAAGAAGCTCGAGATCGACGTCCCGATCGTCCGGGGCACGCTCTCCGAGGAAGACATCGTCAAGACCGTGGAGTACCTCTGCCGGCTGCACGCCGGTGAGGAGGGCTACGAGGCCGACGACATCGACCACTTCGGTAACCGTCGCCTGCGCACCGTCGGCGAGCTCATCCAGAACCAGGTCCGCGTCGGCCTGTCCCGGATGGAGCGCGTCGTCCGCGAGCGGATGACGACCCAGGACGTCGAGGCGATCACGCCGCAGACCCTGATCAACATCCGCCCCGTGGTGGCCGCGATCAAGGAGTTCTTCGGTACGTCGCAGCTGTCGCAGTTCATGGACCAGACCAACCCGCTCGCGGGTCTGACCCACCGTCGCCGTCTGTCGGCGCTCGGCCCGGGTGGTCTGTCGCGTGAGCGGGCCGGCTTCGAGGTCCGTGACGTGCACCCGTCCCACTACGGCCGGATGTGCCCGATCGAGACCCCCGAGGGTCCGAACATCGGTCTGATCGGCGCGCTCTCGACGTTCGCGCGGGTCAACCCGTTCGGCTTCATCGAGACGCCGTACCGCAAGGTCGAGAACGGTGTCGTCACCGACGAGGTGCACTACCTCACCGCTGACGAGGAAGACCGCTTCATCAAGGCCCAGGCGAACGCCGTGCTGTCCAGTGACAACACGTTCGCCGAGGACCGCGTCCTGGTCCGCCGGAAGGGCGGTGAGGTCGACTACGTTCCCGGTGAGCAGGTCGACTACATGGACGTGTCGCCGCGGCAGATGACCTCGGTCGCCACCGCGATGATCCCGTTCCTCGAGCACGACGACGCCAACCGTGCCCTCATGGGCGCGAACATGCAGCGTCAGGCCGTGCCGCTGGTCAAGGCCGAGGCGCCGCTGGTCGGCACCGGCATGGAGTACCGCGCCGCGGTCGACGCCGGTGACGTGGTCGTCGCCGAGGTCGCCGGTGTGGTCGAGGACCTGTGCGCCGACTACGTGACGGTGCACCAGGACGACGGCCACCGCCGGACCTACCTGCTGCACAAGTTCCGCCGCTCGAACGCCGGCTCCTGCGTCAACCAGAAGCCGGTCGTCTTCGAGGGTGACCGGGTCGAGGCCGGCCAGGTCATCGCCGACGGTCCGTGCACCGACGAGGGGGAGATGGCCCTGGGCCGCAACCTCCTGGTCGCGTTCATGTGCTGGGAGGGCCACAACTACGAGGACGCGATCATCCTGTCGCAGCGCCTCGTGCAGCAGGACGTGCTCACCTCGATCCACATCGAGGAGCACGAGGTCGACGCCCGCGACACCAAGCTGGGTCCGGAAGAGATCACCCGCGACATCCCGAACGTCAGCGAGGAGATGCTGGCGGACCTGGACGAGCGCGGCATCATCCGGATCGGCGCCGAGGTCGTGCCCGGCGACATCCTGGTCGGCAAGGTCACGCCCAAGGGCGAGACCGAGCTGACCCCGGAGGAGCGGCTGCTCCGCGCGATCTTCGGTGAGAAGGCCCGGGAGGTCCGGGACACCTCGCTGAAGGTGCCGCACGGCGAGACCGGCACCGTCATCGGTGTCCGCACGTTCTCCCGCGAGGACGGCGACGAGCTGCCCCCGGGCGTGAACGAGCTGGTCCGGGTCTACGTGGCGCAGAAGCGGAAGATCCAGGACGGTGACAAGCTCGCGGGCCGGCACGGCAACAAGGGCGTCATCTCCAAGATCCTCCCCGTCGAGGACATGCCGTTCCTCGAGGACGGCACCCCGGTCGACATCGTGCTCAACCCGCTCGGTGTCCCCTCGCGTATGAACATCGGCCAGGTCCTGGAGACCCACCTCGGGTGGATCGCCAAGACCGGTTGGCAGATCGAGGGCGACGACGAGGAGTGGAAGCGCCAGCTCCGCTCGATCGAGGCGCACGAGTCCCCCGCCGACAGCAACGTCGCGACCCCGGTCTTCGACGGTGCCCAGGAGGAGGAGATCAAGGGCCTGCTGGAGTCGACCCTGGTGAACCGGGACGGCAAGCGGCTGGTCAACGGTGACGGCAAGGCGCAGCTTTTCGACGGCCGCTCCGGTGAGCCGCTGCCGGACCCGATCTCGGTCGGCTACGTCTACATCCTGAAGCTGAACCACCTGGTCGACGACAAGATCCACGCGCGGTCGACCGGTCCGTACTCGATGATCACGCAGCAGCCGCTCGGTGGTAAGGCCCAGTTCGGTGGCCAGCGGTTCGGCGAGATGGAGTGCTGGGCGATGCAGGCCTACGGCGCCGCTTACGCGCTGCAGGAGCTGCTCACCATCAAGTCCGACGACGTTCTCGGCCGCGTGAAGGTGTACGAGGCCATCGTCAAGGGCGAGAACATCCCGGAGCCGGGAATCCCGGAGTCGTTCAAGGTGCTTCTCAAGGAGCTCCAGTCGCTGTGCCTGAACGTTGAGGTGCTCTCCAGCGACGGTGTGGCCCTGGAGATGCGCGAGACCGACGACGAGGTCTTCCGGGCCGCGGAGGAACTCGGCATCGACCTGTCCCGGCGTCCGAACGAGGGCGTCAGCAGCGTCGAAGAGATCTGACGGAGAGCGTCCCCGGTCGGTCCTGAGGTTCTCGGGACCGGCCGGGGGCGCCCCCGCCGGCCTTGAATTCACCCGAGCAACGAAACACGAGGGATAGTCCAAGTGCTCGACGTCAACTTCTTCGACGAGTTGCGCATCGGCCTGGCTACCGCTGACGACATCCGGCAGTGGTCGCACGGCGAGGTCAAGAAGCCCGAGACGATCAACTACCGCACCCTCAAGCCCGAGAAGGACGGACTCTTCTGCGAGAAGATCTTCGGTCCGCAGCGGGACTGGGAGTGCTACTGCGGCAAGTACAAGCGCGTCCGGTTCAAGGGCATCATCTGTGAGCGCTGTGGCGTCGAGGTGACCCGCTCCAAGGTCCGGCGTGAGCGGATGGGTCACATCGAGCTGGCCGCCTCGGTCACGCACATCTGGTACTTCAAGGGTGTGCCGAGCCGCCTGGGCTACCTGCTCGACCTGGCGCCCAAGGACCTCGAGAAGATCATCTACTTCGCTTCGTACGTGGTCACCAGCGTGGACGCCGAGGCGCGTCACCGCGACATGTCGACCATCGAGAACGAGATCTTCGCGGAGAAGCGGCAGTCCGAGAACGGCCGCGACTCGGAGATCGAGAAGCGTGCCGCCAAGCTGGAGCAGGACCTGGCCGAGCTCGAGGCCGAGGGTGCGAAGGCCGACGTGCGCCGCAAGGTCAAGGAAGCCGGCGAGCGCGAGATGCGCCAGATCCGGGACAAGGCGCAGCGCGAGATCGACCGCCTGGACGAGGTGCTCGACACCTTCCGCAAGCTCGACTCCAAGCAGCTGGTCACCGACGAGCTGCTCTACCGCGAGCTGCGGGACCGTTTCGGTGAGTACTTCACCGGCGGCATGGGCGCCGAGGCGATCAAGGCGCTGCTCGAGAACATGGACCTGGACGCCGAGGCGGAGAACCTTCGGGAGATCATCCGCACCGGTAAGGGCCAGCGGAAGATCCGGGCGCTCAAGCGGCTCAAGGTCGTGGCGGCGTTCCTGAACACCCGCAACTCGCCGCTCGGCATGGTGCTCGACTGCGTCCCGGTCATCCCGCCGGACCTGCGCCCGATGGTGCAGCTCGACGGTGGCCGCTTCGCCACCTCCGACCTGAACGACCTGTACCGCCGGGTCATCAACCGGAACAACCGCCTCAAGCGGCTGATCGACCTCGGCGCGCCCGAGATCATCGTCAACAACGAGAAGCGGATGCTCCAGGAGGCCGTCGACGCGCTGTTCGACAACGGCCGTCGTGGCCGGCCGGTCACCGGCCCGGGTAACCGCCCGCTGAAGTCGCTCTCCGACATGCTCAAGGGCAAGCAGGGCCGGTTCCGGCAGAACCTGCTCGGCAAGCGCGTCGACTACTCCGGCCGTTCGGTCATCGTCGTCGGCCCGCGGCTGAAGCTGCACCAGTGCGGTCTGCCCAAGCAGATGGCGCTGGAGCTGTTCAAGCCGTTCGTGATGAAGCGTCTGGTCGACCTGAACCACGCGCAGAACATCAAGTCCGCCAAGCGGATGGTCGAGCGTCAGCGTCCGGTCGTGTGGGACGTGCTGGAGGAGGTCATCAGCGAGCACCCGGTGCTGCTGAACCGTGCTCCGACCCTGCACCGTCTGGGTATCCAGGCCTTCGAGCCGCAGCTGGTCGAGGGCAAGGCGATCCAGATCCACCCGCTCGTCTGCACCGCGTTCAACGCGGACTTCGACGGTGACCAGATGGCGGTGCACGTGCCGCTGTCGGCCGAGGCGCAGGCCGAGGCCCGGATCCTGATGCTGTCGTCGAACAACATCCTCAAGCCGGCCGACGGCAAGCCGGTGACCATGCCCACCCAGGACATGATCATCGGGCTGTACCACCTGACCCACCTGACGCCGGGCGCGAAGGGTGAGGGCCGGGTGTTCAGCTCGGACGCCGAGGCGCGGATGGCGTACGACAACGGCGAGCTGCACCTGCAGGCGCCGGTGAAGATCCGCCTGCGCGACGTCATCGGCGTGGACAACGGCGCCAAGTCCGAGGCGTGGGAGGCTCCGGAGGAGTGGGTCGAGGGCGAGCCGCTGCTCGTCGAGACCACGCTCGGCCGGGTCATCTTCAACGAGACGCTGCCCCCGGGCTACCGGTACGTCAACTACGAGATCCGCAAGGGTCAGCTGTCGGCGATCGTCAACGACCTCGCCGAGCGCTTCCCCAAGGTCGCCCTGGCCGCGACCCTGGACGCGCTCAAGGAGGCCGGCTTCCACTGGGCCACCTGGTCCGGTGTGACGATCGGCATGGGCGACGTCATCGGCCCCCCGCGCAAGCCGGAGATCCTGCAGCGCTACCAGGTCGAGGCGGACCGGATCGACAAGCAGTACCAGCGTGGTCTGATGACCGCCGAGGAGCGCCGCGGCGAGCTGATCGAGATCTGGACCAAGGCGACCAACGAGATCTCCAAGGAGATGGAGACCTCGCTGCCGCAGGAGAACCCGCTCTGGGTCATGATCAACTCGGGTGCTCGCGGTAACCTGCTGCAGCTGCGGCAGATCGCCGCGATCCGTGGCCTGGTGGCCAACCCCAAGGGTGAGATCATCCCGCGGCCGATCACCTCGTCGTACCGCGAGGGTCTGACCGTGCTGGAGTACTTCATCTCCACCCACGGTGCCCGCAAGGGTCTGGCCGACACCGCGCTGCGTACCGCCGACTCGGGTTACCTGACCCGGCGTCTGGTGGACGTCTCGCAGGACGTCATCATCCGCGAGGAGGACTGCGGCACCGACCGCGCCATCCCGATGGCGGTCGGCGAGCGCGAGGCCGACGGCACCCTGGTCGTGCACACCCACGCCGAGACCGGCGTGCACGCGCGGACCATCGCCGACGACATCACGGACGAGGCCGGCAACCTGGTCGTCGCCCGGGGCACCGACCTCAACTCGATCCTGGTCGACAAGCTGGTCGCCGCGGGCGTCGAGAACGTCCGGGTGCGCAGCGTGCTGACCTGCGAGTCGAAGCTCGGTGTGTGCGCGGCCTGCTACGGCCGTTCGCTGCCGACCGGCAAGTCGGTCGACATCGGCGAGGCGGTCGGCATCATCGCGGCCCAGTCCATCGGTGAGCCGGGTACCCAGCTGACGATGCGTACCTTCCACACCGGTGGTGTCGCGGGTGAGGACATCACCCAGGGTCTGCCGCGTGTCCAGGAGATCTTCGAGGCCCGGGTGCCGAAGGGTAAGGCGCCCATCGCCGACACCCCCGGCCGCATCCGGATCGAGGACGGCGAGCGGTCGCGGAAGATCATCGTGATCCCGGACGACGGCAGCGACGAGATCGTGTACGACAAGATCTCGAAGCGGGTCAAGCTGCGGGCGCACGACGGCGACCACGTCAACGTCGGCGAGAAGCTCACCGAGGGCACCATCGACCCGCACGAGCTGCTGCGCATCATGGGTCCGCGCGCGGTCCAGGTCCACCTGACCAGTGAGGTCCAGGAGGTCTACCGCTCGCAGGGTGTGCTCATCCACGACAAGCACATCGAGATCATCATCCGCCAGATGCTGAAGCGGGTGACGGTCATCGACTCCGGCGCGACCGAGTTCCTGCCGGGCGTGCTGGTCGACCGGGCGCTCTTCGAGTCGGAGAACCGCCGGCTCGTGGGCGAGGGTGGCGAGCCCGCCGCCGGTCGTCCGGTGCTGATGGGTATCACCAAGGCCTCGCTGGCGACCGACTCCTGGCTCTCGGCGGCCTCCTTCCAGGAGACCACCCGGGTGCTCACCGACGCTGCGATCAACTCGCGCAGCGACTCGCTGGTGGGCCTCAAGGAGAACGTCATCATCGGTAAGCTCATCCCGGCCGGTACCGGTATCTCCAAGTACCGGAACATCCGGGTCGAGCCGACCGAGGAGGCCAAGGCCAAGGTGTACTCGATGACCGGGTACCCGGAGACCGACTACGGCTTCGGGCCGGCCAGTGGCCAGGCCGTTCCGCTGGACGACTTCGACTTCGGGTCGTACCGCTGACGGTGGTGCGGCTCAGGCCGTACTGAAAGAGCTGGATCCGCCTGGGGTGGTCGCGCATGGCGCGGCCGCCCCAGCGGCGTTTCTAAGATGTAGTGGTGACCACTCAAGCCGTGCCCGCCCGCCATCCGCTCGATCCGGAGCCGGCGCCGTCGACGAAGGCGCGGGCGGTCTTCGCGCTGGGCCTGGTCGCGCTGCTGACCGGCCCGCTGATCGGCGGGGTGATTCCGGCCACGGTCGCCCTGCTGCTGGCCCGTCAGACCACGCGAGAGGCGTTCGCGGCCGGGGGCTACCTCACCGGTGGCCGGTGGATCCGCCGTGGCCGCAAGCTGGCCTGGGCCGGTCTGGTGCTGGCACTGGCCACGCTGGTGGTGGCCGGGATCGCCGGCCTGTTGCACCTGGCGGCCGTCCCGGGCCCGGATTTCGCTCCGGGCACCGACTGATCGGGCCGCTGCCCGGGCTGCGCCACGGCTCGTCCGGGTGACATGCTTCTGTTCATGATGCAACCCCCGCCGCCGCCCTACGGACCGCCGCCATACGGCCCGCCGCTGCCGCCGCAGTCGGTCAGCGGCTGGGAGGCGGAGCGAGTGGACGTGGTGACCGGGACCGACTTCGGGCTGGTCCAGCTGCGGGTCGTGCCGATCACGTCGGGTCTGGCGATCGGCGGGCTGGCCGCCGGCATCGGGTCGATCCTGGTCGCGATCCTGGTCGTCTGTTTCGGCTTCAGCGGCGCGGGTAGTTGGGTGGCGGGTGCATTCACGCTGCTCAGCGTGCTGGCCGGTGGGGGAGCGGTGGCCGCCTCGCTGATCGCGATGCGGCAGATCCGGCGTTCGGGCGGGCCGGGCCGGGTGCGGTTCACCGGCCGCGGGCTGGCGATCGCCGGGATCTCGTGCGGCGGCGCGGGGGCGGGAATATCGCTCCTCGCGTTGTTGCTGGGATTGGTGTTACAAGCTTCATAACGACCGTGTGGTCTGGATCCGGCACCGCGGCATTGCCGCGCTGGGGCACCCGGTACACTGGTATACGGAGATGTCCATCGTGGGGGCCCAGGTCTGATCTGACTGGTTCATTTTGACCTGGGTGCTTGAGGTGGGTACTCTTTCCCCTCGTGCCCGGGCTCGCCCGGGCAACTCGTGCGTGCACCCGAATCGGAACGTACGACGGGTAAAGCCGCACGACGGACAGGGTTCGACCCCTGTCCTGACAAAGACAAGACCGGGACGCGTGAATCACTCACGCGCGACGGGACCGTGAGCCGGACGACACGCCCGACCGCGGGTGCGGGACACTCCCTTCCGGGAGGGCCCTACACACAAGGCATAACACTCGGTGCGGCCGTAGAAGAAAGCGGCCGAAGGGAGCGGAGAAACCCGGTGCCCACGATCCAGCAGCTGGTCCGCAAGGGCCGCCAGGCGAAGACGACCAAGACGAAGACGCCGGCACTGAAGGGAAGCCCTCAGCGGCGCGGCGTGTGTACCCGCGTGTACACCACCACCCCCAAGAAGCCGAACTCTGCGCTGCGCAAGGTCGCTCGCGTGAAGCTGAGCAGCCAGATCGAGGTCACGGCGTACATCCCGGGTGTCGGCCACAACCTGCAGGAGCACTCGATCGTGCTCGTGCGTGGCGGCCGTGTGAAGGACCTGCCCGGCGTCCGCTACAAGATCGTTCGCGGTTCGCTCGACACCCAGGGTGTCCGGAACCGCAAGCAGGCTCGTAGCCGTTACGGCGCGAAGAAGGAGAAGAGCTGACATGCCGCGTAAGGGCCCCGCTCCGCGTCACCCGGTGGTCGCTGACCCGGTGTACAACTCGCCGCTGGTGACCCAGCTGGTGAACAAGATCCTGATCGGCGGCAAGCGTCAGCTCGCCGAGCGCATCGTGTACGGCGCCCTCGAGGGTGCCCGCGAGAAGAGTGGCACCGACCCGGTGGTCATCCTCAAGCGCGCGATGGACAACGTGAAGCCGACCCTCGAGGTCCGCAGCCGCCGCGTCGGTGGCGCGACCTACCAGGTGCCGGTCGAGGTGCGCACCCCGCGCCAGACCACCCTCGGTCTGCGCTGGCTGGTTCAGTACTCCAAGGCGCGCCGCGAGAAGACCATGATCGAGCGGCTCCAGAACGAGCTGCTCGACGCCAGCAACGGCCTCGGCGCCGCGGTGAAGCGTCGCGAGGACACCCACAAGATGGCGGAGTCCAACAAGGCCTTCGCGCACTACCGCTGGTAAGACCCTGCTGCGGGCCCGGCATTCCGCCGGGCCACGGCAGTCGTACCGGTCCACGAGACGACGACGAAGAAAAGTAGGGATGGAAGTGGCCGCCGCAGACGCGCTCGCCAAGGTACGCAACATCGGCATCATGGCGCACATCGATGCTGGTAAGACCACGACTACCGAGCGAATCCTGTTCTACACCGGTATCACGTACAAGATCGGTGAGGTCCACGAGGGCGCTGCCGTCATGGACTGGATGGAGCAGGAGCAGGAGCGCGGTATCACCATCACTTCCGCCGCCACCAAGTGCGAGTGGAAGGGTCACACGATCCAGATCATCGACACGCCCGGCCACGTCGACTTCACGGTCGAGGTCGAGCGGTCGCTGCGGGTGCTCGACGGCGCGGTGGCGGTCTACGACGGCGTTGCCGGCGTGGAGCCGCAGACCGAGAACGTCTGGCGGCAGGCGGACAAGTACCACGTCCCCCGGATGTGCTTCGTCAACAAGCTCGACCGGACCGGCGCGGACTTCTTCCGCTGTGTGCAGATGATGATCGACCGGCTCAACGCCACGCCGCTGGTCCTCCAGATCCCGATCGGGCTCGAGGGTGACCACATCGGTGTCGTGGACCTGATCGAGATGCGCGCGCTCACCTGGCGTGGGGAGACCCAGAAGGGTGAGGACTACGCGATCGAGGAGATCCCGGCGGATCTGGCCGACTCCGCGGCCGAGTGGCGCGAGAAGCTGCTCGAGACCCTGGCGGACGTCGACGACTCCGTGATGGAGAAGTACCTCGAGGGCGAAGAGGTTTCGGTCGAGGAGATCAAGGCCGCCATCCGGCGCGCCACGATCGCCAGCAAGGCCAACCCGGTGCTCTGCGGCTCGGCGTTCAAGAACAAGGGTGTGCAGCCGATGCTGGACGCCGTCATCGAGTACCTGCCGTCGCCGCTGGACATCCCGGCCATCGAGGGCACCGCGACCGACGGCGAGACGCCGATGCTGCGGAAGCCGTCGAACGACGAGCCCTTCTCGGCGCTGGCCTTCAAGATCCAGACCGACAAGCACCTCGGCAAGCTGACCTACGTCCGGGTCTACTCCGGAACGCTCGAGACCGGTACTCAGGTGATCAACTCCACCAAGGACCGCAAGGAGCGCATCGGCAAGATCTACCAGATGCACGCGAACAAGCGTGAGGAGCGCAACACCGCGCAGGCCGGCGACATCATCGCCGTCCAGGGTCTGAAGCAGACCACCACCGGTGACACGCTCTGCGACCCGGCCAAGCCGGTCATCCTGGAGTCGATGACCTTCCCGGAGCCGGTCATCCAGGTCGCCATCGAGCCGAAGACCAAGTCGGACCAGGAGAAGCTGGGCACCGCGATCCAGCGCCTCGCCGAGGAGGACCCGACCTTCCGGGTCTTCAACGACGAGGAGACCGGTCAGACCATCATCGCCGGCATGGGCGAGCTCCACCTCGACATCCTCGTCGACCGCATGCGGCGCGAGTTCAACGTCGAGGCGAACATCGGTAAGCCGCAGGTGGCGTACCGCGAGACCATTCGCGGCACGGTCGAGAAGCTCGACTACGTCCACAAGAAGCAGACCGGTGGCTCGGGCCAGTACGCGAAGGTCATCGTCAAGGTCGAGCCGCTGCCGCTCGACGCCGACGGCCCGACGTACGAGTTCGTCAACGCCGTGACCGGTGGCCGCGTGCCGAAGGAGTTCATCCCCTCGGTCGACGCCGGTGCGCAGGACTCCCTCCAGTACGGCGTTCTCGCCGGCTACCCGCTGGTGGGCGTCAAGTTCACGCTGCTGGACGGTCAGTACCACGAGGTCGACTCGTCCGAGATGGCGTTCAAGATCGCCGGCTCCATGGCGATGAAGGAAGCGGCTCGCAAGGCCGACCCCGCGCTGCTCGAGCCGATGATGTCCGTCGAGGTCACCACCCCCGAGGACAACATGGGCGACGTGATCGGCGACCTCAACTCCCGTCGTGGCATGATCCAGTCGATGGAGGAGCGTCACGGCGCTCGCGTCGTCAAGGCTCTGGTGCCGCTCTCGGAGATGTTCGGCTACGTCGGCGACCTGCGGTCGAAGACTGCGGGCCGGGCTAGCTACAGCATGCAGTTCGACTCCTACGCCGAGGTTCCGCAGAACGTGGCGAAGGAGATCATCGCTAAGGCCACCGGCGCCTGACGCGTTGAGGCACGTGCGGCCCGTCGAGGGCCGCACGTGCACGAGCAGTCGACAGAGTCCTGAGCGCCTTATCGGCGTGCCGGGCGAAAAGTAATGATCAGTCCACAGGAGGACACCAGTGGCGAAGGCGAAGTTCGAGCGGACTAAGCCGCACGTCAACATCGGCACCATTGGTCACATCGACCACGGTAAGACGACGCTGACTGCGGCCATCACGAAGGTCCTGCACGACGAGTTCCCGGACCTGAACCCGTACACCCCGTTCGACGAGATCGACAAGGCGCCGGAGGAGAAGGCCCGCGGCATCACGATCTCGATCGCGCACGTCGAGTACCAGACCGCGGCGCGCCACTACGCGCACGTGGACTGCCCCGGCCACGCCGACTACATCAAGAACATGATCACCGGTGCCGCGCAGATGGACGGCGCGATCCTGGTGGTTGCCGCGACCGACGGCCCGATGCCGCAGACCAAGGAGCACGTGCTCCTGGCCCGCCAGGTCGGCGTTCCGTACATCGTCGTCGCCCTGAACAAGAGCGACATGGTCGAGGACGAGGAGCTCCTGGAGCTCGTCGAGCTCGAGGTCCGCGAGCTGCTGAGCACCTACGAGTTCCCGGGCGACGACCTGCCGGTCGTGCGCGTGTCGGCGCTCAAGGCGCTCGAGGGCGACCCGGAGTGGACCGGCAAGCTCCTGGAGCTGATGAACGCGGTCGACACCGCGATCCCGCAGCCCGAGCGTGAGACCGAGAAGCCGTTCCTCATGCCGATCGAGGACGTCTTCACGATCACCGGTCGTGGCACCGTGGTGACCGGTCGCGCCGAGCGCGGCATCCTCAAGCCGAACGAGGAGGTCGAGATCGTCGGTATCCGCGAGAAGTCGACCAAGACCGTTTGCACCGGCATCGAGATGTTCCGCAAGCTGCTCGACGAGGCCCGCGCGGGTGAGAACGTCGGTCTGCTGCTCCGCGGCATCAAGCGCGAGGACGTCGAGCGCGGCATGGTCGTCGTGAAGCCGGGCACCACGACTCCGCACACGGAGTTCGAGGGCCAGGTCTACATCCTCTCCAAGGAGGAGGGTGGCCGGCACACCCCGTTCTTCCAGAACTACCGGCCGCAGTTCTACTTCCGCACCACGGACGTCACCGGCGTCGTCACGCTGCCCGAGGGCACCGAGATGGTCATGCCGGGCGACTCCACCTCGATGGCCGTGAAGCTGATCCAGCCGATCGCCATGGAGCAGGGCCTGAAGTTCGCGATCCGTGAGGGTGGCCGCACCGTCGGCGCCGGCACGGTCACGAAGATCATCAAGTGATTTCGAGGGGTGTTCACTTCGGTGAGCACCCCTCGTTGGTGACCCCGATTAGCAATGCTGGAGTTAATCCGGCATACTAGTCAGGTTGCGTCCGCGCGGGGTGGGTAGTCGAGCTAGGTCAACTTTGACTTGATCAACTACCCACCCTCGCCGGGTGTCCGGGTGTGTTTCTTTGCCGCCCGGCATCCCAGATCCCCGCGATCGCGTCCGCCCGAAGGGGTGGAGGCCGGAAGCTGAGTGCCCAGCACTCTGTGACGAGGCGCGACACGCCCGACCGCGGGGGTCGGACAACGCAGGATCAACGGTCCTGCGGGCATGTGGAGGCCACCGCTTCCGCACGTAGCGGCATCGAGAGAAGGAAACAGAAGCCACCATGGCGGGACAGAAGATCCGCATCCGGCTCAAGGCCTATGACCACGAGGTCGTCGACTCCTCGGCGCGGAAGATCGTCGAGACGGTGACGCGTACCGGGGCGCAGGTCGCGGGCCCGGTGCCGCTGCCCACGGAGATCAACCGTTTCTGCGTGATCCGTTCGCCGCACAAGTACAAGGACTCGCGCGAGCACTTCGAGATGCGCACGCACAAGCGTCTGATCGACATCATCGACCCGACCCCGAAGACGGTCGACTCGCTCATGCGCCTCGACCTGCCGGCTGGCGTCGACATCGAGATCAAGCTGTAGGGATCCGGACAAATGGACAGGCAAGTGAAGGGGATCCTGGGCGCCAAGCTCGGCATGACCCAGGTCTGGGACAACAACAAGGTCGTCCCGGTAACCGTGGTGCAGGCCGGCCCGTGCGTCGTGACCCAGGTCCGCACCTCTGAGAAGGACGGCTACTCCGCTGTCCAGCTGGCTTTCGGCGCGATTGACCCCCGCAAGGTCAACAAGCCGGAGAGCGGCCACTACGCGAAGGCCGGTGTGTCGCCGCGGCGCCACCTCGTCGAGCTTCGCACCGTCGACGCCAGCGAGTACGAGCTCGGCCAGGAAGTCACGGTCGACACGTTCGCTGCCGGTCAGCCGATCGACGTGACCGGCAAGACCAAGGGCAAGGGCTACGCCGGTGTCATGAAGCGGCACGGCTTCCACGGTCTGCGCGCGAGCCACGGTGTCGAGCGCAAGCACCGCTCGCCCGGCTCGATCGGCGCCTGCGCCACCCCGGGCCGCGTCTTCAAGGGCGTCCGGATGGCCGGCCGGATGGGTAGCAAGCGCTACACCGTCCAGAACCTGACGATCCAGGCGATCGACACCGAGCGCAACCTGATCCTGGTCAAGGGCGCTGTGCCCGGCCCCAAGGGCGCGCTGATCCTGGTCCGTAGTGCGGCCAAGAAGGGCGGTGCCAAGTGAGCTCGGTTGACATCATCAACGCCGAGGGCGCCAAGGCCGGCTCGGTCGACCTGCCCGCCGGCATCTTCGACGCGCAGGCGAACATCCCGCTGATGCACCAGGTCGTCGTGGCCCAGCTGGCCGCGGCCCGCCAGGGTACGCACAAGGCGAAGTCCCGCGGCGAGGTCGCCGGCGGCGGCAAGAAGCCGTACAAGCAGAAGGGCACCGGTCGCGCCCGTCAGGGCTCGATCCGCGCGCCGCAGTTCACCGGTGGTGGCGTCGTGCACGGTCCCGTGCCGCGTGACTACAGCCAGCGGACCCCGAAGAAGATGAAGGCTGCCGCTCTGCGTGGCGCCCTCTCCGACCGGGCCCGTGACGGCCGCGTGTTCGTCGTCGAGTCGTTCGTCACCGGCGAGACGCCGTCGACGAAGGCCGCCGTCGCCACGCTGCGGAAGGTCGCCCAGACCAACAAGATCCTCGTCGTGCTGGACAGCCAGGACGAGCTGAACTGGATCTCGCTGCGCAACGAGCCGACCGTGCACCTCATCGAGGCCGGCCAGCTCAACACGTACGACGTGCTGGTCGCCGACGAGGTCGTCTTCACCAAGGTCGCGCTCGACGAGTTCCTGGGCGGGGCCGAGAAGTCCGAGGAGGGCGACAAGTGAGCACGATCGCCGACCCGCGCGACATCATCGTCGCCCCGGTGGTCTCCGAGAAGAGCTACAGCGTTCTCGACCAGAACTGGTACACGTTCCTCGTCCACCCGGACGCGAACAAGACCCAGATCAAGATCGCGATCCAGCAGATCTTCAACGTCCGCGTGCTGACGGTGAACACCGCGAACCGCGAGGGCAAGCGCAAGCGCACCCGGACCGGCTTCGGTCAGCGCAAGGCGACCAAGCGCGCGATGGTGAAGCTGGCTGACGGTGACCGTATCGAGGCCTTCGGCGGCCCGGTCAGCTAAGGGGTTTGTGAATCATGGCAATCCGTAAGTACAAGCCGACCACGCCGGGCCGCCGCGGCTCGAGCGTCGCCGACTTCGCCGAGATCACCCGGTCGACGCCGGAGAAGTCTCTGCTGGTCCCGCTGCCCAAGAAGGGTGGCCGCAACGTCCACGGTCGCATCACCACGCGGCACCAGGGCGGTGGCCACAAGCGGCAGTACCGGCTGATCGACTTCAAGCGGAACGACAAGGACGGCGTGCCGGCCAAGGTCGCTCACATCGAGTACGACCCGAACCGCACCTCGCGCATCGCGCTGTTGCACTACGCGGACGGTGAGAAGCGCTACATCCTGGCGCCGAAGGACCTGAAGCAGGGCGACCGCATCGAGTCGGGCGTGGGCGCGGACATCAAGCCGGGCAACAACCTGCCCCTGCGCAACATCCCGGTCGGTACGACGATCCACGGCGTGGAGCTTCGTCCCGGCGGTGGAGCCAAGCTGGCCCGCTCGGCCGGCGTCGGCATCCAGCTGCTCGGCCGTGAGGGCGCGTACGCCACGCTGCGTATGCCCTCCGGTGAGATCCGTCGCGTCGACGTGCGCTGCCGCGCCACCGTCGGCGAGATCGGCAACGCCGAGCAGTCGAACATCAACTGGGGTAAGGCCGGCCGTATGCGGTGGAAGGGCAAGCGCCCGACCGTCCGTGGTGTCGCCATGAACCCCGTCGACCACCCGCACGGTGGTGGTGAGGGTAAGACCTCCGGTGGTCGTCACCCGGTCAACCCGGCTGGTAAGCCGGAGGGCCGTACCCGCCGCAAGGGCCAGGAGAGCGACAAGCTGATCGTTCGCCGCCGCTACGCCACCCGCAAGCGCGGGTAACGGGAGTTAAAAGATGCCTCGCAGCCTGAAGAAGGGCCCGTTCGTCGACGACCACCTGCTCAAGAAGGTGGAAGTTCAGAACGAGAAGAACTCGAAGAACGTCATCAAGACCTGGTCGCGGCGTTCGACCATCATCCCGGACATGCTCGGGCACACGATCGCCGTGCACGACGGGCGCAAGCACGTCCCGGTGTTCGTCACCGAGGCGATGGTCGGGCACAAGCTCGGCGAGTTCGCTCTGACCCGCACGTTCAAGGGTCACGAGAAGGACGACCGCAAGAGCCGTCGTCGCTAAGCAGATACACGGATTAGAGGATTTAGGAGCTACAGCGATGCCAGCAAAGGGCGACGCTCCGGTGCTTCCGGGCGCGCGGGCGATTGCGCGACACGTGCGCCTCTCGCCGACCAAGGCGCGCCGGGTGGTCAACCTCGTTCGTGGTCTGCCCGCGAAGGAGGCGTTGATTGTCCTGCAGTTCGCGCCGCAGGCCGCCAGCGAGCAGGTCTACAAGGTGCTTGCCAGCGCCGTTGCGAACGCGGAGAACAACGAGCGGCTCGACCCCGACGCCCTCCTCGTGAGCGAGGCGTTCGTCGACGAGGGTCCCACGCTCAAGCGGTTCCGTCCGCGGGCGCAGGGCCGGGCGTACCGGATCCGCAAGCGCACGTGTCACATCACTATCGCGGTCGAGGCGGTCCAGACGGCCCGCCCGGCGAAGAAGGCCGCGGCGAAGAAGGCCGACAAGGCCGCTGAGCCGGCTGCCGCCGAGTCCCAGAGCACGGAGGGTGCCGAGTAATGGGTCAGAAGGTTCACCCCACCGGGTTCCGCCTCGGCATCTCCACCGACTGGAAGAGCCGCTGGTTCGCGGACAAGCTCTACAAGGACTACATCGGCGAGGACGTCAAGATCCGCCGCATGATGTCCAAGGGCCTCGAGCGTGCCGGCATCTCCAAGGTGGACATCGAGCGGACCCGCGACCGGGTTCGGGTCGACATCCACACCGCCCGGCCGGGCATCGTCATCGGCCGTAAGGGTGCGGAGGCGGACCGGATCCGCGGCGAGCTCGAGAAGCTCACCGGCAAGCAGGTCCAGCTGAACATCCTCGAGGTGAAGAGCCCCGAGTCGGACGCTCAGCTGGTGGCGCAGGGCGTCGCCGAGCAGCTGTCCTCCCGGGTCAGCTTCCGGCGGGCGATGCGCAAGGCCATGCAGTCGGCCATGAAGAACCCGATCTGCAAGGGCATCCGGGTGCAGGTCTCCGGCCGTCTCGGCGGCGCGGAGATGAGCCGCACGGAGTTCTACCGTGAGGGTCGCGTTCCGCTGCACACGCTGCGGGCGAACATCGAGTACGGCTTCTTCGAGGCGCGTACCACGTTCGGCCGGATCGGCGTGAAGGTCTGGATCTACAAGGGCGACGCCGTTCCGGGTCGCGAGGTCGTCACCGAGGCTCCCGCGCGTCCGCGCCGGGACCGCGCTGACCGTCCCGAGCGTCCGCGTCGTGGCCGTTCCGGTTCGTCCGGCACGACCGCGGGCGGCACCGAGGCCGGCCGCGCGGCTCAGGCCGCGGCGACCGCCGATGACACCGCCGCTGCTCCGGCTGCGGCCGAAACGCAGCAGGAGGGCTGACCTGTGCTGATGCCCCGTAAGCCCCCAAAGGGCTTCCGTAAGCCGCACCACCCGGACCGCCACGGCGCGTCCAAGGGTGGCAACCGGGTCGTCTTCGGTGAGTTCGGTATCCAGGCTCTCGAGCCGGCGTACGTGACGAACCGGCAGATCGAGTCGGCTCGTATCGCCATGACCCGTCACATCAAGCGTGGCGGCAAGGTCTGGATCTCGATCTTCCCGGACCAGGCACTGACCAAGAAGCCCGCCGAGACCCGCATGGGTTCCGGTAAGGGTTCTCCCGAGTGGTGGGTGGCGAACGTCAAGCCGGGCCGCATTCTCTTCGAGATGTCGTTCCCGAACGAGACGGTCGCGCGTGAGGCGATGCGCCGCGCGATCCACAAGCTCCCGATGAAGTGCCGCATCGTGACGCGCGAAGTGGGTGAAAGCTGATGGCAGCGGGCGTTAAGGCAGCCGAGCTCCGCGAACTCTCCGAGGAGGAGCTGGTCGCGAAGCTGCGGGAGGCCAAGGCGGAGCTGTTCAACCTTCGCGTGCAGCGCGCGACCGGCCAGCTCGACAATCACCGTCGGCTGCAGGTCGTCCGCAAGGACGTCGCGAAGATCTACACGATCATGCGTGAGCGTGAGCTTGGTCTCTCGGTCGCGCCGGATGAGGTGACGGCATGAGTGAGAACACCACCACCGCTCCGCGCGCTCAGCGCAAGGTGCGTGAGGGTCTCGTGGTCAGCGACAAGATGGACAAGACCGTCGTCGTCGAGGTCGAGGACCGGGTCAAGCACGCGCTGTACGGCAAGGTCATCCGCCGTACCCGCAAGCTGAAGGTGCACGACGAGCAGAACGCCGCCGGCATCGGCGACCGGGTTTCGATCATGGAGACCCGTCCGCTCTCCGCCACCAAGCGGTGGCGGATCGTGGAGATCCTCGAAAAGGCCAAGTGAGTACGCTGGGCCGGCTACGGCCGGCCCAGCGGACCATCGTTCCGCCAAGCTTCGGTTGTTTCCGGAGAACTGGCAGACATAGGAGACAGACGTGATCCAGCAGGAGTCGCGACTGCGCGTCGCCGACAACACGGGTGCCCGGGAGATCCTGTGCATCCGGGTGCTCGGTGGCTCCGGTCGCCGTTACGCGAGCATCGGCGACGTCATCGTGGCCACGGTCAAGGACGCCATCCCCGGCGCCGGTGTGAAGAAGGGTGACGTCGTCAAGGCGGTCGTCGTCCGCACCAGCAAGGAGCGGCGTCGTCCGGACGGCTCGTACATCCGCTTCGACGAGAACGCCGCCGTCATCATCAAGGACGGCGGGGACCCCCGCGGTACCCGCATCTTCGGCCCGGTCGGCCGCGAGCTGCGCGACAAGCGGTTCATGAAGATCATCAGCCTGGCGCCGGAGGTGCTCTGACCGTGAAGATCAAGAAGGGCGACACGGTCGTCGTCATCGCCGGCAAGGACAAGGGTGCCAAGGGTAAGGTCATCGCGGCCTTCCCGCGGCAGGACAAGGTCCTGGTCGAGGGCGTCAACCGGGTCAAGAAGCACGAACGCATCCGCACCACCCAGCGTGGTTCGAAGACCGGTGGCATCGTCACGCAGGAAGCCGCGATCCACATCTCCAACGTCCAGATCCTGGACGACCAGGGGAAGCCGACCCGGATCGGTTACCGGATCGACGAGAACGGCGCCAAGGTCCGTATCGCGCGTACGACCGGTAAGGAACTGTGATGACTGCCGCCACTGAGACGAAGACGCTGCCGCGTCTGAAGAGCAAGTACCGGGCCGAGGTCATCCCGGCGCTCCAGGAGCAGCACAAGTACGCCAACCCCATGCAGATCCCCGGCCTGGTCAAGGTCGTCGTGAACATGGGTGTCGGCGAGGCTGCCCGGGACGCCAAGCTGATTGACGGCGCGGTCCGCGACCTGACCACGATCACCGGTCAGAAGCCGCTGGTTCGCCGGGCGACCAAGTCCATCGCGCAGTTCAAGCTCCGCGAGGGCATGCCGATCGGCGCCAAGGTCACCCTGCGTGGCGACCGGATGTGGGAGTTCCTGGACCGGCTGCTGTCCATCTCGCTGCCGCGTATCCGTGACTTCCGTGGCCTCGACGGCCGCAAGCTGGACGGTCACGGCAACTACACCTTCGGCCTGACCGAGCAGTCGGTGTTCCACGAGATCGATCAGGACAAGATCGACCGGCCGCGGGGCATGGACATCACGATCGTCACGACGGCCACCACCGACGACGAGGGCCGGGCGCTGCTGAAGCTCCTGGGCTTCCCGTTCAAGGAGAACTGAGCATGGCTAAGAAGGCGCTGATTCTCAAGGCGGCCGCGAAGCCGAAGTTCGCCGTGCGCGCTTACACCCGCTGCCAGAAGTGCGGTCGCCCGCACTCGGTCTACCGCAAGTTCGGCCTGTGCCGGGTTTGCGTGCGGGACATGGCTCACCGCGGTGAGCTGCCCGGCGTGTCCAAGGCCTCCTGGTAACCCCCGTCCAACCGCCCCACCCGCCGCCCTTAAGCGGACCTTACGGGCTGTTAACTGAAATACCGCTTCGCCGTAGGCCTGGCGTCACAACCGGGAACCCCGGCGAGAAAGGTTGACGAATACCCATGACGATGACGGACCCGATCGCAGACATGCTGACGCGTCTGCGCAACGCCAACCAGGCGTACCACGACAAGGTGACCATGCCGTACTCGAAGATCAAGGCGAACATCGCCGAGGTCCTCAAGGCGGAGGGTTACATCGCGTCGTGGACGTCTGAGGAGCCCGAGGAGGGCGCGGTCGGCAAGCGTCTGGTCGTTGAGCTCAAGTACGGCCAGAACCGCGAGCGCAGCCTCGCCGGCATCAAGCGCGTCTCGAAGCCGGGCCTGCGGGTGTACGCCAAGTCCGACGAGCTGCCGCGCGTGCTCGGTGGTCTCGGTGTCGCGATCATTTCGACGTCCCAGGGACTGCTGACCGACAAGCAGGCCCGCAAGCGGAGCGTTGGCGGGGAAGTCCTCGCCTTCGTCTGGTAACTGGAGACTTAGACATGTCGCGAATCGGACGTAAGTCGATCCCGGTCCCGGCCGGCGTCGACGTCACCATCACGGGGCAGACCGTCAAGGTCAAGGGCCCCAAGGGCGAGCTCACGCACACCGTGGCCGAGCCGATCACGGTGTCCCAGGAGGGCGCCGAACTGGTCGTCAACCGCCCGAACGACGAGCGCAAGGCCAAGGAGCTGCACGGTCTCTCGCGCACCCTGGTCGCCAACATGATCGTCGGTGTGACCGAGGGCTACAAGAAGACCCTCGAGATCAACGGCACCGGTTACCGTGTCACCGCCAAGGGCAAGGACCTGGAGTTCGCTCTGGGCTTCTCGCACCCGGTGAACATCGTGCCGCCGGCGGGCATCAGCTTCTCCGTGGAGAAGCCGACCCAGTTCACCGTGTCGGGCATCGACAAGCAGCTGGTCGGCGAGGTCGCCGCCAACATCCGGAAGATCCGCCCGCCGGAGCCCTACAAGGGCAAGGGCGTGAAGTACCAGGGTGAGGTCATCCGCCGCAAGGCTGGAAAGGCAGGTAAGAAGTGACCGCCACGCTGCTCAAGCGCCGCAATGGCGGCGGTGTCGCCGCGAAGCGTGCCGTTGGCAAGGCGCGTCGGCACTTCCGGGTCCGCAAGAACGTGCGCGGCACGGCCGAGCGTCCCCGCCTGGTCGTCACCCGGTCCTCGCGGAACATCACCGCGCAGATCATCGACGACCTCAAGGGCCACACGCTGGCTTCGGCCTCGACCCTCGACACCACGATCCGGGGCACCGAGGGCGACAAGAGCGCGCACGCCGGCAAGGTCGGCACGCTCCTCGCCGAGCGGGCCAAGGCCGCGGGTATTTCCAAGGTCGTCTTCGACCGCGGTGGCAACAAGTACGCGGGGCGTATCGCCGCGCTTGCGGATGCCGCTCGCGAAGCCGGACTCGAGTTCTAGGAGGAATTGACCAATGCCTGGTCAGCAGCGCCGTGGCGGCGGGTCCGGCGGTAACAGCGAGGGTGGCGGCCGCCGCGACAACCGTCGCGAGGGCGGGCGTAACGCTCCCGTCGAGAAGACCCCGCACCTCGAGCGGGTCGTCGCGATCAACCGTGTCGCCAAGGTCGTCAAGGGTGGTCGTCGCTTCAGCTTCACCGCCCTGGTGATCGTCGGCGACGGTGACGGCACCGTCGGTGTCGGTTACGGAAAGGCCAAGGAGGTGCCCGCGGCGATCGCCAAGGGCGTCGAGGAGGCCAAGAAGCACTTCTTCAAGGTTCCGCGTATCGGTGCGACCATTCCGCACCCGATCACGGGTGAGGCTGCCGCGGGTGTCGTCCTGCTCAAGCCGGCGTCCGCTGGTACCGGTGTCATCGCCGGTGGTCCGGTGCGCGCCGTGCTGGAGTGCGCGGGCATCCACGACATCCTCTCGAAGAGCCTCGGCTCCTCGAACCCGATCAACATCGTGCACGCCACCGTGGCGGCGCTGAAGGGCCTCGAGTCCCCGGAGGCGGTTGCGGCTCGCCGTAGCCTCCCGGTCGAGGACGTGGCGCCGGCCGCGATGCTGGCGGCCCGTGCGGAAGCGGCGGTGCACTGATGGCTCGCTTGAAGGTCACCCAGATCCGGTCCGAGATCGGTCGCAAGCAGAACCAGCGGGACTCGCTGCGTTCGCTCGGGCTGAAGCGGATCAACGATGTGGTGGTCAAGGAGGACCGTCCCGAGATCCGGGGCATGATCTTCGCCGTGAACCACCTCGTCACTGTCGAGGAGGTCGAGTAAATGGCGATCAAGATTCATGACCTGAAGCCGGCCCCGGGCGCCAAGACCAAGAAGACCCGCGTGGGTCGTGGTGAGGGCTCCAAGGGCAAGACGGCCGGTCGCGGTACCAAGGGCACCGGCGCCCGGAAGAACACTCCGGCGTCGTTCGAGGGTGGGCAGATGCCTATCCACATGCGCCTGCCGAAGATCAAGGGCCTGCGGAACCGCCCGCGCAACAAGGTCGTGTTCCAGGTCGTGAACCTGGACCGGCTTGCCGAGCTGTTCCCGAACGGTGGCGAGGTCGGCCCGTCCGAGCTCGTCGAGGCCGGTGCGGTCCGCAAGGGCCAGCCGGTCAAGGTCCTGGGCTCGGGCGAGCTGGGCGGCGTGACGCTGACGATTTCGGCGCACGCGTTCAGCGAGTCCGCCAAGGAGAAGATCGCAGCCGCTGGTGGTTCCACCACCGAGCTGTGAGGCTTGCGGGGATGCTCGTCCGGACTCATGTTCGGCGAGCATCCCCTTGTGGCGTTTGACCAGCACTTATGTGATTGGTCGTGACGCAGCGCCGCATGGACGGCTACCGTGGCTGACCACGGCTGGCCAAGACTGTTAGAGTCCGTTTCCAGTTAGGGACATCGGTCATCCGGACCGTTGCCCTCCCCCCGTACCGCCGACGTGGCGGTCACCTCGCGCAGGAGGAAGAAGTTGCTCTCCGCTTTTACGAGTGCGTTGCGGACGCCTGACCTGCGCAAGAAATTGTTGTTCACGGTGGCGATGATTGCCGTCTACCGGCTGGGCGCGACGCTGCCCAGCCCCGGCGTGTCGTACACCAACGTCAAGGCGTGCCTCAAGCTCACCGAGCAGTCGGGTAACCAGGTTCTGAACCTGCTGAACCTGTTCTCCGGCGGTGCTCTGCTCCAGCTCTCGGTCTTCGCGCTCGGCATCATGCCGTACATCACCGCGTCGATCATCCTGCAGCTGCTGACCGTGGTCATCCCGCGGCTCGAGCAGCTCCGCAAGGAGGGTCAGTCCGGTCAGGCGAAGATCACCCAGTACACCCGGTACCTGACGCTGGGCCTCGCGGTCCTCCAGTCGTCGGCGTTCGTCGCCCTGGCCCGGACCGGCCAGCTGTTCGGCGGTCTCTGCGACCAGGACAACCCGCAGTACCAGATCATCCCGGAGAACACCGGCATTCCGATGTGGCTCACGCTCACGGTGCTGGTGATGACGATGACCGCCGGCACCGGCGTGGTGATGTGGCTCGGCGAGCTGGTCACCGACCGCGGCGTCGGCAACGGCATGTCCGTCCTGATCTTCACCTCGATCGCGGCCCGCCTCCCCGGTGAGGGCTGGACCATCAAGCAGTCCGCCGGCACCGCCAAGTTCCTCCTGGTGATCGCGCTGGTCCTGGTGATCATCGGCCTGGTGGTCTTCATCGAGCAGGCCCAGCGGCGCATCCCGGTGCAGTACGCCAAGCGCATGATCGGCCGGCGGATGTACGGCGGCACCTCCACCTACATCCCGCTGAAGGTGAACCAGGCGGGTGTCGTCCCGGTCATCTTCGCGTCGTCGCTGCTCTACCTGCCGCAGCTGTACTTGCAGTTCTTCGACAAGAACAACCTGAAGCCGTACCAGATCTGGATCCAGAACTGGCTCGCGTCGCCGACCAGCTGGCTGTACATCAGCGTCTACTTCCTGCTGATCATCTTCTTCACGTACTTCTACGTGTCGATCACGTTCAACCCGACTGAGGTCGCGGAGAACATGAAGAAGTACGGTGGTTTCGTGCCGGGTATCCGCCCGGGCAAGCCGACCGCCGACTACCTGGACTTCATCCTCAGCCGGATCACCCTGCCGGGCGCGCTCTACCTGGGTCTGATCTCGGTCCTGCCGAACTTCTTCTTCATCTGGCTGGACCAGAAGCAGTACCAGAACTTCCCGTTCGGTGGCACCGCCGTGCTGATCATGGTCGGCGTGGGCCTGGAGACGGTGAAGCAGATCGAGAGCCAGCTCATGCAGCGGAACTACGAAGGGTTCCTCCGGTAGTGGGTACGCGGAGCCGGGGGGCTCTGGCGGCGGTTGGCGTGGCTTCTTGCGGACGAAGCGAGGCGATGTAGGTGCGGCTGGTACTGGTGGGCCCTCCGGGGGCCGGCAAGGGGACCCAGGCTGAGTTCATCGCCGCCCATCTCGCCGTACCGAAGATCTCGACCGGGGACATCTTCCGGGCCAACGTGTCGCAGGGGACTCCGCTCGGGGTCGAGGCGAAGCGGTACATGGACGCCGGCCAGCTGGTGCCGGACGAGGTGACCATCAACATGGTCCGCGACCGGCTCGCCGAGCCGGACGCCGGCGACGGGTTCCTGCTGGACGGGTTCCCGCGCACGGTGCCGCAGGCCGCCGCGCTGGACAAGCTGCTGGCCGACCTGGGCACCGCGCTGGACCTGGTGATGGAGCTCGTGGTCGACGACGACGAGGTGATCCGGCGGCTCTCCGGCCGCCGGACCTGCCGGGGCTGCGGCAAGATCTGGCACGTCGAGTTCGACCCGACCAGCAAGGAGAACATCTGCGACCGCTGTGGGTCGGAGCTGTTCCAGCGGGACGACGACAAAGCCGAGACCATCGCCAACCGCCTGGTGGAGTACTCGGACAAGACCGCGCCGCTGGTGGACTACTACGGCGCCCAGGGCAAGCTGGTGGGCATCGACGCGACCGGCCCGGTCGAGGACGTCACGGTGCGCGCGATCGACGCCCTGCGGTCGTACGGGGGCTGACATGCGTCGTCAGGAGCTGGACATCCAGCTGAAGACGCCGGAGCAGATCGTCAAGATGCGGGCGGCCGGCCTGGTCGTCCACGCGGCGCTGGAGGCGATGCGCGACGCGGTCGCTCCCGGCGTCTCGACCGCCGATCTCGACGCCATCGCGGAGAAGACGATCCGGGACGCCGGGGCCATCCCGTCGTTCAAGGGCTACCACGGCTTCCCGGCCTCGATCTGCGCCTCGGTCAACGAGCAGGTGGTGCACGGCATCCCGAGCGCCGAGCAGATCCTCGTCGAGGGCGACCTGATCTCGCTGGACTGCGGCGCGATCCTGGACGGCTGGCACGGCGACTCGGCGATCACGGTCGGCGTCGGCGAGACCGACCCGGCGCTGCTGCGGATGGCCGAGGTCGCCGAGGACTCGATGTGGGCCGGGATCGCCGCGGCCGCCCGTGGCGCGGCGAACGGCCGTGGCCGGCTCACCGACATCTCGTTCAACATCGAGAAGGTGATCCGCAAGGCCGGGCGGTACGGGATCGTCGACGGCTACGGCGGGCACGGCATCGGCACCGAGATGCACCAGGAGCCGCACGTGCTCAACCACGGCAAACCGGGCCGCGGCCCGCGCCTGATCCCGGGGATGGCACTGGCCATCGAGCCGATGATCACGCTGGGCTCGCCGCGGACCCTGGAGCTGTCCGACGGGTGGACCGTGGTGACCCGGGACGGCTCGCGCGCGGCGCACGTGGAGCACACCATGGCGCTGCTGGACGACGGGGTGTGGGTGACCACCGCCCTGGACGGCGGCCGGGCCCGCCTCGGCGATCTCGTGACCGCCAGGCAGCCCTAGGAGTACAAGCGTCCGCCTGGCATGCTGTGACGCATGGGACGCGAGGGGATGCGGGCCGGCGACAGTGATCGTCAGCGCGTAGCGGATCAGTTGAAGAGCGCGCTCGACGAGGGCCGGCTCGATCTGAACGAATATGACGAGAGAGTCCAGCGGGCCTACAGCGCCCGGACGTACGCCGATCTGGACGGTCTCCTGGACGACCTCCCCGGCACCGTCCCACCGCGGCAGTCCCAGGTGCAGCCGCACCCGGCGGCGCAGCACCCGGCCGCGGCGCCGGTCGGCAAGGACGAGCGCGGCCACGGCGGCCGGCACACCTTCCAGTCCGCGCTGACCGCCTTCCTGATCTGCACGGTGATCTGGGCGATCACCTCCTTCACCTCCGGGCACGCGTATTACTTCTGGCCGGCCTGGGTGCTGATCCCGGTGGTCATCACCGGCGTGGGCGCCCTGACGGACCGCGGTCGCCGGGGCCGTTGAGCGCTGACCGGCCCTCGATGCGGCCGGGAGTTCCGGGGTCGCTGAGGCCGGCGTGACACGCCCGACTCCGGGTCAGGGGACCTCGGTTTGGCGTCCCCGAAACGTGCGCGTAGACTGGCTTGCTGGCGCGCAGCGTCCACTCCTTCATGTCCTCAGCGCTTCGAGGAGCAGGGGGAGCCGCGGCTGGTCCAAGCCCCGAGCGGCTTGGGTACGACGTTGCACAGCCTGCCCCAGAACCCGATGTCAGGTAGCGGAGGACATGCCAAAGAAAGACGGAGCCATCGAGATCGAAGGCCGAGTGATCGAGCCCCTGCCGAACGCTATGTTCCGCGTTGAGCTCGCCAATGGTCACAAGGTCCTGGCACACATCTCCGGGAAGATGCGTCAGCACTACATCCGTATCCTTCCCGAGGACAGGGTCGTCGTCGAGCTGTCGCCGTACGACCTGACCCGTGGGCGCATCGTCTACCGCTACAAGTAACCGGGTCACGGGGTTTTCTATCCCGTCTGACTGAGAGTTAAGGCAAACCGTGAAGGTCAAGCCGAGCGTCAAGCGGATCTGCAACAACTGCCGGATCATCCGGCGGCACGGCCGGGTCATGGTGATTTGCAGCACCGACCCGCGCCACAAGCAGCGCCAGGGCTGATCAACCCGCGCAGGATCCGCACCACTGAACAAGCTCGTCCCGGCCGTCTCTCCTAGAGAGTGGCCACACCCCCGGTCGGAGGCCGGGGCCCGCCCGGGCAGGCGGGGTGGGACGGGTACAGACCTCCGCGACAACAACGAGGAGTACGCCCAGAAATGGCACGTCTCGTCGGCGTCGATCTTCCCCGCGAAAAGCGGATGGAGATCGCGCTCACCTACATCTTCGGGATCGGGCGCACCCGGTCCGTCGAAGCACTGAACGCTACGGCGATCGACCTGAACAAGCGCGCCAAGGACCTCACTGAGGAGGAGCTGCTCAAGCTCCGCGAATACATTGAGGCCAACTTCAAGGTTGAGGGCGACCTGCGCCGCGAGGTCGCCGCGGACATCCGCCGCAAGGTTGAGATCGGCTGCTACGCCGGCATCCGCCACCGCAAGGGTCTGCCCGTTCGGGGTCAGCGGACCCGGACCAACGCTCGTACCCGTAAGGGCCCGAAGCGCACGGTCGCCGGTAAGAAGAAGCCCGGTCGGAAGTAATAGGAGCGCACTGACTTATGCCACCGAAGGCACGCGCAGGGGCCGCAGTCAAGAAGGTCCGGCGCAAGGAACGCAAGAACGTCGCCCACGGGCAGGCGCACATCAAGAGCACCTTCAACAACACCATCGTGTCGATCACCGACCCGACCGGTGCGGTCATCTCCTGGGCCTCTTCCGGCCAGGTGGGCTTCAAGGGCTCCCGCAAGTCGACTCCGTTCGCCGCGCAGCTGGCCGCCGAGGCCGCCGCTCGCCGGGCCATGGAGCACGGCATGCGCAAGGTCGACGTTTTCGTCAAGGGCCCCGGCTCCGGCCGGGAGACCGCCATCCGTTCGCTGCAGGCCGCTGGTCTCGAGGTCGGTCAGATCTCCGACGTGACCCCGCAGCCGCACAACGGGTGCCGTCCGCCGAAGCGTCGTCGGGTCTAAGGGAGATCTGGAAACAATGGCTCGTTACGTAGGTGCGGACTGCAAGCGCTGCCGCCGCGAGAAGATGAAGCTGTTCCTCAAGGGCAGCAAGTGCGACGGGCCGAAGTGCCCGTTCGAGTCGCGTCCCTTCCCGCCCGGCCAGCACGGCCGCGGCCGGACCAAGGAGACCGAGTACCTGCTCCAGCACCGCGAGAAGCAGAAGGCCCGCCGCGTGTACGGCGTGCTCGAGAAGCAGTTCCGCGGGTACTACGAGGAGGCTGTCACCAAGCCCGGCAAGACCGGTGAGGTGCTGCTGCAGATCCTCGAGTCGCGTCTGGACAACGTCGTCTACCGGGCCGGCTACGCCGCGTCCCGCGACGCCGCCCGCCAGCTGGTCAAGCACGGCCACTTCCTGGTGAACGGCGTCAAGGTCGACATCCCGTCGTACCGGGTGAAGGAGCACGACATCGTCACGCTCCGGGAGAAGTCGAAGGAGATGACCCCCTTCGTCGTCGCCCAGGCGCAGGCCGGTTCCCGGCCGGTGCCGGCGTGGCTCGAGCCCATCCCGAGCGAGATGAAGATCCTGATCCACTCGCTCCCGGCCCGCGCTGTCATCGACACGCAGGTTCAGGAGCAGCTGATCGTGGAGCTCTACTCCAAGTAACAAGTTGCCCGGCGTCTGCGAAGGCGCCGGGCATTCCCGACGGCCATCAAATAGCGGTTGGCCTGACAGAAAGAAGAACAGCGTGCTCATCAGCCAGCGGCCGACCCTCTCGGAGGAGTCGCTCAGCGAGACCCGCTCCCGGTTCACCATCGAGCCTCTGGAGCCGGGCTTCGGCTACACCCTCGGTAACTCGCTGCGGCGGACCCTGCTGTCGTCCATCCCGGGCGCGGCGGTCACCAGCATCAAGATCGACGGCGTGCTGCACGAGTTCACCACGATCCCCGGTGTCAAGGAGGACGTGGTCGAGCTGGTCATGAACGTCAAGGAACTGACCGTCAGCTCCGAGCACGACGAGCCGGTCAGCATGTACCTGCGCAAGCAGGGCCCGGGCGACGTGACCGCCGGGGACATCCAGCCGCCGGCCGGTGTCTCCGTGCACAACCCCGATCTGAAGCTGGCGACGCTGAACAGCAAGGGCCGGCTCGACATGGAGCTGACCGTGGAGCGTGGCCGTGGCTACGTCACCGCGGCGCAGAACAAGAGCGCGGGCGCGGAGATCGGCCGGATCCCGGTCGACTCGATCTACTCGCCGGTGCTCAAGGTCACCTACCGTGTCGAGGCGACCCGTGTCGAGCAGCGCACCGACTTCGACCGTCTGATCATCGACGTCGAGTCGAAGGCGTCCATCTCGCCGCGGACCGCCCTGGCGTCGGCCGGTTCCACCCTGGTCGAGCTCTTCGGCCTGTGCCGGGAGCTGGACGAGACCGCCGAGGGCATCGACATCGGCCCGTCGCCGCAGGACGCGCAGCTCGCTGCCGACCTGGCTCTCCCGATCGAGGAGCTGGACCTCACCGTCCGGTCGTACAACTGCCTCAAGCGGGAGGGCATCAACAGCGTCGGTGAGCTGATCGGGCGTACCGAGGCGGACCTCCTGGACATCCGGAACTTCGGCCAGAAGTCCATCGACGAGGTCAAGATGAAGCTCGCCGGAATGGGCCTGGGCCTCAAGGACAGCGCGCCGTCCTTCGACCCGGCGCACGTCGTGGACTCGTTCGGCGACGTGGACTACGACACCGACGACTACCGCGAGACCGAGCAGCTCTAAGCTCTCCGGCCTGCGCCACTTCTTCAAGGAGCATCTGAAATGCCCACGCCCACCAAGGGTGCCCGCCTCGGCGGCAGCCCGGCACACGAGAAGCTCATCATGGCCAACCTGGCCACCGAGCTCTTCCGGCACGGGAAGATCAAGACCACCGAGACCAAGGCGAAGCGGCTGCGCCCGCTGGCTGAGCAGCTCATCACGAAGGCCAAGCGGGGCGACCTGCACGCCCGTCGCCGGGTGCTGACCGTCGTGAAGGACAAGGACGTCGTGTACGCCCTGTTCGAGCAGATCGCTCCGCGGTACACCGGCCGTCCCGGTGGCTACACCCGGATCACCAAGACCGGTCCCCGCAAGGGTGACGCCGCTCCGATGGCGATCATCGAACTGGTCGAGGAGGCTCCGGTCGCGGCCACCACCGCGCCCAGCCCGGCCGCCAAGTCCGCCGCTCGCAAGGCCGCGCAGCAGGACAAGGTCGAGGCCCTGGCCCCGGAGGAGACCGCGCCCGCCGCGGTCGCCGACGACCAGGACGCCGAGGCTCCGGTCAGCGCGTCCGGTGACAAGGACGCCGAGGGCCCGGGCACCAAGGCCGAAGGCGAAGACACCGACAAGGCCTGATTCACCTCAGGCGAGGCCCGGCACCCCCTGGCGGGGAGCCGGGCCTTTCGCTTGGATCAAACCCGATTTTCGGTACGCGAGGAGCCGCCCCCGATGACGGAAACGACCCGCCTGCGCCTCGACGTCTCGTACGACGGCGCGGACTTCTCCGGCTGGGCGGTGCAGCCCGGACGTCGTACCGTAGCCGGGGTTTTGATCGAAGCTCTGCGGCGGATCCTGGGTGCCTCGGGCGCGGAGTGGCCGCTGGGCCTGACCGTGGCCGGCCGGACGGACGCCGGGGTGCACGCCACCGGCCAGGTGTGTCACATCGACCTGCCCGCCGAGCGGTACGAGGAACTGGCCGGCTCGCTGCTGCGCCGGCTGAGCGCGCTGATGCCGCCGGATGCCCGGGTCAAGGGCGTGCTGCCGGTGCCGGACACGTTCGACGCACGGTTCTCCGCGACGTTCCGGCGATATGAGTACCGGGTCTGCGACGACGGCTGGGGGCCGGAGCCGCTGCGCCGCTACGACACCCTCGGCTGGCTGCGTCCGCTCGACCTGGACCGGTTGAACGCCGCCGCGGCCGGGCTGCTCGGCGAGCACGACTTCGCCGCGTTCTGCAAGCGCAAGGAGCACGCCACCACGATCCGCGCGATCAACCGGCTGGACTGGCGCCGGGAGGCGGACCGCACGCTGGTCGCCACCGTGCAGGCCGACGCGTTCTGCCAGGCCATGGTCCGCAGCCTGGTCGGCGCGATGCTCGCGGTCGGCGAGGGCCGCCGCGAACCGGACTGGCCGGCCAAGCTGCTCACGCTGCGGGAGCGGTCCAGCGAGGTGACGGTGGCACCGGCGCACGGGCTGACCCTGGTCGCCGTGGGGTATCCGGCCGAGACGGAGTATGCGGCCCGCGCCGACGCTACGCGGCGCCTGCGCGCCTGACCTCCCCCTCAGCGAGCCCGTCGCGTTCCCTGACGCGGTCACGCCGCCAGGAAACCGCCCGGTATCCCGCCCGGCCGACCGATGCCCTGTTCAGCTGGCACGTATGGCCCCATCTGGGCCGGGGCAAGGGCCATGGACGCCAGCTCGATGCCTTCGGCTGGCACGTATGGCCCTATCCGGGCCGGGGCAAGGGCCATGGACGCCAGCTGGATGCCTTCGGCTGGCGCGTATGGCCCTATCCGGGCCGGGGCGAGGGCCATGGACGCCAGCTGGATGCCTTCGGCTGGCGCGTATGGCCCCATTCGGGCCGGGGCGAGGGCCATGGACGCCAGCTGGATGCCTTCGGCTGGCGCGTATGGCCCCATTCGGGCCGGGGCAAGGGCCATGGACGCCAGCTCGATGCCTCGGGCTGGCGCGTATGCCCTATCCGGGCCGGGGCGAGGGCCATGGACGCCAGCCCGGTCTCGGCAAGCCAGGACACCGGGCGAGCCAGGACACCGGGTAAGGCAGGCGACGGGCGTGCGGCCGGGTATCGACGGTCAGGGGCGGTGGGCGAGGACCTGGTCACTCAGGTACGTGTCGAGCAGGTGTGCGGTGATTTCCTGGAGCTGCGGATCCTCGCCCAGGGCGGGCTCGCCGCCCGGGCCGGCGATCGCGCAGTAGATCAGGTAGTGGCCCCGGGCCCGCCAGCCGATCGGGGTGCCCGCGGCGGTCGGTGTCCCGGTCATCGAGGTGAAGCTGCCGTCGCCGGTCTCGACCAGCTGCCGGACCCGGTCCGCCACGGCCACCGCGCTCTGCGCGTCGGCCAGGTCGAGGATGCCCGCGGTGACCTGGTAGTCCCCGTCCGGGACGGTGAGATTCGCGCGGACGGCCTGGCTGCACCCGTACGCCGAAAGCGCGGACCGCAAGTCGCCGGTGACCGCGAGCGTGCAGTCGGCCTCGGCCACCGCTCTTTCCACCCGATAACCGGCCGCGCCGGCCGGGAAGGCGTCCGGGACGGTGAGCGGCACCCGGCCGGCGGGGGTGACCGGGTCCTGATGGTCGTCGGCGACGACCAGGAAGCCGAGCGTCAGGAAGATGCCCAGCACGATCAGCGCGGCCAGGCCGCGGGTGAACAGCTGGATGGCCGGATACGGCTCACGCCAGGCGTGCCGTCGCGGCGCGGCCTGAGTCCGGGTGTGCTGGCGGTGCTGGCCGGCGCTGGGCCGGGGGAGGCTCCGGACCAGGAACATCAGGTCGAGTGCCGGGGTGGCGCGGTGGGCGGAGCGGTTCGGGGTGGCGTACCGCATGGGTGACAACGTAGGAGCGCACGTCGATCGATGAACGCACAGCCTGTCCGCCACCCGGTCGTCGCGGCGGCGTTGTGACGCGGGAGACTGACGGGGTGACCGCCGAGCATTACTTCAGCACCGACCCGGACGCCCCGATGCGTCGGGGTGAGATCGAGTTCAGCGTGGCCGGGCGGGACTACCGGCTCGCCGTCGCCTCCGGGGTGTTCTCGGCCGGGCGGCTCGACCCGGGCACCGCGGTGCTGCTGCGCAAGGCCGAGCTGCCCACGGCCGGGACCGCGGGAGCGCTGCTCGACCTGGGCTGCGGTTACGGCCCGATCACCTGCGTGCTGGCCACCGAGGCGCCGGGGACCATCGTCTACGCGATCGACGTGAACTCCCGGGCCCGCGATCTGACCGTGGAGAACGCGACCGCTCTGGGGCTGGCCGGCCGGGTCCGGGTGAGCGCGCCGGACGACGTGCCGGACGACGTCACGTTCACCGAGATCTGGAGCAACCCGCCCACCCACGTCGGCAAGGCCGAGCTGCACGCGCTGATGGAGCGCTGGCTGCCCTGGCTCGCCCCGGACGGGGTCGCCTGGCTGGTGATCAACCGGAACCTGGGCGGTGACTCGCTGCACACCTGGCTGGCCGGCAAGGGCTGGCAGGTCGAGCGGGTGGCCAGCCAGAAGGGGTTCCGGGTGCTCCGGGTGCACCGGAAACCGGCTGTCGCCTGAGGCGCTGACCGGGCAGGATGCCGGGCATGGGTTACGTGGATGTGGCCGGCGCCGGGTTCGTGCTGCCGGATGGCCGGGAGCTGTTCGCCGACGTGTCGTTCCGGGTCGGTGAGGGCGCCAAGGTCGCGCTGGTCGGGCCGAACGGGGCGGGCAAGACCACCCTGCTGCGGATGGTGGCCGGCGACATCCCGATGCAGTCCGGCACCGTCGCGCGGGTCGGCGGGCTGGGCGTGATGCGCCAGTTCATCGGCATGATCGGTGACGACCGGACGCTGGAGGACCTGGCACTCTCGCTGGTCGCGCCGCCGCTGCGGGAGGCGGGCGAGCGGCTGGCGAGGGCGACGGCGGCGCTGGACGAGACGGAGAAGAGCCAGATCGCGTACGCGAACGCCCTCACCGCCTGGGGCGAGGCCGGCGGATACGACGCCGAGGTGGTCTTCGACACCGTCGCGGTCGCGATCCTCGGCAAGCCGTGGGAGGAGACGAAGCACCGCGTGGTGCGCACCCTCTCCGGCGGCGAGCAGAAACGGTTCGCCCTCGACCTGCTGCTGCGCGGCACCGACGAGGTGCTGCTGCTCGACGAGCCGGACAACTTCCTCGACGTGCCCGCCAAGCGCTGGCTGGAGCAGCGGATCCGGGAGTCGGCCAAGACGATCATGTACGTCTCGCACGACCGGGAGCTGCTGGCGCAGACCGCCGACCGGGTGGTCGCGGTCGAGGGCGGCGGCGCGTGGACGCATCCGGGCGGGTTCGCCTCCTGGCACGAGGCCCGGTCGAACCGGCACGAGCGGATGGAGGAGCTGCGCCGCCGCTGGGACGAGGAGCACGAGAAGCTGCGCGAGCTGGTGTTCACGCTGAAGAACAAGGCGGCCTACAACGACGGGCTGGCCTCGCGTTATCAGGCCGCGCAGACCCGGCTGCGCAAGTTCGAGGAGGCCGGTCCGCCGCCGCTGCCGCCCAAGGAGCAGTCGGTCCGGATGAACCTGCGCGGCGGCCGCACCGGCAAGCGCGCGGTGATCTGCGAGCAGCTCGAACTGGAAAATCTGACGTTCCCGTTCGATCTGGAGATCTGGTACGGCGACCGGGTGGCCGTGCTCGGCGCGAACGGCACCGGCAAGTCGCACTTCCTGCGGCTGCTGGCGGCCGGCGGCAGCGAGCCCGACCTGGAGCACCAGCCGGTCGACGGGGCGCCGCTCGCGCACGTGAAGCACAGCGGCGTGGCCCGGCTCGGCGCCCGGGTCCGGCCCGGCCACTTCTCGCAGACCCACGACCGGCCCGAGCTGATGGAGAAGACACTCGTCGAGATCCTCTGGCGGGGTGACGACCATCGCTCCGGGATGGACCGGGCGGGCGCGATGAAACACCTCAGCCGCTACGAGCTCTCGGCGCAGGGCGACCAGCGGTTCGGCACCCTCTCCGGCGGCCAGCAGGCGCGTTTCCTGGTGCTGCTGCTGGAGCTGTCCGGGGCGACGTTGCTGCTGCTCGACGAGCCGACCGACAACCTCGACCTGGCCTCCGCGGAGGCCCTGGAGGAGGGGTTGAAGGGCTTCGACGGGACAGTGATCGCGGTCACCCACGACCGCTGGTTCACCCGTTCCTTCGACCGGTTCGTGCTGTTCAGGGCCGACAACGAGGTGGTCGAGGTCCCCGAGCCGGTTTGGGACGTCCGCTAGCGCGGATCGTCACGGACCGGTTAGGGTCCGGTTACAACAACCCACGGGAGTCCGGGCACCGGGCTGAGAGGGGGGCTGATGCGGCCCCCGACCGTCGAACCTGATCCGGATCATGCCGGCGCAGGGAGGAGCGCGTCATGGACGCATTGTCGTTCCCCAGACTGCACGTCATCACCGACGACCTGGACGTCGTCCGCGGGGTCGCACAGCCCGGCGTGGCGGTGCAGATCAGAATCAAGAGCAACGACCGTTTCGCGTACGCGATAACCGTCGCCGCTCTCGAGATCTGCCGCGACGCCGGAGCGATGTGCCTGGTCAACGACCGGATCGGCGTGGCACTGGCGGCCGGAGCGGACGGCGTGCACGTCGGCGCCGACGACCTGCCCGTGGCAGCCGCCCGGCAGGTGCTCGGCCCGGCCGCGATCGTCGGCGCCACCTGCCGCACCCCGGAGGCGGCCCGCGCCGCGGTCGCCGACGGCGCGTCCTACCTGGGGGTCGGCCCCACCTTCCCCACGTCCACCAAGGACGGACTGCCGCCGCCGCTCGGGCCGGACCGGGTCGCCGAGGTCGCCGCGGCCGTCCCGGGCACCCCGGTCCTGGCGATCGGCGGGATCACCCTGGAGCGGGCCCCGCTGCTCAAGACGCACGGGATCGCCGCCGTCGCGGCGTTCACCGCGGACCCGCGCGGCGCGGCCGCCGCGTTCCTGAAGGCGCTGGCATGAGGGCCGCGATCGTCGGCGGCGGGATCATCGGGCTGAGCATCGCGGCCGAGCTGCTGCGCCGCGGGGCGGACGTCACCGTCTACGACCCGGCGCCGGACGGGACCGACGGGGCCTGGCACGTCGCCGCCGGGATGCTCGCCCCGGGTGGCGAGTCGGTCTTCGAGGTTCCGCAGCTGGAGCGACTGCTGGAGGCGTCGGGCGAGCTGTGGCCGGCCTTCGCCGCCGGCCTGGGTGAGGTCGGCTACGACAGCGCGGGGACCCTCGGGGTGGCGCTCACCGCGGACGACGTGACCGAGATGGCCCGGGAGTGGAAGCATCAGAAGCTGGCGCCGCTCACCGGCTCGCAGGTGCGGGATCTGGCGCCCGCGCTCTCCCCGCGGATCCGGGCCGGTGCCTACGCGCCGACCGAGCGGCAGGTGGACCCGCGCCGTGTGGTCGGGGCGTTGCGGGCGGCGCTCGACGGGCGTACCGAAAAGCGTTTTGTCTCTGCCGTGTCCGAACTGGAAGCGGAAGTCGTCGTGGTCGCGGCCGGCTGCGGCACGGCGGCCCTCACCGGGCTGCCGATCCGGCCGGTGAAAGGCCAGGTGCTCCGGCTCAGAGGCGAGCCCGGACTGCTCCGGCACGTGATCGACGGCGCCGCCGACGGGCGGCACGTCTACCTGGTCCCGCGCGCCGACGGCGAAGTCGTGGTCGGCGCCACCCAGGAGGAGCGCACGGACCGCACACCCACCGCCGGCGGCGTCCACGACCTGCTGCGGGCCGCCCTCGACCTGGTCCCCGGCCTCGCCGAGCACGAACTCGCCGAGGTCAGCGTCGGGCACCGCCCCGGCACCCCGGACAACGCCCCCATCCTCGGAACCCTCCGCGACAACGTGATCGTCGCGGCCGGGCACCACCGCAACGGGATCCTGCTCGCGCCGATCACCGCGCGCCTGATCGCCGACCTGGTGCTCACCGGGGAGACCGACCCGATCATCGACGCTTTCACCCCCGGGAGGTTCGGATGCGCCTGACCGTCAACGGCCGGCACCAGACCCGGTCCGAGTCCTGCTCGGTGGCCGCCCTGGTCGCCGAGATCACCGACGCGCACCGCGGCGTCGCGGTCGCCGTCAACGGCTCGGTCGTGCCGCGGTCCACCTGGGCACAGGTCGACCTGGCCGACGGCGACGCGGTCGAGGTGCTGACCGCCGCGCAGGGCGGGTGACCGTGGACCTGCTACCGGAGAACGGACTCATCCTCGGCACCGGCGGCGCGAACAGCCTCGCCGCGCTGGAGGAGGCGATCGTCGCGTCGGAGACCGACCTGGTCACCGTGGCGCTGCGGCGGGTCGAGGCGGCCGGGCCCGGGCTGCTGCCGATGCTGGAGCGGCTCAAGGTGCGGATCCTGCCGAACACGGCCGGGTGCTACACCGCCGGAGACGCGATCAAGACGGCTCGGATGGCGCGGGAGGCATTCGAGACCGACCTGATCAAACTGGAGGTGATCGGGGACGAGCGGACCCTGCTGCCGGATGGCGTCGAGCTGCTGAAAGCGGCGGAGGCGCTGGTCATGGACGGGTTCACGGTGCTGCCGTACACCACGGACGACCCGATCCTGGCCCGCCGGCTGGCCGACGCGGGGTGTGCCGCGGTGATGCCCGCCGGTTCGCCGATCGGGTCCGGGCTGGGCATCTCCAACCCGCACCACATCGAGCTGATCCGGCAGAGCGTCGACGTGCCGGTGGTCCTGGACGCCGGGATCGGGACCGCGTCGGACGCCACCCTCGCGATGGAGCTGGGCTGCGACGCGGTGCTGGTCGCCAGCGCGATCACCCGGGCTGACGACCCCACCACGATGGCGGTGGCGATGCGGCACGCGGTCGCGGCGGGACGGCTTGCCCGGCGGGCCGGGCGGATCCCGCGGCGGTTCCACGCGGTGGCGTCCACACCGGACGAGGGGATACCGGTGTGGTGACCCCGGGCGGGCTGGTGGTGCTCACCGATCGGCGATCAGCGGTGGGGCCGCTGGTGGAGACGGTCGCCGCCGCGGTGCGCGGGGGAGCGGCCTGGGTGGTGCTGCGCGAACGTGACCTGCCCCGCGAGCAGCGCGTCGAGCTGGCGGAGGAGCTGCGGGCGGTGGTGCCGGCCGGGCGGCTGATCGTGGCCGGGCCGGATCCGCTCGGTGGGGCGGCGGTGCATCTGGCGGCGGCGGATCCGGTGCCGGACGGGGTGCCGCTGGTCGGGCGGTCTTGGCATGGGACCGAGGTGCTGTCCGGTGTGGACTATGTGACGCTCTCGCCGATCTATCTGACTTCGACGAAGCCGGGGTATGGGCCGGCGCTGGGTGTGGTGCGGGCCGCGGAGCTTGCTGGGAGTGTTCCGTGGCTGGCGTTGGGTGGGGTGGATTCGGCGGCTCGGGCGGCGGAGTGTGCGGGGGCGGGGGCGGCAGGGATCGCGGTGTTGGGGGCGGTCATGCGGGCGGCGAATCCGGAGCGGGTGGCTCGGATGTTGGCCGGGTCGTTTGCCGCCGCTCAATCACAGCCCCCACCCGCCCTGGGGGGCGACCCCGAGTCCCAGTGTGACGCCGCCCCCGAGGACCCCGCCCCCACCCTGTGGACAACGAAACAATGTGGACAACGGCACAGCGAGGCCCGGGCATGACCCCGCCGGTAGTCCTCACCATCGCCGGCTCCGACTCCGGCGGCGGCGCCGGCATCCAGGCCGATCTCAAGACCTTCGCCGCCCTCGGCGCCTACGGGACCTCGGTCCTCACCGCCGTCACCGCCCAGAACACGCTGGGCGTGACCGCGATCCACCCGATCCCCGCCGGCACCGTCGCCGCCCAGCTGGACGCCGTGCTCAGCGACCTCCCGGTGGCCGCCGTCAAGGTCGGGATGATCGCCGATCCCGCCGTCGCCGAGGTGCTCGCCGACCGCGCCGCCGACCTGCCGAATCTGGTCGTCGACCCGGTGCTGGTGGCCACCTCGGGGAGCCGGCTCGGGGAGGCCTCGATCGTTTCGGTGCTGCTGCCGTACGCCGAAGTCGTGACCCCGAACCGAGCGGAAGCCGGCGCCCTCGTCGGACAGCGAGTCGAGACCGCCTCGGAGATGGCCGCGGCGGCGGCCGCGCTGGCCGGCCGCGGACCGCGCGCCGTGGTGGTGACCGGGAGCGAACTGGCGGTCGACCTGCTCTGGCACGACGGGGCGACGTCCGAGCTGCGCGGCGAGCCGGTGCCGACGGCGAACAACCACGGGTCGGGGTGCACTTTCTCCTCGGCGATCGCGGTGCGGCTGGCGGCCGGCGACTCGGTGCCGGACGCGGTCGCGGCGGCGAAGCGATACGTGACCGGGGCGCTGCGCGGCGGCGCCTCCTGGCGGCTGGGCGCCGGGCCCGGACCGCTGGACCACTTCTGGGCGCGGTAGGGCCCGGACTTTCAGGCTCCGGCGGGGTGGCGTGCTGCCATCGGCTGCCGGTTTTGTACCTACATGGGAGGAAACATGAGGCGCAAGGTCTACGTGGAGGGCTCCCGGCCGGAGATCCGGGTGCCGTTCAACGAGGTGGTGCTGACCGACGGCAGCTCGTCGGTGCGGCTCTACGACACGTCCGGTCCGGGCAGCGACCCGTCGCAGGGGTTGCCGCCGATACGCAAGCCGTGGTGGGACGGGCGCACCCAGCTCGCCGCCGCGCGGGCCGGCGACATCACGCCGGAGATGGAGTTCGTCGCGGTCCGCGAGGGTGTCGACGCCGAAGTCGTCCGTGACGAGATCGCGGCCGGGCGAGCGGTGCTGCCGGCCAACCGCAACCACCCCGAGTCCGAGCCGATGATCATCGGGTCGAAGTTCCTGGTGAAGGTCAACGCGAACATCGGCACCTCGGCGGTCACCTCGTCGGTCGCCGAGGAGGTGGAGAAGCTCACCTGGGCCACCCGGTGGGGCGCCGACACCGTGATGGACCTGTCCACCGGGCCGCGGATCCACGAGACCCGCGAGGCGATCGTCCGCAACTCGCCGGTGCCGATCGGGACCGTGCCGATCTACCAGGCCCTGGAGAAGGTCAACGGTGATCCGCTCAAGCTCACCTGGGAGCTGTTCCGGGAGACCGTGATCGAGCAGGCCGAGCAGGGCGTGGACTACATGACGATCCACGCGGGCGTGCTGCTCGAATACGTGCCGCTGGCGGCCGAGCGGGTCACCGGCATCGTCTCCCGGGGCGGGTCGATCATGGCGGCCTGGTGCCTGGCCGAGCACCGGCAGAACTTCCTCTACACGCACTTCCGCGAGCTGTGCGAGATCTTCCGGGAGTACGACATCACGTTCTCGCTCGGCGACGGCCTGCGGCCCGGATCGATCGCGGACGCCAACGACGAGGCGCAGTTCGCCGAGCTGCGCACGCTCGGCGAGCTGACCCACATCGCCTGGGAGTACGACGTCCAGGTCATGGTCGAAGGCCCCGGCCACGTGCCGATGCACAAGATCAAGGAGAACGTGGACCTGCAGCAGGAGCTGTGCTCGGGCGCGCCGTTCTACACACTCGGGCCGCTCGCCACCGACATCGCCCCGGCCTACGACCACATCACCTCGGCGATCGGCGCCGCGATGATCGGGATGTTCGGGACGGCGATGCTCTGCTACGTCACGCCCAAGGAGCACCTCGGCCTGCCGAACAAGGAGGACGTCAAGGCCGGGATGATCGCGTACAAGATCGCGGCGCACTCGGCGGACCTGGCGAAGGGGCACCCCGGCGCCCAGGCCTGGGACGACGCGCTGTCGCACGCCCGGTTCGAGTTCCGCTGGGAAGATCAGTTCGAGCTGGCCCTCGACCCGGAGACGGCTCGGGCGTACCACGACGAGACGCTGCCGGCCGCGCCGGCGAAGACCGCGCACTTCTGCTCGATGTGCGGCCCGAAGTTCTGCTCCATGAAGATCAGCCACGAGCTGCGGGCGGCCGGCATGAAGGCCAAGTCGTCGGAGTTCGTGGACGCGGGCGGCCGGGTCTACCTGCCGGTCAGCTCGGCCTAGTCCTGCTCGGGCCGCTTCGGGCGGGGCAGGAAGTCGTAGACCGGGTCACGCGGGGCAGCGCGCGCCAAGCGCTGCTTGCGGGCCCGGTCCGCGGCCGCCTGATCCCGCTCGGCCTTGCGGGTGATCGCCTGCTCCAGCGCCTGGTTCCGCTCGGCGAGCTCCTCGGCCGCCTTCCGCTCCGCTGCCATGTCCTGCGCACTCTTCCCCTCTGCCGCCTCGGTGTCACCCTTTGCCTCGGGCGTCTCCGCGGTCCTGCTCTCGGTTCCGGTCGTCTCCGTGGTCTCCGCCACCGGTTCGGCGGCCTCGGGGATCGTGGTCCCGGTCGTCTTCGCGGTCTCGGCTTTCGGCCCGGGCCCGACGGTCGTTTCGTTGTCGGCCTTGGCTTGCGGCTGGGCCCCGGCCTCCGGGGCCGCTGCCTTGCGAGCGCGGGGCTTGCGGCTCGCTGCCCGCTTCCGGGGAGCGGTCTTCGCCGGCTCCGCATCGCTGTTCGCCGCCGACTCCGCCACATCCTCTTTCGGTACGTCCGGAGCCGCCGCCCGAAGCTCCACCGCCGGCGTCCCGCTCGGTGCGTCCTCGACCGGCTCAGCCTCCGGCGCCACCTTCTGCCGCCGCCTCGGCGAACGTCGAGCCGGCCGCTCCGTCGCGCCACCTTCCGTCTCTGAGGATTCCGGTGCGGCGGCATGTTCCTGAGCGGTTGCGGCCTTCGCCGGCGCGGCCTTTCGCGGGGTCTTCGCTCGCGTCGAGGTCGTCGCCTTCCTCGCAGTCCCGGCGGCCTTCGGCGCTTCTCCCGGCTCCGGAATGCTCTCCGGCTCGGCTTCGTTTTCGGTGATGGCAGCGTCCGGCTCGGCCTTCTTTTCCGCCTGGACGGCGGCCTCCTGCTCGGGCTCGTCTTTCGCCTGGACGGCGGCCTCCGGCTCGGTCTCGTCTTTCGCCTGGGCGGCGGCCTCCGGCTCGGTCTCGTCTTTCGCCTGGGCGGCGGCCTCCGGCTCGGTCTTTTCCTTCACCGGGGTGGCGGCCTCGGCTTCGCCCTCCGCCTGGGTTGTGCTCTCCGGCCCGGTCCCATCTTCCTCCGGGATCGCGGTCCCCGGTTCGGCCTCGACCTCTGCCTGAGTGGCGGTCTCCGGTTCGGCCGGGGCTTCAGCCTCCGTTGTCACCTCAGCGGCGACCGTCTCTTCCGCGACAGCGGCCGACTGATCCTCCGCGGAGCGCGCGGCCGTTGTCTCCCCGGCATTCTCCTCGGGGACGGGCGAGACCTCGGTGGCTCGCTCGGGCTTCGCGGTCCGGCCGACCAGGGCAAGCGTCGGCTTCGGTTGCTGGTCCGGCTCGGGAATCGGCACCTCGTCGGCCTGCCCAGCCGCGGACCCGAGGTCGCTGGAAGGCTCTCGTGTCGGCTTTTGATCAGCCAACTCCGGCGGCCGAACCTGAGCGATCTCCGGAACGTGCGCCGTCTCCTCCTGGACTTCCGCCTCCGTCGCTTCGGCAGCCGGTGAGGCTTCCCCTTGGTCGGCCTTGTGAGCCGCGGCCTCCTTGACCGGCTTCACCTTGTCGGCGGACGCCTCCGCCGCCGGACCGGGCGTGTTGATCACCGACGCGATGCCGAGGGCGGCCGACTTCTGCGCACGACGCGCGGGATGCGGCATCCCGGAGAGCGGCGGCTTCGCGGCAGCCGGCCGCGCCGGAACGATCCGGAACCGATAGACGACCCCGTCATCCCGGACCACGAAGTCATCGGCCCCGTCCGGCCGGGTCCAGGTCAGGATCATCTGCCCGTACTTCTCCGCCAACTTCACCAGCGCCGGAAACGTAGCCACCGTCACCACCGGCTCGCTCTGCTTCCCCACCGGCTCGATCGGCACCAGCAGATGCCCGTACCGCCGCTGGATCTGCGCCCGAGTAGCCAGCGGCACACTCCTCAGAGCGGTCAACCCGATGCCGATGATCCCCACGACGGCGATGAGCAGCAGGCGGATCGCATACGTCCGAGCCGCCGCCGCCGTCATCAGATCCCGCCCGAGCACACTGATCTGTCGCGGGTAGACCCCACCACCGGTGGTCTTGCCGGATTCGTCGACCACCAGACTCTCGGGCCCATTGGTCAGGGCCAGTTGAAGCTGGCTGAACGCGAGGGACAGCTGGGGCTCGAAGACAGTGCCGTCGCTGTGTTCAACGTGTGCCGTGACCACGATGGTGATCTGACCAAGGTCGGCACCGATTGCCTTGGCCGCATCCTGCACGCGATCTTCTATGCCACCGAGGTCGAGTAGCACGGTACTGGTGTAACGCTCGGCCGAGAATTGCCGTGCTTGCGAGAGTTGCATCGTCGAGTGCCAGCCGGCGGCGGACGACAGCCGAGCATTGATATTGATCCGACCTGGGTCTCCCCGATATTGCAGTTGCAAGTCGACGAAGTCGGCAAGGCTTCTGTATATCGGATCGGGAGAGTAGGCGACGGTTCCGTCGTAGGCGGCCGACGGCTTGACCTTGGCAGAGTACGAGAATGTCATCGACTCACCGGCTGCCAGCCTGCTCGGTGTTGACTGAGTGGCCGGCTTCATCCACCCGAGGACGCCCAGAATCAAGCCGATGCCCACGAACATCGCGGTCAGCAGGGCGAGGAGTCGGAGGCCGGGATGAAGACGGCTGACGGCCTTGACTACGACCACGGCCGCTGCCCAGGAGCCACCTCCGCCAGCCATGCCCTTCGCTCTCTTCTTACGAGATCCGCGTGGAATGCCCCTACGCGTCTTGGCTGCGGCCGTTCCGCCACTGACCACCAGGAACCCGAGCATGCCCAGGCCCGTGGGGCTGAGCACGGGCTTGAGCCAGATCCCGCCCTTGGGAATGTGAACCACCGCACGGCCAATTAATTGGTCAGCGGTCGGGTTGACGCCATCGATATTAGGGTTGTTGTCCCCTTTGAAGACATATCCCGTCACTGCGTTGCCGCCGATGATGCGATGAAGCACCTCGACTCGCCCGCCTCCACCATGGTAGGCGGCAATCTGCCCTACTTCGTAGGAATCAGATTTGGCGACCACGACCAGATCGCCGGCGTAGTACACGGGATTCATGCTGATCCCGTGTGTGATGACGTATGAGATTCGGTGTGTACTTACGGCCCATGTGCCAATGGCCGCCATCCCTAGGATGACGGCCATGGCCAGACGTCTGACATTACGCTGTATGACGACTCCGTCAGAAACGTAAGTGCTCCGAGAGCTGGAGATTCCGAGAGATCAGGTCCCTCCGCTCGGGCAGATTACTACGACACGGTGACCGCAAGCGCCGAAATGGCGGTCCAGGTCTTGCTCGAGCCCGCCGGGCAGTTCCAGACGCCGGCGCTCGTGTGAGTGCAGGTCACCGGGCTTCCGGCACCCGTCGGCGCGCTAGTTCCAGTGGTGCCGGTGACCTTCACCTTGACGGTGCCGGACGTGAGCGCGGCGGTGGTGTCGTCCTTGAGCGTCAGCTTGATGGCGGCGTACTCGGTCGGCGCAGAGACGTCATTGACGATCTGGATGTTCTCCAGCGATGCGCCGACGACGCTGATGCTGGCCGTCTCGCCGCCCGCGACGATCTGGGAAGGAAGGTTGGTGACGCTGATGCCGTTCGCGGTGAAGGCGGTGCTGCCGGCAGCAACGGCACCGGCAACGGCGACACCACCCATGAGCTGAAGCATTGCGCGCATATGAATCGTTCCCCTGTTCGTTCGGTGGTAGCCCAGCCGACCTCGTGGGTCCTGTGGCTTTGCGTCCCCGGCTCGCGCCGGGTTTGCCCTTCTCGCCGAGCGGACTTCGTTATCCCCTGGCAGCAGGTTGATTCGGCTGCGGCGGGGAGCGGGTAAGCATTGGCAGCGACTTCGGCCACTCAGACTTTTTGGAAACTTCTGCCTTAGCGGGCCTCGGGTGCTAACGGGTGCTCGGCGGTTGCCAATGGGGGCGGGAAATGCGACACCGCCGCCGAAGCGGGTGGGAAAGCGGCGTGGCAGCCGTTCGGAGACGGCTGCCACGGGACGTGCTCAGGGCGTACGAAAAATGGGGTCAGAGTTTGTAGAAGGTCACGTAGTGATCCGGGGTGAAGTACGCGACCTTGGTGCTGCGATTGACCACGATGCGGTACGCGTCGCGCGAGGCGCCCTTCGCGCGGGAGTACACGTCGTATTCGTTGTAGGTGGCCGACGGCAGGTAGCCCTCGCGGTTCTGGAAGGTGCCACCGGTGTAGTTGTAGTTGCCGTACGGCCAGGAGTACCAGCCGGAGCTGAGCGGCCAGCCGAGCGACTGCCAGCCGGTGTACGCCGTGCGGGCGGCCGAGCAGCGGCTGATCGTGCACGACGAGTAGACGGCGGCCTGCGCGGCCGCGGTGTGCGTCGGGGCGACCACGGCGGGGGCGACGAGCGCGGTGCCGGCCAGGCCGACGATGAGGGCCAGGCTGAGGAGCAGTTTGCGGACGCGGGGCAGGGGACGGCTCATGGTCGGACTCCGATGCGTCGGGGGATGGGGCTCGGATATCGGCCATCGTTACTGTCCGAGCCGCGCCGCGGTACCTCCCGACCGCATCATTTCATCGGAGTTTACGAATGTTTTACTGCCCGCCGAGCCCGCTTACCCAATCGACATAGTCCGTTTCCGATCCTGGTCGGCGGGCCGGTCCGCTGATCGACGTGGGCTCCACGAGCGGCCCGTGCGACGCGGTGACCGGCTGGCCCGCGGCGAACCCGTCGAACCGCTCCGCGGCCGGCGCCGGAGCCGGTGCGGGGGCGGACGAGCGCTGGGACCGCCAGCCGCTCCGTCCACCGGGGGCGGGCTTCGGCTGCTGGCCGGAGAAGCGCGGCGGGTTGCCGGGCGGCGGCGCCTGCGGCGCGGTCTGCGTCGGTGCGGGCGCCTGCGGGCGGGCCTGGGTCGGGATCGGCTCGGCCGGGAACGGCGCGCCGGACCGGAACGGGCTGCCGGTGCCGGCCGAGAACGGGTTGTTCGGCGTGCCGGGGACCGGGAGCACCCCGGTGTCGGACGGCCGCAACTGCTCCTCGGGGCGCTGCGCGGCGGCCGCCGCGGCCTGCGCGATCGCCGACGCCGCCGGGGCGTCCCGCTTCGGCAGCGGCGCCGGTGCCGGGTCGGCGGCGGTCTCGGCCGCGGTGTCGGTGCCCGGGGCGCTGCGGACGATCGCGGCCAGCACCGAGCCGAGCACGCCGGCGCCGCACGCGGTCATCGCGGCCCAGTACGGGTCCGACTGGAAGCCGGTGCCGCCGGTCTCCGGGCCGGAGATCAGGTACGCCATGGTCAGCAGCGCCGGGCCGGCCAGCCCGGACAGGCCGACGGCGAGGGTGGACAGCTTGCGCCCGCGGGCGACCCAGCCGACCACCAGGCCGGCGAGCAGCGCCAGCGTCGGCATGGTGAGGAACGCGGTGTGCCCGGCGACGGCGGGCGGGATCAGGCTGCCGTTGAGCACGCCCAGCCGGATCGCGATCGGGGTGCGGCCGGGCAGCAGCGACGGGCCGATCGAGATCAGCGCGACCAGCCAGATCAGCACGCTCAGCGTCGCCGCGCTCCAGCGGGCGACCGGCTTGGCGGCGGTGGCCCACGCGGCGAAGATGCCGGCCGCCGCGCCGAGCCCGACGGCGGCGCCGATCACGAAGACCGGCTGCACGCCGGCGACCTGCGCGGCCCGGGCCGGCTGCATGGTCAGGGGGAGGACGGCCAGCGCGCCGACGCCGGCCGCGATGCCCATCGCGAGGGCGCCGCCCGGGCCGACCGGACGGGGCCGCCAGCGCGGGCGCATGCCGGTGGCGATCAGGGCGCCGAGCGCCGCGGCGGTCGTGGTGATCCAGGCGACCCAGGCGAGCTGCGCGGTCCAATTGTTACGCGCAGTGATGTCGAGCACCCGGTCCAGTCGCACGATGCCGAGTCCGTAGGCGATGCCGAGTTGGCCGGCTCCGATCACCGCTGCTGCCGTGGCGGTGGTGGCCAGCAACTTCACCCAGCTCCGAAATGCCATGCCGGGCACGTTACGGAATGCGGTGGCCGATCCGCCAGTGGGGAGTCGGCTTCTTAAGACAGCCTAAAGTCTGAGAATTGCAGTCACTCTCCGTGTCGTCAGGGCGACGTAACGGCGAGTTGCCATTTCTATCCTCCAGAGTGGACACTGTCCGGCACGGACAACGAGTCCGTCGCGTCGTGTCAATCCTTGCGAACGTGAGAGCCCTGCTCAGAAGCCATGATTCGGTCAGCGGGCGGGACGGGGCTCTCACATAGTGGTTGGAATCGTGATGGTGTTCGGTGGCCGTGACCGCGCGGGCTGCCGCCGATGAGACATTCGTGCACGTCAACGCATCGGCGATGCGCGGGACGCGCTCGCGAGTGCGGTTGTCACTCGGACAGGCGGTCGGTTTCCGGGAGGTTCCAGGCTTCCCAAACCGCCCGGGGTTCTGATGAAATCGCCGCCGTGCCGCATTCGGCACGGACCTTGCTGCGGGCATCGGACGGGGCCGGACCGCACACCTCGAACGGCATCGCGCCGGCGTCCGCGAAGGAGATGTCGTGAGCACGGGATCCTCGGCCCTGGCTGTGCGACGTGGTCCTTTCGCCCGGCTCCGGGACGCGGGCATCCGCGCCAAGCTCGCCGGCCTGCTGATCATCCCGATCACCGCGGTGCTGGTCCTGGCCTCGGTACGCCTGACGGACGTCCGCGGCCGGGCCACCGACGCCGGCCGGGTCGCCGACCTCACCGTGCTCGGCAACGACGTCTCCGAACTGGCCCGGCTCCTGCACCGGGAACGGATGGCGGCGGCCGCCTACCTGGCCGCGCCGAAGACGTCACCGGACGCGTACCGGCAGGTGTCGGCGGCGGTCGACGCGCAGATCCAGACGTTCCGCGCGCACCGCGGCGCGGCCGACGAGGTGCCGGCCCGGGTCCGTGACCGGCTCCAGCTGATCCAGGACCGGCTCGCCGCGCTGCCCGACACCCGCGACGAGGTGTCCGCCCGGGAGAAGCTGACGATGGCCACCGCGGTCCAGCGGTACGGCGTGATCCTCGACGGCTTGTCCGATTATGACGAGTCGCTGAGCCAGGTCGCCGAGCCCGGCATGGTCGCCGACGGGCTGCGCGCGCTCGCCGCGTACAGCCGGATCGAGGCGGCCGCCGCCGACCAGGAGGCGGCCGCGTACACGGTCAAGATGACCGGCCTGCTCAGCGGAACGTGGCAGCAGGAGCTGATCGGCGCGCAGGCGGCCCGGCAGGAGGCGCTCGACGACTTCCGGCAGATCGCCACCGCCGACCAGACCAGCCGGATCGAGGCCACCCTCGCGGACGCCACGGTGGCCCAGGCGGACAGCCTGGTCACCCGGCTGACCGGGCCCGCGGCGGTGGAGGTCGCCGACCTGACCGAGACGTACGGAAAGGTCCTCGACCGGCTGCGGACCACCGGCCTCGGGCTGGAGGCGGACGTCGTGCGGGTCGCCAAGGACGACAGCGCCGGCACCGCCCGGCGCGCCACCGCCGAGTTCGTGGTGGTGCTGCTGGTCCTGCTCGCCGCCATCGCGCTCGGCGTCTATCTGGCCCGCACCCTGCACCTGTCGGTCCGCCGGCTCCGGGAGGGCGCGCTCGCGGTGGCCAACCGGGACCTGCCCGACGCGGTGCACCGGTTGCAGGACGTGGACAGCCTCGGCGAGGGCGGCGTCGACCGGGTCATCGCGCAGACCCGGGACCCGATCCGGCTCGCCGAGCGGGACGAGTTCGGGCAGGTCGCCGAGGCGTTCAACATGGTGCACCGGGAGGCCATCCGGGTCGCCGCCGAGCAGGCCGCGCTGCGCACCAGCGTCTCCGCGATGTTCCTCAGCCTGGCCCGGCGCAGTCAGGCGCTGGTCGACCGGATGATCGGCGAACTGGACCACATCGAGCGCACCGAGGAGGACCCGAAGCGGCTGGCCAAGCTCTTCGACCTGGACCACCTCGCCACCCGGATGCGCCGCAACGACGAGAACCTGCTGGTGCTGGCCGGCGCCGACGTGGGCACCCCGCGCCGCGAGGACGCGCTGCTGATCGACGCGCTGCGGGCCGCACAGTCCGAAGTGGAGATGTATCACCGGATCGAGTTCGGCGCCATCGACACCGACGTCTCGGTGGCCGCGGCCGCGGTCAACGACGTGGTCCGGCTGGTCGCCGAGCTGCTCGACAACGCCACCCGGTTCTCCCCGCCGACCACCCTGGTGGTGGCGCACGGGCGGCGGTCCGGCGACCACGCGGTGCTCCAGATCGAGGACCGCGGCCTGGGCATCACCCCGGAGCAGCTGGAACAGATCAACCGGCGGCTGACCGAGCCGGCCGAGGTCGACGCCAGCGCCTTCCGGCTGATGGGGTTCGCGGTGATCGCCCGGCTCGCGGCCCGGCACGGCATCGGGGTGCGACTGCTGCCCAGCCGGGAGGGCGGGACGGTCGCCGAGGTGACCCTGCCGGCCGACATCGTGGTGCTGCCCGGGGCGCCGGCGGCTCCCGGGCGGGCGGCGAGCTGGACCCGGCCCGGTCCGGCGCCGCAGCCGGTCGCGGGTGGTGGGCGTACCCCGGAGATCCGGATGCCGGTGCGGTCCGCGCCGATGCCGGCGTCGGGTACGCCGCGCTGGGCGCCACCGGCCGCGGAGCAGCCCGCCGAGCTGGACCTGAGGCCGACCCCGGACCGTCCGCCGCTGCCGACCCGGGTGCCCAAGCCCACTGTGGATCCGGTATCCGCCCCGCTGTTCCCGCCGGCTTCGGCGCGACCGGTTCCGGCGCAGCCGGCCTCGATCCACATGGAGATGCAGCACACCTGGTTCGCCGCCGAGTCGGAACTGCCGGAGATGCAGGGCATGCCGACCGCCGGATACGCCCCGGCGCCGGTCTCGGCGATCCCCGCGAGCACCCCGCCGGCCCCGGCGCCCCCCGCGCCCCCGCCGGCGCCGCCGCACCAGGTCCCCCGACCCCGCCCCGCCCCCGACGACGACGATCGCTGGCGGACCGCCGCCGACGAGGGCTGGGAACGCGCGATGGCCGCCGCCGCCCCCAAGGACGCCGGCACCACCCGCTCCGGCCTGCCGAAAAGGATCCCGCAGGCGCAACTCGTCCCGGGCGGGGTGCTGGAGAAGCCCCGGGCACAGAATCGTCGCAGCCCCGACGACGTACGCGGGCTTCTCTCCGCATACACCAGTGGGGTGCTGCGCGGGCGGACCGACGGTTCCGCCGACCAGGCTCCTAAGGAGAACGATCAGTGATCAGGCCCACCATGCAGGACATGGGCTGGCTGCTCAACAATTTCGCCGACAGCATCGCGGGCATCGCGCACGTGGTGGCGGTCTCCGCCGACGGGTTGTTGCTGGCATCCTCGCGGGATCTGCCAGCGGACCGGGCGGACCAGCTGGCCGCGATCACCTCCGGGGTGGTCAGCCTGACCGACGGCGCGTCCCGGATGTTCACCGCCGGGAAGGTGATGCAGACCATCATCGAAATGGACAGCGGCTATCTTTTCCTGATGTCCATCAGCGACGGTTCGTCGATGGCCGTGCTGGCGGCGCGCAGCTGCGATGTCGGCCAGGTCGGCTACGAGATGGCTCTGCTGGTGGAGCGCGTCGGCGCCGCACTGTCGCCGGCGGCACGCGAGGCCGTCAGCCACTAGGCGCCGGGGTTGCCGTACCCCGGCGGAGATGAGGTGACCGCGACATGACAGAGCCGCACGATCCCCGGGGCAACCTGGTGCGGCCGTACGCGGTGACCCGCGGCCGGACCGAGCCGATCCGGGACATCCCGATCGAAGCGGTCCTGGTCGCCAGCCCGGCGGCCGTTCAGGAATCGCGTTTCGCCGGACATGACAAGTACCGCATCGCCGTGCTGTGTGAGCCGAAGGCTCTGTCGCTGGCCGAGCTGGCGGCGCTCACCCGGTTGCCCCTCGGGGTGGCCCGGGTGCTCGTCGCCGACATGGTCGCCGACGGACTGCTCGCGTTGCACAGCGCCGCTCCCAAGAAGGGTTTCACGGAGCGGATGGACCTGCTGGGAAGGGTTTTGAGTGGACTTCGCAAGCTCTGAGCGGGCGGGGGCGCCTTCATCGGAGATCGTTTCGGCGAAGATCGTCGTCGCCGGTGGTTTCGGCGTCGGCAAGACGACGCTGGTCGGCGCGGTCTCCGAGATCGAGCCGCTGACGACCGAGGCCGTGATGACCGCGGCCGGCGCCGGGATCGACGACGCGTCCAAGGTGCCGGAGAAGGGCACCACCACGGTGGCGATGGACTTCGGCCGGATCACCATGGCCGAGGACCTGATCCTCTACCTGTTCGGCACGCCCGGTCAGACCCGCTTCTGGTTCATGTGGGACGAGCTGATCCGGGGCGCGGTCGGCGCCGCCGTGATGGTCGACACCCGCCGGCTGACCGACGCGTTCGCGCCGCTCGACTACTTCGAGAACCGGCACCTGCCCTACCTGGTGGCGGTGAACTGCTTCGACGGCGCGCCCCGCTACGAGCCGGCCGAGGTGCGCGAGGCCCTCGCCATCCCGGAACGCGTCCCGCTGATCATGTGTGACGCCCGGCACCGCGAGTCGGTCAAGTCGGTCCTGATCGGCGTCGTCGAACACGCCATGACCACCTTGGTCGCCGAGCACGAACGTGGCGTGGTCGTCGGCTGATCCACGATCAACTTCAAGATCTTCATATACGCGGGTCCGCCGGGGTGCGGACCGCATGCTCCCGCGCGGGCCGGAGGTGGCGATCTGGCCGCTGGCGCGTCCAAACCAATCGCCACCTCCTTCACTGTCCGCCGCTGCTCCCGGAGATCACCCCCCAGCGCCCTATCCCATCCCCAGATAGGGCCACCAGCACCAGCCCGACACCCCTCGGCTGGTCCTCAGCGCCCTGTCTCGTGCCTGGATAGGGCCGTCAGGGCCAGCTCGACACTCGCCGGCTGGTCCTCAGCGCCCTTTCCCGTGCCCGGGTAGAGCCGTCAGGGCCAGCTCGACACTCGCCGGCTGGTCCTCAGCGCCCTTTCCCGTGCCCGGGTAGAGCCGTCAGGGCCAGCTCGACACTCTCCGGCTGGTCCTCAGCGCCCTATCCCATGCCCGGAAAGGGCCACCAGGGCCAGCTCGACACTCGCCGGCTGGTCCTCAGCGCCCTGTCTCGTGCCTGGATAGGGCCATCAGGGCCAGCTCGACACTCTCCGGCTGGTCCTCAGCGCCCTTTCCCGTGCTCGGTTAGGGCCATCGGGGCCAGCTCGACACTCTCCGGCTGGTCCTCAGCGCCCTTTCCCGTGCCCGGTTAGGGCCGTCAGGGCCAGCCCGACACTCTCCGGCTGGCCCTCAGCGCCCTGGGCGGACGCGGGATCGGGTCAAGCCGCTTGACACCACTGGCGCAGGGGATGTCTTCGCTGTCCGCGGTGCTCACCGAACCCCGGAACGTGCTCAGGCCCCCTAGGTTTCTCACGAAACGCCGCCGGTGAGATGGGCTCGGCTTTTCCGACGCCGCGGGGTTTGCGGCGGCGGAAAAGACGCGCCCATCTCACCGGTTACAAGGCGTTTTGTGCGCGGAGCGAAGCGAAGCAAAGCTAGACGGGAATGCGGTAGCCGCGTTTGACGACGGTCTGGATGACGCCGGGGAGGGCGAGGGCGGCACGGAGGCGCGCGACGGCCATCTCGACGGCGTGTTCGTCGGCGTGGCGGGGGAGGGCCTGCAGGAGCGCCGCGCGGGAGAGGACGCGGCCCGGCGAGTTGGCCAGGGCGCGCAGGACTGCCATCGGGCCGGGGGCGAGCTGGCGGAGTTCGCCGTCGACGACCGCGGCGTGTCCGCGCAGGGTGATCGCGTGGCCGTTGACCTCGATCGTCACGGCGCGTTGGGGGAGCTCCTCGACCAGGGTGCGGACCAGGGCGCTGAGCCGGGCCCGGTTCGGCGTGGAGACCGGGACGTCGTGGCGGCGCAGCGGAGCGGCGGTGACCGGGCCCACACAGGCGGCCAGCACGTCGGTGCGGAGCGCGTCGAGCAGCGGATCGGTGGCCGGACCGGCGGCGCGCAGCAGGGCGTGCACCGCGGCCGCCGAGGTGAACGTCACGGCATCGACGAGCTTGCCGGTGATGAGATCCACCAGGCGGTGCAGCGGGGCCGGGTCGGTGGGTGGCGCCCAGCGATAGACCGGCACCTCGATCACCCGGGCGCCGGCCGCTTCGAGAGCCTCGGTGTACTCCGGCTGGCTCTCGCCGTGCAGTTGCAGCGCGACGGTGAGCCCGGCCACGCCCCGGCTGGTCAGGTGCTCGACGACCTCGGCCGAGCCCTCGCCGTCCGGAGTCCACTGTTCTTGCAGGCCGGCGGTGCGCACCGCGGCGCGTGCCTTGGGGCCGCGGGCGACCAGGTAGGCGTCGCTCAGCACGGCGCGCAGCGGCTCGGCCAGGCCCCAGCCCTCCGCGGCCTCCAGCCAGCCGCGCATGCCGATCCCGGTGTTGACCAGCACGATGTCCGGGGGATCGTCGAGGCAGGCGCGGGTCGCGGCGCGCAGCTCGGCGTCGTCGGCGATCGGGACGATGCGCAGCGCGGGGGCCAGCACGACGCGGGCGCCGCGGCTCTCCAGCAGGCCGGCCAGCTCGTCGCGGCGGCGGTCGGCCGTCACGCCGATCGTGTAACCGGCGAGAGTCGCGGCGGGCTCGGCCAGGGCGGGCCGCCGGGCACCCGGGATCCGGCCGGTCATCCGGCGGCGATCCCGCCGCCGGGGACGGCTGGGACGAGGTCGAGAAGTCGCGGCGTGGCCGGGCGGTCCACCGAAGGGCACGCTCGAGAACCGTCGTCCTCAGCGTCGACCCGCTCCCATGTCACGCTTACGGTCCTCGCCATGCCTCCGTCCGGGGCACGCCGCGACTTCTCCTCACCACGCCGGCGAACCGGTGTGGTGAACACCGTCAGGTCCGTCCTCAACCCTGACGGTGGTCTCTCCATGGTGCGCCCCGACACGCCGGGTCGGCCAATGCCGAGCCGCGTCGTCCGGGGGTCCGCACCGTTGGGCATGTCTGGAAGCGTGCCGGTGAGGAATTTCGGCCGGGCGTCCCTTTTGTTTCGAGCCTGCTAAGAGCCGCCCGGCTCCAGTTACGGAACCCGCGGCTGGGCGCGTCCAGAGACCGAGTATGCTGGATACCGTTTGAGGTCCCGCCTCGGGCCATTCACCCAGGGGCAGCCTGTTTTGACCACGCGCCGCGCGGCCGGGTATTGTTGCCTGCTGTTGTGCGATAGCTGCGAGCGCTCCCCCTGGGGTGTGCTTGAAGTTCGTGTCGACTCCCTGTTCGACATGATCAGCGCGCGCCCCCAGACCGACGACGAGACAAGGTAATTCTGTGCGTACGTACAGCCCGAAGCCGGGTGAGATCGAGCGTCAGTGGCACATTATCGACGCTTCTGACGTCGTTCTGGGCCGCCTGGCTACCCACACCGCGACCCTCCTGCGCGGCAAGCACAAGCCGACGTTCGCCCCGCACGTCGACACCGGCGACTTCGTGGTGATCATCAACGCCGGCAAGGTCGCCCTGACCGGCAACAAGCGGCAGACCAAGGTGGCTTACCGCCACTCCGGCTACCCGGGTGGTCTGAAGCAGGTCGGTTACGAGGAGCTGCTGACCAAGCGCCCCGAGAAGGCGATCGAGCTGGCCGTCAAGGGCATGCTGCCGCACAACAAGCTCGCGCGTCAGATCATCAAGAAGCTGAAGGTCTACCCCGGCGCTGAGCACCCGCACGCCGCGCAGCAGCCGCAGCCGTTCGAAATCAAGCAGATCGCGCAGTGAGCGCGGGAGAAGGCAGCAGCATGACCGACATCATCGAGCCCGAGGCCGTCGAGACCGAGGCTGTCGTCGAGACCGTCGAGGAGCCCGCTGAGACGGTTGTGGTCGTCGAGACCCCCGCTCCGGCCCCGGTCCGCGCGCCGCGGCCCGGCGACCGCCCGGTGCAGACCGTCGGCCGCCGCAAGGAGGCCATCGTCCGGGTGCGTCTCGTCCCCGGCACCGGCAAGATCACCTGCAACGGCCGTGACCTCGAGGAGTACTTCCCGAGCAAGGTCCACCAGCAGCTGATCCGCGAGCCGCTGGGCACCGTCGAGCGCGCCGAGCAGTTCGACGTCTTCGCGAACCTGCGTGGCGGCGGCATCACCGGCCAGGCCGGTGCGCTGCGTCTGGCCATCGCCCGGGCGCTGATCTCCAGCGAGCCCGACGACCGCCCGGCCCTGAAGAAGGCCGGCTTCCTGACCCGTGACGCCCGGGTCAAGGAGAGCAAGAAGTACGGTCTCAAGAAGGCCCGTAAGGCGCCGCAGTACTCGAAGCGCTGATTTTTCACCGACGGCCGAGTGCGCTCCCGGTTTTCCGGGTGCGTGCTCGGCCGTCGTGGTTTTCCCGGCACCATGATCTCCCGGCATCATCCCCTCCCCCCAACTAGCCGTTTCGGTACTCCTGCCCTGGCTGTCTGCTGTTGCACGCTTGAGGGCACGTGTCACCGGCGAAAGGAAGCCGCCATGGGGCGTCTCTTCGGCACCGACGGCGTTCGCGGTCTCGCGAACGGCGATCTGCTCACCCCGGAACTGGCCCTCTCGGTCGCCGTCGCGGCTGCCCGGGTCCTGGTCGAGACCGACAGCAGCCACCAGCCGCTCGCGATCGTGGGCCGCGACCCGCGGGCCAGCGGCGAGATGCTGGAGGCGGCGGTCGTCGCCGGTCTGACCAGCGCGGGGGCCAACGTGGTCCGGGTCGGCGTGCTGCCGACGCCCGCGGTCGCGTACCTGGTGGGGCAGACCGGCGCCGACCTGGGTGTGATGCTCTCCGCGTCGCACAACCCCATGCCGGACAACGGCATCAAGCTCTTCGCCGCCGGCGGCACGAAGCTGCCCGACGAGCTCGAGGCGCGCATCGAGAAGGCGATCGAGGACGGGCACGGGCTGATCGGCCGGCCCACCGGCGCCGCGATCGGGCGGGTGCACGACCTGCTGGACGGCGCCGAGCACTACATCAAGCACCTGGTCGAGTCGATCCCGCACCGGCTCGAGGGCATCAAGGTCGTGGTGGACTGCGCGAACGGGGCGGCCAGTGAGGTCGGGCCGGTGGCGTACCGGGAGGCCGGCGCCGAGGTGATCGCGATCCACGCCGAGCCGGACGGGCTGAACATCAACGAGGAGTGCGGCTCCACGCACCTCGACAAGGTCCGCGAGGCGGTGCTGGAGCACGGCGCGGACCTGGGCCTGGCGCACGACGGCGACGCCGACCGCTGCCTGGCCGTGACCGCCTCCGGCGAGGAGGTGGACGGCGACCAGATCATGGCGATCCTGGCGCTGGCCATGCGCGACGCCGGCACGCTGACCGACGACACCCTGGTCGCGACCGTGATGAGCAACCTGGGTCTGCGGATCGCGATGAAGCAGTCCGGGATCAAGCTGGTCGAGACCAAGGTCGGTGACCGCTACGTGCTGGAGCACCTGCAGAGCAACGGGCTGGCCCTGGGCGGCGAGCAGAGCGGGCACATCGTGATGCCGGCCTTCGCCACCACCGGCGACGGCGTGCTGACCGGCCTGCACCTGATGGCGCAGCTCGCGTCCAGCGGCAAGTCGCTCGCCGACCTGGCCGCCGTGGTGCACAAGCTGCCCCAGCAGCTGATCAACGTGAAGGTCGGCGACCGGGAGGCCGGGGCGGCCGCGCCGACCGTGCAGGCCGCGGTGGCGCTGGCCGAGGCGGAGCTGGGCGAGACCGGCCGGGTGCTGCTGCGCCCGTCCGGGACCGAGCCGCTGGTCCGGGTGATGGTCGAGGCCGCGACCGAGGAGCAGGCGCTCGCCGTCGCCACCCGGATCGCGGACGAGGTGCGGGCCGCGAGCCCCGCCTAGACCCGCTAGCCGAGTGCCTTGAGGTGGTCGACCGCTTCGTCGATCACCTCGGGGCGCTTGCAGAACGCGAACCGGATCAGGTGCCGGCCCTCGTCCCGGTGGTCGTAGAAGACCTGGGTGGGTACCGCCACCACGCCGCTGCGCCCGGGCAGCTCGCGGCAGAACGCGACGCCGTCGGTCCCACCCAGCGGCCGGATGTCGGCGGTCACGAAATATGTCCCCTCGGCGTGCAGCACGCCGAACCCGGCCGTGGTCAGGCCCGCCACCAGGCGATCCCGGTTGGCCTTGAGGCTCGCGGTGAAGCCTGTGAAATAGGAGTCCGGCAGGCCCAGGGCGACGGCGACGGCCGGTTGCAGCGGCGCCGCGTTGACGAAGGTCAGGAACTGCTTGACCCGCAGCAGCGCGGAGACGAGCCGGGCCGGGCCGGTGGCCCAGCCCACCTTCCACCCGGTGCAGGAGAAGGTCTTGCCCGCCGACGAGACGCGCAGCGTGCGCTCGCGCATGCCGGGCAGGCCGGCCAGCGGGACGTGGACGCCCTCGAAGACCAGGTGCTCGTAGACCTCGTCGGTGACCGCGTAGGTGTCGTGCTCCTGGCACAGCTCGGCGATCAGGGCCAGCTCGGCCGGGGTGAACACCTTGCCGGTCGGGTTGTGCGGGGTGTTCAGCAGCACCAGCCGGGTACGCGGCCCGAACGCGGCGCGCAGCTCCGCCTCGTCGAACCCGTACCGCCCGTCCGGGCCGGGACGCAGCGTGACCGGCCGCCGGACCGCGCCCGCCAGGGTGATCGAGGCGGCGTACGAGTCGTAGTACGGCTCGAAGCAGACCACCTCGTCGTCCCGCTCGCAGAGCGCCAGGATGGCCGCCGCGATCGCCTCGGTGGCGCCGGCGGTGACCGCGACCTCGGTGTCCGGGTCCCGGGTCAGCCCCCAGAACCGTTGCTCGTGCGCGACGATCGCGTGCCGCAGCGCGGGTATGCCGGCCAGCGGCGGGTACTGATTGGCGCCACCGCGCAGCGCCTCGGCCGCGGCCGCGAGCATCTCGGCCGGGCCGTCGGTGTCCGGGAATCCCTGTCCGAGATTGACCGCGCCGGTGCGGAGCGCGAGCGCGGACATCTCGGTGAAGATCGTGGTCCCGAACGGGCGCATCCGTTCGACCAGCGGGTCCGTGCTCACCAGGCTCCTCAGGGTCGCTCTCGGCGGGTCGGTCAGTTGAAGACCAGTTTGTTGCAGGTGGCGGTGGCGGCCGGCCCGGACGCGGTGTGCTCGGCGACCGATGCGCCGTCAATGATCACTTTGCAACCGATGCTGCCGTCCTCCAGGGACTCGCGGATCGCGGTCACCGAGGCGAACGACGCCCCCTCCATGGTCAGCGTCAGCTTCCACGGGAGTTTCGTCTTTTTGATCGTGATGGGCAGTTCGCCGAGCTTTTCGGTGTAGATGATCGTCGCCTTTCCGGTCCCGGTCACCTCGTACTTGACGGTGACCGGGTCGCCGTCGGTGAGGCCCGGCACATCCGGCAGGTCACTCGGCAGGGTGGTCGGCGCCGCCGTCGGGAGCGCGTCGGGCAGCTTCTCGGCGGCCTCTTTCGCCTTGTCGGCGGCGCGCTGGACGAGCAGCACGCTGGTGGTGACCACGCCGCCGCAGAGCAGAAGGGCGACGGCGAGCACGACGGCGATCAGCGGGACGTTGCTGCGGCGCGGCGGAGGTTGGTAAGGCGGGTATCCGGGTGGCGCCGGATAACCCGGCGGCGGATAGCCGGGCTGGGGCGGATAGCCGGGCTGGGGCGGGTAGCCGACCGGAGGGAACGCCGAAGTGGGCGGGTACTCCGAGGGCGGCTCGTAGGGCGGCAACGGGGCTTGGCCCGGAGTGAAATCCGGCGGCCGTGGTGGCTCGCGGTGATCGCTCATCTTTCCCTCCAGGTAGCCGATTGCCGACGGTACGCCAAAGGCGCACCCCGGCGGCAGCGCCCCACCAGCAGGTCTATGTTTCCGATCACGTACCATGCTCGTAACGGTGCTTCTCGAGCATGACGTTTGAGCGAAAGTCGGCTACGCTGCCCGGCATGTGTGGGATCGTGGGTTACGTAGGCAATCGTCCGGCCCTGAGCATCGTTCTCGATGGTCTTCGGCGGCTGGAGTACCGCGGATACGACTCCGCGGGCGTCGCCGTCATCGACAATGACGAGGTTCGCACCGAGAAGCGGGCCGGCAAGCTGGCCAACCTGGAGAAGGCGCTGGCCGAGCGTGCCGCCGACGGGATCGCCGCGGGCAGCACGGGCATCGGGCACACCCGGTGGGCCACACACGGCGGGCCGACCGACCGTAACGCCCACCCGCACCTCTCCGCCGACGGCCGGGTCGCCGTCATCCACAACGGCATCATCGAGAACTTCGCCCGGCTGCGCGCCGAGCTGGAGGCCGACGGCGTCGAGTTCCGCAGCGACACCGACACCGAGTGCGCGGCGCACCTGCTCGCCGCCGAGGTGCGGGCGCTGCGCGAGTCCGGCGCGGTGAGCGGCCCGGCGCTGCTCGCCGAGGGCATGCGACGCGTGGTGCGCCGGCTGGAGGGTGCGTTCACGCTGCTCGCCGTCGACGTCGAGGTGCCCGGCGCGGTGGTCGCCGCGCGGCGCAACTCGCCCCTGGTGGTCGGTCGCGGCAACGGGGAGAACTTCCTCGCCAGCGACGTCTCGGCGTTCATCGAGCACACCCGGGAGGCGATCGAGCTCGGGCAGGACCAGGTCGTCCTGATCACCCCCGAGGGCATCGAGATCACCGACTTCGACGGCGCCCCGGCGACCGGGCAGGAGTTCCACGTCGACTGGGACCTGTCCGCCGCGGAGAAGGGCGGCTACGAGTACTTCATGCTCAAGGAGATCGCCGAGCAGCCGCAGGCCATCGCCGACACCCTGCTCGGCCGGCTGAGCGACCGTGGCGAGATCATCCTCGACGAGGTGCGGCTCACCGACCAGGACCTGCGGGACGTGGACAAGGTGTTCATCGTGGCGTGCGGCACGTCGTACCACGCCGGCATGGTCGCCAAGTACGCCATCGAGCACTGGGTGCGCATCCCCTGCGAGGTGGAGCTGGCCAGCGAGTTCCGCTACCGCGACCCGATCCTGGACCGCTCCACGCTGGTGATCGTGATCAGCCAGTCCGGCGAGACCATGGACACCCTCATGGCGCTGCGGCACGCCAAGGAGCAGAAGGCCCGGGTGCTCGCGATCTGCAACACCAACGGCTCCACCATCCCGCGCGAGTCGGACGCGGTGCTTTACACCCACGGTGGCCCGGAGATCGCCGTCGCCTCCACCAAGGCGTTCCTCACCCAGCTGGTCGCCTGTTACCTGATCGGCCTGCACCTGGCCCAGATCCGCGGCGTGATGTACGCCGACGAGGTCGCCGCCGTGGTGGAGAAGCTCCAGAACACCCCGGACAGCCTGCGCACCCTGCTGGACGGGATGGAGGACGTCCGGGCCCTGGCCCGCGACCTGCGGACCGCGTCGACGATCCTGTTCATCGGGCGGCACGTCGGCTTCCCGGTGGCGCTGGAGGGCGCGCTGAAGCTCAAGGAGCTCGCGTACATGCACGCCGAGGGCTTCGCGGCCGGCGAGCTCAAGCACGGCCCGATCTCGCTGATCGACGACGGCACCCCGGTGGTCTGCATCGTGCCGTCGCCGGCCGGCCGCGGCGTGATGCGCGACAAGGTGGTCTCCAACATTCAGGAGGTCCGCGCCCGTGGCGCCCGGACCATCGTGATCGCCGAGGAGGGCGACGAGGGCGTCGCCGCCTTCGCCGACCACCTGATCACCGTGCCGCCGACCCCGACCCTGCTGGCCCCGCTGATGACCACGGTGCCGCTGCAGATCCTGGCCTGCGAGATCGCCGCCGCCCGCGGCAACGACGTGGACCAGCCGCGGAACCTGGCCAAGTCGGTCACCGTCGAGTAGTCCGCCGCCGGCCCTCATGGCGCCCCGCCCAGCGTGATCCGGGCGAGGGCGTCGAGGGCCGGCTTGCCCTGGTCCCAGTAACCGACGTGGCCGCCGTTCCACTGGGTGCCGAAGACCCGCGCGCCGAACCGCGGATCGCTCGGGTCGTGGCCGAACCACAGATGCTCGGTCGGTGTCAGCGGTGGCCCGAGCCCCGGCCGGCCCGGCGCGACCGCGAGGTACTGGATCGGGTCGCTGATCGAGGTCGAGGCGAAGACCCGGTCGGCCGGGATCCCGAGCTGCCGCACCGAGTCGACGCCGACGCCCGGTGAGCCGACGAACACCACCCGGTCCGCGTCCAGCCCGCCGGTCGCGGCCTTGCCGACCACCAGTGACCCGTAGCTGTGCCCGAGCACGGTCTGCCGCGCCGCCGGGCCGTCGTGGGTGGCCCGCAGGCCGTCCTGGAAGCGCCGCAGCCCGTCCGACCCGGCCTCGGCCTGTTTCGCCGACCAGGCCTCGTGCAGGAAGTCCGGCGCGTCGTAGTCCAGCCACAGCACCGAGCTGGTCGCCGCCTCCGGCCCGAGCTCGCCGGCCCGGGCCGCGACCCGCTCGGCCCGGGTCAGCTCGCCGCCGAGCGAGGCCAGGTCGGAGGTCATCCCCGGCACGTGGGTCAGCACGTTCGCCGCGTGGTCCGGGTCGCCGAGGGCCACCACGGCCCGGCCGTCGCCGGAGACGTCCAGCCCGAGCAGGTACGCCCGGGGGCCGCGATCGTCGGCCAGCCGGTCGCTGAGCCGGTCCAGCCCGCGCAGCTTGCCCGCGTCCGGGGTGCCACCGGAGTGCAGCAGACGGTCGCGGCGGTCGGCGAGCAGCAGCCGGTTGGCCAGGTCTCGGTCGGCCACCGGCACACCGTCCAGCCCGGCGACCGCGCCCGGCTCGGTGGCCAGCAGGGACATCCGCTCGGCCGGGGACAGGCCGGCCCACCATCGATGGACCTGGGCCGGGGTCGCCGTGCAGTCCGGCCGGTCCGGGCCGGGCGGCGGGATCGGGGTGACGGCCAGCTCGGCCAGCCGGGCGGTGGCGCTCCGGTCGGCCGACCCGGCCACCCGCAGCGCCGTGGCCAGCTCAGCCGTGGCCTGCTCAGCTGCCGGTAGCTGTGGTGCCCGGCCGGGTGTGACCCGGCCGGTGTCGTCGATGGTCAGGCCACCGGCCCGCGCCGTGGCCCGCGCCCGGTCGAGCAGCGCCCGGGCCCGGGCCAGCGCCGCGGCGAACTCGCTGAGGATCTGGTCGGCCCGCCAGCACAGCAGCCGGACCAGCACGAGCCGGTGGCGGAGCCGTCCGAGCCGGGTGGCCGCGGCCTCGGCGGCGGTGCCGGACCAGGCCGCGCGCACCTTGGCGGCCAGCGGGCCGAACTCGCCGCAGAGCACGCCGAGCAGCGCGGCCCAGCGCCGCCAGGCGAGCGCCGTGGCGGACCAGCGGGCCGGGTCGGTGGCCCGGAGCCGGGTGTAGGTCACCCGGGCGGCGACGTCGGTCATCGCACGGCCCGCAGGCGGGTGGCGGCACGGTGGTCGGCGTCGCCGTACGCCGCAAGGGTCGTCTCGATCTGATCCGCCGCGGTCGTGAGATCCGCGCCGACCGTGAGCAAGCCCTGCTCGGCCGCGTCCGCGGCGGTGGACGTGGCGCCGGACGACGCCCAGCGTGGGCCGGGCACGGGCGGTGGCGCCGAGGCGGCGGCCCGCACCCGGGACGCCGTCGCGAGGATCGCGGAGGCGGCCCGGCGCAGCTCCGTGGCGTCGACGTCGAGATCGGGATTCATGGCGGCAGCCTCCTGCGCTCCGGGGGACGGATGCGCCACGGTAGGCCGATTCCGGGAGGCCCGTGACCGCCCTGTGGACAACGCTCGCGGCTCGTCCACAGGGCGTTCGGCGAGGACTAGGGTTGTCCGTTGTGATCGTGTCTGTCGGCATCGACGTCGTCCTGGTGGACCGCTTCGCCCGTGCGCTGGACCGGACCCCGCTGCTCGGGGACCGGCTGTTCACCGAGGCGGAGCGCCTGACCGGGTCGGGCAACCCGCGGTCGCCCGAGTCGCTGGCCGCCCGGTTCGCCGCGAAGGAGGCGGTGGCCAAGGCGCTCGGCGCACCGGCCGGGCTGCGCTGGCACGACTGCGAGATCGTCACCGATCCGGACGGACGGCCGTGGTTGACCGTTTCCGGTACGGTCGCCGCCGCCGCGTCCGAGCGCGGGATCAACCGGTGGCACCTGTCGCTGTCGCACGACGGCGGGATCGCGTCCGCGATGGTGGTGGCCGAGGCCTAGGACTGGGGGAGGACGGATGCGGCAGGCATGGCGGGTGGCCGACGTGCGCGCGGCGGAGAAGGCGCTGATGGCGACGCTGCCGGAGGGCACGCTGATGCAGCGGGCCGCGGCCGGCCTGGCCCGGCGATGCGCGCTGCTGCTCGGCGACACCGGCGGGGTCTACGGCGCCCGGGTGCTGCTGCTGGTCGGCAGCGGTGACAACGGCGGGGACACGCTCTATGCCGGCGCCGCGCTGGCCGCACGCGGCGCGCAGGTGCGGGCGCTGCTGCTCACCCCGGAACGGGTGCATCTGGCCGGGCTCGCCGCGCTGCGCCGGGCCGGTGGGTTCACCACCACCGACCTGCCGCCCCGGGCGGACCTGGTGCTGGACGGGATCGTCGGGATCGGCGCCACCGGCGGGCTGCGCCCGGACGCGGCCGCGATCGTGCGCCGCCTCGGTGACCTGCGCGGGCGGACCGGCGAGCGGGCCGTCGTGGTGGCCGTCGACGTGCCCAGCGGGGTGCGTGTGGACACCGGCGACGTGCCCGGCGAGGCGGTCACCGCGGACGTCACGGTGACTTTCGGCTGCCTGAAACCGGCGCACGTGGCCGGTCCCGCCGCGCCCCGCTGCGGGCAGATCGAGCTGGTCGACATCGGACTCGGCCCGGCGCTGGTCGCCGACCCGGCGGTGCGGGTGGCCGAGGCCGCCGACATCGCGGCCTGGTGGCCGACGCCCGGAGCGACCTCGGACAAGTACACCCGTGGCGTGGTCGGCCTGGCCACCGGCTCGGCGGCGTACCCGGGCGCGGCCCTGCTCTCCACCTCCGGCGCGCTGGCCGGCCCGACCGGGATGGTCCGGTACGCCGGCAGCGCCCACCGCGAGGTGGTCCGCGCCCACCCGTCGGTGGTGGCCGCTCCCCGGGTGGCCGACGCGGGCCGCGTGCAGGCCTGGGTCTGCGGCTCCGGGCTGGGCACCGGTGACCAGGCCCGCACCGAGCTGCGCAGCGTGCTGGCCACCCCGCTGCCGGTGGTGCTGGACGCCGACGCGATCACCATGCTGGTCGGCGGCGAGCACGCCGAGGACCTGCGCCGGGACGCGCCGCTGGTGCTGACCCCGCACGACGGCGAGTTCAAGCGGCTGGCCGGGGAGGCGCCGGGCAGCGACCGGATGGCCGCCGCGGCCAAACTGGCCGCCTGGACCAACGCGGTGGTGCTGCTCAAGGGCGACCGGACGATCGTGGCGACACCCGGCGGCGAGATCTGGGCCAATCCCACCGGCACCGCGGCGCTGGCCACCGCGGGCAGCGGCGACGTGCTGGCCGGGCTGCTCGGGTCGCTGCTCGCGGCCGGGCTGCCGGCGGTCCGGGCCGCGGTGGCGGCGGCGTACGTGCACGGCCTCGCCGGGCGCCGGGCGGCGCTGGACGGGCCGGTGACGGCGCCGGACGTGGCCGCCGCGGTGCGCCCGGTGGTCGCCGATCTGCTGGGCTGAACCGGGGAATTGTCATACCCCTCAGTAGGGTGGATGACATGTGGCAGGCCGAAGTCCGCGTCGATCTGGACGCCATCCGGGACAACGTCGCGACCCTGCGCGCCGGCACCTCCGCCGAGGTGCTGGTCGCGGTCAAGGCGGACGGTTATGGGCACGGCATGGTCCCGTCCGCCCGCGCGGCGGTGGCCGGCGGCGCGACCTGGCTCGGCGTGGCCACCCTCGACGAGGCGCTGGAGCTGCGCCGGGCCGGGATCGAGGCGCGGGTGCTGGCCTGGCTGATCGCTCCCGGTCTCCCGCTGCACGAGGGGATCGCGGCGGGCATCGACCTCAGCGCCGCCACCCCGGCCCTGCTCGACGAGCTGGTCACCGCCGCGCGGCGGGCCGGGCAGCCGGCCCGGGTGCACCTCAAGCTGGACACCGGGCTGTCCCGGGGCGGCGCCGTGCCGGACGAGTGGCCCGCGCTGTTCGAGGCGGCGGCCAAGGCGCAGGCCGGCGGGGACGTCGAGATCGTCGGGGTGTGGAGCCACTTCGCCTGCGCCGACGAGCCGGGTCACGAGTCGGTCGACCGGCAGCTCGCGGTCTTCGCCGACGGGCTCGCCCTGGCCGGGCAGTTCGGCCTGGCCCCGCGATATCGGCACATCGCCAACTCGGCGGCCACCCTGACCCGGCCGGACGCGCACTTCGACCTGGTCCGGGTCGGCATCGCGGCCTACGGGCTGTCCCCGATCGCCGGCGAGACCTTCGGCCTGCGGCCGGCGATGACCGCCCGGGCCCGGGTCACCCTGACCAAGCGGGTGCCCGCGGGGCAGGGCGTTTCGTACGGGTTGACCTATCACACCGCCGCCGAGACCACCCTGGCCGTGGTCCCGCTGGGTTACGGCGACGGGGTGCCGCGGCACGCGTCCAGCGCCGGTCCGGTGCGGATCGGTGACGTGACCGCGCGGATCGCCGGGCGGGTCTGCATGGACCAGGTGGTCGTCGACGTCGGGGATGCGCCGGTGACGGCCGGGGATGTGGCGACGCTCTTCGGGCCGGGGGACGACGGCGGGCCGACGGCCGACGATTGGGCGGCGGCCACCGGGACCATCAACTACGAGATCGTCACGCGGTTCGGGAGCAGCCGGGTGCCCCGGGTCTACACCGGGGAGCTCGCATGAGCGAGCTCGCGCGTGAATCGGTCGGCTCAGCCTTCGACTCATGGCGGCGCCGGAGCGCAGCGGAGGTGACGGCATGAGCCCGTCGCGGGCGGCCAAGCGGGCCGGGATCGCCGGGGCTGTCGTCGGTGTCGCGGCGGCCGGGCTGGCGACCGCGTTCGCCGTGGAGCGGGCGCTGGTGCGGCGTTCGGTCAACAAGCCCGGTGATCCCTATGTGGACGAGCCGTTCGGGGATCAGCCGTTCGACGAGTCGCTGACGGTCACCGCGGCGGACGGGACCGACCTGCATGTCGAGATCGTGAATCCGCGGGTGCGGCCGGAGCCGGAGGCGCCCGCCGCGCCGCCGGCGCCACGGCGCTGGCTGGGCCGCAGAAAACCCGGGAAGTCGGACGGCGTGGTCACGGGCGGCAAGCCGACGATCGTCTTCGTGCACGGGTTCGCCCTGGACATGGGGACCTTCTACTTCCAGCGCAAGGCGCTCGCCGAGCTGGGGGAGTATCGGCTGGTCTTCTACGACCAGCCCGGTCACGGCCGCTCCTCGAAACTGCAGTCCGGGACGTATGACATCGCCGCGCTCGGCAGGTCGCTGGCGGCGGTGCTCGACGCGACCGTGCCGGACGGGCACATCATCCTGGTCGGCCACTCGATGGGCGGCATGACGATCATGGCGTTCGCGGAGCAGTTCCCGGAGTGGTTCGGCAACCGGGTCACCGGCGTGGTGCTGATGTCCACTTCGGCCGGTCTGTTCGACAAGGCCACTCTCGGGGTGACCAATGTGGTGGCCCGGGTCAGCGCGCCGTTCTTCCCGCTCTGGGACAAGGCGGCCAAGCTGGGCGGCGGCACCATCGACCGGGCCCGGGTGGCCTCCTCCGACCTGGCCTGGCTGCTCACCCGGCGTTACGGGTTCGGCGAGGCGAAACCCAGCCCGTCGCTGGTCACCTTCGTGGAGAGCATGAACTCCAAGACCTCGGTGGAGACGCTCACCAAGTACCTCAACACGCTCTACCGGCACAGCCGCCTGCCGGCGCTCTCCGCGCTGCGCGGGGTGCCGGTGCTGGTGATCGTGGGAGACCGGGACTACCTGACGCCGGTGACCCACTCCGAGGAGATCATCCAGCAGCTGCCCGAGGCCGAGCTGCTCAAGGTGGAGAACAGCGGACACGTGGTGATGCTGGAGAAAGCCGACGAGGTCAACGCCGCCCTGATCCCCTTCCTGGAGAAGATCTCGTGAAGCTGACCACCGTCGAGCAGACCCAGGCCTTCGGCCGCCGGCTCGCCGCCGTGCTGCGCCCGGGCGACCTGGTGCTGCTCGCCGGCCCGCTGGGGGCCGGCAAGACCGCGCTGGTGCAGGGCATCGGCGCGGGGCTGGGCGTGCAGGGGCCGATCACCTCGCCCACCTTCGTGATCGCCCGGGTGCATCGGGGGCCGGTGCCGCTGGTGCACGCGGACGCGTACCGGCTGGGCGACCGGCCCGATCCGCGCGCCGAGATCGACGACCTGGACCTGGACGCCGCCGCCGAGGAGGCGGTCACCGTGGTGGAGTGGGGCGCCGGTCTGGTCGAGCAGCTGAACGACGAGTATCTGCTGGTCCGTATCGACCGGCTGGACGACGACACCCGAGTGATCGAACTGGTGCCGCACGGCGGCGACTGGGCCCGACGACTGGAGAGAATGTGAACCTGACCGAGCTGCTTCCCGCCGAGTGGCGTGCCGAGCTCGCCCCGTTCCTGGACGAGAAGGCGACCGCCGCGCTGGGCGAGTTCGTCGCCGCGGAGTACGCCGAGCACACCGTGTACCCGCCGGTGGAGGACCTGTTCTCGGCGTACCGGCTGTGCCTGCCGGAGCAGACCCGGGTGCTGATCCTGGGGCAGGACCCCTACCACGGCGCGGGGCAGGCGCACGGCCTGAGCTTCAGCGTGCGCGACGGCGTCCGGGTGCCCCCCTCGCTGCGCAACGTCTTCAAGGAGCTGGCCGAGGACGTCAACATCGCCCCGCCGAAAAGCGGGAACCTCACCGGGTGGGCGGAGCAGGGGGTGCTGCTGCTCAACGCGGTGCTCACCGTCCGGGCCGGCAAGGCCGCCTCGCACGCGAACAAGGGCTGGGAGACGTTCACCGACGCCACCATCCGCGCGCTCAACGAGCGGAACGAGCGGATCGTCTTCCTGCTCTGGGGCAACTACGCGAAAAAGAAGGCCGGGCTGATCACCAACCCGGTGCACGCGGTGCTGGAGGCCGGGCACCCGAGCCCGATGAACCCGGCCGGGTTCCTCGGCTCGCGGCCGTTCAGCGCGGCGAACAAGGCGCTCGCCGACGGCGGCCGGCCGGTCATCAACTGGGACCCGCGCCCGGCGGCGTAACGGTCGCCGGCGCGAGGCGGGTCGCGGGAGCGGGCGAGCTTCGGGTGGGCGTCCGGGGCCGGGGGATAAGGTTCAGGCGTGCTCGTTCTTGCTCTGGACACCGCGACGCCGGCTTCGACGGCCGCGCTCGTGGAGGTCACCGCGGACGGTTTGTTCGGGGTGGCGGAAAGCCGGACCGTCGACCCCCGCGCGCACGGGGAGAAGCTGGCGCCGGAGATCGCGGCGGTGCTCGCCGAGGCCGGGCTGCGCCCCCGTGACCTGGGCGCCATCGTGGCCGGCCTGGGCCCGGGACCGTTCACCGGTCTGCGGGTGGGGCTGGCCACGGCGGCGAGCATGGGTCAGGCGCTCGGGATCCCGGCCTACGGGGTGTGTTCGCTGGACGCGCTGGGCCGGGCGGCCGGGCCGGGGCGGGTGCTGATCGCCACGGACGCGCGGCGGCGTGAGGTGTATTACGGGACGTATGCTGATGGCGTACGGGAAACCGGTCCTGATGTTGCGAAGCCCGCGGATGTCACGATAAATGCGGACAGGGCGGCGGGTGAGGGCGCGCTGAAATACGGTGACGTCTTCGGGCTGCCGGTGGAGGAGCACCTGCTCTATCCGCCGGGTGCGGCCCTGGTGGCGATCGCGGCCGACCGGATCCGGGCCGGGGCGCCCGGCGAGATCCTCACCCCGCTCTATCTGCGCCGGCCGGACGCCGTCGAACCGGCCGGGCGCAAGCCGGTGCTGACCTGATGCGGATCGAGCGGCTCCGCTGGTGGCACATCGAGGAGATCCTCCCGCTCGAGGAGGACCTCTTCGGCGCGGAGAAGTGGTCGGCCGCGATGTTCTGGAACGAGCTGGCCCAGCGCAACTACTACGTCGTCGCCCTGGACGGCGACGCCGTCGCGGGCTACGCCGGCCTGTCCATCGTGGACAAGGAAGAGTCCTGGGTGCAGAACATCGCGGTCCGGCGCGACGCCCAGCGCCTCGGGATCGGCCGCGCCCTGCTGGAGGACCTGCTCGCCGAGGTCGCGCGGCAGGACGTGCAGCGGACCCTGCTCGAGGTGGCCGTCGACAACCACCCGGCTCAAAAGCTTTACGCCACCTACGATTTCGAGCCGGTCGGCATCCGGCGCGGCTACTACCAACCCAGCAACACGGACGCCCTGGTGATGATGCGAGATGCGTGACGAGCCCCTGGTCCTCGGGATCGAGACCTCCTGCGACGAGACCGGTGTCGGCATCGTGCGCGGGCACACCCTGCTCGCCGACGCGCTGGCGTCCAGTGTGGAGCAGCACGCCCGGTTCGGCGGCGTGGTGCCCGAGGTGGCCAGCCGCGCGCACCTGGAGGCGCTGGTCCCGACCATGCAGCGGGCGCTCGACGACGCCGGCGTCACGCTGGCCGACATCGACGCGATCGCGGTGACCAGCGGTCCCGGCCTGGCCGGTGCGCTGCTGGTCGGGGTGGCCGCGGCCAAGGGCTACGCGCTGGCCGCCGAGAAGCCGATCTACGGGGTGAACCACCTGGCCGCACACGTCGCGGTGGACACCCTGGAGCACGGTCCGCTGCCCGAGCCGGCGGTGGCCATGCTGGTCTCCGGCGGGCACTCGTCGCTGCTGCTGGTCGACGACCTGACCGCGGGCGTCACTCCGCTCGGCGCGACCATCGACGACGCGGCCGGCGAGGCCTTCGACAAGGTGGCCCGGCTGCTCGGGCTGGGCTTCCCGGGCGGCCCGATCATCGACCGCTCGGCGCGCGACGGCGACCCCGGGTCGATCGTGTTCCCGCGCGGCCTGACCGCGCCGAAAGACCAGGCCGCGCACCGGTTCGACTTCTCCTTCTCCGGCCTGAAGACGGCGGTGGCCCGCTGGGTGGAGGCGCGCGAGCGGGCCGGCGAGCCGGTGCCGGTCGCCGACGTCTCGGCCAGCTTCCAGGAGGCGGTCTGCGACGTGCTCACCGCCAAGGCGATCGACGCCTGCCGGACCAGCGGCGTGCGCACGCTGGTGATCGGCGGCGGGGTGGCGGCGAACTCGCGGCTGCGGGTGCTCGCCGAGCAGCGCGCGGCCCAGCACGGCATCACGGTGCGGGTGCCGCGGCCGCAGCTGTGCACCGACAACGGGGCGATGGTGGCGGCGCTCGGCTCGCACCTGGTCGCCGCCGGCGTCGCGCCGAGCCGGCTCGATCTGCCGGCGGATTCCTCGATGAGTTTGACCACGGTCAGCGTGCCGGGGTAGGAAGCCTTCATGATCGCGCGGATGTGGGAGGTGCGGGCCTCGCGCAGCGGCTTCGACGAGCTGCTGAGCTGGGTCTGCGACACGGCGGTGCCCTCGCTGGAGGTGCTGCCACAACATGTGTCGAGTGACGTCTATTCGTCCACGGATCATCGCATCGTCGTCATCACCAAATGGCGAAACACCCCGGAGAGCCTGCCCGCGCCACCGGAGAAGCTGGTAGCACGCGCTCCACACGTCTGGGATTTCACTCCCGTCGATCGCTGAGCGGTCGCAGCCCGGGCATTCCGGCCTTACCGTCGGGAGCCTGATGCGCAGACTGCCCGTGGCCGATCCCGGCCTGCCCGACGCCCGGTCCGCCACCCGATACCTCAGCTGGCTGGTCCGGCGTTCCCGTATGACGATCATCACGGCGATCGCGCTCTCGGTGGCCTGGATGGGCTGTCAGTCGCTGGTTCCCGCGATGGTCGGCAAGGCCATCGACGCCGCCGCGGACAAGAACGGGCAGGCGTTGCTCGCCTGGGGACTGGCACTGTTCGGCATCGGCGTCGTGCAGGCGCTGACGGGTATCACCCGGCACCGGTACTCGGTGGCGAACTGGCTCGGGGCCGGATTCCGTACCGTGCAGGTCACCGTGCGCCAGGCGAACCGGCTCGGCTCGGCGCTGCCCGGCCGGCTCAAGGCCGGCGAGGTGGTCGCGATCGGCACCTCGGACATCAACCACATCGGCGGCGCGGTCGACGTCGCCGCCCGCGGCACCGGCGCGCTGCTCGCGGTCACCACGGTCACGGTGCTGCTGCTGCACACCTCGGTCCCGCTCGGGCTGGTGGTGCTGATCGGCGTGCCGGGGCTGATGGCCGTCGTGGGTGGACTGATCCAGCCGCTGCACCGGCGCCAGCAGGCGTACCGCGAGCAGCAGGGCCGGCTCACCGGGCGGGCCGCCGACCTGGTCACCGGGCTGCGCGTGCTGCGCGGCGTGGGCGGGGAGGGCGTCATGGTGGAGCGGTACCGCGACGAGTCGCAGGCGCTGCGCGCCGCCGGGGTACGCACCGCCGCCGTCGAGTCCCTGCTGGAGGCCGCCCAGGTCCTGCTCCCCGGCATCTTCCTGGTCCTGGTCACCTGGCTGGGCGCCCGGTTCGCCGCGGCCGACCTGATCACCATCGGCCAGCTGGTCTCGTTCTACGCCTACGCCGCCTTCCTCGTCGCCCCGCTGCGGCAGCTCACCGACTCGCTGGACAAGCTGACCCGGGGGCACGTCTCGGCCCGCCGGGTGGTCGGCATGCTGCGGCTGCCGCGGACGCCGGTCGACCCGCCCGACCCGTTGCCGGCGCCGGACGGCGACCTGGCCGACCCGGAGTCCGGGGTCCGCGTCGCGACCGGCCGGCTGACCGCGATCGTGGCCGAGGACCCGGACGACGCCGCGCAGATCGCCGACCGGCTCGGGCGGTACGCCGACGGCGCCACCCTGGGCGGTGTGCCGCTCGCCGACCTGCCGCTGGCCGTGGTGCGCCGCCGGATCCTGGTGGCCGACAACGACGCCCGGCTCTTCTCCGGACGGCTGCGGTCCGATCTGGACCCGGGCGGCGGTGGCCGGCTCCCGGCCGCCCTGGAGGCCTCGGCGGCACAGGACATCGTGGACGGTCTGCCGCACGGCCTGGACAGTGTGGTCGCCGAGCGGGGCCGGTCGTTCTCCGGCGGCCAGCAGCAACGCCTGCGGCTGGCCCGGGCGCTGGTCGCCGACCCGGACATCCTGATCCTGGTCGAGCCGACCAACGCGGTCGACGCGCACACCGAGGCCCGGATCGCCGAGCGGATCAGCGCGATCCGGGCCGGGCGCACCACCGTCGTCTGCACCTCCAGCCCGCTCGTGCTCGGCCACGCCGACCGGGTGCTCTATCTGGAGCAGGGCCGGGTGGTCGCCGCCGGCACCCATCACGAGCTGCTGGAAGCCGAGCCGCGGTACGCCCGCGTGGTGCTCCGTGAGGAGCAGTCGTGACCCATGCGCTACCGGTCGCCAGCCGCTCCCAGGCCTGGCGCTACGCCCGATCGTTGTTCCGCGACCACCCCGGCATGTTCCGCACCACCGTGGGACTGCACCTGCTCGCCGCGCTCGCCGGGCTGGCCGGTCCGCGGCTGCTCGGCGACCTGGTGCAGGCGGTGCAGGTCGGGACGGACTACACCCAGCTGGACCGGCTGGCTGCCGCGCTGGCCGGGTTCGTGCTGGTGCAGGCGGTGCTGATCCGGTACGCGTACCTGGCCTCGGCCCGGCTCGGCGAGCAGGTGCTGGCCCAGTTGCGGGAGGAGTTCATCGCCCGGGTGCTGACGCTGCCGCTGGGCACGGTGGAGTCGGCGGGGACCGGGGATCTGCTGACGCGTACCACCCGGGACGTGGACGCGCTCTCCAAATGCGTCCGGCTGGCCGTGCCGGAGACCACGATCGCGCTGCTCACCGGCGGGCTGGTGGTGGTCGCGCTGGTCGCCGTGGACCCGGTGCTGGCCGCCCCGCTGCTGGTCGGGGTGCCGATCACGGTGGCCGGCACCCGGTGGTACGTGCGCAAGGCCCCGTCCGGTTACCTGCGGCAGAACGCGGCCTACTCGGAGGTGACCGACGGGCTGACCGAGACGGTCGAGGGAGCCCGGACGGTGGAGGCGCTGGGGCGGCAGGAGCAGCGGGTGGCGCGTACCGACCGGGACCTGTACCGCTCCTGGCGGGCCGAGCGGTACACGCTGTTCCTGCGGACCGTCTGGTGGCCGGTGATCGAGGTCAGCTACGTGATCCCGATGGTGCTCACGCTGCTCACCGGCGGCTGGATGTACCTGCGCGGCACGGTCACCCTGGGCCAGCTGACCGCGGCCGTGGTCTACGTCCAGCAGCTGATCCACCCGCTGGACCGGTTGCTCTCCTGGCTGGACGAGCTCCAGGTGGGCGCGGCGTCGCTGGCCCGGCTGCTCGGGGTGGCCGACGCGCCGCGACCGCCCCGGCGGGACGCGCCACCGCCGGACGGGACGTCACTCGAGGTACGCGGCGTGCGGTTCGGCTACGTCGAGGGCCGCGAGGTGCTGCACGGCGTCGACCTGACGCTGCGGCCGGGCGAGCGGCTCGCCGTGGTCGGCCCGTCCGGCGCCGGGAAGTCCACCCTGGGCCGCCTGCTGGCCGGCATCCACCAGCCCACCGAGGGCAGCGTGACGGTGGGCGGGGTGCCGCTCGGCGCGCTCCCCCCGGACCGGCTGCGGGCCGAGGTGGCGCTGGTCAGCCAGGAGCACCACGTCTTCGTCGGGACGCTGCGGGACAACGTGGCGATGGCCCGGCCGCGGGCGCCGGAGCCGGACGTCCGGACCGCGCTGGCCGCGGTGCACGCCCTGGAGTGGGCGGACGGGCTGCCGGACCGGCTGGACACGGTGATCGGCGACGGCGGGCTGCCGCTGACCGCCGCGCAGGCGCAGCAGGTGGCGCTGGCCCGGCTGATCCTGGCCGACCCGCACACGCTGGTGCTGGACGAGGCCACCGCGCTGCTGGACCCCCGGGCGGCGCGGGATCTGGAGCGGTCGCTGGCCGCCGTGGTGCACGGGCGGACGGTGGTGGCGATCGCGCACCGGCTGTTCTCGGCGCACGACGCGGACCGGGTCGCGGTGGTGGAGGACGGGCGGATCACCGAGCTGGGGTCGCACGACGAGCTGGTCGCGGCGAACGGGTCGTACGCGGCCCTGTGGCGGGAGTGGCAGGGCGAGGCCCCGGACGTCAAAAGGGCGCGTCCCCGCCAGGACGCGCCCTTCTAGCCGGTGACCGGTCAGAAGCCCGGACCGTGCTGGTGCCCGTGGCCGCCGTGGCTGTGCCCGTGGCCACCGCCCGCGGCGGGCGCGGCCTCGGCCGGCTTCTCCACCACGAGGCTCTCGGTGGTCAGCAGCAGCCCGGCGATCGAGACGGCGTTGGAGACCGCGTTGCGGGTCACCTTCACCGGGTCGATGATGCCGGCCGCGGCCAGGTCGACGTACTCGTCGGTGGCCGCGTTGAGGCCGTGGCCCCACCCGAGCTCGTTCACCTTGCCCACCACGACGTAGCCGTCGTGGCCGGCGTTCTGCGCGATCCAGCGCAGCGGCTCGACCAGCGCCTTGCGGACGATCGAGACGCCGATCGCCTCCTCGCCGGACAGGCCCAGGCTGCCGTCGAGCTCCTTGGCGACCTGCGCGAGGGCGGCGCCGCCGCCGGGGACGGTGCCCTCCTCGACGGCCGCCTTGGTCGCCGCGATGGCGTCCTCGATGCGGTGCTTGCGCTCCTTCATCTCGACCTCGGTCGCCGCACCGACCTTGATCACCGCGATGCCGCCGGAGAGCTTGGCCAGCCGCTCCGAGAGCTTCTCCCGGTCCCAGTCGGAGTCCGACGCCTCGATCTCCTTGCGGATCTGCGAGACCCGGTCGGCGATGTCGGCCGAGTTGCCGCCGCCGTCGACGATCGTGGTGTTCTCCTTGTCGACCACGATGCGCCGGGCGCTGCCCAGCTGCTCCAGGCCGACCTGGTCGAGCTTGTAACCCAGCTCGGGAGCGATCAGCTCGCCACCGGTGGCGATCGCCAGGTCCTGCAGGATCGCCTTGCGGCGGTCACCGAAGCCGGGCGCCTTCACCGCGGCGACCTTGATGGTCTTGCGCAGCGCGTTGACCACCAGGGTGGAGAGCGCCTGGCCCTCGACGTCCTCGGCCACGATGAGCAGCGGCTTGCTGGTCTGGAGAACCTTCTCCAGCAGCGGCAGCAGCTCCTCGATGCTGGAGATCTTCTGCGTGGTGAGGAGGATGTGCGCGTCCTCCAGCACCGCCTCCTGCGACTCGGCGTCGGTCACGAAGTTCGGCGAGATGAAGCCCTTGTCGAACTGCAGACCCTCGGTGACGTCGAGCTCGGTGTGCAGGGCCGAGCCCTCCTCGACGGTGATCACACCGTCGCGGCCGACCCGGTCCATCGCCTCGGCGATCAGCTCGCCGATGGTGGAGTCCTGGGCCGAGATGGTGGCCACGTTCGCGATCGCCTTGTGGTCGGCGACCTCGACGGCCTTGCCCAGCAGCGCCTTGGAGACGGCCTCGGCGGCCTGGTCCATGCCCCGCTTGAGGCCGATCGGGTTGGCGCCCGCGGTGACGTTGCGCAGGCCCTCGCGGACCAGCGCCTGCGCCAGCACGGTGGCGGTGGTGGTCCCGTCGCCGGCGACGTCGTTGGTCTTCGTCGCCACCTCCTTGACCAGCTGCGCGCCAAGGTTCTCGTACGGGTCGGTGAGCTCGATCTCCTTGGCGATGGTGACGCCGTCGTTGGTGATCGTCGGAGCGCCGAACTTCTTGTCCAGGACGACGTTGCGGCCGCGCGGGCCGAGAGTGACCTTGACCGTGTCGGCGAGCGTGTTGACGCCGTGCTCCAGCAGGTGCCGGGCGTCGTCCGAGAAGCTGAGGATCTTCGCCATGTATAGGTCCCTTCACGCACCGACGCCCTGCCCCGAAGATCCGGAACAGGGCGTCTGCACAGTCGGTTTAGGTCTTTACTTCTCGATGACCGCGAGGACGTCGCGGGCGGAGAGCACCAGGTACTCCTCACCGGCGTACTTGACCTCGGTGCCGCCGTACTTCGAGTAGAGGACCACGTCGCCGACCTTGACGTCGAGCGGAACGCGGTTGCCCTTGTCGTCGATCCGGCCGGGGCCGACGGCGAGGACGGTGCCCTCCTGCGGCTTCTCCTTCGCGGTGTCGGGGATCACGATGCCCGACGCCGTGGTGGTCTCGGCCTCGTTCGCCTGAACCACGATGCGGTCCTCGAGCGGCTTGATCGCAACCTTGGTCGCGGTAGTCACGGGCATACCCTCCTGGGTACAGGTTTCGCCGGCCATGAAACAGGCCGGTCAGATGCCTCATGCCACCGGGCGGGGCCGTCGTCGCGGGTGCCGGTCCGCCTGGTGCCTAACCGTCTCGGACGGGCCGGGACGGCTGGCACCCTCATCATGAGAGTGCTAACCGGAGATTATGCCGGAACTAGCACTCCGTCAACCAGAGTGCCAACCTGTCACGCCGGGGAGAATGCCTGGTGTGACCCCTGAACTTCTTGCTCTCCTGCGGACCCCGGAAGGGATCCGTGCCCTGGCCGTGGCGGCCGAGGTCGGTGACGGTGAGCCGCTCGCCGCGGCCTCGGCCATGCGGGCCCGGGGCTTCGGCGCGGAGCTGGCCGCCGCCGCACTCACCCAGGCTAGTTTGCGCCGCCGGGCGGCGATGAAGTTCGGGGCGGACGCCTCCGGAATGTTCTTCACCCGGCACGGTCTGGAGCAGGCGACCCGCGCGGTGGTCGCGGAGCGCCGGGCCGCCCGGCTCGCCGAGCGCGGCGTCGCGACCCTGGCCGATCTGGGCTGCGGGCTGGGGTCCGACGCGCTGGCCGCGGCCCGTCAGGGGATTTCGGTGTACGCCGTGGACGCCGACCCGGCGACCGCCGCGCTCGCCGCCGCGAACGCCGAAGCCGCCGGGCTCGCCGACCGGATCACGGTGACCTGTGCCGACGCCACCACCGTCGCGGTGGAGGGGTTCGACGCGGTCTTCGCCGACCCGGCCCGCCGGCAGACCGGGCGCGGGCGGGTGTTCGACCCGAAGGCGTACTCGCCGCCCTGGGACTTCGTCGCCGGGCTGGCCGAGCGGGTGCCGCGGACGGTGCTCAAGCTCGCCCCCGGCATCGACCACGGGCTGCTGCCGCCGGGCGCCGAGGGGGAGTGGGTCAGCGTCGACGGCGACCTGGTCGAGGCCGCCTTCTGGTGCGGGCCGCTGGCGTCGGCGCCGCGCCGGGCCTCCCTGGTCGGGCGCGGTGAGCTGACCGGCACCGGCGTGGAACGGGCTCCGGTCGGGCCGGTCGGCGCCTGGTTCTACGACCCGGACCCGGCGGTGGTCCGGTCGCACCTGGTCGCCGAGTTCGCCGCGACGATCGGCGGGCGGCTGGCCGACCCGGAGATCGCGTACGTGTACACCGACGACCCGGTGGACACCCCGTTCGCGCGGCGGCTGGCGGTGACCGACGTGCTGCCGTTCTCGCTGAAGCGGCTGCGTGCCCTGCTGCGCGAGCGTGGCGTCGGCACGCTGGAGATCCGCAAGCGCGGCTCCGCCCTCGTCCCCGACCAGCTGCGCAAGGACCTCAAGCTGGCCGGGCCGCACGCGGCCGGGTTGGTGCTGACCCGGGTGGACGGCGCGCCCACCGCGCTGCTGACCGCGCACTCATAGCGACGGAACGGAAGCGTCGTAACGGGTCCGAATCGGATGTTTGGGTCGATCACCCCCGGAGTAGCGTGCGGCGCATGCCGAAGAAAGCGGCCGGCACCCCGGCCACCGCGCTGCTGGCCGCGGAGCGGGTGCCGCACACCCTGCACCCGTACGAGGTGTCCCCGGACGCCCCGAACTACGGCGCCCTGGTCGCGGCGGCCCTCGGGGTGGCGCCGGAGCGGATGTTCAAGACGCTGGTGGCCGAGGTGGACGGCCGGCTCGTGGTCGGCGTCGTGCCGGTCACCGGCGATCTGGACCTGAAAGCCCTCGCCCAGGCGGCCGGCGGCAAACGGGCGGCGCTGGCCGACCGGGCCGCCGCCGAGCGCAGCAGTGGGTACGTCCGCGGCGGGATCAGCCCGCTGGGTCAGCGCAAGCGACTGCCCACGGTGATCGACGAGTCGGCCGCAGGTCTCGATTCGATGTATGTCTCGGCCGGCCGCCGCGGCCTTCAGGTCGCCCTGGCCCCGGCCGATCTGATCCGGCTGACCAGCGCAACCGTCGCGGTGATCCGCACGTGACGAAATTTTCCGGCAATCTTGCGGGTTTCCTCAACCTTCGGAGTTGATCTTACTTAGCGTTACCTTGTGCGGTGGGTTTCGCGACTTCCCAGGCGTCTCGTCCGGGTTGGATGGCAGCCGCGTTGCGGGATTGTTATCCCTCGTTACGAGATAGATCACCCCGGTGACTTGTGTTCCAGGCCACCGTCGGAATACGTTGCCGGGCACAACAAACCGGTTCCTGATCCATCGGCGCCCAGGGGAGCGACACTCCCAGGCACGCACCAACCCCTGAAAAATCCGAACGAAGGCTCCGGATTTACCCCCCGAAAGGACATACGGAATGCGTAAGGGACTGTTCGCCCTTGCCGCCGTCGGCCTCCTGGCCACCGGCAGCATGGCCGCCTGTGGCGACAAGAGCGACGACAAGACCAGCACCGGCTCCGGCGAGACCGCGAAGGCCGGCAAGGTGGGCGTGATCCTGCCCGACACCAAGAGCTCGGCTCGCTGGGAGACGGCGGACACCAAGTACCTGACCGAGGCCTTCAAGGCCGCGGGCGTCGAGGCTGAGATCAAGAACGCTCAGGGCGACAAGAACTCGTTCCAGACCATCGCCGACGGCA